>NZ_CP022754.1:4527500-5127500 GCF_002257605.1 Parabacteroides sp. CT06 | reverse complement strand
AGATCAAAAAGCTCCTGAATCTATAATCAAACAGTATTCATCCGATGGAGAGTATAACAGACCGCTATCCCGCTAGTCAAGTACCGCAGTACCCCTGCCCAAGTACCGCAGTACTTTGGCTGAGAGGACAGCGGTACTTGACTAGCAGGACAGCAGTACTTGACTAGCAGTACTACGGTACCCGACTGGGAGGACTGTGTTCACCGACTGAGACGCACCTTCTCCCTCTCTCCCCCAATAAATATCATAAAGAATGACAACAAGACGAAACTTCTTAAAGCAATCCCTTCTTGCGGCAGGCGCGGCCTCCGTTCCCGCCGGGAACCTTTTAGCGCAAGAGAAAATGGAAGAGAAACGACCCAAGTACAATCTTCCTTACAAGAACACCTACCTGAAGGAACCCTTCGTGACCGAGAACGAGTTCCGGACAGCGAAACCGGAGACCATCACGCCCGGAACCTTCGAGGAGGCCAAGCAAATCCTCCCGGACCCGACTTGGAGCGGACACGAGAAGGAAATCGAGATGTACTGGAAGGCTTGGCAAATCGGCATCGGCAACATCAAGGCCCCGGAACCGGATTCCGGTTTCGTATGCAGTTACCTCGATGTCGCCTACAACGGCAATATCTTCATGTGGGACTCCGCCTTCATGATGATGTTCGCCCGTTTCGGTACCCGTTTCTTCCCTTTCCAGCGTACGTTAGATAATTTCTACGCCAAACAACATCCGGACGGTTTCATCTGCCGGGAGATCAAGGCGGACGGAGCGGATTGTTTCGAGCGTTACGACCCGACCAGTACCGGACCGAACATCCTCCCTTGGAGCGAGATCGTCTATTATAAGCAGTTCGGCGATATAGACCGCCTACACAAGATATTCCCCGCCCTTTGCGCTTATTATAAATGGTTGAAGCTAAACCATACGTGGCGTAACGGTACGTATTGGACCTGCGGTTGGGGTACCGGCATGGACAACATGCCCCGGGTGGAACCGAAATACAATCCGATATACAGCCACGGCCATATGATCTGGCTGGACGTTTGCTTGCAACAATACTTCACCGCCGGGCATCTGCTTGAGATGGGTTTCTATCTGGAGCGTTGGCAGGAGATCGAGGAGTTCGAGGACGAGCAGAAGATGCTAAAGAAGTATATCAACGAGAACCTATGGGACGAGAAGGAGCATTTCCTTTTCGATCAATACGCCGACGGAAGCCTTTCCTCCACCAAGGGAATCTACGCGTACTGGGCCTTATTGACCGATGTCCTGTCCAAGGAACGCATGGATGCTTTCGTGGCCGAGCTGGATAACAAGGAGACATTCAACCGCCTGCACCGCGTCCCTTCCCTTGCCGCCAACCATCCTAAATACAAGGATAACGGCCGCTACTGGCAGGGTGGCGTATGGCCGGGAGCGAACTATATGGTGATTACCGGCCTATTGCAACAAGGCTATCGTAAATTGGCTTACGAGATCGCACGCAACCATTACGATAACGTCCTAAAGGTGTATAAGAATACCGGTACGTTCTGGGAATACTACGCTCCGGAACATGAGGAGCCGGGCTTCATGGCTCGCCCGAATTTCGTGGGCTGGAGCGGACTGGCACCGATCTCCGGCTTGATCGAGCAAATCTTCGGCATCCGCTCCAATGTGTACGAGAAGAAATTGACCGTAGACGTGAACTTGACGGAGGCTTATGGTATCGACCGTTATCCTTTCGGCCTCGACGGTCTGGTAGCGATCAAAGTCAAGTCCCGTTCTTCCGCTACCCAAGAGCCGCAGGTAGAAATTACCAGCGACGTCCCCTTGGAACTAACCGTCCTTTGGGGCGACAAACAGAAGACGGCTAACGTAAAACCCGGCACGCAAACCGTATAAAACAGTAAATCCATCAAACATCCAGTTGTAGAGACGGGGCACGCCCCGTCTCTACAACTAGACTCAAAAAACAATTAGTATATGAAACAGATTCTATCCTTATTTATCACCTCCCTCGCCCTCTGTACGGCTTGCTCCTCCCCGAAGGGATCGGACACAGTTCAAGTGGCGGAGACAACCACGGAGCAGACGATTCAGAAAGCCTCCTCCGCAATTCATTACAACGCCTTCTCGCACAATGATTACTGGCGGGAGAGACCTCTGCTGGACGCCTTGTCCTTCCGCTTCAACTGCGTGGAGGCCGATCTGTGGCTGATCGATGACGAGCTATACGTTTCCCATGACCGCCCGGAACCCAATCCGGCAATTACCTTCGAGAACCTATACCTCAAGCCGCTCGTGGCCCGCATACAAGCGAATGGAGGTAAGGTCTATCCCGGTAGCGATCGTCCTTTCTACCTGATGGTGGATTGCAAGGCACAAGGCGAAGAGATGTACAAGCTATTAAAGAAACAGATGGAACCTTACAAGGAATATTTCTGTTCCGTCGATAACGGCGAATATAAAGAAGGTGCCGTCCTCTTCTTCCTTTCCGGCGACCGTCCGAAGAACAGCCTGCCGAAAGAGAACAGCCGCTTCACCTTCCTCGACGGACAAATAAAGGATCTGGGACAGGGCATCCCTGCTTCCCTCGCTCCGGTCATAAGCGATAATTACTCCGATTTCTTCACATGGAAAGGCGAAGGTGAGATGCCCGCCGACCAACTACAGAAGATGCGTGAGATCATCCGGAAAGTCCACGATGAGGGAAAACTATTCCGTTGGTGGGGCGCCCCGGATACCGAGCAGTTCAAACGCTTCTTCATCAAAGAAGGCGTAGACTTGGTAGGTGCCGATGACCTGAATGGGTTATACAACGTATTGAACGAGCGTTAAACGAGAAAATTACAATAGGCATTATAAGGTTGTTACAATGGGCATTCTAGCATCTTTACAACAGGCATCGTAACAGCCTTATAATGCCCATCATAGTTTTAACATATCACAACCGCTTTTATTCCAACCAAGGCTGCGGATTCAGCTTCGTCTTTTCCTTCCACAATTGGAAATGGAGGATCGTGGAATTACCGTCCTCCGGATCCGAATAGATCCTTCCGATCGCTTGACGGGTAGAGACCCGGTCGCCCGCTTTTACATATACCTGACTCAAATTGCTATAAACCGTCAAGTAGTTACCATGACGAACGATTACGGAATTATTATACCCCGGCACCACGAACACACGCGTCACCTCCCCATTGAATACCGCACGGGCATCCGCCCCGGGTGAGGTCTGGATATCGATACCACTATTACTGGTACGAACATATTTCAACTCCTGATGCTGTTGCTCGCCGAATGTAGCGACGATCGTATGTCTTCCGGCCACCGGATACGGCAAACGTCCCCGGTTATTGGCGAAGTTATCGGACAATTGCTTCTCCGCCTTTGTCATCGCATAGCCCCCTTTCGTATCCGCCACACGTTCCTCACGGATCGGCTCTTTTTTACTTTCCGGTACGGGTTTACCCTTAGCGGCAGCTTGTTCACGAGCACGACGCTCACGTTCCGCACGTTCACGGGCGGCTTTCGCCTCGGCCTCGGCACGGGCGATCTCCTCGGCGATCTGCTTCTCTATCTGTCGGTTTAAAGCCTCGGCTTGACGACGCTTCTTTTGGAGATCCGCCTTCAAATCCTTTTGTCTCTTATTCAATAGCTGGACTTCCTCTTTCTGAGAAGCTTCCTCACTTTCTAGCTTCTTACTCTCTTCTTGACGAGTTCCTAAAAGGGCACGTTTCTCGGCACGGGTCTTCTCCATCTCAGCTTGCTTACGGCTGATCTCGGCCTGCTTTTCAACGATGTCATTCGCTTGCCGCTTCTGCCAATCCGCATATTCCCGCAAATACCGCATACGCCGCATGGATTGAGAGAAACTCTCGGCGGATAGGATAAACAACAATTTATCTTGCGAGCTATGGCGTTTATAAAGCCCTCGCATCGATTTACCGTAATTCGTCTGCTTATCGCCCAGTTCCCGTTTTAAGGTGCGCAACTGGCCTTGGATATTCAAGATATCTTTCTCGATCTCATCCAGCTCTTGATTCAATAAACTGATGACTTTCTTACGGGAAAGAATTTGTTTGGAGAGTAGATTCAAACGGTTCAGGGAAGTTTTAGCAGTCTGGGCCGTCTCTTGCAATAATTTATTCGTCTCCTCGATATCGGCCAACGCCTCCTTGCGCTGCAGCTCCAACTGACGGACAGCGGCGGATTTCTGACCGTAAACCACGGTAGATAAAGACAATGCCAATAGAACGATCCAGACGTGCCTCATGATAGATTATTGATTCAGATTCGTAATCGTTTTCAATACTTGCGCAAAGGTAATACGCTTATATTTAGAAGGAACCGAAAAATCCAACTTGAGCGGCTCGTCCAGTTGGATACGGGAGTAATGGATCTTCACCCCACCCTCGGGATTCCCGTTCTTCAACACCTGCACATCCATCAACATCGGGAACGGCTGCCGATCCACCAAGCGAAAATCCTCGTACAGCCATTGCAAGGCATAACGATCGGAAGGATCCGCTACATAGGTAGAGAGAAGTTTCTCCTCGCCATCCGCCTTAAAGGTATAGAAAAGCCCCATGGCATCCTTGGTCTTGATCTCGGCTACCGGGCCTTCTTGATTCAGCTTAAAACGATTATAATGCTTACGGGAAACGCCCTGCTCCCCCGGGATAAACAGATGATTCGTGAAAAGAGCCTGCAAATTGTAGAAGTTGAACTCGATCGGAGTCTGCCCTTGCAAATTGGAATAATTCTCGATCATATAGCGTTTATTCATGCGGTCTACCACCTTGATCGTATCCCGGCTCAACTCGATACGGAAGATCTCGATCCCGAGAAAAGGTTGTACCGACAGTTGGAAAGCACTATCCTTGACCATCTTCATATCCACCCGAGAGCTCATTTGCTTACCAGGGATATCCAGATCCACGTTCAACCGGGCCGTCAAGGTACGGAACTGGAAGGATTGATCCTCCACCGACTGGAAGAACTCATTATGAGCCTTCACGCTAGCGGATTCCACCGTCCCGACTTTCTTGGACGATTTACAGCCTGTCAACATCGAAAGTAAAAGACCTCCACATAACAGGAAGGTCAAGAAATAGTCTCTTTTCATTTCGCGTTCTCGTCTTCTATATATTGTTGCTCGGCGATCTTACGGTTCAAGATCTCGGAATCCTTCCCCATCTCTTTCGCCTTTTTCCATTGCTCCACCGCTTTTTCCTTATCACCGTTCATGAAAAGGATGTCCCCATAATGATCCACGAGTTCGGCGCTCTTTGTCTTATCTTTCTCCAAAGCGCTCTCGATATAGATTTTCGCCAAGGTATAGTTTCCTTGTACGAAGAAGATCCAAGCGTAGGTATCCAGATACGTGGCGTTGTCCGGTTCCAGCTTGATACATTGGGCGCTCATACGTTCCGCCTTTTTCAAGTCTTTCTTCTCCAAAGAAAGGAAGTAACTGTAGTTGTTCAGTACGACCACGTTCTTGTCATTATACTTCAACGCCTCATCGTACGCTTTATACGCTTGATCCAATTGCCCCATCTGGTAATAAATATCACCGATCTGACCGTAGAAATCCGATTTCAGCGGCAGGTTCTCCTTCGGAATGATATTCAAGCCCGCATAATAGGTATTCAAGGCTTCTTGATATTTCTGTTGTTGGTAGTAAGCGATACCCAGATAGAAGTAATATTCCGGCGACTCGGGGAAAAGCTCCATACAAGCCGTACAGATACGGATGACCTCCGGGATATCCTCCCCTTTCAAAGCCAGATTCAGCAATTGCTGCCAAGCCCCGGCGTTACCCGGTTCCATCTCTGTTACCAACTGGAACTGGAATTTCGCCTCCTCTGTCTTTCCTTGGGCCATCAAGAGACCGCCATACATCAGTTTTAAGTCGATATCCTCCGGATGTTGCTCCAAAAGAGTTTGGAATAAATGGTTCGCATTCTCAGTTCCTTGCTTCGTTTGTTGCAGTTTCAAGATATACCGGGAAAGGATGTTCACTTTCGTCTCCACGTCCAGCTTCTCGTTTACCAAAGCGCTGCGGATTTGTTGCTCGGCGGCCTCCTTATCCCCTTTCGCCTCGTAGTAATTGGCCATAGAGACGATATAATAAGGGTCGGTCGGATCAATCTCATTCGCTTTTTGATAGCAAGCCAAAGCCTTGTCCATCTCCCCGTTTTCCAAATGAAGATCGCCCAATACGATCTGGTAACGGGCCTCCATAGGATATTTAGCCGCTAGCTTCTCGATCTCCTTGAAAGCCTCTTCCGGTTTCTCCAACTGGACGTACAGTTTGTATTTCTGCATGGAGATCGCCTCGTTCATACCCATAACCGACTCCAACGCATCATAAGCCTCGATCGCCTTCCCGATCTCGCCGGCTTGCGTCAAGGCATCGGCCAGATAATAATTCAGCTCCTCCTTCTCCGGATAATCACGAACCAATTCCTCGTACTCCTCGGCGGCTTCGCCATACATGCCCAGATTCCGGGTGATAGACGCCAATGCCATTTTATACGTGAAATTATCCTTGCTGTTGGCCACGGCTCTTTTCAACATCTCGACCGCTTTCTCCGGACGGTTCAACTGTACATAAAAAGAAGAAAGCTCATACAAGACCGGAGCCGCCGTAGAGTCAATCTCCAAGCAATGGTTGAAGGCATCATAAGCGGCGTCGAATTTCCCGGCGTTCTTCAAGTTCAAGCCCTCATAAAAGAAGTAATCGAACTTACGTTGATCCTTCTCCGTTTCTGTAGCACCAGCCGGGAGCACAGCGACCAACGAGAGGAAAGAGATGAGATATATCAGTTGCTTAAACATCCTATTATTCTTGTTAACCTTATTATTCTTATTCTTTTCCGGTATGACCGAATCCCCCGGCTCCCCGCTCCGTATCATCCAACGTCTCCACGGGTTCCCAATCCACATGGCTATGAGCGGCTATAACCATTTGGCAGATACGCTCACCATCATTCACCGTAAAAGGCTCGGAAGATAGATTCACGAGAATGATACCGATCTCCCCCCGATAATCGGCGTCGATCGTACCCGGCGTATTCAGCAGGGTTATCCCATGCTTTAAAGCCAGCCCGCTACGCGGACGCATCTGGGCCTCATAGCCTTCCGGCAGCGAGATATAAAGTCCGGTCGGGATTAATTTACGTTCCAACGGTTTCAACACAACCGATTCCGACAAATTCGCCCGGATATCCATCCCGGCAGATAAAGGAGTCGCATAACCCGGCAGCGGGTGATGCGATTTATTGATAATTCTTACTTTCATACTTGCAAAGATAAACAAATTGTCAATAGTCAATCAATTAACCCAATCCCCGTTCTCTTTTATTAACTGAACTAAACGTTCTACAGCGTCTTCCTCGGGGATATTCTTGAGGACACATTCCTTACCTTTATACAGGCTGATTTGTCCACGTCCGGCACCCACATAACCATAGTCGGCATCGGCCATCTCGCCGGGACCATTCACGATACAGCCCATGATACCGATCTTCAAGCCTTTTAAATGGGAAGTAGCCTCCTTGATACGGGCGATCGTTGTTTGCAGGTCGTACAAGGTACGTCCGCAACTCGGACAAGAGATATATTCCGTCTTACTGATACGGGTTCTTGTAGCCTGCAAGATCCCGAACATACAGCGATCCGAGACAACCGCCTCGCATCCCTCATTGTGCAGCATCAAGCCATCCCCGAAACCATCCAGCAAAAGCGTTCCGAAATCGGCGGCGGATTTCAGTTGCAACAACTCCACATCCGTCTCCCGGAAATCACGATGCAAGACAACCGGCACGTCACAACCCGCCATCAGCAATTTATGCATAGCCGCACGTTGCGAGCCAACCCCATTCCGATGATGTGTACTTAATAAGACCACCACGGTCTTATCCGCTTTCAAGATCTCCAACATACGATCCGTAAGATCCATATACGTCAGACGGATAAACTTAAGCGGACAATCGTAATCCTTTAACTCCTCCGCCTCCGAGGCGATGAAGCAAGGAAAAGCATTCGGACGCTCTTTCCAAAAATGAGCGTCTACCAATAAACGGAAATTATCCGGCAAATTATCCGGATCTTCCTTTCCTATATATATATAGTCCGGCAAGGACAAATAATCAAACTCAAAATCCCCGCTACTACGATCGGAGATCACGACTGGCGAGAAAGTACCTCCGATACCTTCCACCACACGGCTTATACGACGGCTTGTCGCCACCGTATCGAAACCGGGAGCCATCGAAGCCTCGATAGGACGATGATTTTCCCGTTCCCTAATATAATCCACCAATTTACGCGCTACCGGCATTTCCGCCTCGGGGTCCTCACTCAAGGAAACCCGGATCGTATCACCGATACCGTCACATAGAAGCGTACCGATTCCAACAGCGCTCTTGATACGCCCGTCCTCACCGTCACCCGCCTCCGTTACCCCAAGGTGCAAGGGGTAATGCATATTCTCGGCCTCCATCGTACGAACCAACAACCGCACGGTCCTTACCATGACAACGGTATTGGAAGCCTTAATCGAAATAACCACATCCGGGAAATTCTCCTCCCGGCAAATGCGAAGAAACTCCATACAACTCGCTACCATCCCCTCGGGCGTATCACCATAACGGCTCATGATACGATCGGAGAGCGAGCCATGATTCACACCGATACGAATAGCGGTGCCATGTGCCTTACAAATATTCAAGAAAGGGACGAACCGCTCGCGGATCTTCTCGATCTCGGCGGCATATTCCTCATCCGTATATTCAAGATGGCTGAATGTCTTTACCTTATCTACATAGTTTCCCGGATTGATACGTACCTTTTCCACCTCACCGGCGGCGGCATCAGCCGCTCTAGGATTAAAATGGATATCAGCGACCAAAGGAGTCGTATACCCTTGCTCATTCAATTGTTTACGAATCTCGCCCAAGTTTCGGGCTTCCCGTTCCCCCTGTGCCGTAAAACGCACATACTCAGCTCCCGCCTCGATCATACGGATCGCTTGAGCTACCGCCGCCTCCGTATCCATCGTTGATACATTAGCCATGGATTGAATACGGATAGGATTCTCACCTCCCATGGGTGTGTCACCGATTTGGGCAACGGATGATTTACGGCGGTTGTAATTAAAGTAAGCCATTGTTCATTGAAAATTGAGAATTGAAAATTGAGAATGAGTGTTGAGAACTGAAAACCTAAAGAGAGACTTTCTCCTTAATTTTCAATTCTCAACTTTCAACTTTCAATTAATTAGTTTTGTATTTAAAAGAAACCTTAGCCAACTCCTCGTTAGCCTTCACGATTTTCTTCTTCAAATCCTCCTTATAAGCGGATAGCTTCTCCTGAAGTTGCTCGTCGCCGACGGCAAGCATCTGCACCGCAAGGATACCAGCGTTCAAAGCGCCATTGATGCCGACAGTAGCCACAGGGATTCCCGGAGGCATCTGTACGATAGCCAACAAGGCATCCATACCGTCCAGCGTAGAGTTAATAGGCACGCCGATCACGGGAACCGTCGTCATGGAAGCGATCACACCGCAAAGATGAGCGGCCATTCCGGCAGCGGCGATGATAACCTTGATTCCACGTCCTTTAGCTCCTTTGGCGAAAGCCTCCACCTCAGCGGGAGTACGGTGTGCGGATAGAGCATGCATCTCGAACGGGATCTCCATCTCATCCAAGAACTTAGCCGCCTTCTCCATAACGGGTAGATCCGAGGTACTACCCATGATAATACTTACAACAGGTGTCATTCTTATTTAGCGATTAATTTTTGATAGTCTTCAGCGGATAATAGTTCCTCCAACTCAGAAGCGTCCGTAAGAGAAATCTTGATTAACCAACCTTTACCATAAGCGTCTTCATTAACCAATTCAGGAGTGTCTTCCAATTCAGCGTTTACTTCCAAAACCTCTCCGCTAACCGGCATGAAAAGATCGGAAACAGTCTTAACAGCTTCAATCGTACCGAACACCTCTTCTTTAGCGACGGTCTCCCCCTCTGTCGTAATGTCTACATAAACGATCTCACCTAGCTCGCCTTGAGCGTAATCAGTAATACCAACATAAGCTACGTCACCTTCTACACGAATCCACTCATGGTCTTTTGTGTACTTTAAATCTGCAGGAAAATTCATAATTTTAGTGTTTTTATTAGATGAATAAATAGATATAACTCATTAATGAGGCTACAAAGGTACATATAAATCCCAGACAAAACCCCGCATATACCTGCATTGGTGTATGTCTTTTTAAAAAGATGCGCGAGGTACCTAATAAACCGGCCACGATCAACACGACTATAAAAGCCCAGTAGGGATTTATCATATGGATACGCGCCACTCCCATAATAGCGCCCAGTAACCCGCCGATACCAATAGCATGCGCGCTAATCTTCCAAGCGAAATTGACGCATAAGGCGATTACCAAGGCTACGCAAGCCCCGATCAGCATCGCCAACAACCAAAACGGCATCAGCATCTTATACAGGAAAAAGATACAGACCAAGATGGAAGTGATAAAAATCAGATAAGGAACCACTCGTTCCTTCCGGTCGGAAAGCTCTATATCGCCGGCCGCGCCATTTTTCACCAATAAGAAAATGAAAAGTCCGGGAACTATCGCTGTCGAAATAAAGGTGCCTCCGGCAATCAGCAGCTTCACAGGTAACGGGTAAATGGCGAGGAATGTAAACATCAACGCCAACACGATCCCATAGGTCACCATAAGCAACGGATGGAACACGAAGGATATTATATTCGAGAATAGCTTCATACGCTTTTATATTTCTTTTCTCAGACGAGCTACCGGAATCCCCAGTTGCTCCCTGTATTTCGCTACCGTACGCCGGGCGATGACATATCCTTTTTCTTTCAGGATCGTAGCCAACTCCTCATCGGTCAACGGTTTTCGTTTATCTTCGGCATCTACATGCTCTTTCATGATCTTTTTCACCTCACGGGTCGAGATCTCCTCGCCGGTATCGGTCTGCATAGACTCGGAGAAAAAGTATTTCAACGGATAAATACCGAAATTCGTTTGCACATATTTACTGTTACTTACCCGGGAAATAGTGGAGATATCATATCCCGCACGCTCCGCTACGTCTTTCAAGATCATGGGATGGAGGGTAGCCTCATCGCCTGTCAAGAAAAAGTCCCGTTGTAAATAGATAATCGCCTCCATGGTACGCTGCAAGGTCTCATTACGTTGCTTGATAGCGTCGATGAACCACTGGGCGGAATCCAACTTTTGTTTCACGAACTGTACGGCATCCCGCCTCTCAGCGGTTTGGTTCGCCTTATTCGCCGTATAATCCTGAAACATCTCGGCATACTCCCGGTTGATACGCATATCCGGTACCCCCCGGTTATTCATGCTCAAGATAAGCTCTCCATTATGCGCTTCCACCACGAAATCCGGGATGATCTGGCTCATCGCCACTTCCATAGAACCACCCCAACTACTTCCGGGTTTCGGATTTAACATAGTAATCTCGTGAATGACCTTCTTTAACGTTTCCTCATCGATATCGAGACCTCGTAAGATCTTATCGTAATGTTTGCGGGTGAACTCCTCGAAATATTCGGTCAAAACACGAATCGCCAAATTTGTAACCGGAGTATTCTCCTTCTTATCCAGCTGGATCAACAGACATTCTTTCAAGTCACGGGCACCTACCCCGGCAGGCTCAAAATCTTGGATGATATTCAAGATAGACTCGATCTCCTTCTCATCTACCTCTTGTCCGGCTTGGAAGATCAAATCGTCTGCTATCGCCGAAAGGTCCCGTCTCAAATAACCGTCATCATCGATATTTCCAATGATATACTCCGCTATTTTCATTTGCTTATCCGGTAAATCCCTTAACCCGAGCTGCTGTAACAGAAACTCATTCAAGGATTGGCTTACGGAGAAGGGGACATCCTCTTTCCGTTCCGCACGCTCGGTCATTTCCCGTAGCTTATAATCAGGTATATCGTCTTCCGTTAAATAATCTCCCAAAGAAAGGTCGGTCTCAGTATCAACAGAAGGGATCTCTTCTCCCCCCTCCTCGCTTTCAGTTCGTTCAAAATCATCAACAGGCTCTTTTCCTTCCTCCAAGGCTGGGTTATCTTCCAGCTCATGCTTCACACGTTCTTCCAACTCGATCGCGGGAAGCTCCAGAAGCCGTATCAACTGTATCTGCTGAGGGGATAGCTTTTGCTGTAACTTTTGTTGTAACTGTTGCTTTAACATAATCTAAATCATTGCACTGTAAGGGCAGGACAATCACCCGCCCTCTTATTTATCAACATGCAAATATAAGTTTTTAGTTTTAACAGTACAGCTATTAAACTATAATAGTTCTAAACAAGGTGCATGATGGACCCTAGCGACTTTAAAATCCTTCCTTCACGATCCGTTTTATCGGCAGGAAGAATCGTTCGATCAGGCGTAATTCTTCCGTTACGATCTCTGCGGAGGCTTGCGTCTCGGGCGAGACGGGCAGGTCGATACCGTAATTGGTTCTCAGCCCCTCTGGAAAATCGATATCCGCCGTATAGTACTCGTCGGTGGGGACCAATGAGATATTCGATACCACGCCGTTTACCACTCCAAACTCCTGATCCGGGAAATTGGAGAAACGGACGATCGCCCGCTGGCCTCTCCGGACTTTTCCCGAGCGTGCTATCGGTATGCGCACCTTCCCCACCAGCCGGCCCTCGCCTTGCGGCACGACGGTGAAAGCCACCTCTCCGGATGGGATATATTGGTTCTCATTCCAGTACTTGGTGAAAGTCACGACACCCCCTACCGGGGCGATGAGGCAATAACGCAACCTCCACTCGTTCATGCTGTTCAGCAATTGTTCCCGGGCGGTCTGTAATTCCTGCCGTAGCGTAAATTCTTTCTCGCTCCGCTCCAGCGTCAGATCCAGCAAGGATTGCTCTTGCTCCCCGATCTGTATCCGGAGATTCTCGGCCGAGGCTGACGCCCCTTCCAGCGAATAACGGCTTTGCAGCAGGGAAGCCCGTGCGGTCTCATGCTCGTAGGAGGAAATCACGGACCGGCTATACAATAATGAATCCCGGGCGTATTGCCGCCTTGTCAAGGCGAATTGCTCCGAGAGGGTCTTCCGCTGCCGTTCGGTCTCGTTATAGTAAGCCTTATACAACGCTATCTGTTTGCGGATGGAGGCCATTTTTTGCGGATAATAATCGATCTCCCTGTAATTGACGCAGGCATGGAGCGCCGACAGTAGTCCCGAGTAAGCCGCTTGCATATCACCCAGTGACAGTTCCTTATATCGCAATAATGCCTTGTCTAGGCTATCCACGTCCATCCCGGATCGTTCCAACGCCTTCTCTAGGTATATAGCATCCTCCATGCTGGCGTGGTTCTCTATGACCGCCAACCAATCCCCCTCCTTTACCGGACGATTATCCCTCACGAGCAGCTCCTGTATCTTTCCCGCCGCCCGTGTCACCACCGCCGTGGCGGGATGTTGCCCCGTCAATGTCATGTCAGCCGTGATCACGTCAGGATATTTGAAGAAACAGCTCCCCACCAGCAACGCCACTACCACGAGGAACAACAGCGTTATCCCCCACCGTACGATCCAGGCCGGGATTTGCCCCATCACCTCCTGTACCTCCTCGCTACGCAGCTCTATATCTTTCCTTTCATTTTCCATCTCTAATACTATCTTTTCCCCTCTCTGAGAGGGGGTAGGGGGTGTGTTACCCTCTTAGCTTCCCAATTCCAGCTGGTTTTTCACCAACTTATAATAAGTTCCCCGCAAGGCCGTGAGTTCCTGATGCGTCCCTTCCTCCACGATGCGTCCCTTGTCCAGCACCACGATCTTGTCCGCGTCACGTACCGTGCTTAGCCGATGCGCCACGACCACCACCGTCCGTCCTTTGTAGAAGGCGTGCAACTGCTCCATGATCTCCCGCTCGTTGTTGGCGTCCAAAGCGTTCGTGGCCTCGTCAAGGAAGATGAAGTCGGGATTCTTGTACACCGCCCGGGCGATCAGGATACGCTGTCTCTGCCCTTGGCTCACTCCGTTCCCCTCCATGCCGATCTTCGTATTATAGCCCAACGGGAGAGAATCGATGAAATCCCGGATATTCGCCACCGTCACGGCATGCAGCAGGCGTTCCTTGTCCACCACCTCTTCGCCGGGGGCGATGTTGTTGGCGATCGTATCCGAGAAGATAAAACCATCCTGCATAACCGAACCGGTCTTGCTACGCCATACGTGAGGATTCAAGTTCTTGAGGGAGGTATCGCCGATCCTCACATCCCCCTTGTTGGGGTTGTAAAAACCGAGCAGGAGTTTCACGATCGTCGTTTTTCCGCTCCCGCTGGCCCCCACGATGGCGGTCACCCTGTTATGGGGTATCGTCAGGTTGATATCCTCCAGCACGTAATCCCGGTCCGCGCCGTCATAGCTGAAGCTGAGGTTTTCCAGCCGTAGCGTCCTGTCATCGGGAAGAACATTCAGCCTTATCCCGCCTGCCTGTTCCTCGTCCTCCTTCCCGTGTATCTCGCCGAGCCGCTCCAGACTGATCTTCGCGTCCTGTAGGGATCGTGAGAAATCGATCAATTGCTCGATAGGCGAAGAGAGCTGCCCCACGATGTAGGTCACCGACATCATCATACCCAGCGTCATATCCCCTTGCACGACGGCCCGCGCCGCGATGAAGGAGATGAGTATGTTCGTGGTCTGGTTGAAAAAGACCGCCCCGAGTTGCTGATATTGTTGTAACGCCAACCCCTTGATCCCTATCTTGAAAAGTTTTACCTGTATCCGTTCCCATTTCCATCGCATCTTGGTCTCGCAATTATTGAGCTTGATCTCCTGCATTCCGGTGATGAGCTGGAATAGGTTGCTTTGCTCCCCGGCCGCTTGCGAGAAACGCTTTACGTCCAGCTCCCTCCTCCATCTCATGAAGGCGAGTACCCACGCCACGTATAAGCCGTTACCCGCCAAGAAGAGTCCCAGTATGGTCCAGTCATAGTAGGCGAGCACGAACCCGAACACGATGAAGTTGACAAAAGAGAAGAGCGTATTGATGGATGTCCCGGTCATGAAAGCCTCGACGCGGTCATGGTCTCCGATGCGCTGCATGATATCGCCCACCATCTTGGTATCGAAGAAATGCAGGGGCAGGCGCATCAGCTTGGCGAGGAAATCGGAGATCAAGGCGATATTGATCCTCGTGTTTACGTGCAGCAATATCCAGCTCCGTATGAAGTCCACGGATAGCTTGGCGATAAAGATCACCAATTGCGATATAAGGATCAAGGTTATGAAACTTAGGTTGTTGTCCCGTATTCCGGTATCCACCAGGCTCTGCGTGAGGAAAGGCAGGATGAGTTGCAGTATGCTGGCGGTCAGCATGCCCAGCACGAGCTGTGCCATCTCACGCCTGTAGGGCGATATATATCGGAAAAAGAATCCGAGGTTACGTTTCCTGTCTCTCCCCTCGTCCTCCATCCCGTAGAACTCCGGCCCCGGTTCCAGCAAGAGCGCCGTCCCGGTATCCTGCCCGTCCACCTTGGTACTGACCCAGCACCGCTTGAATTCCTCCTTAGTATAGGTGATAAGTCCCGCCGCCGGGTCCGCTATGTAGAACTTCCCTTTCCTTATCTTGTAGCAAACCACGAAATGCCATTGGTTCCAGTGCAGTATGCAGGGTAGGGGACATTCCTTTTCCAATTCCTCCACCGTGATCCGCACGCCCTGTGTTCGGAACCCGATCGCCTCCGCCGCCTCGCTGATACCGAGCATAGAGACCCCTTCCCGTGTGATGAAGGCTTTCTCCCGTAAGTTCTGGATCGAGTACACACGACCATAGAACTTGGCGATCATACGGAGGCAGCTAGGACCACAGTCCTTTGCGTCTAGTTGACGATATATAGGGAACTCTAAAATCACAAAACAAATCTATTATAAAATTCTTGCATACAAGAACTAAATATTTCAGACGTATAATATCTCTCATAGCGTAGACGAGAATTTTTAGCCATTTCTTTTCGCATAGAAGAATCTTTTAATAATATTAAAAGTTTAGATTGTAATTCATAGGTATTTAAATCTGTGTGATTCTCATATTCAATGATTGGTATATGATATCCTGAAACTCCATCCTCTATCATTTCTGATAAACCTGTAGATGTACTTGCAACAAGAGGTATCCCATACATCATCATTTCAATTGCCACATAACTACATTGTTCATGGAATGATGGTAATACACCAATATCTGCGATTTGGTATAATTTGTATAAGTCTTCTTTATTTAGTTTTCCAGTAAATGTAATCTTATTCCATGTTGGATTGCAAGAATTTAAATAGTAAGAATAAAACCCATCTCCTACAATAACTAAATGGCAATAAGGGTCAATTTGCAGTAGTTTTTTGAAAGTAAAAATTAATTCTCCCAGCCCTTTTATTTCATCTAAACGACCAACAAAAAGAATAATTTTTTCTTCTTTACTAAAAAGAAAATTCTTTTTAAGATTCAATCGTTTATCGCTATTCAATAATATAGATTCATCTTTAAGACCATTATATAAAATACAAAATTTGTTTATAGGTAAATCATATATTTTACTCAATAGATTTTGTGTACTATTTGACAAGCAAATAATCTTATCAACTTGTTCAAATACATTTTTTTCTTTTTCGCATATTTCTTTGATATTTTTTTCAAAAGGATTTTTGATACTGTCTAATTCTTTGTAAAGAATACTTTTTAAATAAGAATAATTTCCTTTTATTTTAAAGCACCAATCCATATAATGAATAGTAAAGCAACATCGTCCTTTAGAAAAAAAAGCACGAAATGTATTTAACAGATGAATGTGCTGATAATAATTGATATGTAATATGATATTCTCTTTACTATGCGAGCTAAAGTAAGGAAATATTAGATACCATATATTCTTATAATAAGTTTTTATTCTAATTTCTGGATCATTATTTTGTATCGTATCAGGTATATGATAATAATCTATATCTCCTTTGCGTTCTATATAAAAATCATTTTTTGTTGAACGACAACATATCACGCTAAGATGAATCCCTTGCTTCTGTGAAAGAATTAAACAAAGTTGCTTTATATATGTGCCAATTCCATATTGGGATGCTCTGGATTCTTCATTAACAAGAATAATCTGTATCATATGCTTGTCCTATTTTATTTTGTTTTCAACTTCCCTATAAAAACGATACAATTGTCATCATCAGTAATTTGATTATTCAACTTCTTCACTTTACTCAATACTTCTGGGAATAATTTTTGAGTGGAAGTCAGAACCTTTTCCAATTGCTCTTTTAATGCGTAAGGTTCCATGATCGCAGTGAAATAACCTCGATTGAAGGACGGATTGGTAGGCCCATCTATATTCCCTAGCATATTCCATTTCAAATTCACGAAACAACCTTTAAGGCTTTGTTTGTCTACTAGGATTTTCGGGAAACGGGGTAACTCATTATTCCAAGAGGTTTGCGTATACCAAGTGACTAGAAAGTGATTGGGCAGCTCCGTGAAATAATGGCAGATCGGCTCATGACCCGTATGCATCGTAAAAGCAGGGTGTAGCGTATTTGAGTCTATGTCATAATGATAAAGTGTGTCTTGCGAGGCTATACAATTATGAAGATAGAAGTCGGAAGCGGTGGTATTCAAAGATTCTCGTACCTCATAATCGTAAGTGCTTGGGATCAACATGAATTGGTCGGAGACCGGATATTCTTGGATGATATTGCCTTCGAAATCCTGCGTCCAGATCAATGCGGTGGGAGTTCCCTGAAAAGGTATGCACATGACGGTTACTGTTTTTTTCTCGGCATTGATGACGAACCGGCCTTTATGGGTTATATAGGCCAGAGGAATGTGTTTTTGTGGCTGCCCGTCGAAGTCAAACACTAATATCTTAGAGGCACGAATCTCCATTAGATAGATTTTATTATTACTTTCATCTAAATACTGATCATAAATAAATAGGTTATATTCATCCGGCCCTTGTCCTTGGGAGGAGATCTTTCTGATGAAATCCCCATTACGGTTATAGAGCTTACATGAAGAGCCTGCCCTAAAAGATTTCACTAAAATATAATGGTCACTCACGGCTATATGGGTATCTTGCCCTGCGGCGGTCAATGCGTCTTCCGAGTTTTCTAGGCGAATAACTTGAAAGGAAGAAAGCAAGGAGCTTAGCGATAAATTGAATGTATCCTTTACGGAAGAAAAGTCTAAACTAGTCACCGGATCTCCTTGCAGATTAATAACCTGTGCTATGACTGGGCAATTATCCAAGGTCAACTTTCTGGATACATTTGTCTCTTTATTTCCGCATGAGGAAACAACCGTTAGTAACGTGATCGATACGTAATATATGATTCTATTCATGACCTTATTGATTTAAATAACACATATTATATTCATTGGCTACTATTTCATAATTAGATATAGAAGGACATAGATACTTGTTTACGCAGTTTTTGCATGAAACATAATCTCTTGTAAAGAACCAAGGTTTAAAATAGTTTTCTATTTCAGAATAAACAATTTCAGACAATTTTTGATCTTGAATATTTCCAATCGTAGGAAAGTTTACGTTAGAATACACTTCTCCTGTAGGGAAAATGGTTAATTTGCCAAAAAGATTATCATTCAGTATTTGTTTTCTGAAAATATGCTGTTTTGTGTTTTTTTGTTCTATAATATCTTTAAAATCATTATAAATATATTCTTTGAAGAAATCCATGTTATCTCCTGTATACCAAGGTATATAATCAACATTTGTGAATTTCCCGAGGTTGTTTTTAGATAAAAAAATAACGTCATTCTTATTAGAAGCGATTAGACTCCAAGTGATATTATATTCATTAAATAAGTTTATATAACTATTTAACTCTTCATAATCTACAGGTAAATGAACCATTATCATTATTGAAAATTGCGGATTTATTAACAATTGTTTCAAATCTTCTTTGTTGTATTTTTTATATGGTAATATTATCTGTGTTTTAATACTGTACTGGCGGGAGAGTGATAACAGATAGGAAAAAAGCTCTTTTTTTTCTATTGTAGCTGGTATGATATTTATTTTATCTATTTGACAAATAGATAATTGTTCTATTATCTCTAGATATTTTGCATGTGATAATTTTTGTTTTTCTGTATATGTGGGATATAAGAATTGCTTATAGCAATCTTTATACATTGGATTTAAATCAAAACCTTGATTTTCTAAATAAAAGGTCACTTCATGGAGATGAAATAGTGCATTTTCTCCCAGTAAATTGTATTCTTTTGTCTTTGGATTATTAGGATGATGAAGAATCCGTAAAATAGGCTTAGAGATAAAAGGTGGAATACCTCTAATGTTTTTGATTATATCACCTGAAAATGTATTCCTTATCTTTTTTATGAATTCTGTAAATTGCGAATCTCTTAATTGATACTCATAAATACCTACACAATAGGTTTTATTTGTATTATGAAGAATTGATAAGACTGTATTTATTGTCTTTCCATATAGGGAACAATCAATATAAGTTGAATTTAATGTATTGTATATTACATATTGATTTTTACTGTAAAAAAGAAATGTGTAAGATTCTAAATAGAACCAATGAGTATAATTTTCCATGTTCAATCTATTAATATTTCGTTTTCTATTCTATCTAATAAATCAGGATGCTTTTCTAAAGCGTATATGTAGGTGGAAAAATATCGATTGACATCTTCATTTCCAAGATAATAAGGACATACGGTTTGACCTTCCTCATCTTTGGGTAAATAAAACACGCAGATCTCACAATTTTTCCACAACAAGCATTTTTTGCATTTATCAACTATAGGAGTATAAAGTTTCAAATACAGTTGTTTAACTTCCTTGCTATCCAAATTTATTTTACCATCTCTCACATAGCCTAGCGGATACTGTTGTCCAACCTTCTCGCAAGGTAATATTTTCCCTTGTACTGTCAAAAATATCTTTTTAGAAAAAGGTACACAGGTGCTTGTTGGAAAATATTTGATATCTTTATCTTGGAAAAATAGGTCTGGGATGGTTTTGTAAGTATTGCCAAAATACGATTGCATGAAAATATCTAATTGCACAATATGGGAATCATCTGCAATCTCCTTCAAATAGCTACTTCCACAGTTTACCGCTTGCTTTATGCTGTCTTCTTTAGAATGAAACATTCTATTAAATTCTTCTTTCTTGTCTTCAGCAATTCCATTTCTATTCAATTCAGATATATAAGGTGTTTTGTCAAAGTTAGTCTTTATGTAGCTATAAATTTGATCAACAGAGTTTTTATCGTGCAATACAGAGTTGAAATTTACATTGGAATCAAAATAATTAGGATGATTATCTTTTAATTTTTTGATATTAGCAAATACAATATCGAAAGACTCTTTCCCTTCCTTTTTTACCCGATATATATTATTCTGTTTGGATCCATCAATGCTTATCAATAAATGCACATCATTCTCGACAAGATAATTCATATATTTAGGCAATAATATCGCATTTGTCGTTAAATTATATACAAATGTTATCCCCTTTATCTTCACTGCATTTAAGTAGTTAATTATTTTTTCAATTAATATCATATTGACTAAAGGTTCTCCTCCAAAAAATCCTATGTTTATGGTATTATTGAATGATATATTACGATATGATTTCCATAGTGATATTAAATAGTCAATTAGAATTTTAACATTATTAAATTCTTGTTTGCCTCTATTGCGTTCATCTTGATTTGAATATAAGTCTCCATAACTACAGTATTTGCAAGATAAATTACATTCATCCGTTACCTCAATAAGTAATTGATTTAGGTTTGCTAACTCTGATTCTATACAAGAGGTATCATATTCAATCTCCATATTGGGGATTTTTTTCTCGAAAAAATTATTCTCTCTCAAGAAGAAATCTTTTTGTTTATAATATTCATATGCATTCTTGTCCATATCTATATCAACATATTCATTTTCAGAGGGAGACAATAATATGCTATTTATATATGAACTATAAATATATGTATATCCGGATTTTGATATAACTGGTTGTATCATAATTTATTATTTAATTAGCTTTTGATATCACTAGCATTTCGCACATATTGAAATTGGTATAATAGTTAATTGACATTCAATATCTATCTTAGTGGAAGTAAGAACTTCTTATTTCTTATTAAAGAAATAAGAAGTTCTTTAAAGTGACAGATATCCGCTATAAGATACATCTTATAACAGAAAAATCTTATCTTACTTCAGAAAAGGTTAGTAACCCCATCCATATCCACCACCCGGAGAATAAAGATCTCCTGAATGATTTGCGCTAGCATTAGCTGAGCCGCCTCCACCTCCGCAAATGCAGCATCCACCGCCTTTGAGTTTTTTTAGCTCTTTTTTTTCTAACTCATTTTTGCTGAGTTGAGAAAGTTTCAATTTACGTACTTGTTTCATAACGATAAATTTAAATTGTTTATAAATATGAAATTAGCCAGAATAGACTGGTGTTTCTTCTAATATCCATCTAAGTCCATATCCTGAACTTCCTTGATGTAGACCAAATTCCCATGAATGGATATCCTCATTTTTGGGAAATGATCCTATAATTTGCAATATAGCTTGTTTTTTATCCAATATTATCTTATTATTACAAATAAGATTCCATTCTAATAAAAATAGATCATCGAAATTTGTATGAATTGCTGTTATATCTGCGTTGTTAATTCGTATATTTATATAACTAGATATTCCCATTAGTCCTGTCTCCAAACTAAGATCTTTTATTCTTCGTAAATCCCGCTCCATGACTTTTTTATCGATTTCTGTAAGGATTTCATTGGAATCCCCTTCCATGAACCCATTTTGAATTAGATATTCGATTCCCCAGCCGATTCCACATAATCCAGTCTCCAGATTTATAGGCAATGTCTCTGGAATATTCTCGCAGATTTCTTCGAGCAGTTCCCCTGCAAAGTCATCATATATAGCTGAGTCTGTATATCTTGCGTAGTGCGCAAAGAATAGCACAACTCCCATCTTTCCATGGAATAAACCAATATCCTCTATGTCGATTGAATGCAAAATCAGATGATTCGCTATTCTTCGTAATAATATGTCTTTTTCTGTATTCATCTTACCAACACTCAATTTTAGTATTTAAATCTTTTGCAAAGCCTAGCAATAATTCTTTTTGATAAGTTTTGCTTGATGTCAAACAAACAACCTTACTTGGGTTTAAGATTCGTAAAATCGTCTCAAACGTATTTGCGTATAAGAACAGTCTAGGAAAATTTTGTTCAATGCTATCATTCTCAAATACCTTTTGTTCGGAAAATTCAACTTGTACAGCTGTAACTGTTTCCGGTAGTTCTGTATCATCTGGAATCTCATATTCAGATAATAATAGAATTGGAATCTCTTCTTTTTGTAAAAAAGTCGATATATGAGCCAATTCTTCCTTGTCCACTAGGTAAACCAAGCAACATCTTTTATATGGAGATAAAAGCTTTGTCCAAAGATGATTATCTATATTAAAGTTATTTGTGGTATTCCTTTTCTTTTCTATCCATTCAAAATGATTCAAGAAATTAGAGATGTTGTGAATAGATTCCTCGATAGATTTTCCGGCGATACGGGAACGTATATAATCCATTTGTTCTTTCGAAATGAAAGACAGTATATATACGAACAATGCGTTTTTTATGGAATGGTTGCCAAGCATGAGTCTTAGGGTATCCCGGACCTCATATTCTTGAATAGCTGTTCTTATATATTCTTGTATGATTGTATCAAACTCGATTTTGTATTTTCCCAAATCCAGCGAACTCATCTTTTCTTGAGACTCCTCTTGTCTCCAATTTTCCAATGTGCGCCAAGGAATTGAATGACGTTGCGCAGAATAGAAATAAGAAAACATGGATTCAAAGCGTGAACGTATGAATAAATTTTTCCTTCTTTTCAGCTTTGAATAATTACATTTCTTGAATTTCTCTACAGGAATGAACCGATCCTCCGCTTTTTCATACCAATATTGATAAGTTTCAGTGTGCTTTTGAAGACATGGACGTAAATGAAACCATATCAGACCACCATCAAATAGCTTTTTATTGTGAAACATTACTTCCAGAACTTGATTGTAGCCGGGAGCTTTTGGCAAATAACAAGCTTGGTAGGTCATTTCTTCAGAGACCTCGAAAAAGAAAAGATCTCGCACTCCGTTGAATGGGCATAGAATGTCCCGGTAGGTTGTGTCTATCTTTTCGTCTCCTAAAAAAGTAAGCCATTCTCCGTTTTTTTGTAACACATTGATACCAGAGAGGGATACCAATATTTTATCTTGCTTGATTCTTTTTTTCAAATAGGAAAAATAGAAAGGAACCATCTTTATCGCTAACCAGTCTTGCCATTTTCTTTTTGGACTTTTGTCCTTTTTAAAATTATGCAGGTAAGATGTATATAGCTTATAAGCAATTTGTTCCAAAGGGTTGATCCGGACTTTTTGCTCGGTGCGGTAGGCATCACAATATTTTTTGAATGATTCGGAAAAAAATAGCTGATCTGAATCTATCTTGATCGCATAGCGATATGTTACTTTTGAAATCGCATAATTCGTGTATCCGGAAAGGAGATGAATTGAATCCTTCGGCAGATTCATGGTCTCTTGGAATTGTTCATCCGTTAAATCTATAGGATAGATATAGGGTTGGTATTCAAAGATTTTGATCTTGTAGGGGTATTTGCTCTGTTTTCTTTTAAGTATATTAGCTGTCTCATCTGTACAATTGTGATATACCGCAATCAGCTCATCTAATCCTTCAATACAGGACTCTATGCAAGCGTCTAGGAAATCCGCGCTGTTTTGGCAGCGCAATATACCCGTTACCCCTAAAGGGCGTTCTTTTGTCAATTGTGATAAATCGACAGTGTATTCGGTATAGTCCTGTTGCTTAGAGCTCATGGTAATTAAATTATTGATTCATTTCTAATTGATTTTGAGAAAAACAAGTTTCCCAAATTTTTTTCTGTATATAGCTCTCTTTATAAGGACTATATGGCAAATCTCTTTGTGCATCTTCTCCTATGTACTCTTTTCTAAACATTAAATATGTATGATAATCTTTTAGTGTATCGTCATTCAAAATTTCTGTTTCTTGTATCTTTATATCTATATCCGATAATACATCTTTGATCTCACCGGTAATAAAACGTTCTCTTAATAGATAGGTGATTCCCCATCCAATGCCACATAATCCATCTGACAAATCAAGAGATAAATCATCCGGAAGCTCCATTATAGATTCTAATATCTCGTCCGCGAATTGTTCATATAAAGCATCTCCACTATAACGACTGTATTCATAAAATAGGATAGTCATGCCTAGCTTACCGTTATACAATCCGGTATGCTCTAGAGCCTCTGTTTTCAGTACCCCGTAACGGAGTAGGTCTTTTAGTATGCCTTTGTATTGAATGAATAACTCTTTCATATCGTTCATTAATTGTAAAATGAAAAATTCGTACCCCAGCTACCAAAAAAATAATGAGAACAATATGCTTCCTTTATTTTTTCATGGAATGAGGCGGTCTCTCCCTGATAGATATATGAACCCATGTCATCTTTCGTCACAGGCGTTACTTTTGAATAAGGGAAAAGAGTAACCTTGTATCTTTTCTTCAAGGTATTAAATATCCGTGATATCATCAATGGGCCTGTTGTATGCATCACCTTTTGTGCTGGATAGTCCCGTAACATTGCATCAGTAATTTCTTTTAAAATGTCTATCCATCCTCCGCATCTTGGCTCAGAAACCATAAATGCATTTCCTATTAGGGTGGACATACTTGAGTTGAAATTATGCTCCGGGGGCTCTTCGCCAAATCCTATCATCACGTCTTCTAATAATGGCTCGATAGGCTTAAAACATTCCGTATCCAAATCCGTATAGACTCCCCCATATACATATAATATCATATAGCGAATCGTGTCCCAACGTTGTACATTGTATGGAAAACTTCTATACATGGAAAGATACTCCGGAAAATGTTTTTCTACCAACTCATCCATTTCCTCTCCGTTCCAAAGGTGATATTCCCAATCTGGATTCTGCTCTCGCCAAGTTCTTGCCAAGATTTGTAAGCGGGTGGGCATACATGGTTCTGTACGCCCCTCCCAGACTTGATGTATGATTTTAGGGATTGCCATACGGTTTATTGATTTTCAAATTCACCCACTAGCCATCCTAACTTATGGGTCAGGATAACTTGATATGTCCCTGTTCGCATCCCGTTCACTGGAATGTCGATTATATCGCCCATCGCACCGGAAAATGTATTCTCATATATTATATTACTATTCTCATCCGTAATATGAATTGTCAGGTTATCCAGAGCATCCTTGAACTCTATGCTCAGTATATTGTTATCTATGGACAATGTGGGTGGCAACGCCGTGATGGAACGATAATCCTCATCATCCCATCTTCCTTGTGTAGGAATGTCATCCCCGTACGCCAATGAAATGGAGAAAAAAGAACCTAAAAAGATACAGAAGGTCAACAAATTTGTTTTCATGCTCTAATATTGTTTAATTACTGGTTGTATTTTAATCGTTTACGAAATATCAGTAAAAAAACAATAAGCGAATGAACAAAAATGAACAATGCGAAAAAATATTTTTTCGCATTGTTCATTTTTGTTCGTTTTTATTAATTTTAAATCCTGCATAAATTATTATATATCAGATATATATTTATCAAAATCCTTCGCTGCTCCTTCCTTCTTGGTGAGCTTCTCATACAATCTTTTTCGATAAACGGATACGTTTCCCTTACCCAGCAAGATTTCGATCGCCCCGGGTTTTACTCCTATTTTACTTAGATAACAGATTTTCCTCTCCGATTCGTTTAAGGAGGTGGATTTTTGCAAGGTGGTCACCATCTTTGGGTAAAGTTTGTCCACCGAGATGAAAAGTTTATGCCAATCCGTATCCGTGGGTTCCCAGCCAGCGGGGGAACGGAATTTATCATATAGGCGTTCGTTTTGCAGTCGCTCTGATTCCTCTATTTTTTTCCGCTCTTCTTCTCTTGCTTGTTCCCGTTTCTTTAAGTTTGAGTTCTCACTCCGAAGGGTGAGCAAATTTTTCTCTAATTCATCTTTGGTATGAGACAATTTCTCTAATTGCATGATTTTTTGCCTAATCTCCTCGTTTGTCCGCTTTAGTTGCTCATCTTTTTCCTTGGAAAGTTGTCGCTCTGTCGTTTTGTAAATTTGGATTTCGTTCTGTAGGCTATCCTTTACGTCAGATATATTTTTCAGGGTCTGCTCATTTCTTTGAATTTGTTCCTCATTGGCTTTTAACCGTTGTAACAGGTTTTTTCGTTCTCGCCTGTAATGGATGAAACGCAGTAGGGCTACTGTTAATAAAAACAGGCAAGCCGTTATGAGTAAAGAATAAAAGGACTTCTGTTTAGAGGCGTAAAGCCGTGCCTCCCATAAATCCTGTTCGATTTCGTTATATGAATAGAACGCTTGTACGTTCCGGATGGATTCAGCATTCTTTCCTTGCTCTATAGAATCTTTTAATAATTCGTATTGCTTAGATAATAACGCCGCTTGTTCCCATTGCCCTTTCTCCAAGGCTATTTCTTTCAAATGGAAAAGTCCTCCGGCACGTGTCTCGGGTAAAGGTGCAGAATTTATACAGGCTTGTAAGTAAAAGCGAGCCGAGTCGATTTGACCGCTTTTCTTATAAAGTTCCCCAAGCACTAGATATACGGGATATTTGGCTTGTGGTTTTGCTACGTTTTGTAAAGATGTCCGCAATAATCCATGTGCTTCCTCCATGCGTTGTCTGTCTATATAGAGACCTGCTAATTCCGTATAAACCGAAGGAATAATTCTCTTCCTCATTAAAGCGATCGCTTTTTGGTTGCAAATAATGGAGCTGTCTTGAAGGCCCAGCATCAAGAAGGTACGCCCTAAGTCCCGCAATGCGAACACCTGTCCTGTACTGTCATTTATTAGATGAAAATTCTCCACCGCTTTTTTCTGGAAAGGCAATGCCTTCTCATAAACCTTCTGGTAGGCATAGAGCATACCTATATGATTATGGATCCTACCAAGCAAGGCATGATCCTCTATCTTTTCCTCATCCCGAAGAGCTTTGAGGTAATATTCCTGCGCTTTTAGCGGGTGCCCCAAGTCTTGATTGATTCTTCCTTTATAATACCAAGCTTTCGCTTTTCTTCCCAAGTCGTCTGTTTTCTCGTAATAATCTGCGGCGATCGAGATCAGGGAGTCGGTGGTATGCGTAACGTACGTCTTGTCTTCCGCTTCCGTCAGCAGCAAAGAATAATGTGCCTTATCTTTTCGGGATAGGTTTTCTTTGTTCTCTATTTGTTCAAGGAGCATTAACGCGCTATCCGGATGTTGAGGCATAAGGTTCTCTACTTTCCGGAAGTCTATGGTTTGATGCCCCATCCCATCGCAAGAGATCCATATAATAGGTATTAGAATTAACAGGAAAACAATGTTTTTCTTCATTTGCGTGTTATTTGTTGAGGGTAAAAATAATACAAAAAGACGAGAATATCTTGGCTGGAAATCCCGACTTTTTGGATCTATTTTTATTACCATTAAAACATATTGAATAACAGACGGTTACACTAGAAGCAAGTCATCCGTTTATGGCTTGACAAGTGAATAACTAACGGCTTGTCAAGTGAATAACTAACGAGTAGGGGTAGCCGTCAGTTAACGGCTTGGGAAGTGATCAGTTATTCACTTGAGAAGCCTTTTCCCAGAGAAGATATACTTACTTTGCCGATGAAGTATATCTTCTCCGGGCATAGAATATATACTGCGTTGGCCAAGTAAGTATATATGGATAAAAATAGGACTTTTTCACTCTACCAGCCACCTCTCGATATTCCGGGTCTCGGAGGAGAAATTCGCGCCGATCTTTAAGACCTCCCGGTCGTCTCCGGCGAAGGGTAGGGCATAACCTTTCTCCTCGATCTGCCGCAGAGCCTCCTCTGCGGTTCCGTTCAGCTTGAACTCCATAATATAGACGTAGCGGTCGGTTTGTAGGACGAGGTCGATGCGTCCATTCGAGGTGTGGTATTCCACTTGCGTGTACAGTCCGACCAGCTTGAAGACGATGAAGAGCACGTTGCGGTAATGCAGCTCCGTGTCCCGTTCCGGGTTCCGGCCAATAATCGCCTCGTAAGAGGTATCGGCGAAGAAGCTTTGTAGGCGGTGGAAGAAGGCGTCGTAGTCTCCTGCCCGTACCTCTCTCACAAAGCGGCCTATCTCGAAAGGAGACTTCGAGGCTTGAATGTTCGTATAGAACGGCAGTAAGTATTTCATGAAACCCTCCTCTACCTCTTGGTTGGGGAAACCTAAGCGATAGATCTTGAATTCCGGCTCGTAATCCTTGATCGTGAGGTATCCGCTTTGGTAGATGACGGGGATGGGATTGTTCGAAGCGGAGTCGATGCTGTTCAACACGTCGGCGTCGGTCTCGGTGTTGGCCATGTCGTACAGGTCGTAATTCGTTCGTTTCAGCAACTCCACCAAGTAAGTGGGCGTGCCCGTCTCGAACCAATAATCGCTGAGCCGCATATACTTGAAGGTATTCAGCAGGCTGAAAGGGTTATAAATGCCCGGTCCCCCGGCCACGAAATGATAGCCGTCGTACCGTTTCCGTAGCAAGGATCGGGCCTCCTCGTATGTCCGCTCAAGGGCAGAGGCCAACGTATGGATGTCCTCATCGAAATGCGTACGCAGCTCCGTTTCCGTGATGCCGCAAATGGCGGCGTAAGGCTCCCGCATGGATATATCGTCCAGATTGTTGAGGTCGCTGAAGACGCTTACCTTCCCGAACTTGGTCACGCCGGTCAGTAGGGCGAAGCGTATAGCCCTGTCCATAGTCTTCAACACACCGTAGAAGGGTTTGAGCATGTTCCGGAACCGGTTTTGCATCTCTTCGTCGTGCAAGTTCTGTAGCAAGGGCTTGTCGTACTCGTCGATCAGGATCACGGCCCGCTGTCCGGTTTTGCGGTAGGCCCGGTCGATGATTCCGGCGAAGCGGAGGGGCAGGGTCTCCTCGGTAGGCCGTGTCCCATACTCCTCCTCATATCTGGACAAGGTATCATTTAATATCTTATACAAGCTGTCAGGGGCGTCGTAGTGGGAGATATTCAAGTCGAAATGCAAGATCGGATACTTGGTCCACTCTTTCTCCAGCTTCTCCATGGCCAGTCCCTCGAACAGCTCCTTTTTCCCTTGGAAATAGGCCTCCAGCGTGGATAGCAGCAGACTCTTCCCGAATCGACGCGGGCGGCTGAGGAAATAGTAGCTTCCTGTTTTCACCAATTGATAGATCAAGGCGGTCTTATCAATGTAGAGATAGCCGTCCTTGCGGATCTTCTCAAAGTTCTGTATGCCGATGGGGTAAATAGTCTGGTTCATATCGTCTTGTGTTTAATGTGACTCATAGACAAAGATATGAAAAAAACACGTACATGTTTTCAAAAAAAGACGTACATGTTTTCGGAAAAACACGTACGTCTTTTTTTAAAGGCTTTATAGAGTCTGATTCTACCTAGTACTTGAAGCTCCCTCCCCCCAAGAATTCACGGAGCAAGGAAGTTCCGGGAAGTTCCTCCGTAGGGATGTAATTAAAGTAGCGGAGGAAACGGAGCAAACGATACGCCTCCGCGTTCGCCTTACTACTCTCCGGCACTTGTGCGAGGATCGGTTCCGCAAATTTGCGCAAAGCGGCCAACTCATACAACATGGCGCTATTAAACATAGCGTCCGCGTTCTCTTGATACGGGAAGATCCATTTATCCTCCCCCCGGCGAACACTCGGCCAACGGTTGATCGTATCTTCCGCCGAATATCCCCTGAAGCGGTAATCCCGGATAATACGGCGCAGCAGGCGATTGTCCGTCGTAGGTATCCAGTTGTGATTATCTAAAGAAATAGAGGTCAAGACCGAGACATACACTCGATACTTATATTTATCATCGATAAATTCCGTCAGTTCCGGATTCAAGGCATGAATACCTTCTATCACCAAAATCGAGTTCTCACGAAGCTTGAGCTTCTTCCCTTTGAAAACCCGTTGGCCGGTCTCAAAATTGAAACTAGGCAGCTCGATCTCTTCCCCGGATAACAACTTCTTCAAATCCTTATTAAAATAAGGTAAATCCAGCGCATACAAAGATTCAAAATCATACTCGCCATGCTCATCTTTCGGTGTATCTTCCCGATTCAAGAAATAATCATCCAAGGAAATTCCTACCGGATGAAGCAGATTAGTCGTCAATTGTACTTGCAAACGCTTGCAAAACGTAGTCTTTCCCGAAGAAGAAGGGCCGGAGATCAAGACGATACGAATACCCTCTTTATATCCATCAGCGATCTTTTCGGCGATCTTGGCAACCTGTTTTTCCTGCATCGCCTCAGAGACAAGGATTATATCCTGCGAGCGGCCTTTCTCTATCGCTAAATTCAAATCCCCCACATTATCTAAGCCGACAGTCCGCTGCAATGTAAGGTGTTCCTTATAAGCCTCGAACATCTTATCCTGCTTGATGACAGGCTGCAATTCCATCGGATCGGTCTGCTTCGGGATACGGAGCAAAACGCCATCCATATACGGTTCCAAGTCAAACAATTGGATATAGCCAGTCGAAGGGGTTAAACAGCCATAAAAGAAGTTGATATAACCTTCCAACTCATAATAAGAGGTATAAGGCAATCCCGCCGTCTCTATTAAGCGAGCCTTATCATTCATACCCCGCTCCCTGAACAATACGGCGGCATCCACCGTACGGACACTCTTATGGAGGAAAGGAAGATCCGCGTCAATCAACTCCCACATACGTTTCTTGATCCTCTCGATCGTCTCCAGATCGATGTTCTTGCCGTTATGGATCACGCAATAGTAACCTTTCGATACCGGATGTTCCAGATTTAAGGTCGCCGTCGGCCAAATATCATACACCGCCTTGGAAAATATATGGCAAAGCGAGCGGACATAGGTTCTCAATCCGGATAATTGAGTATAGTCGATAAATTCGATATCCTTCGGTTGCCAGCAACGGAAGTTCAAGCTTTCCGTCTTATTATTCACTTGCGCGTTCATCGGCCTGTACCGAAGCGGAGCGCCAACCGCCGTATAAATGTCCAACAACGAAGAACCAATGGGTACATCCTTGTAGGTATTATTATTTTTGCAGTAAATTGTTATTGTCTCAGACATACTATCTCAGTTATTATTTGTAAATTCGCCCCCTAAAGTTAGGAATATTAATCGGATATACAATCCACTTAAACGTAATTTAAATGGACTATTCTTTTTTTGATTTTCTCCGACTGATCGGCTCCTTGGCGCTGTTCTTGTACGGAATGAAGATCATGAGTGAAGGGTTACAAAAATTTGCGGGTGACAGTTTACGTCGAATACTAACCGCGATGACCACAAACAGAGTGACCGGTGTGCTCACCGGCGTGTTAATAACGGCTCTCATCCAATCCTCATCGGCTACGACGGTTATGGTCGTGAGTTTCGTGAATGCCGGACTCTTGACATTGACCCAATCCATCGGAGTCATTATGGGTGCCAACATCGGAACCACGGTAACGGCATGGCTTATCTCCGCCCTCGGTTTCAAGGTCGATATCGCCGCATTTGCCCTTCCCCTTTTAGCTTTCGCTCTCCCACTCTTCTTCTCAGGAAAAAGCTCTCGTAAATCAATTGGTGAATTTGTTTTTGGTTTCGCGTTCCTGTTCATGGGCCTTCAAAGTTTAAAGGCAAACGCCCCGGACCTCGGAGCGAATCCGGAAATGCTGGCTTTCGTGCAGAATTATACGGATATGGGATTTTTCTCCATCATCTTGTTCTTATTTATCGGAGCGATCTTAACCATGATCGTACAAGCCTCCGCTGCCACGATGGCTATTACATTGATTATGTGCGCCAACGGCTGGATCGATTATCATTTGGGAGTCGCTTTGGTATTAGGCGAGAATATCGGAACCACGATTACGGCCAACTTAGCCGCGTTAACCGGAAACACACAAGCACGACGAGCCGCGTTAGCGCACCTTGTTTTCAACGTTTTCGGTGTCATGTGGGTTTTGGTGCTCTTCTACCCTTTCACGAATGCCGTCTCATGGTTTGTTACCCATGTAATGAAGGTCAGTGATCCGGCTGTAGCGGTATCCTTTAAACTGGCAGCGTTCCACACTGCATTCAATATCAGTAATACTTTCATTATGATCTGGTTCGTAAGCTTGATCGAAAAGACCGTATGTACGCTTATCAAGCCCAAGGTGGAAGACGAGGAATACCGCCTTCGCTATATCACGGGAGGTATGTTATCCACCGCCGAGCTTTCCATCCTACAAGCTCATAAAGAAATCTCATTATTCGCCGAGCGTACGGCTAGGATGTTTAATATGGTGAAAGAATTATTCTACGAGAAGAATGAGGAGACCTTCCTCAAGACTTATAGCCGCATCGAGAAATACGAGAATATCAGCGACCGCATGGAGATCGAGATCGCGAATTACTTGACCGAGGTATCGGAAGGCCGTTTGAGTTCTGAAAGTAAGGAAGAAATCCGTATCATGCTACGTGCCGTCTCGGAAATCGAGAGTATAGCGGACTCTTGTAATAACCTTGCCCGAAGTATCAAACGCAGAAACGAGTTCAAATCCGAATTCACGGAGGAGCAAAACAAGCATCTGGATCATATGTTCGAGCTGGTATCCGGAGCCTTAGATCGCATGAACGTAATTTTGCATAAGCCGGAACTCGTACATGATGATATCAATCCTTCTTATAATATAGAGAACGAGATCAACAACTATCGTAACCAGTTAAAGAGCCGGAATATCGAAGATATCAACAATAAGCTGTACCAATATCAAGATGGCGTTTATTACATGGACATGGTTAGTGAAAGCGAAAAGCTGGGCGATTATGTATTAAATGTTGTTCAAGCGGTTATCGAGAAGAAAATATAGCGTATATTTGTCATCAACAATATCAACAGCCCTTTTCCGTTATTGAGAAAAGGGCTGTTTTAATATAATCCACTATGAATTACAAGTATTATACGATCGTTATCCTTAGCCTTTTGGCATTCTCCGCTTGCGAGAAAGAAGATATTGACATTCCGGCAACCGGCAACGAAGTGAATCAATGGATCGAGCAAACGATGCGAGAGAATTATCTTTGGTATTCCGAGTTCCCGGATAAAAGCTCCTTGGACTTTAGCCTTGATCCGGAGAGCTTCTTCAAGGGCCTGTTGTCCGATAAAGACGGGAAAGATCTTTCTGAAGGTCATCATTACTTTTCCCAATTAGAGAAAGCGACCGTAACAAAGAGTATTTATGACGCGAGCAACTCCTATGGATTCGATTTCGCTACATCCAACCTTAAAGACGGAGGCAGCACCTATAAAATAGCCATTGTCCTTTATGTATTAAAGGATTCACCCGCCGAAGAGGCCGGGTTGAAACGGGGAGATTGGATACTTGGCGTAAACGGTTCTTGGGGTACTATCCAAGACTATGATATATTGAGGAGCGGAGGCAGCGTATCCCTCCAACTAGGAGAAGTCCAAGGAAATGGCAAAGGAATAGTCCCGACACGAACAGTCACCTTGAACGCATCCCGAACGGTAGAAGACACCCCATTCCTAAAAGATTCCGTATACACATATGGCAATAAGCGAATCGGCTATTTGATGTACAACCATTTCGCCTCCGGACCGGACGAGTATGATTATAGCGACACGAGTTATAATCTCTATTTGCAACAACTCTTCGAAAAATTCAAAAGCCGTAATATCAATGAGTTCGTACTCGATTTACGTTACAATGGGGGTGGACTTATCAATTGCGCCCAATTACTGGCTTCGCTATTAGTCCGTGAAAGCGTTTTAGGAGAACCTTTATGTATCATGGAGTATAACGATAAAAACTCCAATAAAAATGAGACCTTGCCTTTACTTAAAACGACCGAGGTCATGGCAGGAAATTTAAACCTACAACGGCTATTTGTTTTGACAGGTTCCACCACGGCTTCCGCCTCCGAACTTATCATTAACTCGCTACGATCTTATCTAGACGTTCGGGTTATCGGTAAACAGACTTTTGGCAAAACCGTCGGCATGACGATCTACAATGAATCTAAAAAATATGGCTGGATACTTTCTCCCGTCACTTTCCATATTTATAATAAGGATCGGGAAGCTGATTATGAAGACGGATTTCATCCCGATGTAGCTATTGATGAATTCAAGAGTGATCTAGCTGAATTCGGAGATTTGAATGATCCTTTATTAGGACAAGCTATTTACGAGATAACCGGCCAGTCACCGCTCTTACGATCCGCTACCCCGAGGGGCAACCGGGAAATCCAATATAATCCCCCGCTGTCCTATAAGGATAACTTATTACTGATTCCAAAAGACTAAAAAACAAGATATATGGAAAGCTCATTTCTCAAGATCATAAACGGGAAAGTATTAACTCCTTCGGGCCTCCTTCCGAACGGCCAAATCATCATCTCGAATGGGAAGATCGTGGAGATCACCGGGCAAAACCGGGAGATTCCTCATGCGGAGATCATCGACGCGAAAGGATATTATGTGGCCCCCGGCTGTATCGACACGCATGTACACGGCGGCAACGGACATGATTTCACCGAAGCTACCCCCAAAGCGTTCTATGCCATCACAAGAGCACATGCCTTGCAGGGAACAACGACTTTATATCCTACATTGGCAGCTGCCCCTATCGAGACCTTCCGGGAAGCGATCAAGACTTGCGAGCATATCATGAAACACCCGGAACAGGGCGCCTGTATCATGGGATTACATCTCGAAGGCAACTATTTGAATATGGCTATGAAAGGCGGACAAGACCCTAATTATATCTACCCGCCCGATCCCCGAGAATATAAGGAATTACTAAACGATACCCAATGTATTAAACGCTGGAGCGCCGCCCCCGAGCTTGACGGGGCTTTGGAATTCGGTAAATACGCGTCAGCTCATGGTGTGTTGGTCTCACTGGCCCACACCACGGCCGATTATCTCCAAGTAAAAAAAGCATACGAGGCCGGATTCACCCATGCCACCCACTTCTACAATGCCATGACTTCCGTCCATAAAGACCGTGAATATAAACATGAAGGAACGGTAGAGGGTATTTATCTTATGAAAGACATGACCGTTGAAGTCGTAGCCGATGGTATCCACGTACCGCCGGCGATCTTAAAGTTGGTATATCAAATCAAAGGGGTAGAACGTACGTCCTTAATCACGGACGCAATGGCCGCCGCCGCTTGCGATAACGGTACGGAACATTTTCCGGACCCCCGGGTAATTATTGAGGAAGGCGTATGTAAATTAGCCGATTGCTCCGCTATCGCGGGAAGTATAGCTACCGGAATCCGTTTGATCCGTACCCTGGTCGAGAAAGCGGAAATTCCATTGCACGACGCAGTTCGTATGGCTTCCGAAAGCCCGGCCCGCTTAATGGGAATCTTGGATCATAAAGGAACGCTGGAAACAGGGAAAGACGCGGATATCATCCTTTTCAACAACGACATAGAGATTCAAGAGACCTTCGTCGAAGGCAAGCAGCTCTCCAAAGAATAAGCAATCCAATAAACAATGACTTCTCCTATCTTGTTTTTAGATAAATAAGGGCATGAATGTATATGGAAAACGTAAAAGAACATTACTGGAGATACTCATTGATCACCATTATATTAGGACTAGGGGTAATTCTATTTTTTAAGATTACCCCGTTTCTTGGAGGTATACTTGGAGCATTCACCATCTATATATTGCTGCGTGGACAGATGTTCCATCTGACAGAAAAGCTAAATATGAGACCGGCTTTCGCGGCTTTACTGTTACTGGGGGAAACAATCTTATGTTTCTTAATCCCGATCACATTGGCGATCTGGTTGGTAATCAACAAAACTCAAAATATTAATTTAGACCCGACTGTACTGCTAAATACAGGCCAACATATAGCGGATCTAGTTCAGGAAAAGACCGGATTTGATGTACTGGATAGAGGAAACTTATTAAAAGCGGCCTCTATACTCCCACAAATCGGACAATTCTTAGTGGGTAGCATAAGCAGTTTCGCCGTAAATGTCGTCGTATTGATTTTCATCCTGTACTTCATGCTGATAGGTGGAAGAAAGATGGAAAACTATCTATATACCTTATTCCCTTTCAGTGACCAAAACAAGGATGAGGTACTCAACGAGATCAATATGATCGTAAAATCGAATGCCATAGGTATCCCTCTTTTGGCGGTTATACAAGGTATCGTAGCGGTGATCGGTTACTTTATCTTTCAGACTCCCGATCCGCTGTTATTTGGGTTTCTCACTTGTATCGCTACGATCATTCCCATTGTAGGGACCGCCTTGGTCTGGGTTCCGCTGGCGGCTTATATGGCTTTAAACGGAGATTGGGTACATGCCTTGGGACTAACTATTTATGCCTTGCTCGTTATTACGAATGTCGATAATCTGATTCGTTTTATCTTACAAAAAAAGTTGGCGGACATACATCCGTTGATCACCGTCTTCGGAGTCGTAATCGGGTTGTCCTTATTCGGATTTATGGGGATCATCTTCGGGCCGTTGTTATTATCCTTATTCCTTCTTTGTATAGATATCTTCAAGAAGAGCTATTTGGATAAATAAAGAGGATCTACAGGACAGGGTATCTTAAAAAGTCATACCTTTACATTACATTTTGAGTAAAACGAATAATATGTCACGTAGAACAGTAAACAATTGGAAACCCATCAAGGGACAACCTCTCACCGAATTAGACAAGAAAATCCTATATATCCAAAATAAAGGACATTTAGTACCCACCCGCAAGCTTATCAAGACTCCGGAGCAGATTGAGGGCATCCGCAGAAGTAGCGTGATCAATACAGGGCTACTGGATTTAATCCAGAAGGAGATTAAAGAAGGTATGTCTACAGCCGCTATCGATAAATTGGTGTATGATTATACGGTAGGGCATGGAGCGATTCCAGCCCCCTTAAACTATGAGGGGTTCCCTAAAAGTGTATGCACCTCTATCAACGAGGTCGTTTGTCACGGTATTCCCAGTGAGAAGGAGATCCTAAGAGACGGTGATATTATTAATGTGGATGTCTCAACAATTTTGGATGGTTATTATTCGGATGCGTCCCGCATGTTCATGATCGGGAACGTATCTCCGGAAAAGCAGAAATTGGTACAGGTCGCCAAGGAATGTCTGGAGATCGGTATGAAAGCGGCGAAGCCGTTCGGATTCGTCGGCGATATAGGCAACGCTATTCAAAAGCATGCGGAGAAAAACGGATTCTCGGTCGTACGGGATTTATGCGGACATGGCGTCGGTCTGGAATTCCATGAGGAACCGGAAGTTTGTCATTTCGGACGGAAAGGCACAGGAATGCTTTTGGTTCCGGGTATGGTCTTTACGATTGAGCCAATGATTAATATGGGTACTTGGAAAGTATTTATCGACGAGGAAGATGGTTGGACGGTCGTCACCGAGGATGAGCTACCCTCCGCCCAATGGGAACATACCTTCTTGATGACAGAGACGGGGCTGGAGATTCTTACCTATTAATATCTAATGCAATTAACGCTTCCGGGCTTTTTCCCGGGCTGCTTTTCCCTTTTCCCGCAAGGCTTCCTTGCGGGCTTTTTCTTTCTCTTTCAACTTCTGCTTGTATAAGCGCTCTTTTTCCTTACGCTCTTTTTCTTTCTCTTTCAAGCGTTGCTTGTAGGCGCGCTCCTTTTCCTTACGAAGATCCTCACGAGCTTTCAGTTTCGCCTTACGGTCGGCTTCCGCTTGTTTCAGCTTGGCTTTGCGGTCGGCTTCCAGCTGTTTCTCTCGATCAGCCTTCGCTTTCAATAAGGCACGTTCTTCCTCCGCTTGCTTCTTGAGAAGTTCTTCCTGTTCTTTCGCTTTCTGCTCACGTAATTCCTTATCCGCCTTTTGCTGGGCCTCGAAAGCCTTACGAGCCTCTTCCTTGCGGGCTTCTTCTTCGGCAGCTTCCCGTTTACGGATCTCTTGGATTTCTTTTAAGGTCATGCCTTGATCCTCAACCGCCGGCTGGACAACAGAAACCGTATCCTTACGGAGGGTATCAACAGGCAAGATCTCCGGTTTGTCAAACGCAGGCACCTCTATTGTATCTTGTACGACTGGGATAGGCTGTATCTCGGGCTGTTGGACTGGTTCTTGAACAGGCCGTTGTTCCTCTGGCTCCGCAACCGTTTGTTTTTCCGGCTCAGCTTCCGGTTTCAATTCATCTGCCTCTTCCGGCACTTCAGCTTCTTCCTCCGTGATCATTTCATCTTCAGACGCCTCCTCTTCCTTAGCGGCTTCCATACGAGCCTTCCAACGGGCAGCCAGATCCGGTAATTCCTCACCGAAGCTCTCATCGAAGAAGGTGATATATTCATCCAAGGTCTTACCACGCATCAAGGTCTCATAATTATCATCTGAGATCGGTAATACGGCAACCGCCTTATTCAAGGCCGTAGCGTAGCCATCCTTACCGTATATCATCTTATAATATTGGATAATCTCGTCGAAATTGATAAATCCTTTGATCGCTAGCATACTGATCGGGCCGGCCTGCTCCAAAGCCAAATCAAACTCTTTCACCATGAAGTTCGCGAAGTTATAAGCGGCGACAGCGAATAGCAACTGGTTCTGATCTACGCTACCCGTAGGATATACCAAAAGCATCTGATAAGGCGTGTTCCGTTCCGGATTAAATACACGGGCCGAATCCTCGGCAGATAACATACCATCCTCGCCCAAACCGAATCGTAGGTTCCAACTCATACCTTTCACACCGCCCTGCACCAAGGCACGTCCCCGAAGAACACCTTTCAACATCTCCCCGGCCAGTTCCGTGACATCCGCGTTCGGATACTTCTCGACCAGCGCTTTCAAGGCATTCTTAAACCCTTCCGCATCCCCGGCCTGCACATATGACAACGCATCCAAAAACATGAATTTAGGCATCAATGTAGCCAATGGATATTTCTCGCTTACGTACCGGAAACTCTTACGTACATACGCTGTATCGCTCTCCAGATAGCGATCATAAGTAGCTTGATAGATCGAGTCTTGTACCACATCCATCATGCGGATATTATACTCGTAATTCGGATCAGCCACAGCTACCGCATAATCGCTTTCCGGGAAGGCGTTCATTAATTTATTCTTATACTCGGTAGCCAACGCTGTATTTCCGGTTTTTAGGGCCATCAAATATACCTGATAATAACTCTCCAAGCGGTGCTCATGATCCGGGAAACGGCGTTCCAGATTCTCGAATGCCTCGACAGATAAGGGGATATCCTCCAACTTATCCTTATAGATCATCGCCATATTGTAAAGGCCGTCTATAATAATAATGTTAGAAGCGTCTACGTCTTCCTGCGTAAAAGGTAATTGCTGAAGATAATACTCACGGGTATGCGGATCATCGGCGGCAACAGCCGGTAGGTCACCGCCTATCGAATCGGTCGGCAACAGCTCACCGTCCGACCCTACCATTTGGGTGGAATCTCCCTCGGCCAGCATCTCCTCATCCAGATTCTCATTAAAGGTAGAGAGTTCCTTCTTACGGCGACGCCAGTGATCTTCCAACGGACGACGTCCCCATTTACGCTGGAACTGTGTCTTTCCTTGCGCTACGGTCTGAGGATTATAGAAATAGAAAGAGGCTCCACCGGACGCGTTCGGCAAAACAACAGCGTTGGTTTCCGTACCGGGACGGTCGATTCCGGTGCCTTTCGCTTCCTGCTCGGCCAGATAAGCCTCCTTCTCAGCCAAGGCTTTCGCCTCTTCCTCCTCTTTCTTTACCTCCTCGATCTTCTTATCGATAATCGCTAATCGCTCCGCTTCCGGCAATTTAGCCAAGGCTTGCAAACTGTCTTGAAGATGGACCGCTTCTACATGCACGACCAATTCATCCAGAATCGCTGACAATTTAGAAACTCGTTCATAATCCTTGTATTCCTTTTGAATTCCGGCTAAGGCTCCGCTAAAGCAAGGTTGCGCTTTCACGTAATCCCGCATCGTAAAATAGATATCTCCCAGCTTTATCTGGCAGATCGCCTTATCCATTCCATTCAATGTACTCTTATCGATACCGAGTTGATAGTTCTTTATGGCATTCACCGTATCTTCCCGGCTGAGGTATACATTTCCTAAAGCATAGTATACTTGATCCAGATAATCCTTATTCTTCTGGCTTTTCGCCATTTTCTCGAGCATCTTCACCACTTTCAAGTAGTTCGTACCCGAGAATACTTCTGTCTGACGGATACGTGAGGCAAATTCCAACTCATACGGAGGATTTGAACGAGCCACCTCGCCAAAGGTCTTATAAGCCAAGCCATCCAATTCTTGATCCGCATAGATTTGTCCCAAAAGATACTTCATCCGGGTACGTTGCTTCCGGTTTTTCTCCGCCTTGATAGCGGTCTTCAGATAAGGGATGGCATCCTCGAACTGCCCGTTCTTGATCAAATAATCGGCATACACCGCCGCATATTGCTTCAAGGCAGAGGCGGGAATACCGTTCTTGTTCATCTTATCCAAGATATCCTCCGATTCATAGAACCAACCCATCTCAGAATAACAACGGGCTTGCCACAAACGGGCCTCGGCCACGACCTCCTCATCCTTCGCGTAATGACGGGCTATATAGGAGAAGGTAGCGGAGGCTTGCAGGAAATCGGCATTGTAGAATTGCGCCTGTCCCATGATCAGCCAACTATTCTTTAAGAAAGGGTTATACTCCTCTTGTTCTTGGATAGCACGTAGTTTGGGATTATTCCGCCAGCCCGGTTTCTTGGCCGGTTTCGCTTTTATGGAGTGTAGTTTAATAGCTTTATTACTTTTCTCGATCGTCCGGTCGAAAGGGCCGCCCGGCTCGGCTTTGTCTTTAGGCTGGGCGCTGATCGGATACATATAGATCCTGTCGGAATAGTTCTCTTTATATCCGTCCTGTTGGCTTTTCAGTGCCTCGTCAAACGCCTGTTTTCCATTGAAATAAATATTATAACGGGTCGTAAAGGCATGATAAAAACGGCTCGCTTTCGTGTTCTTCTTCGTGCTGCACGACCAAAGCAAGAGTACCGTTAATAACGCCACTATGTAATAAAACCCTTTTTTCATTCTTTAATTAACGCCGTAACAACGGTTTTATTGCTTTCAAGGCCAAAAAGAGGACCACCAAAAACAAGATGATAAACGCACCGGAAGGCACGTTCAGGAAATAAGAAAGAACCAGTCCGGACACGCAACCCAGAAAGCCGATCGCGATACTTCCCCACATGATCTTCTTGAAGTCGGAAGTAAACAGGTTCACCGTTATTTGAGGCAAGGTCAGCAAACTCATCAATAGCATAATCCCTACCAACCGGATCGAAAGAACAATTGTCATGGCAATAAAGCACATCATCGTATACTCGATCCATTTTACCGGTAGGCCTTGCGTGACAGCGAAGTCACGATCGAACGCCACGTAAACAATCTCACGGAGGAAAAGGGAGAATATGAGTATCAACAATACCACCAACCCTAAAATCCATAAGATATCGGCCGTAGAGATGGTCAAGATATTACCGAACAAATAAGCGGACAGATTCGGGGCATACCCCGGCGTAAGGAAGATAAAGATCACGCCCAAAGCCATACCCAGCGACCATACGCCCGCTATGGCGGAATCCTCCCTTACGTTTTGCGTCTTGCTCGCCCACTCCACGCCAAAGGCAGAGAGGATCGAAAACAACATCGCCATCAAGATCGGGTTTGTTCCCAGATAAAAACCCAAGCCCAAACCTCCGAACGAAGCATGCGTGATCCCTCCGCTGATAAATACCAACCGGCGGGATACGATGTAAGTCCCGACAATCCCACAAGCGATGGCGGTTAGCAAGCTCCCGATCAAGGCGTTCTGAAAAAAGGCATATTGCAATAAATCCATATGATTCGTTTCCTAAATTAATGAGTACGGCGTTCGCCAATGATCAGGAATGCCTCATCCTTCAAGGCATCCGGCAAATTGATCCCTCGCAATTGCAGGCTACGGAGCCAACCGGCCACCTCCACTTCCCGGAGGGTATAAAGCACTTCACTAAACTCCTCAACGGCTTCCTCATCGTAAGCGTCCGCTTCCACTCCTTGGAACCGATCCAGTTCCTCATCGTTATAATATTCGATTTTCTTGCTGACGGCGGCTAATAAACTATCCCGCTCGCAAGTCTCATGTTGTCCGCAGCAAACCTCCGGAATCTCCTGTGCCTCGGGGATCTCCGAGATCTCCCCCCGTTCCAGCATCTTCTGAAGTTTCTTATTCCGGAAATACCCGGCGATAGCGGCTACGACACCCAGACCTATAAGACTTATGACAATGTACCACATAATTCAATTGAAAGTTGAGAATTGAAAACTGAAAATTAAAGGGCTGATTCCCTAATAGAGAAACCAGCGGCCTTAAGATCTTCCCAATAATGGGGATAACTCTTGCTGACCACTTGCGGGTGGGCGATCTCTATCCCCTCGGGACGTACCAAAGCGGCGGGAGCGAATGACAAAGCCATCCGATGATCCTCGTAAGTGGCGATTACCGGATGCGACTCCGGTTCCCTGCGTTCACCGTTCCACTCCAAGATGCTATCATTGCGATCCGTCAACACATAACCTAATTTACGAAGCTCTGTCTTCAATGCCTCGATCCGATCCGTCTCCTTGATCTTCAATGATTGAAGTCCCGTAAAGCGGAAAGGGATATTTAATAACACGCAAGTCACCACAAAGGTTTGAGCCAAATCCGGTTCATTCACGAAGTTATAAACCAACTTCTCACAGATATTTCCAGTATGCTTTAACACGACTCCACGTTTCGTATAAGTAGTGCCCACTCCCAATTGAGCGAACAACTTCGCTCCGGCGGCATCTCCCTGCAAGCTATTCTTGAATAAACCTAACAATTCGATCTCAGCATTTTTCGATAACGCCATGATCTCATACCAATAAGAAGCGGCACTCCAATCGGATTCCACCGTAAAACGAATCGGCTTATACTCTTGGGGGAGCACCTTGATCGTATTCTCCGTCCAAGAGGCTCTCACTCCATATTGCTCCATCAATTGCAAGGTGATATGGATATAGGGCCTAGAGATAATAGCGCCCTCCAAATGCAACATAACCCCATTTTCTGTTAACGGGGCGATCATCAAGATAGCGGATATATATTGAGAGCTAACATTTCCCGGTAGCGAGATCTCTCCGCCTTGCAAGGCGCTTCCGAAAATACGCAAAGGAGGATAACCCTCCTTCTCCATGTACTCGATCCGGGCGCCTAAAGCGTTCAGCGCATCCACCAACACCTTGATCGGACGGTTCTTCATGCGTTCGGTTCCCGTAATCGTCCATTCGCCCACCACCTTCGAGAGGAAAGCAGTAAGGAAACGCATCGTCGTACCCGCCGCACCCACATTAAAATCCCGATCGTTCGAGTTCAATGCCTTTACCATCAAATTTGTATCATCGCAATCGGATAAGTTCTCCACATCGTATGCGCTATAACTTAGCGCATTCAAGATCAATGCCCTGTTACTGATACTTTTAGAAGCGGGAAGCTTTACGGTAGTCCGGATAGCGGAACCCGGAGCATCTATCTGATAATTCATCGCTTTCGTATATTCAAGATTCAAGAGGCAAAAGTACGAAAATTAGCGTACATATGGAGTATAACAGCGGGAAACTTTCTTTATGCTTCTTTTCGAATGCGAATCGTGACAAGGCATTCGTTTGAATCGCCCCAACCAGTAGACGTAAGGGGCAATAAAACGCCCTTTTAAGTGAGAGTATTCCCGTTTTTAGGCACGAAAGGCGACAAAAGCCTACACGTATAGTCGCGTTGGGCGACGCCAATACTGCCGTTAGGCATTATAAACAGTCACGAATAGGGTTGTCAGTAGTCGTGGATAGGCATCGTAACCCGGTTAGAACCCAGTCGTAACCCTATCGGATAGCCCGAAGAAGTCAATGGATATGAATTAGGATGAATTATTTTCGCTAGAATGAAAGGCGGTTTTTCGGTATTGTATTATCAATGAACGAATTGTTGTTTTTTTCTTGCGTATTTGGCAACGAGCCGTACATAGTCCCGGAAAAATCGGTTCTCCGGGACTTCAGTTTACAAAATGTCAGAATGTCAAATCGCCAAACGGTCTTATCACAAGGCCTTCATCTTCAAGAAATGCTTCCAGAAAAAGAGGATCTGGTAATCAATAGAATTATTCCAGTATTGTGAATCATGACTACCCGGGCGAGTGATAAAGTCGTGGTCGATGCCTTGTTTTAATAACGCCTCGTGGTAGTTCTTATTCACCTCCAAAAAGAAATCGCTGTCACCGCAATCGAAGATCAAAGCGATCTGGTCTTTCCTCAAGGTTGGAACCAAATTGATAACCGTGTACTTCTCCCAGTTTTCCGGATATTTTGCCTTCTCACCTATTTGCACGCTCATCTCCCAGTTTTTCGGGAAAGGGCGGATATCCACGCCACCGCTGGTACTTCCCGCAGCGGAGAAAACATCGCTATGACGAAGGCCATTCCACATAGCACCATGTCCACCCATGCTCAAGCCGGTAATAGCACGTCCCTTACGATCGGCCACTGTCTTATAATGGGAATCCACGTATTTCACCAACTCATTCGAGATGAAAGTCTCATACCGTACATCCGCGTTCAAAGGGCTATCCCAATACCACGTATTCTTACCATCCGGGCATACGAAAAAGATACCCTTCTCATCAGCGATCTTAGGTAGATCCGGCTTGATACCGACCCATGTACAAGCGTTACCGCCATAGCCATGTAACAAATAAATCACCGGACACGCTTTCGTTGCGGCCACATCCGGACTTACCACGACGACCTCTATACTTTTATTCATCGAAGGACTTTTCACTTGCAAAGTATCTATCTTCGCTGCCTGTAAACCGAGCGGAAGCAAACAAACCAACGCTACCGCTACCTTTTTCATCCAATTCATATCAGTGAATATTAATGATTAATTCCCCGTAGCCTTGTTTTCAAGGAACTACGGGGACAAATATACAGATTTTACAGCCAAAAACTTATTTACTTAACGAGAAAGGACGATCCTCTTTCGCGGTTCCTCTCGTCTTCTCCGGTTGATTGCCCATTTGAAGCTCCAGCACGCCCCCATTCACGATATCGCTGTAATGGATATAATTACGTGTATGTCTCTTCCCGTTCAAGGTAGCGTTTTGGATATATACGTTATCCTTACTATTCCCTTTCGCCTCGATCACGAACTTCTTGCCATCCTCCATCGTAATCGTAGCTTTCCGGAATTTCGGGCTACCCAATACATACTCATCCGTCCCCGGGCAAACACTGTAGATTCCCAACGCGCTCAATACGTACCAAGAAGACATACCGCCTTGATCCTCATCACCCGGATAACCATTTTCCGAGCTATTATATAACCGATCCATCACCTGACGAATCCAATATTGCGTCTTCCAAGGCTGGCCTGCGTAACTATACAAGTAAATCATATGCTGGATCGGTTGATTACCTTGGGCGTACTGTCCCATCTTCGCCAATTCCATCTCCAGCATCTCATGAATTTTCGTTCCGTATGTTCCATATTTCACGATACCGGGTAAAGCGAAAACAGAGTCGATCTTCGCCACGAAACGCTCATCACCTCCTGTCAAATCGATCAACCCTTGGACATCATGGAAAACCGACCAATTGTAATGCCAAGCATTCCCCTCGCAATAAGGACCGCCCCATTCGAAAGCATCGAAATCCGCCCAACTACCATCCAATTTACGACCTCTCATAAAACCGACAGATGGATCGTACACATTCTTGTAATTATAAATCTGGCGGGCAAAGACCTCCTCATAAAACTTATTCCCAGTCATTTTCGCCAACTGATACGCACAAAAGTCATCATAGCAATATTCCAACGTCTGTGCCGTAGATCCCATGGATTCCGGATAAGGTATATATCCCAACTGATAATAATCCTTCCAACGAACCCGTCCGTTGGCACCGCCCCAAGGTCCCTTATTCATCGCCTCATGCGCATACGCTTTCAAGGCTTTCTCCGGATCGAAAGTGCGGATACCCTTCACCCAAGCATCCGTCAATAAAGAGATCGAGTGATTCCCTACCATCCCGCCGGTCTCACTCGGGAACGACCAAGAAGGTAACCATCCACATTGCTCCTGAGCGTCTAGCAAGGCTTGCATATATTGCCCCTGCATCGTAGGGTGCAAGATATTGGTCAGCGGGAACTGGGAACGAAAAGTGTCCCAAAAACCATTATCGGTAAACATATATCCATCATGAATCTTCTCATCGTACGGACTATAGTAGTAAGGAGAACCATCCTCTTTCTCCTCATAAAACTTATGGGAAAACAAATTGGCACGGAACATGCAGGAGTAGAAGGTTTTCATATCCTCCTCGGTTCCACCTTCCACCAACACACGATTCAATAGCTGGTTCCATACGTCAGCAGCCGCTTGCTTCGTCACTTCTACCGATGAGTGCTTACCTAGCTCACGAGTCATCGTAACCTCCGCTTGCTCCGGACTGATATAAGAGGTAGAGACCTTGGCCTGTACCTTAGAGCCTTTCGCGAATTGTACATAGGCACCGATTCCTTCCCCTTCCCGACTCAAATTATTCTTCTGGATCGTATTCTTACGATTCTCCCATGTACCATAGCTAACGAAAGGCTTATCAAATTGAATGATAAAATAATTCTTATGTGTCTTCGGAGAGAAAGCCCCATTGTGTACATAGCCGGTGATCCGGTGGTTCGCTACATCGATTTGTACCTGACTGGTTTTCGTATAGCCATCCAGTACGAGAAAAGCGTCTCCCTTCGCGGGAAAGGAAAAACGGAAATGAGCGGAACGGGTAGTTGGCGAGAACTCCGTGGTAATACCATTCTCCAACGTAACCTTATAATAATGAGGCTTGGCAATCTCTTTATCATGAGAGAACGGAGTCGCCCGTTTGGACTCATCAACAACCAATTCCGGTACAGGCATCAAAGAGAATACCCCGTAATCTCCCACCCAAGGGCTACATTGATGCGTCGGTTGGAAACCCCGGATCGTAGTGGCCGAGTATTGGTATTTCCAACCATCACCATTCTTCCCGGTCTGTGGAGACCAGCTATTCATGGGATAGGGAACCGCCGTAGTCGGGTAGGTATTTCCCCAACTCAATTCGTAAGTCGAGTTTGTTCCTTGCAAAGTATTTACGTATTGTACCAAGTCTTTCTCCGCAAAAACAGGGAAAGAGAGGGCTAGACAGAGGGCTAAAGCCGCCCCCTGTTTATAAAAAGTATTGAGTTTCATGTTATTTTATTTACTGATTAATTATTCACGCCCCAATTTGTATTCGGCTCGGGGCCCATCTCCAATTCTAGTACGCCACCTTTCATGATATCCCTATAATCAAGATAGCATCTCGTATAATCCGTCCCGTTTAATTTAGCGGATTGGATATAGGTGTTTTCCGGGGTATTTCGGTTGGCTCGTATGATAAATGTATTCCCTTCGCCAACCTGAATCTCAGTCTTCTCAAAAACCGGGCTGGATATCTCATAGCGAGTATCTCCCGGACAAACCGGATACAAACCACATGCCGCCAATACATACCAAGCGGACATCTGACCGACATCCTCGTTTCCAACCAAGCCTTCTACCTTATTCTTATACGCCTTATCGCAAATGAAACGAGACCATTTCTGGGTTTTCCACGGCTGTCCCAAATGATTATACAAGAAAGGCACATGATGAACCGGCTCGTTCGCATGATTGTAATAAGCGTTCCACAGGAAATCTGTTGGTGTCTTGTCGAACATCGTATCCAGATCGGCGATCACCCGTTCCGTTCCTCCCATCAGTTCCACCATACCCGGAATATCATGAGGCACAAACCACCCCTGTTGCAGCTCATTGCATTCCATACAGCCGTACCATTCCTTCAGCTTACCCTCTTCCGGCCAAGCCTCAAACCGGCCATTCGCTTCTCTCGGGCGGAAGCTATGTTTCTCCGCATCATATAAATTCCGGTAAGACTGAGCCAACTTCGCATAATAAACCGCATCCTCCTGTTTTCCTAATGATTTCGCCAACTGAGACATACACCATTCCGTATACGCATACTCCAAGGTTTTGGAGATACTCTGCGGATTCGGGGTATAGCCCAACTCCGCATTCCCGAACATTCTCGAGGTTTTATCCGCATACCGATAAGCCTTTTCCATATCCAAGCTACAAATACCTTTCGCATAGGCATCCGCCAAGACCGATATAGCCGGATTTCCTAACATACAACCGCTATAGGCGTTCAACAACTCCCAGCGCTCATAGTACTCACGGCCACTCTCCTCTGCCATCGTTGTCAATGACTTCAACAAATCGTTCACCAATACCGGATTAATAATCGTTTGCAAAGGCATCTGACTACGGAACACGTCCCAACCGCTAAAGATCGTACGTTTCGTGAACGTATCCGACTTATGCGCTTTTCCGTCCGCGCCCATATATTGACCATCCACATCCGTGTAAATCCTCGGATCGATCATTGTATGATACAAGGAGGTATAGAAGATCACCTTCTGCTCATCCGTTCCACCGCTGACATCCATCTTAGCCAAAGCCGTATCCCATAACGAGCGGGCACGAGAACGTACCGCATCAAAATCCCAATCCTTGATCTCCGCTTTCAAGTTCTTTTCCGCACCCTCCAAGCTTACAAAGGAAATACCAGCCTTGAAAAGAACCTCCTCATTCGCCTCAGTCTCAAACTCCGTAAAGAACCCGAGGTGCTCGCCCTCATATGCCTTTGGTCTCTCCGAAATCTTTGCGTTCGCTGTCAATATCTGGAAAGCCGGACTCTCCACGAATTCCCGATGCCGATCCTGCCCTGCCGGGATATCCACGCTCCATACACCATAATCTTTCAACGGTTTGGAAAACTGCGCATAAAAATACACGGTGTATCGGGAAGAACCTTCACCATTCCCCCAGCCTCCACCTTCCGGCGTACATTCCATTCGTCCGGCGATCGTATGGTCATCTATCACTTGAACCGCCTGATACGTAGAAGTACCTCCCACACGACGGGCTAAGTCCAACTGGATACGGGACTGCTTATTCTCGGGGAAAACGAATCGCAGCATACCGCTATGAGGAGCCGCTGTCGCTTCCGCTTGTATCTGGTAATCGCTAAGCAATACCTTATAATATCCAGCCTTAGCCTCCTCGGATGATTTATCATATCGGGAACGATACCCGGCTACGCCCCCCTCTTTTCCTGAGTTCGTGCGCAGATCGCCCACGGTAGGCATTACCAATAAATTACCCAGATCACCGTACCAGCCGATACCACTCATCTGCGTAAAGGCGAATCCCTCGATCGTCTCATGCTCGTAGCTATATCCGGAACCATTGTCGCCCCCCGTAATCGTATTCGGACTTACCTGTACCATACCGAAAGGGGTAGTCGCACCGGGGAAGGTCTTCCCCAAGCCATGGTAAGCACCGGCCGCCTCCGTATTCGTACTCGCCCCGATAAAGGGATTTACATAATCAGAGAAATGAACCTCCTCGATAGTCCGGGTCGGACCGGAACAGGCCGTTCCCACCAATGCGAGCGATAACGCCGTAGTCGTTATCCATCTTAAACTTCTTACTAATCGTATCATTTTTTTATAAGTTCTATTCTACGTACCTTCGGTTGGGCGATCTGATACATACGATCCACCAACATATCGATTTGTTGGTTCCAAGCCTCCCGGATTTCCGGATACATCATCTTGGAGTAGTTATCCAGATGGCCGGCCAAGAAGATATTCGTATGAAGGTTCGCCCTTAACGTATCCATAGCGGCGATATTATCCTGAAATAACATGCCCTTCCGCTTCAAGATATAAAATTCCGTCCACGCATATTCCCGGAAACGTTTCTCGATATTCCAACGTTCCTCATTCAAATGCATGACCCGAACGGCCTGCTGATATTGCGGTGTGTTCGTTAACGCCGCTAAGTTAATACCTTTTGCCAAATCCTCGGCCGAAAACGTAGAAATTGAATCCCCGTCTATCTCCAACCTATACGCACCTTTCAATCCATCCACCCGCAATACCTCTTGATTAAGATCCTCCATAATCGGAGCGTATAAGGTCGCCTCATATTGCGTATGTTTTTTCTCCCAGCCCCGAGAGATCGTATCCATCGGATAAGGTAAAGACTTCGCTAAATAGGTAAAAGAGACCGTACCCTTGTCTGATACTTTCAATTCATTCACGAAACAATTCTCGTTCGCCAGCACCACACGTCGGGAAGCATCGATATCAACTTTAGCGACCGGTTTACCCGCCAATCCCTGAGACTTCAAGAAGAAATAGGCCATCAACATATTACCGTGGTTATCCGGATGAATCCGATCTCCTTGCATTAAGGTAAACCGCGGATCTTTCGCTTGCTGTACCCTGTTCACCTCCAATACCGGGTTGTGGAAATCCACGAACGCCCAGTCATTCTTCACGGCCGCCTCTCTTTGCAGACGGATGATTTTCTGGATCGTAGCGTTCTTTCCAAGAAAAGGCTTATTTTTCTCATTTTGCCAAGTCTCGTCGTACGGCGTGCCACCGATCATGATCACCCTTGTATCTTTGTGAGATTTCATGATCTTCTGCATCGCCTGAAAGGTCGTATCTACCCGATACATTTGCCGCTCCACGAAAGCCGTAGGATTATCGCCGTTATATTCGAAATAACCACTATCGTTCATACCGAAAGTAGCCGTAACCACCGTCGGATTTTTACCATATACATCCTCCTCGATCCGTTCCAACATATCCCAAGAACTGTCACCACCGGTGCCGGCGCTATACATCCGCATCCGCATATCCGGGAAATGAGTGATATAGTACAACCATATATAAGAATGATAATGTCCGCCCTCTGTTATGCTATTGCCTAAAAAAACAACCCGGTCACCCCTTTGAAAAGGGGAAGGAGTTTTCTGCGCATTGCCACACACAAACACAGAAAGCATACACGCCAAACTAAAAAGCCATCGATTAGTTCTCATCTTATTTACTTTTGGACACTTAGAAGTTCAATTGTTTATCCGATACGGCCACAGCCACGAATGAATCGGCACAGCCATAATACAGATACCATTTATTCCGGTAATAGACCAGACCTTCCACGAATACGGTACCCGCAGGGTATTGACCGCTTTTTTCAAAATCATCCGTCGGTTGCAAGAAAGGCTTATCCAAACGACCGATCAATTTTGTCGGGTTATTTACATCGAACAATGCTTGTCCGGCACAATAAGAGTTCGCAGGATAAGCGGTATCCCCTTTTTCTCCCGGTTCGTTTTTACCGTTATACAACAGAACGATGCCATCCTTTGTCAAGATAGCGGGAGGTCCACATTCGGTCAACTGGCTATCAAAATAGCCGGAACGGGGAGAGAACAATTTAAGCAACTCACCATTCTCGTCCAACAGTGGGTCCCAATCTGTTAAATTATCGGAGGTAGCCGCATATACATTCTTCTCCCCCCAGTACATGAAATACTTGCCATTCACTTTCGCAATGACCTGCTTATCTCCCTTTAAAGTCGTGACTAACGATGCGGATTTGGTCGCCTCATCCTTGAATTTGCCATTATAGGCTTTCTCAAAAGCCGGACCGAACTTCGTCCAGTGTTTCAAATCCTTTGAGGTCGCCACCGCCAGACGAGGCACCTTGCGGTTCCATTGCGTATATAGCAAGACATACGTACCATCCTCGGTCATAGCAATACGAGGATCTTCCGTACCTCCGGGACATTCGTTCTCTACTTGATTATCTTTAGCCGGATAAAAAGCAGGCTTCGTATCCCTCTCGAAATGGATACCGTCAGTAGAGGTCGCATATCCCAAACGGGAAGTCCGGGAACCGATTCCCTGAGCGGAGTTATCTTCCGCACGGTACATCACCACAATCTTCCCATCGTAAATCGTAGCCGCCGGATTAAATGTGTCACTCTCCTCCCATGCTACAGAATCTTCCCGCATCGGGCAATAAAACTTAGTTGGTAACGGCTTAATTACCGGATTCACTCCTGTCGGACGCTCAAACCCGTCCAAGCACCAAGCTGTTTCCGATACAGCTTCCGCCGTCTGGTCTTTCTTTTGAGAGCCGCAAGCTACGGTAACCAATCCCAATAAGCCGAAAGTAGAGACTAATAATGTTTCTTTAATCATGTTATTCGTAGTATTAAGTTATATTTATTTTCCATATGAAGGGGGAGCTATCCGAGTTCCCCACGTCTTATCCGGCTTCCCGGATAATTTATATTCCAAGGTCGCCCCCCGATATAAATCCGACCAATCGATCCAAGTGCCCTCCATCTTCTTTCCATCAAGACTTAAGGAATGGATATACTCTTTTTTCTCATCACCCCCCTTGATAATCACGTCTCCCTCGGGCAAATGTAAAACAATCTTACGGAATACCGGACTATTCACAGAGAAACCTCCCACTCCGGGAATCTCTGGAAACAAACCGATACTGGCAAAGACATACCATGCTCCCATCGATCCTAAATCGTCGTTGCCCGGCAAACCGTTCACACGGCTACTATATTGTTCGTTCAGTATACGCCGGATCACTTGTTGCGCCTTATAAGGAGCCCCCGCCCAATTATAAATCCAAGGGATTTGGAAACTAGGCTCGTTACCGGAGGCGAACCATTCATCTCCATAACTAGCGTCCAAACGTCGGAACATCTCATCCAAACGCTTCTCCGCCGCTTCCTTTCCTCCTATACTATCGATCAACCCTTGCAAATCATAAGGTACCATCCAGAAATAATTCTTATATGTCGATTCCCGCCAATCCGCATCATAACGTTTCCACGAACCATCCTCGTTTCGGGACTGCAACCAACCGGTCTCCTTATTAAAAAGATTCTTCCAGTTCATCGCCCGTTGCGTATACCAATTACAAACCGGCTCATCATTGCAGGCTTGCAAGGCGAAACGGCCAATCGCAAAATCAGAAGATGTATATTCCAGTAAGATCGAAGCGTCGTAATACCCTTTCTCCAAATACTGTTCCAAGCCCGGTCGAGTCAAAACACCTTGGGAATTAGCCCCCGGCACTTCTGCTCCATAACGCATAGTCCGCAGTAAAGTTCGAGGATCATAGTTGCGAGCTCCAAACGCATACGCATTGGCTACAAGAATCGGAGTCGGGTCCCCCTGCATAACACCTGTCTCTATATTCGCCAGTACCCAACGAGGGAAGCCACCACCGGATTGCTCGGCAAATAAGTAATGAGACATAACGATATCCGAGGTCTCCTCGGGAGCTAGCATAGCGATCAAAGCAGTCTGCGTACGATACGTATCCCAATTACTGAAAGAGGTATAGAATTTTCGGGCTGTCTTATGCACTTGGCTATCCGCCCCCATATATTCCCCATTCACGTCGCTACAAACATTCGGATGGATTAATGAACGATATAGATGCGTATAGAATTGCATCTGGCGATCCTCGTTATCTCCCTCTACCTCTATCTTCCCGAGGTATTCATTCCATTTATCTTGCGTCGCCTGACGGACCGCAGAGAAGTCCCAAGCGGGATTCTCAACCCTCAAATTCTCTCGGGCATTCTCCACCGAGACATAAGAAACACCGATCTTATACTGCACCGCCTGATTCCCCTCTTTCAACGGAAAAGTAAAATACACCCCCGAGTGACTGCCTTCCGCAAACGTATGATTCGCATGTAGTCGCTCCTCCTTCCATGTACCAAAACTCTCCGCATCCGCATCGAACTCAGCCACAAAGTAAACTTTATAGGGAGTTGGGATTCCACAGAAAGCACCACCCTCCGCATATCCCTCGCAACTATGAGGACCCGTAATCTTAATAGCGGCTACTTGGATAGAGGTAGCGGCTACTCCTCCTCCGATAATCACGGTACCCTGCTTTTCCTTGGAAGAAAACGTATAACGAGCCATACCCGTACGTTCCGTAACGGTTAATTCCGCACGTATAGAATGATCTACGGTGGCTGCGTAATAACCGGCCGTTCCGATCTCCTTGCCGACCGGAGTCTGCATATTCAAGATACTATCCGGAGAAACCCGTAAAGCTCCGGCAATCGGAAGCGTAGGGAAATTTCCCATATGATCGCATCCCGCACCACTCAATTGATTGATGACAAAGCCTAGTTGTTTCGTGAAATAAGTCGGGGTAAACTGTACCATACCGAAGGGATAGGTAGCCCCCGGATACAAATATCCGGAAGCCCACCCATTACCTTGAGTCCCTATCAGGGTATTGGTCTTAGAAACGAGATTTGACGCATTTACCAAACCTCCACACAACAAGAAAACATAGCTAACCACACATATTCGCCTTAAAAGCTGTTTACATTTAAACATGGTAATAGATCCTTTTTATTATTTAGCCTTTTATACTATATACCCTTCAATAGAATAAAACACTTACGGCGTAATAATTAAAAAACAGCTATTAACATAAGTCAACAAAAAGGGAATCATATGATTCCTATTCCGCAGGCAGCGATAGCGTGTGTTTTCCACTTTCCAACAGGATCGAACCCGCCGATATTTCTACATTATTCCCATCTAACACACAATTCGATACGTTAAATGGAGCGATAAAGGTCGCCATACTATTCGCCGGTATCTCCAGATCGAGGGAAAGCGATCGGTTCTCCATAGTCCAAGACACACGTGCCGTACCGTAAGGGGTCTCTCTCGCCGCCCTCGCCCACGTCACGCCATTCGGTATCTGAGGTTTGATAAAGAAATGTTTATAGCCCGGCTCATCCTCATCCGGCAAGATCCCTCCGACCGCCTGACAGAACCAAGCGCCAATGCCATTGAAACAATTATGAACCTTACTACGTTCTCCCGACCAGTATTCCCAAGTCGTAGAAGCCCCTTGATCGATCATATATAGATATCCCGGCAGCTCTCTCTTTTTCAGCATGGAATAGAGAAAATCGGCCTCTCCGTCCTTTATCGCCCAATCGGTCAAGATCGTAACACCCACCAAGCCGGAACCGATATGCCCTTTGCAATTCTCCAATGTCTCTCGATATAAACCTTCCTTTACCTCGGGCATATGCTGTTCATCTGTCACGCCGACCAACATCGGATAAATCCGATCGATCTGGGAGCCTGTAGCGTACTGTTTCTTCTCCGGATCATAGAAAGTCTTCTGGATAAGCTCGTTCAATCGTTGGCGACGCTCTTTATACTTAGCGGCATCCTCCGCTTTCCCCAATACCTTCGCGATCTTCTCCATCGTAGTGAGGCAATCGCTTATAAAGCAGTTACTAACCAGATCTACCGATGACTGCGCCGTATAATCGACACCCGCCGGAGCCAACCAATCCCCTAAATACCATGCCCGATAATCCGTATCCGGCCAACGTTTCAGCAATCCATCGACCGTATACGCATCCACATAACGCAACCAATGTCGCATAACCGGATAATATCGCTCGATCAGACGGCTATCCCCATAATTCAAATAAGTCTGCCACGATCCCGTGATAATAAAGCCACACCAATACGGACCACCTCCCGCCGGGTATGGATTCGGTACGCAATGCGGCATACCCCCATCCTCACGGATGCAATCCTGCCACATCTGCATCCAGTTCATATACACGGAAGAGCCCTCATACAATGTCTGGAAACTCTTACAAGAGGCATTTCCATCCCCACCGTATCCCATACGCTCATAATGCGGGCAGTCTACGATATAACCACTGAAAGCTAGGTTCTTGAAAGTATATTTGATCATCGCATAGATAGCATTCAAGTCCGGATCCGAGCACTCGAAAGACGAGGCATCCTTATAATCCGTATGAATCAGATAGCCAGTTACCTCCTCGGGAGCTTTCGCCAAACCGGATATCCTTATATATTGAAACGCATGGTGGTTAAATTTATTTCGGAATACCTCTTTGCCTTGTCCGGAACCGATATACCAATCCTCATACTGTCCGTTCTCCTCTTGTGGCTTGAAATCTTCGTTTTCATTTAACCAATCCGTATATTCCATACGGACCCGGTGGCCTTCCGGTAATTTTGGGAAACTCAGCTCAACCCAACCATTTAACGCCTTTCCCATATCTACGAGCCAAATACTGTCTCCTATTTGTTTGATTCCTTTGGGACGGATAATCTCTTGTATTCGATTAGGCTCACACATCTGGGGACTTACCTCTATCCCGGGTACCTCCACCTCCAACACCGGCTTCCAATCCAGTTCGTCGAGCGTAGCCGTTGTCAAATCCGGCAACGCCTTCCGCCCATCCACACATTCACCCCCGAATTGATGGGGATACCAAGTACCGGTACCGGTCTCACCATACATACTTCCCCGGCCTTCCCAAGAGCTATCCGTAACGAGTAGCGTACTTGTAGTGCCATTTCTTTGAATCTCGTCCAATTGCAGTTTAACCAACGGCCCATCATGAACGGCATTAAAAGTAGCTTTTCTGTACCAACCACGGCCCAACCAGACCCATAAATCGTTTGTCCCCTGTTTCGCATACGACGTAAGATCATACGTCACGGACAAGGATCTTTTGTTTAGTTGAGACACCGCAGGCGAAAGAACATCTTCTGATACCTTCTTCCCATTTAAATAGATCTCATGATACCCTAAGGAGTTTACATGAAGGAGTAATGTGGCATCACGGTCTTGAAGCTCGAACTTCTTCCTTAACATCGGATTCTTCTCATCCGGCATCCCTATATATTTCCCTTGCCATTCCGCTTTATCCAAAAGCCCGATCCCAAAGCGATTGACCGGACTCCAGTCCGAGGATTCCCCCTTATCATCCCATACCCGGACTTTCCAATAGGCCAGCACACTAGATCGCAACTCTTTCCCTCGATAAGGGACCATCACGGAAGCGGACGATTCCACCTTACCTGAATTCCATAGATCGGCTTTGCCTTGAGCCAGCAAGGAACTATCCGTGGCTACTTGTATCTCAAAATACGCTTGCCGCATAGTTTGCCCGTCTGTCTCGATTTCCCAGCTAAAATGGGGATGGGTATTGTCGATCGCAACCGGATTCTCCAAGTTCTCACAACGAAGATCTTTTAAGATGATCCTCCGTCCGGATTCACAGCCCGACATCAGTAACAATAGGGTCACAAAGTAGATAGATATACATTTCATGATAAATAGATTGACATTACGCATGAATATACTTTCTAATGGCTTACGATACTTATATCCCCGGTAAATATTAAGATTTATTAAACAAGAAAGGCGAGCCACTCGCAAATGACTCGCCTTCCTATGATTCCTCAAGAATGGCTAGAAGCGGATCTTGTAGGATTGGTTTTCGATACGGATGATATAGGAACCTTGCGGGATGGTTATCATCGTCTCACCAATTGGTAAGGTTATCGCCTTATACAATTGACCGCCGAATGTCATTATATAAGCCGTACTCACATGAGCGGACTGGATATGCAATACCCCGTTTGATCCCCAAATTTTCAAGGCATTGGATTCTACCTCCGCATTGCCTACGGTGGTGTTTTTTACGATCCCGGTAATAGATATTGTTATATCAGAGTTGATATTCTTGATCTCATACTTGCCATCAGAGGTCGGCTCGATCAGCTTATCTCCTACCTTTACCATAGGGGTAGATTGATCGTAGTCCGTATCGAGCGTAAGGGAGAACGAGAAGCTACCGCCCGCTTCCACGGAATAAGTTCCAGCGAGAGGACTCAAGGCGGCGCCTTCAACGGATGGAAGGGTCACACTAAAGGTCACTGTTGGATCCGGTGTGGAAGAGGCAATGCTTACCTCTGAATAAGCGGTCAGAGTAGAATTTACAGCATTTACCGTATTCGAGACAAGACAACGATACTTCCCGGCCTCGGAGACCTCCAGTTGCGCATCTTCATTCGTACTTAAGACATCCGAACGAAGAGAGGAGAGAGCCTTCGTCCGCTGTACTTCCGGCTTCACTTGCTTCCAGTTATTATTTTCGCTGTCAAATTTCTCCCATATATAGGAAAGATTCGCCTCTCCCTCAGCTGACGCTTCGACTTTTAGGAGCGTGGAGGAACCTATCTCTATCCTAGGCGCTTTCTCCGGTCGTTGGGCAATAGTAAGGCCAGCAGGCCCCGTTACGGCATCTAACAGACCGGTTTCATCGATGAAGACACCCTCATTTTCCACCAACGCATCCAACAGGGTATTTTCGCCGGGTAGTAACCGTGTGCTTCCTTGGTTCAATACTTTCCCTAAGTTATTATTGCCATCCAACGTGATCTCGATATTGGATGTCTCGGCAATGGTAACACTCTGTGACGTAGAACTTCCGGAACCAACAATCAAGCTTTTAAACGTGATGCCGGTAACCTTTCCATCCTCAGTATCTATTTTCAAGGATTTAACTCTTGTTAATTCCTCGTCGTTTCCGATGACTCCATTGAACTTACTACCTGTCGTACTGCCGTCCGTATAGGTAGAATCTTTTCCGATTGTAATATCAGTGTCCTTATCTGGCAATAAGGCTCCTATCGCTTTAGCTTTGATAGTCAAGTTCCCTTTTACCGTAGCGATAGTGACCTTGCCCGTTTTTGCGTCATACTCGCAAGGCTCCAGACCTGTAGGATACCATACCTCGATCGAGTCCGGCAAAAAACTACCGCTATCCGGAACTAAAATGAAAGACACGGACCTCCCGGATATAGCTATTTCCGGTTGGAAGGGCTTTACGGTAAGTCCTGTCAACTCAAAGTCCACATCGAAATATTTATCACCTTCTTCCAAGATATAAGGAAAACCTAGCCAATCCCAAGTAGCGGTATGATAAGCGGCAAGGGCCCCTTTGGGCACGTAGATTCTACATTTGTTTTTATCCAAGATATTGAATGAGCCATTAACGGTTGAAGGTGGCGTAGAACGTTGAATGTGAATCTCGTCAGCTTGCGCGTCAAGGAAACTCTCTGTTCCTACTTCCTCCACACTACTCGGGATCGTTATGGATTCCATGATACGACCGCTGAACGCCTTAGGCCCTATACCGGTAACAGTATAATTATTCCCTTCATATTCCAAAGAAGAGGGGATTACGTACGATCTACCTTTCGTATAGGCATCCTCTTTTACACCCGCAACCTCGACAGCCGCATCCCTAGTAATCCGATAGGTAAGGTCACCAAGGACAAAAGGATCCCCACTAATTTTCCTAGCCTTCGCAGTGATCGTCACGTCGCCGGTAACGGTTTCTATAGTCAAGGTATCTTTACCGAATGTACCATAGAAGAATTCCTTCGACATAGGATCCAGTTTCTTGCCTCCCATGGTGACGGTGATGTCTCCTATGCCTAATACATAGCCACTCTCGGGCGTGAGTCTCGCTTCCAGTCGGGAGCCATCAACCACCAAGTCGGGGCCATAATAAGCGACTCCCTCAAATCCGGTACGGGTGATGGAGTATGTGCCCTCCTCCCTTATGTTCTTAAAGTCCTTCCAGACATAGGCGGCTTTGTAGGCAGCGGAAGCCCCGGCAGGTACAAAGATGACACATGCGTCTTTATCCACTCCTTCAAAAGCGTCCTCATCAGAAATATTTCTGGGTTCAGGACTTATACAATGAATCTCTTTTAAGGCGGTACACCCAGAGAATGCTCTCCGATCAATACCAGTGTTTCCTTCTAGAGTAAGCTTTTCGAGTGAGGTTTGATTTTTAAACGCATCAGCCACGATATATTCTACCTTATAAGAATTAGAGCCGACAGTCACCACTTCCGGTATGGTCACTTCTTTCTGGGGAGTATCTAGGAAGCCATGACAAAATGCGTTTACTTGAGTAGTACTCATGCTATAAGAAATTCCAGACAATACATTTTCCGTATGAGTAGAGACTTGTATAACGACATCTTTATTCACTTCCTCACCCGGGATAGTTATTACGCTAGGTTCAAAAGATTTAAATCCGGGTTCCAGCGTAATATTCACGGTCAAGGATTGCCCTCGAGCTATTGAATCCGGCGCATCAGTAGACGCTACTCCATAACCCACAACATAAACCGGATATTTCTTGGGAAGCGGCTCCTCCAAAATTTCCTTAAACTGATTCCAAGGGGTACTGGCGGCATAATCAGCCTTACTGCCAGCCGGTACGTAAAGCGTGATTCCACTCAAATCTTTCTCTCCGAAAGCGCCCTCCATTATATGGTAATTTTTGGGGTCTATAGCTTTCGCATGAATCTCAGTCAAACCAGCCTGTATGGAAAACGCATATGGATTGATAAAATACTTGTTGTTCGGCAATGTTATTGATGTTATATTAGCATATCTATTATAGGCACCGGAATAACTATTCAAACTATAGTGCTTTCCTTTTGCGGTTACCACGCTCTTTAATACTATGCTTGATGAAGTCGGTTGAGTTTGTGAAGGAGGAAGCATAGCGCTGCATTCCTCAAGCATATACCTCTCCTCTCCAATCATTATTTCCGTATGCTCAACAACCTCAATTAAGATCGTTCCAGTAATATTCTTCGCCACATTAGCATTTTGAGAATCATCCCATGAGAAATCCCTAAAATTCTTCCCTGCTTGTGATATAGCAAGACGATAAGCACCTGTTGATGTTGCTATTTTAAAAGTAAAACTACCTCCATCCTCAACCTCTGACGGACAATCAATCGTGACATTACCATAAGTATTAGTATATATCTTGTGCATCACTTTCGTATTTTCCTGCCCCCAAGCAAGATACACACCACACAAAAGGGCTATCACCACCAGCGACAGCCGTAAACCGATTCGTAGTAAATTTGTTTTCATAAGCGATATAATTTAAAGTGAATAATAGTCTTAACATTCGTTCACGGGTATGCTCATAGCTTCCCGTCTATGACCGGTGAGAGAGCCTAGGCCATGAACCATGAGAGAGCCTCGTCTATGAGGGGTGAGAGCCTAGGCTTTATCAGCCCTCATAGATGAGGCTCTCTGCCTTATCAGATCTCGTCCGGGCTTTCACTATCGCCTCCGCCTCCGGCACCTACCGTCAGGAGGATGGGGAACTTATAGGTACGAGGGTCTTTCACCAAGCCGTAATTCGCCCCCGCCTGCGTAGTGACGCTCAGCCAGTACTGCCCCTCGGCGAGTTGCGGGATCTGGATGATGATCTCGCTCTTGGTGTTACGTACGATAAGGGAGACTTTTGTTGGCGTGGCGCCCTCCTCGTCCTTGGTGAAGTAGACGCCTACAGATGGATCATCCCCCTTGATAAGCAGCGTGCTGCCGAAGATGATAGCCGGAGCGTTTGGAGTGATATGGAGGTTCTTCTCGTTCGTGGTAGAATCCGTGAGGCTCTCGATCATCGGGCCCACGGTAGCTACGTCGGCGTTCACGTAGATGTTTTCTAGCGCCTTCAGGAGGGTGGCGCTGGGGGTGAACATTACGGTGATCTTATTCTCCGTAGAGCGGAAGTCTGATTTCTTTCCGTCGAACGAGCCGTTGATAGTGAGCAGCCATTGCCCGAACTTGTTCACCACGCAACGGCCTTGGGCGAGGGCCTCGATCATCTCGTCGTAGGAGAGGTCGAGGATGTTGGTGATCGTCTCCGGACGATACTCGGTACGTTTCTTCACGATGCGGTTCGAGATGTCTGAGGTTCGCGTGGTTCCGGTAATGCGGATCTTTCCGGTGAAATCGCCGGTTTTCTCGGTTAACACGTTGTCGTACAGATCTACGGTCAAGATGGTCTTTTCTTCTGCCATGATGTTTTTTGTCTTTAATGCCCCGTGGTAGTGGGGCGTTACCTTTTAATAATGTTTATCACCCTTATTCGCGAAATAAGGGGAGGAGATATCGCACGTCCAACATAAACTAAAAAAACACGCATAACCACTATTTTTAACCGCATATCCACGATATATGCGCAATAAGCATAAATTTGGATTAATTAGAGGATACGATATCTGTATCCCCTTCAATTCCTATTTCTTAATAAATAGATAAAAGTGATTGTTTATCAATAATATTTTTTACATTTGCCAAGCCTTCCGTTGAAAATAGCCTATTATAGGTAATTTTTATGCTGAATAGGCTCTTCCCCTTATTTCGCGAATAAGGGTATCACCCAGCCGCCAAAAGCAAATCCACCTCTTCCGTCACCCTAGCGTTCGCACGATTCAATTCTGACTGTTCCAAAGAGGCCAGATAAAAACGTGTTGTTTTTTCCGAGGTATGCCCCAACGCTTGGCTAATGATCGATAAAGGGACTTGTTTCCGCAAGGCGTTCGTTGCCCATGTATGGCGGAAAACATACGAGGTCAGATGAATGGGACGAGATAGCGCACGACCGATCTTCTTCAACGAGTTATTATACGAACGCAGTATCGCCTTGTATTCCTCATGCCCTACCTCTCTACCCGGAGATAAAATAGGGAAAAGGTACGGGGAAGAAGCGTCCGCATACTTATTAATCAACCGCCGCATCCCCGCTGTTATCCCGACACGGATTAAGGTCCCCGTCTTCTTACGCCGATATACGATCTCCTCGCCATACAGGTTCGCCGTAGTCAAGCGAGCCATATCCGCGAAAGGCATGCCGCAAGATAAATAGGCGAACGTACAATAGTCGATCACGCACGCCAAATCCGGCTCCTCAGACTTCAAGGTCACGATCTCCCGGAGCGACTCGTTTCCCAACGCCCTAGATCCGGCTCTTTCCCGCTTCAAGTTCAAGTACGCGAAAGGCGATACGACGCAAGCCGGCAACAGACCATCCCGGCAAGCTTGGTTATAAATCGAGCGAAAGTTGCTGAGGTATGTATTCACGGTATTCACTCGCAAACCGGCGGATTGCAGGTAAGCGACAAAACGGCTTATTAAGCCCGGGGTTATCTCCGGGAAAAGAAGGTTTCTCCTACCCAGAAAGGCGCAGATCCAATTACGGGTAGTCCTATATAAATCGGCGGTGTTATGTTTCCCCGCTAAACGTTTCTCCCGGATGCGTTCGGTGGCATAGGTATAAAATGTGATGCCCGCCTTGCCCAAGCGGTTATTCTTTCTTTTGCTCATATCTCCTTTTTTGATGATTAAACGTATTATTATCTACCATCAAAAATAGCATAAAAACAAGATCAAGCCAAGTCCATCTCGGGCTCGTGAATCAAGTCGGTCATCACGTAGAAGTCGGCGTAGCCCTTGTTGGCTTTATACTCCGGATAAATAATAGTAGCTACGGGGAATCTTTATAGATTAATGTTATCCAACTTAAAAGAGGAAGGGATTATCCCACATAAGTCGGAGATAATCCCTTTCTACCGGAATAAAGTACTTTTAGAAAGAGACGTCTACAGGGACGACCTCACTATAATTAACCTTACCGTTTGTCGTTACACCAACACGGATATACATCTTATTTCCGTTTCCTTTCATGATGGCCTGCTTATCCTTATTGTTGAAACTCGCACTTTCACTTAAGCCGATCTCTTGGGTTAATATCGTATTCAGGATATCCTTATCGGACACGTTCGTATAATCAACAGTCACCAATTCCTCCGAGTTACCGGACATCTTATCGATATAAGGGCTGATATGCCAAGCCAAAAAAGCATTCTCTATCTTATAGTCATCCTTGCTACGAGTGATCGTATAAGATACCTTCAACTTCTTGTTCTCGAATACAGCGTTGTTTACCTTGATTCGGGCGTAGGGAATCACCTTGATATCTTGATCCGTCAGTCCACCAGCGTTCAGATCAACCACCATCGTATCCACCGGATAGAAATTAGTCTGCTCCAGCGTCAAGATATATTGCTTACTGAACATCCACGAGTTCTCGTAAGTCCCATCGATCTTGGGATACGTGATAACCGGAAGCTGCGAGTAATCATCACCCGTAGAATAATAACGGTCACGCTCATACATACGTATCTGGATACTGCTGGTACCCTGTACCGGCATCGGGACAACCTCGGAGGTTTCCGCATCGATAAAGCGGCCTTTGATACCGGAATTAGGCTCATCATAATTATCATCCTCACAGGAGGCAAAGAGGCAAGAAGCCGCCAAGACAATCGCTATATTATATATGATCTTTTTCATGATTCTTTTTCCTTTCATTAATTAGAAACCGGGATTATTAGGAGCCAACATCGGGTTACTACCCATATCGCTATCCTTGATCTTTATGTAATAGTTACGTTCCAAGAATACCTTATTAGGTTTCGGAGCCTTACCAGTCGTAAAGATATATTTACCTTCCCCCCAGATATACCATGGATAAAGCGCCATGGTCGGGAAATCAGCCATTTTGATATGCGCGATATGCCAACGCTTTAAATCCCAATGACGATGATTCTCATACGCCAACTCTACACGGCGCTCATTACGGATACGATCCAATGAAACCTCCCCGGCAGAAAGCGTACGGATGCCCGCTCTCTCACGAACCATATTCAATGCGGTAGCGGCATCGCCCGTCTTGCCTAATTCCATAGCGGCTTCCGCCTTGTTCAAATACATCTCGGCCAGACGGAACACCGGCCATGGAGCATCTGATTTATTCCCGGAGATATCCATCACTCCCTCGTCTGAGAACTTCTTCGTATAGAAGCCGGTCTTTCCAACATCCCCGGTATCCCATACGCCATCCTTACCTAAGATCTTCATCTGATTACCTTCCTCACCATAATACTCGTTCACGTTATTGCTGGTGATAAAACGGGCATCCCCAGATTTAGAGGCATCGTAAATACCCCGACGAATCTCGACGATCCCTCCCCTACATTCATCCATCGGTAAATAGAAAGTCGCCCGAAGACGTGGGTCCTTGTCCTTAAATAGATCCAATGGAGAGTCATATTTGATATAATTGCCAGAAGCATCCTTCAATTTCAAGGTACCGTCTGAACCATCTTTATATTCAAAAGCCTCTATTAAATCGAGTGTGGGATTCTGCCCGCAACCATAGCCATTCTGCACGAAGCTAAACGGCACATTCAATAAATCCCAAGAATGGCCTAGATCGGTAGCCAGAAACTCTTTCCAGAAGATAAACTCCGAACATCCTCTTTTCTCCAGAAACATATTCCGGAAGTTCTCCACCCGGTCCGCATACTGGTTGTAAAGCGTATATTTACCCGAGTTAATCACTTTATCCGCCGCCTCGATCGATTTCGCCCAATATGCGTTAGCGTCATCGCTATTCACGCCAACGATACCGTTCAATTGCACTTTGCCGTATTTAGCGATCGATGCCGCATACAATGCCGCACGAGATTGCAACGCATAAGCCGCATATCGAGTGGCACGGGTTCTTTCCACAGATTCACGGGTCTCCGGTAATTCCAAAGCGGACTCGTCTAATTCAGTTAGAATAAAATCCCAGACTTCTTGTTCCTTGTCACGGGAAACTTGTAAGCCATACAAGTCTTCCGGACCGGTATATTGCTGCACTTCTGTCACGATAGGAACGCCTCCGTAGCGTTTTACCAGATTAAAATAATGGAACGCACGAATAAAACGAGCCTCGGCGATCAATTGCTGCCGTTTGCTTTCCGGCATCTCGGCCACATTCAGCTCTTGTAATACCAGATTCGTCGCTCGAACAGCCTTAAAACCGTCCTCCCACAGACCAAACCACTCATCATTGAAATTCGCACGGGCAACGTCACCCGTACCAAGATCCCCAGCTTGGTAAGCTCCTGTACCCTCATCCGAAGCGGTCACTAAGCTGACATTCCAAACATCCCATCCCTCAAAATAAGTGGAGTTATGTTCCATCTGCATCTGGTTATACAATCTAGAGAACACTCCTGTTATCAGATTATCATCCTTCCAAACTTCCTCATCCGGCAAACGGTCGGTCACAGGAACATCCAAATCACAGGAAGAAAGTAATAAGGAAGCGCAACACAAGGAATAAATTATAGTTCTTCTCATCTTCATTTTTCTTTTAAATCCTATTAGAAACTAACGTTAACACCGAATGAATATACTTTCAATTGTGGATAATAGAAACTTTGCCAACCTTCTATTGCCTCTGGATCTGTATATTTGACATTCGTAATCGTCAAGGGGTTATACGCATTAGCGTATACACGCAAATGCTCAATACCCACCTTGCTTAAAAGATTCTTGGGTATGGTATACCCAATCTCAATAGATTTCAAGCGAACATAGTACGCATCAGTCGTCCAATAGGTGGATTTTTTCGAGTTATTATCATTACCCTCAATACGTAAAGAGGGGAATTTGCCCGGTACCCACTCACTATCCGGATCATTATAATCCGCCTTATGCCAACTATCCATCCATACACGGAAACCATTTCCCTCGCCCGGTCCACGGAAAGGACTGGTCAAGGCATTCAATACCTGCGTATAGTTCGAGGCTCCTTGAAATAAGATATTCACATCAAAGCCTTTCCAATCCGCAGCTAATGTCAACCCGAAATTTAAGTCAGGGAAAGTTCCTTTACCTATCACTTTCTCATCATTCGCATCAATCAAGCCATCTCCATTCAGATCCTTATATTTAATATCACCTGGACGTAACGATGAATTACCTTTACCATCTTGGATCGGTGAATTATAGATCTCATCATAAGACTGGAACTGACCGATATGTTCATACCCCCAAGTAACATTTTTCCAACGATATGCGCCATTGTCTCTCCAATTCTTATATTGATTCAGTGGTAATGCCTGCTCCTTATACAAATCCTTTTCACGAGCATAAGCCACATTTCCTTTGATCTGTAAATTCACGTTCCCGATCCGTTGGACAGTACCTAAAGACAATTCAAAACCACGGTTATCACTACTATTCAAATTCTCTTGCGGCAAAGGGATACCAGAGGTAGTTGGTAAAGAAGTGTTACGTGTCGCCGGATATCCTGTCGTCTTGCGATAAAAGTAATCGAACTCAAAACTAAGCTTACCGCCCCAGAAAGAGCCATCCAAACCAACATTCGTAGTCATTACCTTATACCAAGTAATATTCGGATTCGCCAAATTCGCTTCTTTCATACCATTCGTAATCGAAGCCGAAGAGTTTCCTGCGCCTCCCAATATAAATCGATCCTCAAATTGCCATCCACTGACGAACTGACTAGCGTTTAGTTGGCTATCATTACCAATGCTTCCCCATGAGGCACGTAGTTTCAAATTATCCATCTGAGGTACCAAGTCTTTCATAAATTGCTCTTCAGAAATACGCCAGCCAGCAGATACGGCAGGGAAAAATCCCCAACGTTTATCCGGAGCCGTCTTATAAGAGCCATCATAACGAAAACTGAACTCAGCCATATATTTACCCGCATAGACATAATTCAAGCGGCCTACTAAACCGCCATATTTATAGACCGCAGAGTTTCCTTCATTATACATATTATCCACGTCACCTCTATCTAGCTCAGGTATAGCCGATGTTGTCGAATAATAACGTCTAGCCATGAACCAGTTCGTATTCGTCTCTTTCCACTCCCATAAAGCCAGAGCTTCCACATCGTGCAAATCATTGAATGTATTCTTGTAGTTCAATGAGTATTGCTGGGTAGTCTTATAATAAGGTTGAGTTTTCTCCATCAACTCTCCCTTCGCGACCTTCGTTATCGGGTTATACGTATCTTGAACCGAATCGTAGGTATAGAACGTACAGGCCGTCTTCATCTCTTTCTGAGCCAAGTTGGTATAATCATAGGCGAAGAAAGCACGGGCTTTTAGTCCTTTAAAGATCTCATAATTCAAGGCTAATTGACCGTTAAACTCGACATTGCGCTTATCCTTGAAGCCTGTAGCGTCACGATCGAGCATGGCTACCGGGTTCAATTCATTATTGTCCGAATTATAGTAGTAGTTTTTATTATTATTGGCATAGACAGGGACATTCGGAGCGTTCGACTTAATCGCTGTAAATAACTCGATACCTTCATCGCCCGTCCAATACGGATATTTATAATCATCGATATGACCGCCTAGGCCCACTTCAGCGTTCAATTTACTGGTGATCTCAGCCGTAATATTTGAGCGGAAATTATAGCGCTTAAACTCTTGGGTAGATTTTAAGATACTCTCTTGATCCAAATATCCTAACGAGAAGAAATAGCGGATCTTCTCAGAACCTCCATTGATATTCAAGTTATGCTGTTGTTTCGGGGCAACCTTGCGGACCGTTTCCGCATACCAGTCGGTGGACGGATAATTGATTGGGTCCGAACCTGTACGGTATTTCTCGACCTCTTCATCCGTAAAACGCTTGGATTGTCCGGCGTTCATCAACGCTTGATTACGGTAATAGGCATATTCATACGCATTCATCATCTCAAGGTTCTTTACCGGAGATTGCAAACCGATAGAATAGCTATAGTTAATTTTAGGGCGGCTCATCTCACCTTTTTTCGTCTCAATAATGATGACACCATTCACACCTTTGAAACCGTACACAGCGGCGGAGGCATCTTTCAAGACGTTCATAGAAGCGATCTCATTCGGATCGATCTGGGTAAACGGACGTTCCACTCCATCCACAATAACTAACGGCTCTCCAAAACCACGGATATTAAATCGATCCGAGCTATCGACACCTGGCTCACCCGTAGACTCTTGATAGCGTACACCCGGGATCTTACCGATCAAGTTTGCCTTCATATTCGGTTGGCTAACCTTTGCCAGTTCCTCGCCCTTCAAGGAGGCGACAGCTCCGGTTAAGGTCGCTTTCTTTTGCGTACCATAACCGACCACTACGACCTCATCCAATTTTTGAGTATCTTCCGCTAATTTAATATCGACTCGAGTCTGCCCTTTTATAGCGATCTCTTGAGGGCGATAGCCAATATAAGTAATTTCCAGAATGGCATTGTTAGGCACTTCCAACAAGAAATTACCATCCATATCCGTAATCGTACCGTTGGTGGTACCCTTTACGGATACGTTCGCTCCGATAACTGGCACCCCTAGATCATCTACCACCGTCCCCTGCACTTTCCTTGTTTGCTGGGCTACATTCACTCGCTTTTCAGCGGATAGGGCGATTTGGTTGTTTTTAATAACATACGATATACCCATCTGATCGGCGATCAAATTAAGTACATTCTCGATATCGCTATCTTTTACGTTTACCGTAACCCGTTTCTCCATCGGAATCGAGTTTTCATTATAAAAGAAACGATAATCACTGATCCTTTCGATCTCTTTAATAACTTCACGAACAGGTTGTTGTTTCACAGATAAAGTTATCTGCGCAAAAGTGGCGTCCGTATAAGCAAATAGGAAGCCACACAATAAGATTGTTCGTACCGTTTGTTTAATTTTACGCATTTTCCACGTGTTTTTAATAGTATAATTTACACAATATGATACGCTTCCACTCTTTTTCGCAGAGTGGACTATTCACAAAAACATATCAAAAGTTAACGATTGATTTAGCTATATAAGCCCGACATTTGTTATCTCAAGTCCTTCGTCATAGGCATTACTTTTTTTCATCAATAATAATAGTATCTCCTTTTGATGTATATATAATAGGCGATGTCAAACTGATTAGTTCGATAATATTATCCAAGCTATTATTGGTTATCACTCCCGTGAATCGTAATGCTTTAACCTTCTCACTCTTAAATACTACTTGGATATTATACATCCGGTTTAACAATACGGCGATCTCGCTTAAAGCCTCATCATTAAAAGCCAACTCATTATTCCGCCATAGACAGGCCCTATATGCGTCATTCAGTGTGGATTTTTTCAGTTGCCCCTTGTTTTTCAAGTAAGTAACCGCTTGATCCGGTAATAAGAACGCCTCGTCTCGTCCGACACTCGTTTTTACTTTTCCTTGAAACAAGGTGACCACGGCTTGATTATCTTCTTCGTAAGCCTTTACATTAAAAGAAGTGCCCAACGCCTCTACCGCTAAATCGCCCGCTTGTACGACAAAACGATTGAGACTATCTTTCGCTACCTCAAAATAAGCCTCTCCATCCAAGGATATGATGCGTTCTCCATCTCCATATAGGTTTGTGTACTTGATTTCTGAGTCTGAGTTCAGCCAAACCTTGGAACCATCCGGTAAGACAACGCTCGCTTTCTGTCCTTTAGCAGCAAAGACCAGATAGTCTTTTTCCGCACCAACCGACCGTGAATACCTTGTCAGCAGATGTCCTCCCAAACCGGCGCAGATCACCAACAAACCAATAGCCGCATAACGCATGATATTCCGAAGAGAAAAACGCCCAACTTCCTTCTTCTCGACCGCTACGCTCTCAATACGACTTTGTATTTTCCGGAACATTCGCTCCTTCAAATCCGTAGGAATAGAACTGTTAGACGCAATTTCCCATTTCCGCTGGATATAGTTCCTTAATTCATCCCGGGAGACATCGCTCTTGAACCAATCCACCAGAATCCGTTCCTCGTCATGAGTAGTCTCTCCTTTCAAGAAACGTTCTAACAATATGATATATTCACTCTTTTCCATACGCTTTACATGATTATATACTCTTTGCCCGAAGCGACTACTTACAAGCAAAGCGTTTTTTTTCGCATTTAATATTCATTAACAACAAAAGATAAGAGCCAAAGCAAGATCCCTTCTTCCGCCAAATACTTCCTTAAAAACTGAAGAGAGCGGTAAATCTGGGCTTCAACGGTTCTTTCGGAGATAGACAGACGTTGTGCGATTTCCTTCGTCGATAAGTGTTCTTTACGACTAAGCAAAAAGATTTCCCGACGGGATACCGGTAATTTATCGATAAGAGAATCAATATATTGTCCTATCGAATTTACCGTAATATCTTCTTCGACTTTTGAAGTGTCCCGTTCATCCCAATCTGCTTCTAAGGATTTCATATATAGCTCCGCATGGAAAAGGGAATCCCACTCGTCATACACTAAATTACGGGCAATCGTGAAAATATAGGAATCAAAATTCTTATCTATATCCAGTGAATCTCTCTTTTCCCAGATCCTAACGAAGACTTCCTGCGTCAAGTCCTCCGCCTCTAACCTGTTATACAATAAGGAATAGATAAAATTATAGATATGAGCGCTATACGATTCATATACAGACTGAAACGCCAGCATATTTCCTTCCTGCAGCCGAGAGATTATTTCCTTTGTTACTTTCATTTCTCAGAATTTGAAACTCTATCCTTATCATAACATTTACAGATAGTTACAGAGAATATTTCTTACAAAAACGACTAGTTTAAACGATCGTCTAGATTCGTCACAAAAATATATATTTTTCTCTGACCTACAATATTCAAAGCTTTCATTTATCTTCTTTCTTTTCATGTAGTTAGCTCTTCATAATGAAGCATATTCAATATTAAAAAAAACGGTTGATTTAGACGATCGTTTTAATCATTCATTTTCATTGTATGATAACAAAATAAGAGGCTTCCCTCACCACTATGAGACAGCCTCTTACCTCTAGGAGAAATAAATATATTATCTCCGATCTCCCTACCTTACTTTTTTAATCCTGTTGCTTCCAACCAGACATTTGCCATTAACTGACGGCCCGGTAAATCGGGGTGTACACCATCCGCTCCCCAATAACGAGCTGGAGCTAATTTTAACGCAGCGTCGAATGCCGCTTGGTAGGGAACAAATATCGCATTAAACTCATCGGCTAGTTTTTTCAACGATGCCCTGTAACCATCAAACTCCGGGAACCATTTGGCATCATCAATGGCGGATCCGCCACGTAAAGCGAAAGGCTCTCCTAGCACTAGTTGGACATTGGGAAGTTTTTCCTTCGTATAATGTAGCAGATCTTGTAAATCCCTTTCATAAATCCCTAATGATCCTTTATAATTTCCCATCAATATATGCCAGAAGTCATTTACTCCAATCAAGATACTTAGCACATCCGGCTGAATAGCCAAGGTATCCAGTTCCCAACGATCTCGTAACTGATATACCTTATTGCCCCCTACACCACGGTTATATATCTTCAATTGCTTATCTGGATAATCACTCAATAAGGTTGAGGCGGCAAATAAGGCATATCCCATACCCATTTGCTCGGGTGTATTACATTGGTTACAGTCATATTTTCGAAACATATCCGTTATCGAATCACCTTGAAAAAGAATCACACTATCCTTTTCCAATTTAATCTTCGGAGATACATTTCCATTTTGTTTACTCACTACTGCCTTCGCCAATTCCGACATGGTTAACATTCCTAAGCCCGCAAAAGCCCCCTTTCTCAAAAAATCCCTTCTTGTGTTCATCATTCTAAATATTAAGATTCATTCTTCTTAATATATACGACTCATTCATTTAAATCACTTACAGAGACAGTCTTTTTAACATAAAAAGAAGATACATCAATATGACATACCCTCTTTTTTAGCGTAACTCTCTATTCTCAAACAGTATCTTACAATATTAATTAATCATTTAATATCTAATCTAACTGTCTTAAACTGCCAAGGAGATAAATTTAAATCTTTTACATTCGGTCGTAAAAGATTTCCATCTAGATCAATTTCATTCAAAACCGTATTTTGAGTATTAAATTTAACAGATGAAGACTTTGTCAATTCTCCATATTTAAAATAACGGGCCCAAATTCCACCTTTATTGGGATATAAAGCCGTTAAAATAACATCATTCTCTAATGAAGCATTCAAAGGTTGCAGCTCACAATCCATCGTGTTAGACGTTTTTATAGTCTGTACACTTGGTGTTTGAAACGCATATTCCAATGACCGTTTTGTAAGATCAGCTTGTTTCCAGTCTCCTTGAAAAGGATATAAAGCGAACTCATAATTGTATTTACCATAAAGAGGCCGTATTCCCCACACATAATAATGAGAAAAAGCCAGTGGAATAGACAAGCATTGCTCATCCTCTTTTATGCTCCCCATATTACCTTTATTAAAAATCGCTATCCCATTATCTCCGTCCGTCAAAGCCGTCCAATAGTTTCCTTCGATATACTTATCAGAAGTTTCTGATATCGCAAAAGGAAGATCTCTTATACCAACCGAGGCCTTATCAAGTTGATGAAAAAGTTTAAACCGAAGTTTTTCTTCATGAATAAATCCAGAATGCCAATCTCGCTTGTCTTCTGTTGGATGACCTATCATCTGGCCATTGAAATCAAACGAGACCTTACAATCAATGACAGGTTTATCTTCATAAAGCATAACTTCATAAGTATATGGAATATCATCTATATACCCATGCTCCACTAACTTTATCCATGGCATATATCCTTTCGATTTGTAAATGCTCCATCTTCCCTCCGAGACTTGGACACTTCCATCGATAGTTCCTTCAAAAAAAGCGCATTTTGCTTGGTTATTATTGAAAATCACTTGTCCCTTTGAGGATTTAAGATAGTCAAACCCACCTTTCTCATTTAATTTAAGATTATAAAATGGGGTTCTGATTATTAAATTCTCCTCATCATACTGTATGTTATCGACTGGATTATTCTTCTTCGGTTCAGCCGCCATAATTGAAAAAGAGGTTAAACTAAGAGGTTTCAAATCAGGCTTAAATATAACAAAAGCATCCAGCAAACTACCATCAGAATATTCATTTGAATTTACAACATAAGCAGGATAACTTTTATTTCCACTTTTCACGATAAAATTCTTAGCCTCACCTTTATGAAGAGAGATGTAAGCCATAACCCAAGGAGAATGCTCCCATGAAAGAGGATTAAAGACTGTAACTTGTTTAAGTCCTTCTCCTTTCATCTGATTGGCAAAGAAATTCATAGATTTTTCGATAACCTGATTAGATGTCTCATAAGATCGAGGCAGAAGTTTTCTCGCTTCAGATATTAGCCCCACAATCTGTATGTCATGATGTTGAGCTAATAACAAATCTTTCCAAGCTTTGTCCAAATCATTCTCAAACGCTTCTCCACCATACATCTTACTAAAGGCAGCCAACCGTTCAGCGATCAAGACCTCCACTTCCGCTTTCCTAGACTCATTCCATATCTCATTTCCGCAATACCCCCATGGCATACGAACCGTAAAGTCATTGGGACGAGTCCTCATAACATCTGTCGCTTGAGGATATTTTCTCAATAACTCATCCAACAATATGAATTGGAATTTCGGCTTCTTGTCATACTCAGCAACAAGTGCCTCTCTACGTAACCCAGAATCGTCCGCTCTAGAGGCCAACAAAGGATTTATATGTTTGAATTGTTTCCTATAATCATCAAGAGACTGAGGAGCATCCTTACTCGGATATCGGGTAAGGATCCACGTATCTACCGTTGTTTTCCCAAAAGCAGCACCTTCCCCTTCATAAGTCGGAATGGTTGAGATCCTGCTACCATCAATCCCCTCCCATAATCCAATGGGATAGTTGAATGTAGGATTATAGCCATACATCATGAAATGAGTTCTCATAATCGCTCCGTCAAAACCAAATCCGTTTATGATCTGAGGAATCTGACTATGCATGGCATGTTCGCTCATCAAATACACCGGAGGACGATAATTGAATATCTTTCGTTCGGTATCAAGCGCATAAGCGATTTGCCGTATATTTGACTCGTCACTAATAAATTGAGACAAAGGCTGACCGTACGTACAGGAACCGATACCGATTCTCCCATCATACGCAGAAAGGATATCTTTCATCTCTTTTAGCAAATGCGGCTCATCCTCGGCAAAATGATCATAAATCTGAGCCTCATTATCCAGCCCGATCTTGAAAGAAGGATATTTATCCAACCACTCCGTAGCGTTTTTCAAACGCTCAATAAAATGTTCCCCACCCCACAATATTAATCCTCCATGATCATAGGTAAGAATATACGTAGTGTCATTCAAACTTTTTTGCCCGAACAAGGTAATAGGGAAACACAACCAAAACAAGTACGAGATCAATTTTCTCTTATTCATAACATGAATTATTTTACTTTGATGAAATCGGTGTTAAAGATACAGGTAAATTTTCTATATCTGTTGCCCATCCTTTATTTGGACGTGGCCCCATATTCAATAATAAAGTACCTCCTTGCATTAGTTCCTCATGGGTAAACCAAGCTCTATTGAGCTCCTTGCCATTCATAGAAGCAGACTGAATATATTTATTCTGCGCTGAAATATTCCTACATTCGATTGTGAATTTTTTCCCATCCCCTATATCAATCGTAGATTTCTCAAAAAGAGGACTTCCAATATCGTAAACAGGTCTCCCGGGGGCAACAGTGTAAAATCCCATAGCACTAAGGATATACCAAGAAGACATTTCCCCATAATCCTCATCTCCACAAAAACCCAATGGGCCATCCCCATACCAAAGGTCCAAAATCTGCCTAATCCGGCGTTGGGTCATCCAAGGTTTTCCCGCATAATTATATAGATAGGGAATATGCCAAGTTATTTCGTTCCCATGAGAATACATTCCAATCCATCCTGTCATATCTGGATATTGTTTAAGAAAATCATACTTCTTATATAGTGGGACATTCGTCTCAAACATCTGCTGGAGTTTGGCAACAAAAGGCTCCTGCCCTCCCATTAAGTTTATTAAGCCTTGAGGATCATGTAAAACATACCATGTATAATTCCATCCATTATTTTCCGTATAAAAATCTCGTCCACCCTGTCCTCCAGACCAAATAGGGTCAAATGGCTCAATCCACTTCCCATCTGCCGTCTTAGGTCGCATAAATCCAGATTTCGTATCAAAAACATTCCGATAATTATAGGCTCTATTCAAGTAATATTTATAATCATCTTCTTTTCCAAGCTCTTTTGCCAGAATAGACATGCACCAATCATCATAACAATTCTCTAATGTCAAGGCTACAGATTGGCGTCCAAAACCAACCTCTTTGACCCACTCCGGCTGATCACTTGGTTTAGCTGGATAAAATCCCTTTTCTAAATAGACCTTATCCAATTCATTCAATCTCCAATCTTTACCAATATGCCGTGAAAGCATTGTGGCCTCCTTCGAATTACGTTTCATCGCCTCATAAGCTTTTTCGATATCAAAATCCCTAAAGCCTTTCATATAAGTATCTGTAATTGTAGCTACCTCATGACGTCCGATCATATTTCGATATCCACCACTATTGACCAGCCAATCTCCCTCATCTTGCATACGAATATAGGAGCGCATGATATCATTCTGGATCTCAGGCTCAAGCAATAATACCAATGGAAATAAAGAATGATGAGATCCCCAATTAGAACCAACTTGATAGAATGCATGCCCTTCGGTATCGTGAACTTGTTTATCCAATCGGCTGTAATATCGTCCATATTCACTTCGATCAAGAGTTTGGCTGCCCAGCATTACACGATAAAGCGCACTATAAAAAATAGTCTTTTGTTTATCTGTCCCTCCTTCGATTTTTATTTTTCCCAATGCATTATTCCAAATTTCTCGACCATCATTTTTTACCTTATCAAAATCCCATGCAGGAATCTCCATTTCAAGATTCCGCTTAGCTTGTTCCATATCAATAAAAGAGACCCCTATTTTTACCATGATTTCCTCATCTTGTGAGGTGTTAAAAGTAACCAAAGCTCCAATATCCAATCCTTCTTGTTTTACATCTTGGCTTATCAAGGAGTCTTTCCATGTGATATAAGACTTAAAGGGCTTACTAAAAATCGCATAATAATAAGCGGTCTGAGTACTATCAACAGCCTCAACCGATTCAATGCAATTATTTCCCACAACTCGGACACATTGATTATTATTCATCAAAATGTTAGATTCTGAAGACTTTGGATATTTGAATTTATAGAAAGAAGAATGCTGTGTAACAGTCATTGCCGCTTCAATATCATAATCTTCAAGTAATATCCATGAATAATAAGGAGTCACTTTCTCAAAATCATGATCAAAACCTGATGCATAATCATTCGGATTAATTCGTGGAGCTCCAGTTGTGGCCATAATCCAAGAAAATGGCTTAGTCGTATATTTAGGTAATGCCCGGACTGAAAATCCAGATATACGGTCTGCGAGATACCTATCAGCTAGCGGGGGATAAGGATTTTGTCCGATTTGTACCATTCCATGAGGAAGTTGTACCATAGAAGCCGTAGCGACAAGTAAATGTCCGATAGTACCAATATTAGGATTCACATAGTCTACAGGCTCTTTCGGGGGACTATATACACAAGATGATGCCAAAGCGATAAATGATACTATAAAAATTGCGAAAGTAGTTCTCATATGTTAATGATATTATATTAATGGAAAGGCAAGCTTTCATCTCAAAGCAACGAAAGCTTGCCTATTATAAATTATTTAACTCCATCCCTCATTCTGAGGATTTAAATTTGGATTTGTATTAATCTCAATAGAAGGTATAGGCCAATTCAAATATTGTTTTTTGAATGTCACCCCACTTTCATTTTGGAACGTAAACGCATCTACAAAACGATTATTTTTTAGATCATAGGCCTTCCATGTCCGTAAAATATCAAAATAAGCTTTATTTTCAAAAGCAAGCTCATGATATCGCTCTTTCCAGATAAATTCTCTAAAAGAATCTTTAGTAAATGTGCCTGCATCTGGAGTAGATAAACCAGCTCGATCCCTAATTTTCTTAATCTGCTCTACCGCAGCTTGAGAGGGACCGGAAACTTCATTAGAAGCTTCCGCATAAATTAATAAAACTTCCGGATAGCGTAATAAGGTATAATTCTCATCACTTTTTTGATCACCATTATTACCGGCAGCCTCTTCCAACCAATATTTATATAAACCTATCGGGCTGAAAGAAATAGGAGTTCCATCTTTTTCATATGTATTAAAAAAGAATGTATTTGTTTCACCTAATGTCAAATTCGCACGCCGATCTCCTTTTTCATAAGATTGTACAAATTCGTCGCGTACAGTTAACGCTCCATACTCATCCGGGAATTTAGAAATGCCGCATTTCTCAGGAATAATAAGTTGAGCGATACCACTAGTGCCTTGATCATTCGTTCCGATTTCCACCTGAACCTGTAAAATCAGCTCTTGCTGTATCTTATGCTCTCTATCATGCAAATAAGCATAATTATCAAACAAAGTATAAGGATATTGGTTGGGTACCCCACTAATTACCTCAAAAGCTTTATCTCTAGCCAACTCATAATTAGCCGACCTATTTAAAGGATGCCCCGCAGTAGTTAAATATACGCTGGCTAATAATGATTTCACCATGCCTTTACAGACACGACCAGAAGCATCATAATCCGGAAGAGAGGTTTTTTCAGCTTCCAACAGATCCGGAATAATTATTTTGTCATAGATATCAGCTACAGATGAACGTTTTGGATAGAAATCCGGGCTATTCGTACTTATCACTTCGGTAATACAAGGGATATCCCCATATAGCCTCACCAAGTAATAATAGTAAAACGCACGTAGAAACAAAACCTCACCTAGCAATTTACTTTTTTCCGCCGAATCCATATCTACTGTTGGTAAATTCGTGATACACATATTCGCATTGGCAATTGCTTTGTAAAATCCTGACCAAACCGTGAAAAACACGCCCTCAATGGAAGCACTTCTCTGTTGAATCATGTTATTATTATTCGCATTTTGCCCAAGTGTTTTCGCATGACCAACAGGTAACTCTATAGAGATAAATGGAGATTCCCCATAATTCACCCGAGTAAGGAATACGTTTAATCCTGAATAAACACCATTTACCGCAGTTTGCGCTTGATTCGCATTTTGGAAATAGTTTTCTTGGGTAATCGCTGATCGGTTATCCTCATTCAAATAGTCGTTACAAGCTATTGTCCCCACAAAGAATATACCCAATAAAAAGCATTTAAACAATATTGACTTTATTTTGTTCATAATCTGTATATTTTGAGAAAGTTAAAAAGTGATATTAGCACCAAATGAGAATGTCCGAGGTTTCGGGTAACCGAAAGTCTCTATATTTTGAGCAAAGGCCTCGTTCTGAGTAGTTGTATTATAAACTGTTGTCTCCGGATCAAATCCAGGATATTGGCTGATTACAAATACATTTTGAGCAGACAAGGTGACACGTAACGCTTTTAAATGTAATTTTTTACAAATATCAGAAGGTAAATTATATCCTAATGAGATATTTTTGCCTCTAATAAATGAACCATTATACAAGCGTGCGTCATCTTTCAAGCTATTGTAATAAGCATTACTGGGCCTGATTTGCTCCAATGTAGCACCTTGATTCTCGGGAGTCCAAGTATCTAGCACCATAGATAAACTATTAGCAATACCTTGGCGCATAGCACAAGTACCTAATCCATCCCAATAAATCTTACTTCCACAGCTATATTGTAATTCTATCACAAGATCAAAATCTTTATATTTAAATGTATTAGTGAAAGTTCCATAGAAATCGGGAATTCCTTTACCTAGTATAACACGATCTGATTCATTGATTTGTTTATCGTTATTTACATCTCTTAACTTCGCATCACCCGGTAATTTTCCATATATCGCAGCTTGCTCAGCTTCATTCTCACCCCAAACTCCATCGCGTATATATCCAAAAAATGATCCAACAGACTCTCCGACTCTCAAAATCGTTAAATTATTAGGAGCCATTATGATATCAGCATCCCCTTGGCTCAAAGCCGTAATCTTATTTTTCAAAGAAGAAAAATTTAACATACTGGACCATGAGAAATTCTTAGTCTGTATATTTTGTGTATTAAGAGTGAATTCAAAGCCCGAGTTTCGCATATTGCCAATATTTGTAGAAATAGAGCGAAAACCACTTGTCGTTGGAACAGGAGCATTTAGTAACATATCGGTAGTATGCTTAATATAATAATCAGCAGATAACGATATACGCTCATTTAAAAATCCGAGGTCAAGACCGACATTAAATTGCCCGGTTTTTTCCCAACGAAGCAACGGATTAGCCAAAGAGCCCACTCCAATACCATTTACCCTAGTTCCTCCAAAAGGATAAGCCATACCGCTAGTCGATAGATTCGCCATAGAGCCATAAGTAGGAATTCCTGAATTTCCAGTGAAGCCATAGCTAACTCTTGGTTTTAAATTTGAGATAACTTTATTGCCTTTCAAGAAATCTTCTTCAGAGGCCCTCCACCCTAATGCGGCAGAAGGAAAGAAAGCAAATCTATTATCCTCTCCAAATTTAGAGGAGCCATCAAAACGTCCTGTCACAGTAACCAAATAACGATCCTTAAATGAATAATTAATACGAGCGAAATAAGATAACATCTTATCTCCGGTATAGTTAGAAGATGGCGCCTTTAATGTTGAACCCGCTCCCATATTATACCACTGATAGTAATCATCCGATATTCCATCAATTGTAGCTACATTCTGAAAATATTCATAACTTTGAGCTTCTTGTCCCAACATAACATTCAAAGAATGCATTTTATTGAATATCGTATTATAGTTCAAAATATTCGACCATAAAATTTGTAAAGAACGATTGTTTGTTATGGATGCTTGATTTCCCCCTACACCATTTACAATATCAGACTGCGTACTATTATAGTATGGATTCATATTAATCGTCCGATTTACGCCAATAGTTGACGTAAAATCTAACCCCTTCATAAAAGTAATTTTAGCATAGGCATTTCCCATAAATATATTTGAGTTATAGGGAGTAATATTCTCATTAATCTGTGCTAATGGATTATCAGCAGATTCCATGCCCCCATAATCCTCTCTACGACCATAAGTACCATCATCATATTTATAAGGAACGATAGGGATCATTTCAATCATCATGCGAGGAACATTGTTGTAGCCTACTCTTGTATCAATGCGTCTTTCTTTCACCTCTGAATAACTAAGGGTAGTACCGAGCTTTAACCAATTCGATACGGTTTGGTCTACGGTAACACGTCCTGAGAAACGCTCTAATTTACTCTCCTTGACGATACCTTGATCATTTGTATAGCCTAGAAACACTCCATAATTTGTTTTACCTGTTGAACCCGTAAAAGATAAATTATGAATCTGACTAAAAGAATTCCGTTCCAACATGTCTTGCCAGTCTATATCATACAAAGGGACAAGTTTTCCTCCTTCCATTTTAAATAACTCACGCTTTCCTTTCGTATTACCAACTAAATAATCTTGTCTTTTTACAGATGGATCAATATATTTTCCTGAAGCGAAACCATTCGGATCAAACTTTTTAGCATTCGCATATATCATATCTTCAACAGCTAAAAACTGTTCGGCATTCAGCACATCCAGCTTTTTCGCTACCGTATTAAGACTGAGATAAGTATTATAGTTGACAGTAATCTCATTCTTACCTCTTTTTGTTGTCACGACGATAACTCCATTAGATCCTCTGGTTCCGTATATTGCGGTAGAAGAGGCATCTTTCAACACTTCTACACTTTCAATATCATTTGGATTCAATATATTAATATCACCGGGAACACCGTCTATAATATACAAAGGTTCATTAGTCGCGTTAATAGAAGAATATCCACGGATACGAATCGTTTGATTACCCCCGGGACGTCCTGAGTTAGAAGATATATTAACACCAGCTATACGCCCGGAAATACTTTGTGAAATAGATGTTGAAGGACGTTGCATCATATCCTCACTTTTCACACTACCTACCGCCCCCGTCAAATCCTTTTTTCGTACGGTTCCATAACCGATTACGACAACCTCGTCTAGATTCTGAGTATCATCAGACATGGAAATTTGATAGGAAGATTTATCAGTTATATCTATTTCTTTAGAAGAATAGCCAATGAAAGATACTAAAATCGTCTGTCCTTGGATTGCCTCTAAAGAGAAATGACCATCTATATCCGTGATAGTGCCCGTAGTTGTTCCTTTTACAGAAACATTTGCTCCAATAATTGGCTCCCCATTAGAATCCGTAACAATTCCTGTTACTTTTTTAGTTGGAGCTGTTTGCCTGTTTTGTGGACTCCTCATTTGAATAGCGATCGTATTGCCGGTTCGGGTGAATTCCATACCTTTCTTGGACAAGACTAGGTTCAAAATCTCTTCTACAGTCTTATTCGTGACAGCTAGAGATATATCTTTGTTTGTATCCGATAGTTGATTTAAATAAGTAAAGCGTATATCGGATTTTTTCTCAATCTCGACCAATAATGTTTTTAGGTCGACATTCTCCACAGATAAACTAATTTCACCTTGTGCAAAAGACACATATGGAAAAATTATTAAAATCGCAATTACACAGAAGAACTTTCTGCACAATTGCTTATCTTTACGCAATCTTTGATTTACTGGATTCATTTGAAAGAAATAAAAAGGTTAATTTTTTGCTGCCTAGGCAGCGGATAATTTACTCAATAGGGTAATACCCTATATTCAGCTGGAGAATCTCGCACATTCTTCAGCTGTTTTTTCTCTTTTAACTAGTGTTGTCCATAGGCGTGATTTTTTGATTATACAAAGGTTAACTACTCTCTATTCACTTTTTGAATTTTATTTTAATATGATTTCCTGTTTTTGTATAGGTGAAATGGTAATGTACCTGTAAGTTCCGTAATACGTTATTTACATCCTCATGCAAGAAACTTCCAGTGAATCGTTCTTCGGGAACCTTTGTGGTCTCTTGGTCGATTTCAATTCCATAATAATGTGATATTCGCTCAATAATCTCAGGCCATGATGCCGACCGGAATATAATTTCACCCCGCTTCCAAGCTGTTGCCAATCGTTGCTCTATCGTATTTCGCTCAAATTGATGGGTAATCGTATTAAATCGAGCTGTTTGATCCGGGAATAATGTTATCCGGTTATCCGGATTGTCTATCTCATAAAATTCAACTTTACCATTTACAAGAGCAGTCTCTACCCAATCATCATCAGGTAAAGTATGTATATTAAAAGTTGTACCTAATACTTTCACATACGTTTGCTTGGCTTGGACAATAAATGGTAACTCTTCATCATGTGCGACCTCAAAGTAGGCTTCACCTTGCAAATGCACATTTCTATCAGTCTTTCCGAAAGAGGCCGGATAGGTAAAAGAACTCTCACTATTTAAAGAGACTTTTGTGCCATCGGGTAAAACTAAAGTGGCCCGTTCACCCTTTCCTGTCTCCATCCGATATTGTGTAGAAGCATAGATTTTATACTGATATTGCTTTGTCACATAATAAATCCCTGTCGCTAATAATAATGGAATAAGCAAGATTGCCGCAATTTTGATAACATGATTGATCAAAGAATGCTGATCTGTTTTCTTTATTCGATGGCTATTGAAAATTGATCTCAATTGCCCGGTTACGGCATAATAGGCTTGCCAATTACGGGGTTCAGATACCGTATGTTTTTCCCATTCTTGAAGAAGGGCCTGTTCTATTTCCGGCTCAGAAGCAGTGTCAATCCATCGCTTGATCGATCGGGCATCATCTTTAGAAGGCTGTTTATATAAATATTTATGTAGTAATTCATTCAGCATAGCATGATTTCTTATAAGTATTTCTATAAGGTAATACAATGAGATTATAAATTACTACTCTAATAAAAGATATGTTCTACAACACATCGTCAAATTAATAAGGACTTAGTTCTAAGCTTGCAGAACCGTAGCCTATCGTAAAATAGGAATAAATCGAGGTAAGTGCGAATTACATTCTTAACAAAAGAAAATACAGCAACATAGATCCATAAACCCGCAATTCATCCCGAAGGATAGCGAGTGCTTTAGATAGATGATTGTAAACAGATTGTTCATTAATCTGTAATTGTTCCGCTATTTCTTTAGCAGATAACCCCTGTTCGTTATAAAGCTCAAAAACGAGGCGTTGTCTAAAGGTGAGTTTTCGCTTTGCCACTGCCAAGTCGGCCTTGAATTGATTGAAATCATAGGAGTCATCTGGCTCTACACTCATAGACTCAGTCTCACAATAAGACAAGAAATCAACAAATAGCGGATCATTCCACTGTTTTTTCATGGCATTGATCACTTCATTCTTTCCAATCTTGAATAACCATGCTTTAAAGGATTCTTCGGGTACAATTCGAGTATGACTATTCCAAACTTTTGAAAATGCGATTTGTACAACCTCCGTTGTAAGTCCATGAGACCGGGTGAGACGAAAAATAAAACCATAAAACAAATCGAAATAAGATTCATACAGACGTTGGAAAGCTTGATGTGAACCTTCTTTTAGTTGGCGCAACAAAATTTTCTCATCTGCTATCATATTATTTCCTTCTCCTTTTAAGTAATCAGATATGGCAAAAATAGCAAAAACTATGACTGTTGGATACTTTACCTAAGAATTTATTTTGTGAGGAGGAAAATGCGCTATAAGACAATAAGGTGCAAATTAACTTAGAGGAACTATCTATCAATATGTATAGAGATCACAAAGACAGACTTCATACTAAAAGAGGATGCTTCATACATCCTCTTTTTATAGACTATCCATTACAAAACAACATCAGAAGGTATTTGCTCTAAATCATAATAGTCATGAACCACCTTATCCGGATATACCTTAATAATTCGAATGCCGATTCGATCTTTACCCAAAGGAGTACAAATAGAATTCGTTATTGTTATATTGAAATCCTCATAAGAACTCATTGCATTATAATGTAAATGTCCCGCAAACATATTACTTACTCGATATTTACTCATAAGATCTAAATATGTTTTTCGTTTTTCTAAGGGAATATTCTCATATCGGTTTGCCTCATTGGATTCTTTCACAAAGAAAGGATAATGTCCGAAAAGAATACGGTGATTACATTTCTGAGAATTCTCTAGAATCTTTTCCAACCAAATCAGTTGAGATTTTTCCTTTTCTTCTCGATTTGCAAAAATAACAGGTGTATTCAATCCTATAAAACAACTATTATTCACTTGAAAAGAAAAACAATCATAACCATATTCATCCATATAATTACTAATAGACTCGTCTGTACACTGTTGACTTAAATCATGATTTCCTGGTAACACATAAACAGGAATACTTTTTTTTATCAATTTACAAACCCGCTTAAATTCATCAATTTGCTTTTGATCCTTACCATCATTTACCATATCGCCAGTGATAACCACAAATGCAGGATTTAAATTATTGATCGCAGCAATAACCTTTTCCATAATCATTGTCTCTTGAGAGAAACTCTTATTTTTTTCTAACATTCCAAACTGAGGGTCTGATAATTGAATAAAATAAAAAGATTCAGACTGAGCCAAAGTTTTTGTAATGCAAAAAATCGCAACAACTAAATACACAAATAATCTACTCATAATACAATATTTTAATTAATAACCTTCATTCTGAACTAATGCGGTATTCGCATTCATCTCACGTTGAGGCAAAGGAAATAATAAGAACTGGTTAGTATATCGTTTACCATATACGGTTGTATACTCTGTAAAATTCTCATATTTTCCATTAAAGTCATTACGGATTTTACGAGTTCGAACCATATCAAACCAAATTTTTCCTTCAAAACAAAGTTCAAAATAGCGCTCATCCCATACAGCTTCTTTAAATACCTCTTTATTTGAATTCATAAAATCAGGCAACTTTGCCCGTCTACGAACCAAATTCAAAGCTTCTAAAGCAGTACTATTAGCGTGTCCATCAGCCTCAACCTGAGCTTCCGCATACATTAACAAGACATCAGCATAACGATAAAGTGTCCAATTTAAATCTGATTTCGCAGTATTAACAATTGCATTCTCATCAAAAAACTTATAAATATAAAATCCGCCAAAATCAACTTTCTCTAGATTAGGAGAATCCGCCGGAAGTTTTTTAGGATTGCCTGGATACGACGAAAAAAAGAACTCCCGCTCCTGTGCTCTCTTATCATTTTCTCTAAAACTCTCATAAAATTCCTTAGTTGGGACAAGTGATCCATATTCACTTGAATAAGCTGATATATCAGACTTAGGAGGTAAGACTTTTGGAATCATATCATTATGAGACTTATCCATAGAAAATTGAACTTGAAAAATAAATTCTTTCTTATTATTGTTTGAAGGTTGTCTCAAATCAGAGTATTCAGGATATAAACTATATACCCCAGAAGATATCACTTCTAAACTCTTTTTTGCAGACTCCGCATAATATTTTTTTCCACCTTGAACTGGAAAACCAGCATAAGTCAAATAAACATCTGCTAATAAAGATTTCACAGCCCCCATAGATACTCTACCTGTTTCATCTTTAATTGGCAGGGAAGACTGCTCCGCATTCAGTAAATCTGGGATAATAATTTCATCATAGATCTCTTTTATTGGAGAACGGGGTATATATAACTCTGCCAATTCTGATTGTACTTCTGTTATTTTAGGCAAATCTCCAAATATTCTAACTAAATAAAAATAATACAAAGCTCTCATAAAATAGGCTTCCCCCAAAAGTCTTGAACGTATATTCTTATCTACGCCAGAAAACTCTGGTATCTTTTTTATCGCCAGATTTGCTTTAGCAATTCCCGCATAGCAATCAGCCCACCACTTTTCGATATATCGGCTTCTTGAGTTTAACGTTAGATTTCTAAAATCCAGAAATTCAGTTTGGGAAGCTTCAGAATTCACTTTTCCTGTCATGAATTCCAAAAGCCAAATCGTATTTCCTCCCCATGTGCCTTCATTAGCATCAAATACATTCGTATTAACATAGGTACTATTCGCTAATGCCGTACAAGATTCTACACTTGATAAATTAGAATCAATAGACATCGTTCCTGTTGATTCTTCATCTAAGAAATTTGTACAAGACAACAAGAATAAGGAACTTAGTATAATTAAATATGTGCTTTTCATATATTTACTAATTAAAAAGATAAATTGACACCAAAAGTAAATGTTCGAGGTTTAGGATATGTAAAGAAATCAACCCCTTGCGCAAAAGTATTTTCATAAGTTGTACTTTCCGGATCATATCCACTATATTTAGTAATACAGAATACATTTTGCCCACTAGCGTATATTCTCAAATTTTGCAATCGCAACTTAGAAACTACTGACTTAGGGAATGTATATCCAAGCATTATGTTTTGTCCTCTTACAAATGAGCCATCTTCAACTAGATAATCATCATGCATATAGTCGAAATAGGCCGTTGTCGGACGTCGCTCCGCAATCATAGATGATTGATTTTGTGGACTCCAACAGTTTAACACCGACGCTAAACTATTAGCAATTCCAGAACGGTTCTCCAAAGTCATTTTTGTCCTATTAAATACTTTATTCCCAAAGACTACTCTCAGATCTACCGTAAGATCAAGGTTCTTATAAACAAACGTATTCGAAAAATTCATAACCCATTTAGGAGAACTATAACCAATTATTGTCTCATCCTCATTATTGATCTTACCATCATTATTCAAGTCTTTATACTTTAAATCACCAGGTAATCTCTCATACTTCTTAGCCTCTTCTATTTCAGACTCGCCCCATGTTCCCATACGAACTTTGCCCCAAAAAGCTCCAATAGGCTTACCAACTCTTAATACTGTTATCTCACCTCCTTGGTAAGGTCCCGGAAAAATGTCTTCATCGTTAACACCCAATTTCAAAACTTTATTCCGATTCATAGACCAGCTAAGATTTGTATACCAATTAAAATTTTTATTTTTAACATTATGCGTATTTAAAGTCAGCTCAAGACCTTGATTTCTAATCGACCCAATATTCTTCGTGACAGTTTCTAGTCCAGAGCTATACGGAATAGGAGCATCCAGTAATAGATCTTTCGTAGTTTTATGATAATAATCCGCAATAACTTCTATGCGATTATTAAATAAGGACAAATCAAATCCCGCATCTGCCTGTATAGTTTTTTCCCACTTCAAATCAGGATTTCCAAAAGAGTTACGATATAAACCTGTTTCATAATTATTATCAAGAATAATATTAGATGTACCCATATTTTGCGCAAAAGCATAATCTCCAATTTCCTGATTTCCTGTCACACCAACACTTGCTCTTATTTTTAAATTACTAATAACATCGTTACTCTTTAAAAATGATTCTTCTGAAACTCTCCAAGCCAAAGCCGCAGATGGGAAAAAAGCATACTTATTATTCTTTCCAAATTTAGAAGATCCATCATATCGGCCCGTTACAGTTAAGAGATATTTTTCTTTATAGTTATAATTTACTCTCGCAAAATATGAATTTAGACCCCATCTATAATCATTGGAAGAAGATGGCTTTACTACCGTACCGACACCTAAGTTATGCCACTGATAAAAATCATCCATGAAATTTTCATGACGGGCCTGCACTCTCTCACTATACTTTTGCTGCCAGCTCAGTCCTAACATTGCATTTAGCCGATGATACTTTCCAAATGTCTTATTATAATTAAAATAATTCTCATTCTGCCAATAATACTGTCTTTGAGCCTCAATAGATGCTATACCCTGCTGGCTGGTAGCAATTCTTAAACCTTTTCCGGTATAGCTATTATTCTTCATATTGATTAATTCTATACCTATATTAGAACGTAATGACAAATCTTTAATAATCTTGAAATCTAAATAAATATTACCAACTGATTGAGTAGTATAATACAATCTTGAACGTTCTTTTAAAAGCCGAACAGGATTGTCGTCCTCCGTACCCGGCCAATCCCTATTACTTCCCCATGTCCCATCCGGGTACTTAACAGGGATTATAGGCAAAGTCTCTAAGACACTACGAGACGCAGCTCCAGTATCAGTCAATGTGAATACTCTATTTTCATTAACTTGATTAACTGATAACATACCACCAACAGTTAGCCAATCCTTGACTTTTGTATCCAATGTTATCTTTCCACTATACCGCTTTAGTCCAGACTCTAACATAATTCCATTTTCATCCTTATAAGACACAAACAAGCCATAAGTAGTATTATCCGTTCCTCCTCTCATACTTATTTGGTGATTATGGGAAATAGCGGTTCGATATGCCTCATCTTGCCAATCTGTATCATATAAAGGTTTCCCATTTGCATCAAACAAGTTCGGATAATTTGAAGGGAGATTACGATTTGCATATTTACCTTCTTCATATCCTTTAGGATCATATTTCTTAGCATTTTCGTATAAGCTATTATAAACTTGCATGAATTCTTCAGAATTTAAGACATCTATTTTCTTTGCAGGAGTACCAATAGCCATATACCCTTCATAAGAAACTATAGGTTTACCTTTCAGACCTCGCTTAGTAGTAACTAACACAACTCCATTAGCACCTCTAGCACCGTAAATAGCTGTAGCTGAAGCATCCTTTAAAACCTCTATTGACTCTACATCATTAGGATTCAGCAGTTCACTCGTAACCCCAATGATTCCATCAACTACATACAAAGGTTCATTTGATGATTTAATAGAATTATCACCCCTTATTCTCATTCTTACATGTCCACCTGGTGCTCCTGAATTCTGGAATACTTCAACACCCGCAACTTTTCCTTGCAAAGATTGAGTAATATTAGTGACTGGCCTATTTAGCAATTTATCCGATTTAACATTTGAGATTGATCCAGTTAAATCACTTTTTTTCATAGTGCCATAACCAACAACGACCACCTCGTCCAAAGCTTGCATATCCTCAGATAATATAACTTTTATAACAGATTCATCCCCTACTGCTATTTCTTTATCTACATATCCGATATAAGAAACTATCAATACGGCATTCGCTGGAATATTTTGTATAGAGAAATTTCCATCAAAATCAGAGATCGTACCATTTGTTGTACCTTTTATAACCACATTAGCTCCTATAATAGGTACTCCCTTAGAATCCAAAACAGTACCGATTACTTCAATTGCTTTTTTAGAAGTCTCCTTTATACTTGAAGTTTTCTTACGTATAATGACATTCTTGTCTCTTATCTCATAGGTCAACTCCTGACCACGCAGAATCTGTTCGATTACCGCATCGACTGATTGATTCTCAGCAGACACAGATACTTTCTTTCCTGTATCCACGTCCGCCGACGAAAATACAAATGAGTAGCCGCTCCTACTCTTCAATTCATCCATTGCTTGCTTCACTGTTATATTACTCACTTTCAATGTTATATCCTGAGCACTAACAGTTAGATTTAAGCAAAACAAAGCTACAGCCACATAAATGGCCTTTTTTACAACTTTCATAAATAGCTTAATTTTTAGTAATTTAACTTGTGATTGATGATGACCTTTCAGAGTATTGATTACATTTGTATTCCTCATCCAGATCATTTGCATAATGTAATTTGAGGATTTATGAGTCGGAGGATCTAGCCCATTCTCCGATTCCTTTTTTATCCTGTTACTCTTTTTTTAATCTCCTTCCATATTCTCCATATTAAAACAATTTTAAGGTTAAACAATTATTTATCACTTCGCATAAAGCAGAATACTATCACCTTCCACTTTATATCTTACTTGATTTGTAGCAGTTATAATATCTAACACATTATATATACTCTGTTCTTTTCTATTGAATAACGCATAAAAGCGATTATGGGCCAATTGCTCATCCACGATATGAATCTTCACATTATAGCTACGATTCAGTTCTTTCACGATGTCAGAAAGAGGCATCTCATCGAAGAAAAGTCCGCCATTCATCCATTCCTTAGCGTTTTTCACTTCCGCCCGGCTTATAATCATTTCCCCGGTAAGTTTATTCAAGGTAACCTTCTCTGAAGGAGACAAGTAGTTTATTCCCATCTTCTTCACATAATTCTCCAGCTGAACTTTTCCTTCCAACAGATTCACGGTTACCTCTTCGTCCTCGTCATAATTCCGGAAGTTGAATTTAGTACCCAATACTTTTACATTCAACTCTTTCGTCATTACATCAAAAGGTAACTTCTCATTTTTCCTCACCTCAAAATAAGCCTCTCCATTCAGCCGAAGATGGCGGTCTTTCACCCCAAAACCTTGCGAATATACGATCTTTGAGCCAGCGTTTAACCAGACCAATGTGCTATCCGGTAAAATCAGCTTGGTCTTGGCCCCTAAAGGAGCTTCCACCAAGATATCCGCAAACTGGTTCTGTAATTGCCGCTCACCCCACCAATAGGAAATCGTAGAAGCGATCAATAATAGGATAACCGCTGCCGCACCATAAACGATTTTAGGAATATTGAAAACCGTACGGCGTTTTTGCTGGGTACGAGAAACAAAACGATCGAACGCCTTATCGACATTATAGGCACAGGAATCATCGGCAGCCAAAGCAGAGAACCAAAGTTCTTGTTCTTCATGATCAGGTAATGATCGCTCGTTTTTCGTATGTGATTTCTTTTCTTCCATATAGATTAAATATCCAGCTTTTATATATAAGACAGTTATTTCTCCTCAAGGGGTAGTGAGAAACATCAATTTTTTCATTCTCACAAGGAGAAAAATGATATCAACAAGATCAGATACTTCCTCAGATCTTGATGTAGGCGGGTTAAAGCCATCTTTATGTGGTATTTAACCGTATTGACAGAAATTCCTAGCTCTGTAGCAATTTCCTCATTTTTCTTATGCTCAAAACGGCTTTTTCTAAAAACTCGTTTACATTCATCGCCTAAACTATCGATTGATTTCATGATCTCCTTCTCTAACTCCCGTTCAAGTAATATACCGAGCGGCTGTTCATCCGATTGTATCATAGCGTCCCACCCCAAGGTCTCAGGCTCAATCTTCGAGAAACGGACTTCCTTCTTTTCCTTTTCTGATGAGATATGGTTATAACAGCGGTTCCGCACAGCCCGCATTAGATAAGCACGAAGAGAGCTATTTATATCCAATGTCTCACGGATTTCCCACAGATGAAATATCACATCACCAACTATAGTCTCCGCTAGAAATGGATCGCCAACCAACTCATTCGCAAATTGACATAGTACCACATAATGACGATCATATAAATATCGATACGCACCTTGGTCGCCATTCCGTAATTTCTGTACTATTGACTGTTCCTTAACATCCATCTCATCGCAAAGATGAGATTTTAAAATGAAAATTAAAAATATTATTTCTAATTATACGATCTTCCATCCACAGCTTTTTCATTTACCGCTCCGTTTAAATGAAGCTTCTTGTAGATTTTTATATGCGCTCTGGTTTTCAGTGGAAGGATTCGGGACAAACACGTACGACTTTCATCCAAAACACGTACATGTTTTTTCAAAAAGTCGTACATGTTTTGGATGAAAGATCATCGTGCTTTTTTGACTCTGATTTTTAGCATTTTATGCACTAGACTCATCAGTGGTCTTATTGTACGGAATTTGTATTGAGAACAAAGCTTTCCGGCTTAACCCAAACGGATGGGTTGCCATTTCATATACGTGCCGGTCCGCCATAACCACTCCATCGGGCCGTAGCGCAAGCCGGACAGCCAATATTGGCTAAAGGCTATCTGTATGGCCGTAAATCCAAGGCAGACCAATACACTCAAGAAAACACCCAAATGGCTCCAATCCAAGCCAAAACCGGAGAAAATAAAGACACCGGTCACGGATTGTACGATATAGTTTGTCAATCCCATACGCCCATAGCTAACCAATGGTTTCATGGCATTTTGAACTTTTACCGAGCGGTAAGCCTCTAAGACCAACACCACCCACAGATAAGCCGTCATCAGATTAATCAAGTTAGTTGTCGTAGCACCCATCCACGCATTGATAGAGACCTCACGCCAAGATGCGGCAGGTATATAAGGTTTTAGCAGATACAACAAGCCGATTAAAACCAACGCGACCAACGCCCCGTAATTCAAACGGCTACGGAACTCATCCATGCGTTGGAACAAGCGGATTCGGCCTACGATAAATCCGAGGATAAACAATCCCAAGGTCAGATAGATACGACCGCTGGCAAACTGGAAATTCATTTTTCCTACCAATCCGTCCCAAGCGTTGTTCTCAATGGTCTCGGCTAATGTCGGGACTCGCCGGGGAGCCTCAGCACGAGCGATAGGTGCGGCAGCCGGTCTCTCCACCACTTGCTCGACGGTAGGAGCCGTTACAGCCTTATACGCTACGGGAATTAGCGAGGCACCGCCCAAGAAAAGGAAAAGGGTGATTCCCACCAATAATTTAGTCGGCCATTTATACATCAATACCAATACAAAACCAAGCAACGCATACACCAACAAAATATCTACACGGGCCAATAAACCATGAACAAAACCAATCACAAGCAACAATACCAATCGCCATAAGAAACGAGGACGGAAATCAACACCTTTTTGAGCTGCCCGGTCCATCTGGATAAAGAAGCTCAAACCAAACAGGCAAGAAAATATAATGAAGAACTTGCCAAACACCAAGTAATTAATAAACCACCGAAAAATCTCATCCAGCGTCCCTTCCCAAGGGAACATGGCTTGGGGAGCCATCGTACCCATAGCGCCAAAATGCTGCATCCCATGAATCAAGCAAATACCAATCAAGGAGAAGCCACGCAGAGCGTCGATTACCGTAATACGTCCACCGGACGAAGCAAGTGTCTTATTCATTTCCATATCCGTAATAATTTTTATTCTTATTCGTTTTTTCAAGTTTGATAACGCAAAAGTAAATGGTGGCACTAAACGCCGCAATACTTTCAAACTCCAAAACGAAAAGAATAAGCCTTATCACGAAAAGAATTAATTCACGGTAAGATAAGCAATTATAGTCCCAATGGCCAAAATAGCGCCGATCGCGGTCTCATAAGGAATCAGCCTCAACCGCTCACGAATGCTTATATCCGCTACCCCACCAGTAGCGTGGAAGAACGATCCATGCGGCAAATGATCAAGCACGGTAGCACCGGAATTAATCATAGCGGCTCCCCAGACACCACTGATACCGGCGGCGATAATAATATCTGCGAATGACGAAGAGGCAACTGTCGCTCCGGCTGTAGTAGAGGCTGTAGCGGCAGACATCAATACGCCGGAAACCGGAGCCAATAAAAGCTCTCCCATATTCGTATGCGATAACGCATCTAATAAAACATCCTTGATAGAGGAAGCCTTGATCACTCCCGCTATAGTGCCTGTCCCGACCAACAGGATCGAGACATTCGACATCTTCTTGAGTCCATACGAGAGGCTGTCCGTAATCAATGACCATTTCCTCATCGCCAGAATCCCAACGATTCCTCCAACGGGCAAGGCTATCATCGGATCGATCGCCACATGGAATAAAGGGCGAAACGACAGCAGTAGGATCGTCACTACCGGAGCGACCATGCTAGAGGCGAAGGAGGGGAGATCCGCTTGCAGGTTATCTATCTCCTCGTTCGCATAAAATCCATTTTGCCGGGGTAAGAAACGGCCTATGACATATACCGTAAACAACAAGCCAACCAACGCCGGGATCAAGTTCGCATACATGACAGAGTACAAATCCGCATGAAAATTCTCAGCGGCGATAATCGTATTCGGATTCGGAGAAATGATATTGCCACATTTTCCTCCACCGATCATCATCAACAAAAGGCTACCCCGGGGAACCGCCAGTTTCCGGCCGATACTCAACGCAATCGGAGCCACCGTAATAACAGCAACATCAATAAACACTCCAATAGCCGTCAGCAACATCGTAGCGAAAGCGAGCGCAAAAAACACATGCCGTTCTCCCAATCTATAAATGATCGTATTGGAGATAGAAGCCGCCGCACCTGTTTTCACCAATATCCCCGACAATACCCCCGCCGTCAAGATCCGAATGACGGCCGGAGTTACGTCATTTACTCCACTGATCATTAAAGAGACCGTTTCCGGCAACGACACACCCCCTAATAATCCTCCTACTAATGCCCCTAAAATAAGGCTATAGACTGGCGATACCTTTCTTATAATCAAGAAAATCGACACTAATAATCCGATAAAAGCTCCCCATGCACTCATAATACCCATGTATTAGTGATTCATATAGTATTGGATTACACGCAATTGTTGTTCCAAGGCACGCCCAATATTCCAGCAAGTGAAATCCTTATCCATCGCCTGCTCCAAGGAAACCGGATAAGGAAGAAGTGGCAAGACCGCCAGAAACCCGGATTTATTAAGCGCCTCTACCTCCTCTACGGAACCACCCATTACGATAACCGGGATACCCTGTCTCATGCCTGCCTGCAATACTCCGCATGGGGTCTTTCCCATGCAAGTCTGTTTATCCAGTTTACCTTCTCCCGTAATAATTAGATCCGCCCCCCGTATACATTCATCAAAACGCAAGGCATCCAGAACCATCTGGATACCGGGTTTAAGTTCAGCCTTTAGGAAAGCGACAAATCCTCCACCTAAACCACCTGCGGCTCCCGCACCCGGAATGTCGTCTATCTCTATTCGTCCCGTTCTTTTTATGACTTCCGCAAAATTTCGCAAGCCCTCATCCAGCAAACGGACCATAGTGTCGTCCGCTCCCTTTTGGCGGGCAAAGACATACGCCGCCCCTTTCTCACCATAAAAAGGGTTATTCACATCGCAGGCTATGGTAAATGAAGTTTCCCGCAATTGCGATAATGCCCTTGAGCAATCTATCTCATAAATCTGATTAAGGATCTGCCCACCCAATCCCAGCTCATTCCCGTTTCTATCAAGAAAACGAAAACCCAAGGCCTGCAACATACCGGTTCCTCCGTCATTCGTTGCGCTTCCTCCTATTCCTATCAAGAAATCCCGGCAACCACGATCCATAGCGTCTTTTATCAACTCTCCGGTTCCATACGTCGTTGTTCTCAAGGGATTACGCTCCGACACAGGCACTAACGTAAGACCACTCGCCGTTGCCATCTCGATAACCGCCGTACGATTATCTCCCAGTATCCCATAAGTGGCCTCGACCGATCTCATCAACGGATCATGTACGACACAAGATACGGCTTCTCCACCCATCGCCGTAATTAAAGTCTCCACGGTACCTTCTCCCCCATCCCCAACCGGGATTTTCACGACCTCGCAATCCGGAAAGACCTTATGGATCGCCAACTCGGCACATTCAGCCACTTCAATAGAAGATACTGAGCCTTTAAATGAATCGGAAGCAACAACGATTTTTTTCATTTAATCTCCTCCTTATACCTATTCAATATTTTAATAGCATTCTTATTATATATCTTCTCCAATACTTCATCCGGCAAATATACACCATAAATCATCCATCTCGCTTGAAATTTATGTGCAGGTGCAGGATCAAAAAACTCATCATCCGTTTCCAAGAAACGATAATGTACACGATAAGCCTCCGCATTCGGTTGAGTATCAGTAGCAAAAAGAATACGATCTTGATATTTAATCATAAATTTTCTTGCGGTATACGGTTGACGCCCCAATTCGCTGATTCTTGCGTCAATATCAATATACAAATTAGGATATTTCTCCAACCATAAGGCTACACGGCCCAAGTCTTCTGCTAAGTTTGCCATATGAGCCGCAATAAAAATCGTATTTGGATGCCGTTCTATCACTCGATTTCTCTGATCCAATAAATCCTCCTTAGACGGAATATTCGTATTAAAATAAGCCCAAGCCGGATTAGCGATCAATTCCTCATACCGCTCATTATATTTATCCACAGGACCATCATGAAAAGCCTTTGGATCTGAGGAGTGAATCATAACAGGGATTCCCAATTCACCACACTTTGCCCAAATAGGATCTATGCGAGGATCATCGATTCGAATCAATTTGCCATTCTTATCTTTTAAAGTCAGCCCCAATGCCTTATAAATTTGTAGTCCCCGAGCCCCCATTCGCACGGCCTCTTCCAATCTTTCAGCTTCCTTTTCGCCAAAACCGGTCTCATCAATCCTACTAAAATCAGGAGAAAAGAAAACGAGAAACCTTTCTCGCGAGATAGCGTGATACACGCTCAAATTTTCCTTATAAAGATCATTCTCTGAAAGACCATCCAAATTAGCACACATCCAGACTCCAGCCTTATCCATCTCTTTCAAATAATACTCGGCCTTACTAAGATCCCTTAAATGATTATGAATATCGATCACTGGATATTTAGGCTTAATTATTTTGGTTTCCTTAACGACCAATTGACTTTTAGGCGACCAATCCACAAGTCTCAAATCCGAAGTCTGCGCGGACGTGGCTATCGCATAAGAGATGAAACAAGTAAATAGGAAACCGTATCTTTTGATAAATATCTTCTTCATTTTAAATCCATCTTTATTTACCCAGTAACATATCCATCATGCGAATTATCGCATGATGGTATGCCACTGATTATCTAGTTAAGTAAGTACAACCACCTCGTGATTAGCGATAGAAGTAATTTGGAATGTACTCCAGCCTTTCTCCACATCCGCGATAATTCTTTGTCCGGATACAAGCAATGTCGGATATTCCCCTTGGATATGATCCTCTAATTTAATCTTAATCTTAATGGGACCCACAGGAATGTATTCCTCCAAAGGCGCACGCCATGTAGCCGCACTTGTTAAATTAACAAGGTGAAGAATCATTCTACCCGGCTGTTTATACAGGCTACAATCGATCAGCCCCGGTCCGGAAACTACAATAGGCAATTCATCCTTCAATGTCCATTTGATTATATTAGAGAGTAAATTACCATGATCAGGAAGATTATAACGAGCGAATTGCCGATCTATATCAGCAGGCATATAAACGATACGACTACCATTCGACAATGTATTCAGAATAAGTCCCGGTATATCCGTTTTCGGTTCTCTCATCCAAGCTGTTTCCGGAGGATAAATAGGGAATTCAGGAATAAAAGTCATCAATACATCCGCATTCGCATCCACTTGAAGAGGCCATAGTTCTCCTCCGAAAGGAAGGATATCCGTTTGCTCAAAACCTTTCAATATAGCATGTCTTTCTCCCGTGATCCCGGGCTCCGTACCCGTCTGCGGTCCATAAATATTCGCCCGAATTTCAGGGGTCAGTCTTAAATAAGTATGAAGTGTCTTATTAGAGACTTTTAAACGATCATTCTTTAGATGCGCCTTGAATAAATCTCCCAATGCGAAATCTTTTAAGGGTTCGCCAAATTCATCATACAAAGAGCTTTCTCCCGTAGCAAACAAGCTTCCCCCATTCTCGACGAATCGTTTAACACTAGCTATTTGTTCTTTTGTCATACTTCCCACATTCGGTAATACAAGAGTCTTAAATCTTGAAGCGTCGCGATCTATATGATCCGCATTGACAGGCAGGTAAGGGATTCGAGCACGGATAAGAGCCTCCACAATGCCTCTCCAAGGAAGATTCACCTTATTTTCCGTATCATTACGACCATAAAAATCATGGTTTCCTTGAGACCAAACGACACCGACCGTGCCTATGGGTTCCCGGTTAATCAGATATTCCTCATTCGCTTTATGCCATTTGAATATCGGCTCGGCCGTATGATACATACGACGGTCCTCATGATAAGCCGCGATATGATGCCACCAAGGTTGGATTCCCCCGGCAAAGGCCTCGATCATCCACATATGTGCTTCCTGTACGGGTTTGGTAGAAATCCTGAAAGTCGGCCTTCCCGCTTGATACATGGCCATACTATTGGGTATTAATTTATCCCAACCTAACAAGCCATGGATTAGTTTTCCGGCATCCGCTATATTCTGGAAACCTGTAGCATCATTCCTTGATTGGTGATCAAGCATAATGATATCCGCTCGTTTAGCGATCTCCTTAAAATCGCGAAAGAATCCGGATTGGGTACTTATCCACCCACTATTCATGCCCGACCAAACACAATTCGGACCACCTACCGCTTTCGTCGTACGATTATTCAAATCCCATATTTCTAATCTTTGCTCATAACTCCAACGTATCCATTGGCGATAGACAGGATCATTCCAATCTTTCTTTTTAGGCAGTTCTTTTCCTGTTTTAGCACGAAAACTCTTCCTGCAATTCTCACAATAACAAATGGACTCACGTCCTAAACCACTCCAGCTATTATCCGTAAACCCCTCGGGATGATACAACTCATATATCTCTTTCAATATCGAAGGGATATGTTCCTTATAATAAGGACCACTTATGCAAGTAATATACAAATCGCCCGCTTTATAGGGCTTTCCTTTCGCATCCAAGGCAAACCAATCCGGATGAGCCTTATAAAGCTCTTCATTCGCACGGTTTGAATCCATACGGGCAAAGACAGCCAACCCATCCTCGTGGGCGGCACGGCATAGATCACCAAACAAGTCCCGTCCCTGTAAATATTGTGCTTGATAATGATAAGGAATCTTTGTTGGATAATAAGCTACGATACCTCCCGCATTTATGACAACACCTTGTATTTGCGTTTTTTTCCATTGATTACGCCACCAATCAATATCATAAATGATAGGATCTTTCTCCGTAATATTGGTTTGTCCCCATCTTGTAACTTTACGAAACCAAGGAGTTTCATTATTATCCATCGATTTATTTTCCACCTTAGCCGTAGGTACGGCATCAACTACCGAAAAAAGACTAGCGCCTGTAAACGATAATGTGGCGGCTGTCGCTCTCTTCAAAAAAGACCTACGGCCATTGTTCGCATCCACAGACTTTGCTAAATTATCTAGAGAATGATTTACTTTATTAGATTTCATTAGATTCAAAATTAATTAATACTTAGAATTATATATAAATAGACCCTAAAAAACACCCAAGACATACGATCAATCATATCCGGGATTTTGCGGAAATATAGTAGGATCATTTATGATTTGAACCTGACTTAAAGGTATCGGGAATACGGTCATATAAGGAGCCATTCCCTTATCTTTCATAACCTCATAAGCCTTACCGGTTCTCACCAAATCAAACCAACGGACACCTTCGAAAGACAGCTCCAAACGTCTTTCAAGCACAATAGCGTCTCGTGTCTCAGTCTGGGACATCGTATTGGGATACCCCTCTAATCCTGCTCTAGTACGCACTTGATTCAAAAAAGGAATCGCTTGTTGAGGCTTACCATTTTCATTCAATGCTTCAGCATACATCAACAAAACATCCGCATAACGAATTACCTTCCAATTCGCTTTACTATCAGCTCGAACAGGTGAACTATCAAAATACTTCTTCGTATACGTCTGGTTCGTACTTGTAGGTAACGCATGGAAAACAGAATCCGCATCATAAAAGCCTCCCGGAACACCAACTGTCACCTCTTTCCGAGTATCACCCGGCACAAACAGGCTTATCAATTCTTGCGTCGGATTGTTATATTCTTGTCCTGCCCCTGTAATATTGAAGAACTCATTCATCTCACTGAAATTAGGAAAGAACGCAGTCGTAAAAGTACTACCCTCTCCAATACCGGACTGGTACTCTATATCAAATATATATTCACTATGATGTTCCGATTTGGTATAATCAAAAAGATCCTCATAATTCGCTAATAGTTGATATCCCATAGTGGTTACCTCTTTTAATTTACTCTCTGCATTCAAAAAGTCTCCTTTGGTTAAATAAACCCTTCCCAACAGGGATTTAGCGGCTCCACTAGTGGCCCTTCCAACCTCATCCCCTGAGCATTTTGCCGGTAAAGCGGATTCCGCAGCAATGAAATCTGGAATGATAATCGTCTCATACACATTTTCAACCGGTTCCCTAGGGACCCTGTAAGAGCCCTCAATACTAACCGGGGTGGTAACCGCAGGCACAGCTCCAAATATTCTCACCAAATCAAAATAAGCCAAAGCCCTAAGAAAACGAGCCTCCCCGATATAGCGTTCCTTATTAGGAACAGCTTCTATCTCGGCCTCCTCTATCTTGGCTAAGATTGTATTTGCCCGATAAATAGCGGAATAATAATCTTGCCATGTCGATTTTATCACACCATCACTACTGGTGATCGTAAAAAGATCTGAATAAGAAGGGCTGTTATTCTTATAGATTTGCATCCAAGAATCATCTCCTCTTATATCCCCAAATACATAAAAATTCTGATACAAGTCTTGAAATACACTATACGTAGCCGTTAAAGCATCTTTAAAATCCTTATCCGTCTTATATAATATATCTACACTCACTGAAGATGTCGGAAGTATATTGATGAAATCATTAGAACATGAAATAGCTAATGACGAAACCAATACGACAATCATGCTTACTACTTTTTTCATACTATTTATCGTATTAAAATGAAACATTTATTCCTATTATAGCACTCTTAGCCAACGGATAATTATAATTCATAACACCGGGTGTCAACGGATTATTTCCATCACCAACCTCTGGATTAAAATCACGGAATTTGGTAATGATAAATGGATTCGTCAGCGTTAAATAAAGCTTTAACGCACTCATACCAGCTTTACTGATTAACTGCGTTGGGAAATCATAACTAAAATTGATATTATTAACCTTTAAATAAGAACCATTATCCAAATATCGCGTGGATTTTTCTCTCACTCCTCCTGTTGGAAGGTTATTCGGACGAGGACTTTCTCCATCACCCGGCTGTTCTTCCGATACCCAATAATTTTTCACGGATTCGTATTGCTTATAACGTGCTCTTGTATACAGCTGCGCATCACTGCTATTAAATACCTTATTGCCAAAGGAACCTTGGAGGGCGATGCTTAACCCGAAGTTCTTATATGAAAAACTGTTTGTCATTCCAAAATAAGCTTTAGGATAAGGGCTTCCCATAATCGTCTTATCATAGGTATTGATTACACCGTCAGGAACGCCGTCAGGACCACTGACATCCTTAAACCGGACATCACCGACATGCGATCTGTCGGATGAACCTGGCGCCCATATCGGTCCGGCATCCAGTTCCGCTTGATTCATAAAGACACCATCCGTTATATATCCGTAAAACATACCCATCGGTTGTCCAATTTCAGTAATATGATTCGTTCCGATAATAGGAGCTCCGTCCGGGCCTAACTTTAATACCTTGTTTTTAAACGACGAAATGTTGAAATCAGTTGTCCACTCGAAAGCCCCTTTCAAGTTCAACGTACTTAAAGTCAATTCCCATCCTCTATTCTCGACTTCTCCTATATTCTGAAGAGACGTATTAAAGCCTGTAATCTGGGGAACATATACGTTCAATAATAGATTGTGGTTTCTTGTAATAAAATAATCGGCCGTTAGATTAACCCTACTATTAAAAACACTTACGTCCAAACCGACATTAAACGCTCTTTGTTTCTCCCATGTCAATAAGGCATTCTCGATATTAGCCGGAGCGAATCCCCCCACCCCTTTGTCTGCTAAAACATAAGACTCATAATCTATAGTCGCGATATGAGCATAATTACCTATATTATTATTACCCGTCTCACCATAGCTAGCTCTTAACTTCAAATTTGTAATCGCCTCTACAGACTTTAAGAAATCCTCCTCTGAAGCACGCCATGCTAAAGCCACAGATGGGAAATAACCATATTTATTACTCTTTCCGAAGCGAGAGGACCCATCGGCACGGATAGAAGCCGTGATATAATACTTTGAATCATAATTATAGTTGACCCTAGCCAGATAAGAAATCAAAGACCACTCATTTTCATCCGAATTTCCGGCATAGATATCATTACTAACAGCATTCAATGTGTAAACCAGATTATTCGGATAACTCATACTTCGCAAATAATTCGACTTATTCGTTTCTTTCTGAGTGGTATATCCAACTAACGCCGATAAATTATGCTTCTTAAAGCTTTTCTGATAATTCATTGTCCACTCCGTTATCCAATTAAGCCTATCCGAGCGCTCATCCGTTCCATCTGAAGAGTTTGAGAACACATCTAATTTGGGGATAAATGAATATTTATGTCTATTCACGACATTAGCCCCCAACATAGCCTTGAAATTCAGGCCTTCAATAATCTTAATATCCATTTCTAAGTTAGCCAATGTCCTATATTGCTCATTTTTCCTTTTTATCTCATAAGCCTGTGCCAAAGGGTTCCACACATTATTGGTAGCGTCTTGTCCAAAACCACTAAAGTAAGATCCGTCCTCATTATATAATGGATACCATTTAAGCCAAGTGGTAGCCGCACCTAAAATACCCTCAGACTCCGCAGCACCTCCCGAAGCTAAAATATTCCTTCCATTTGAATAGGTGGAATTCATATTAAACTTCATAGAAACACGATCGGACAATTTTGCGTCCAAATTAGCACGAGCAGAGAATCTCTGAAATTTATTGGTAACAATAATACCTTCTTGCGATGTATACTCCCCACTAACCGCATATTTTATTTTTTCATTGCCTCCTTGTACTGACAGATTATAACTTTGTTGCGGAGCAGTCTGAAAAATCTCGTCGTACGCATCCGTATTATAAGGATTCGTCCCGTTCAATACATCCATCACAGTCTGGGGAACCGCATAATTCCAATCCTTACGAGGATCGCCCGATACATCATATCCGGCATCTAAATTCTGGTTTTTTATCCCTTCATAATAATACTGGGCTTGTTCTTCTTTACTTAAGAATTTAGGAGTCCTTAATACTTTTTGCCAGCCATAGTAAGCGTTCAAGCTTATCCGGGCTTTCCCTTCTTTTCCCCGTTTCGTTGTTATAAGAACAACACCATTTGCGCCTCTGGAACCATAAATCGCTGTGGCGGAAGCATCTTTCAGTATATCGATGGTCTCGATATCGCTCGGATTAATCATAGAGATATCATCTCCCGGGAATCCATCTATTACATATAAAGGCTCCATTCCCGCAGAAATACTACCCACACCCCTGACACGGATCAAGGGAGCAGCACCAGGCTCGCCCGTAGTCGATATAACCTGTACTCCTGCCATTTTACCGCTCAAGGCCTGATCAATTCTCGGCACGGCCAAATCTTGCAAATCATCAGATTGTATTTGGGCCACAGAGCCTGTAAGGTCTTTTTTCTGCACAACACCATAACCCACAACCACGACCTCTTCCAAGGCTTGTGAATCCTCTACCAATTTAATTGAATAAAAAGACGCATTATTCAAACGTCTCTCAAGTGTTTGATAACCAATATAAGAAACCTGCAATGTAGAGCTTGGATCAAGACTCAGCGTGAATTCTCCGTCTAAATTCGTTACCGTACCATTTGTCGTACCTTTTTCGATGACATTAGCTCCAATAATAGGCTCACCGGAAGCGGACAGGATTTTTCCTGTTATTGTCTTCTTCTTTTGTAATGTACCGGTAGTTGTTTCTTTTGGCTTAGATATCGACAAAACAATATAGTTTCCATCCATCTCATAATGAATATTCGTCCCTTCGAATAATTGGGTTAAAATACTTTGAATGGAAGATTCCCATGTATCTACTTGATATTTCTTGTGTACATCAATATCTTTTGTATACACGAATAAAAAATTGGACTGTTTCTCAATCGCATTTATGATCTGCCCTAAAGGGATCTCTTTTTCATTAAAAGATAATTTCAAGCTTTGTGCATAGGAAATTTCCGTCTGCACAACAAATAAACCTAGGAATAACACCCATATAGGAATACATTGAATTCTAAATAAGTGTTTAAGCAGAAAGCTTTTAAAACAAAAGCTCTCCAGAAATGATTTTTTCTTCATATCTTTGAACGTTTTTAAGATTAATACAGTTAGAAATAATTGTGTTAGTTCCAGCCGATAGATGTTCCAGCATCTATCGGCTTTTTGGTATTAGATATCTTATTTTCTCGTCATAGGCAAAATATTTTTATATTAATACTCGGTTAACTAAATCTATTTAAAGGACCTTTATTTATAGTCGGATTTTAATTGATACATACAGTTGTTTTATTCTCGTCCCACTCGAAAGTATAATGACCCTCTTTTTGCAAGAGACGAAGAGCATTATCGATACCGTCGGTAGTACGGAACTTACCACTAAAAACCTTCTCCTTTACCGCCTCATTATTGATCAAGATACGAACCCCGTAATTTTTCTCTAATTGTCGCATTAAATCAGCGAACCGGGTCTCTTTAAAACAAATCAAGCCCTCTCTCCAGCGATATACATCGTAATTATCAATAGGAGACTTACATAATTCCCCATTTCGGAAAGCCACTTTCTGGGCAGGATACAATCGTACCGACTTATCCTTATTTTTCCGATCCGTCACCTCAACGGAGCCTTCCATCAATGCCGTCGTAAACCCTTCCATTCCCTTATAGGCCTCAACATTGAATTTCGTTCCTAAGACCTTTATATCAAAAGTTTCCGTATGTACGATAAAAGGTTTAGAGGCATTATGCTCCACCTCAAAATAAGCTTCCCCGTTCAGATGAATCTCCCGGGTCGATCCAGAGAAATAAGCAGGATAGATGATTTCCGAGCTAGCGTTTAGCCATACGCTTGTACCATCCGGTAACTGAAGGTTTACCCGCTGACCGACCGGTACAGTCACGATATTATTCGCCAAGCGTATTTCCTCCATTTTCCGTACATAAATATATCCTCCGACTAAGAACATTACTAATATTACAGCCGCAACGCGAAGTAATTCCATGAAAACAACCCGGGTTCGTTTCTTACGGCTTTGTACCGATTGCCTATCCGTAATCCCCCCGGACACAATCATCGCATCAAAAACCATACGTTCCCGTACTAGCACCTCCTTATGTTTCTCAGACTCATCCAGCCATTGTCCTATAAGCCTCTGTTCCTTAGGAGATGCCTTTCCTTCAAAAAACTTATATAATATATCACGTCTCATGTCTCTATTTATAATCCTCATTTATATATAAAGCAAACAAGAAACAGAGAACCCTAAATGTAAAGCTGTATTTTTTTGAAATTTTTTAGCACCAAAAGAAAAGCCATAAAGGGAAATAATCAATTAACATCTTTCTCAAGATCTTCAATGTTTTAGTTATATGATATTCAATGCTCTTGATAGATAATCCTAAAGCTTCAGCGATCTCTTTGTTACTCTGATTCTCATAGCGGCTCCTTATGAAAATCTCTTTAGAGAGAGAAGGTAAGGAATCTATCGTTTCTGTCGCGATCTTCCGTAACTCTTCCGAGAATAAAAACTCCGGCTCACACGCTTCCAAGGTCATAATCCGAAGCTGGAGTTCCCATGCGTTTTGATCCTGCAATTGTTTTACGATATCCTCACGGGTTCTTTCATGCCTCAAATAATTCAAACACTTATTTTTCACGATAGTCAAGACGTAAGCCGGGATATTTGACTGATGGCTCAGATTCTCTTTATTCTCCCAATAATACAAAAGGCTATCCACAACGATATCTTCCGCCACAAACTCATCCCTAACATACATCTTTGCGAAAAAAACAAATCGAGCTTTATATTCACGGTAAAGTTCGTTAAACATACGTATGTCTGATGAGATTTCCGTCATGATACAATTATCTTAAATTTTAAGAGATAACAAAGCATACTAAAGGAACAAATCAAGCCCTTTAAGATGCCCAAATATAAGGAATTAATATCAAAGCCTCATAATCATTCCAGAGCAACCTCATCGAAAGTAAGGGATACATATGTTTTTAAAAGACAATTCGCGAAATACGGGACTCATCGCTGAATCCCGTATTTTCCATTTACATAAGACTTTACTTTGGAAAGTAACCTATTTTTTCCTTGTACATTTGATTACTTCCTGATTAATATATTTAACCTTCTCCAGATCCATCTTTTCCACCTTTCGGTCATAAGTGACCAAGCCGTTTATCTCATGTTCCACATCTGTAGTCTGCGTATAGATGGCCGTGCTTAGTCCGAAATAGTTTATCATCTGCTCTAGCTCGGTAAGCATTAATACATAGGTATCGGTCAGGACCTCTCTATTCAACATCATCTCATAAGCGTCATTGCGTACAGGCCACATATGCCCACGCACAAATAGACCTTTTCCTCCGAATTCGCCAAGGGACGCAGCACGTTTATCATCGGGACGGGGGATCGCCTTAGGCTCGATCTTGCCATAATGATGCATATCCACGAAATCTCCATTTCCGGGATCTCCATAAGCTTTCCGATAGCCCGGAGCGTAATTATATCCCGACATACCGTTTACCCAACGATTCGGATCGTACTTTTTCACCCAAGCGGTGATGTCTGTCGCTTCAAAGGCTCCCCAATTCTCATTAAACGGAACCCACATCACGATAGAAGGCGAGCTGACGTGTTGGTCGATCATCACTTTCAATTCGTCACGGAACTGTTTACGAACCGACACGGAATCCGCATCATCCGGCTCCCAAAGGTTCGGCATATCTTGCCAAACCATTAGGCCAAGCCTGTCACAATGATAATACCAACGTTGAGGCTCTACTTTAATATGCTTGCGTATTACATTAAAACCCGCACGTTTCGCCAGTTCTATATCATACAACAAAGCCTTGTCGGTAGGAGCAGTAAATGCGCCATCGGGCCAATAACCTTGATCTAAAAGACCGATATGGAAAACAAACTCCCCGTTCAATAAAGGCCGAAGCACACCATCTACCTTTCCCATACTAACAGAACGCATACCAAAATAAGAAGATACCTCATCTATTATCTCACCCTTTCGATCTTTCAACTGTAATTTCAAACCATACAAGAAAGGATCATCCGGGCTCCATAGACGGGGCTCCCGGATAGGTAAGTAAAAACTCATATTGGAATTTCCTTCGGTTCTTGCCACCTCTGAAGTACCATTATCCGCGATAGCCGTTACCTTTAACTCCTTATCCTCCGTATAAGCAATTACTTCCAACCGATTATTTTTTAAATCGGGAACAAGCTTAATCTGAGAAATATATTGTTTCTCTACCGGTTCAAGCCAAACGGTTTGCCAGATACCGGAGGTAAAAATATAATCTCCACGTGAGCCGTTCTTGCCCGAAACGGCCCGGCCGTCGTTAGGATCATAAGCACCTACCACAAGGACATTTTCACCGGATTTCAAATAATCAGTAATATTTAAACTAAAAGCATCGTACCCTCCCGTATGGGTACCCACCTTCTTACCGTTGACAAACACGGACGAGATCCGATCTACAGCCCCAAAATTCAACAATACATGCCTGCCCTTCCATGCTTGAGGAACAGAGAAGCTACGCTTATACCACAGACAAGTATCACCCCCACGGGCTATACCGGATAATTCCGATTCCGGAGGATACGGCACACGTATCTTTTCTACTTTCGCGGGAAAGGCTGGAGGAGTGGTCGCCGTAACAGGATCAAGCAGGTCTTTTCCTCCCATATAATCCCATATACCATTCAGATTCAACCATTCCGAACGCACCATCTGTGGACGCGGATATTCCGGTAAAGGAATCTCAGCCTTCAATGCCTCCTCTGTCCATGGGGTAGGCAATGTGAACTTCTCTAGGATTTGCGCCTTTACGGGTAAGAGATCTCCCCCAAAAAGAAAGGAGCAAAGAGCTAAACAAACAACGGTAATCTTTTTCATAAACCAACTATTTAAATAATTCCGGATAATATTTCCGGATCAAATCTTGATCTTCTTTCTCCAACTTATCGATCAAGACCGGCTTATCTTGCGGACGGAGGGCTTTTTGATTGATTTTGTTGATCAAGCTCCAATCCTTAGCCGGTTTCTCCGGGCTGGGATCGGCAGGTTCATGGGCTTGCAAATCATAACGGGTAAAGTCGATGACGTAAGCCGGGGAATTTTTCGTATGCCAATCACGTAATAAGGCCAAGCGGAATTCCTTATTCATAAACCATTTTATCTCCAAATTATTATAAGAGTCTCCCAAACCAGAGCCTCGTTCTACGAAGCGATAGTTCCAGTCGTCGTTCGATTTATATTGTTTTCTCCAAAGTTCGCCAAATTCTCCGAACGTAACGAAATGAGTATCCGGCCAGCGTTCCTTGGTACCCGTTACCCACATCTTCATGGCATCACAGATGAGATCCTTCCCGAACTCATGTACCATCTGCGCCTCCCAGATATTGGCGACCCAGCCAAAGCCATTCAACTCAAGACCTTTATCAAAGTGAATCGCTTCCGTGTGCATCACCTCACGATGCCCTAAGTCGAGCCCCCAACCTTTGTACGTCTCGATCGGGCCGACACCTCTACGGCTGTTGTATCCATCGATACCATGTCCGGTCTGTCCGCTACGGCGGGCACAGATAAAGTCCATCGTCCAGCCATCCAGATTCACGCAATCGATGAAATCGCTTTTTCCCTGCGCCGGCTTGCAAAAGTGTTCCGTCGAGGGATAGAAAGGATAAGAAGGAGAACCGTCAGCACCACCACCGTCTATATTATGCTGGCTCCAGATCACGGCGTGCGCCACATGGATGTTCTCTTTCTCCGCCAGATATCTCAAATTATCGGCCGATAAGAAACCTCCCATAATTGATTGCGGACGATAACCATTTCCTACCATTTTAGAAATGATCTCTATCGCCTCCGACATCTCACGGTTTACCCGCTCACGGGGTAGATACATCGCCGGAAAATAACCGGGGAAATAAGTAACCTCATCCCCATATTTCTTTTGGCACTCCACTACGTAATCACGGATCTCCCGGTAATTCTTCCGTCCGTCCTCCAAGGCATTCATCGTGAATCCCCATGTAAGACGACCGTTCGGGTTATTCATGGCGAAGGCCTCCCGCAAGGCACGTACTCCCTCAAGCGTATGCCAATCCACCTCATCGCGGGGATGTAACTTGACATCCCGGGAGACTTCCCAAGGCGTCGTACGTATCATGATACATAAGGTGACAAAACGATTTCCTTCTATCGTCAGCGGTTCCATATTCGCCGGGACGACCACAGGATCTGCCGCCCTTAATTGAAAACCACTGAGCACAGCGACCATCCATACGACCGCCCATTTTCTCCAAGCTAATATATTCATATCATTATTTCTCATGTGTACAATTTAATCTCGTATTTGTACAATCTATTACTATTTCCTGATCCGACGGAAGTATCCTAAAGGCATAATCCGAACCGGATTCAGGTTTCCTTATATGGCCTTTCTCGCAAGTGATCACGTAGTTGAAACCATCGAAGCTAGCGTTGACCGCCTTATCCTCTATAACGGTGAAAGGTAGCTCCTTCCCTGCTGCGACCTTTAGCTCTAAAGCCCATGAGAGGTCCGCCTCCTTTGACAGAGCGGCTACCTCGAAGCGGGTCTCATAGAAAGTGATCTTGAATGGATGGCCTTTTGAGTCTTCGGCGGAAACTACCAAGGTATCCTTGCCTATCTCCGTCACTACCGGATGATCCAAGGTAAGTTCCTCCTTATCTCCATCCTTGTCTAATCGGACGATCCGAAGCCCGGCACGATCGAGTCCCTCGCTCCACATGAATCCGTCCACGACGGGCAAGGTATAGAACAAGAACTGGTTCCCGTCTCCGGGCTTTTCCAGATAAGCGGACTTATAGCCTTCGTCGAAAAGATGGATATCCCTAAAGCGGAAGGTTCCCCTTTCCCACAATAAGTTCGCCCGATAATAACGGCTGTTAAACCAGACCGTCTTATTTCCTTCTCCACGGACATCCGTCAACGTGGTGACAGCCGTCGGCGGCGTAACCTTGAAGCATTCCTTGAACCACGCACCGGATTCGCCCAGCGTCTCCACCCGGATCTTATTTTCCTTCCTCAAGGAGTCCAAGATAGGGATCTGCATCTCCAGTCCCTTGCTCATATTACTCCACGTGAAAGAGTTCTCCTGTCCCGCTTGCGCATAATTGAAGGCCAGACAAGGCTGGTTCACGATCGATTCCAAGAAATAATCCACCCAGCGGCGATCCATGCCCGCCTTCTCATACACGGGTTCCAAGGAGATCACCCCTTGACGCTCTTGTCCCAGACCATCATCATACTGATAAATAGGATCACTGCCCAGCATACGGAAAATAGGAACGGGGATTTGCCCCTCCTCGGTCTGCGCCGGCATATAGGCGTTTACCCGGCTCGGGTAATAGGCTTGGTTCCAGTAACCACCCCATAGGGTATAACCATCCGTCCCCACTTGGTCCTTGCAGTTGCACGACGCCACGATCTTATATTTATCGTACATATAGCCCAAGGTATGCGCGTCGATAAACCAAGAGCCGACCGATTTCGGGTACGTGCCGAATATCTCCTTGAACTTCGCCATATAGACATCCACCAGTCGCTCCCGTTCTTCTTTCGTATATCCGGTGCTGAAAGCGATATTCGCGTGCGAGACCCAAGAATGCTCGCCACGCCACTTGATCCCGGCGGCCTCGATCTGCGGTTGCGTAAGTTCCCACCAAGCACCGATCTCGGAGTGAGCATTGAGTTTACTTTTCAACAGATCTTGGTACAACGGGTTGATCAACGCATCGTACTGTAATAAAAAGGTAGCCGGTAAATCATATTTATTCACCAATTTCACTTGCTCACAAACCGTCTCGTACAATAAGCTATCGGCGTTCTCCACCCGGTAGTCTGTCTGGCGGATGAAATTGATGATGTTGATAATACGGGGAGCAGCCGCACTCTCAACCAGTTTCTCTCCCGCGCTACGGCATCCCGCACAGCAGAAGACGATAAAGCATACAAGACCTATCTTCTTTATGAATGACATTCGATTCAATTTTAAATTCATTTACTCTCATAAAATATTCTAGAAATGGCATTTCACCGGTGTAAAATCATTTTTAGAGATCTAAAAAGCATTTCGCAAGGGTGCAAAGCCATTTCTTAAACCTAAAAATGGCATTTCACAAGCGCAAAGTCGTTTTTAGAAATCTAAAAGGTACTTCGCGAGGGTGAAAAGCCATTTCTTAGATCTAAAAAGGCATTTTACACCAGTGCAAGGCCATTTTTACCGGAATATAAGGCATTACCCTACCACCCCGGGTTGTTCGGAGCCAAGTTCGGGTTCAGATACAACTCATCCAACGGAAGGGAATAATAGTAATGCTTCGGGGTCACAAAGTTACGATTCTCCGCCGGTTCCACAATCAAGAAACCATTTTCGTCTGTCAAACCGGGATTTCCCTCGTTCAAGACATCCAAGTTCTCGTATTCCGAACCTTTCAGCTTAATACCTTTTATGGCACCTATCAATTCCGTCTCAGCCGTCTTCCAACGTCTCAAATCATCCCTGCGGAAGCCTTCGAACGCTAACTCGATCGTACGTTCCCGACGGATCTCCGTCCGCATATCCAACCCATTGCTCTTCACGAAAGCGTTGGTCAAAGGAGGCATCTCCACGCCTTTCCGGGAACGGATCACATTGATCGTCTTGTTCAAGATGTCATCGCTGATCGCCCCGTCTTTCTCGTAAGTGGCCTCAGCCAATATCAGCAATACCTCCGGATAACGGATGATGTGATAATCATATACATCCTTGTCAGAAGGAACGGAAGTCTCCGCCATATATTTCCACAACTTATAACCCGTACGTGTCTCGGGACGTATGGTAAATTGCGGCGGGCAAGTCAAGGCGCCGTCTTGCGGACTGATATAGTCGGTTCCGGGCATCAAGAAGGTCTGTTTCATACGAGGGTCACGATTCTCGTATTCGCTCTTGATCGTGGCATATCCCTCAAATCCGGAATTAGCGTTCTCAATTGGCAATCCCGTACTCTTACACAAATACATATCTGCCAGCTTACGGGTAGGCGTCCCTCGCCATCCCCAATATACAGGGCATGCGTCGCTATGGTGGCGGATATCCGTCTCGTACCGACTGTCGAAGATACCCTCTTTTGAATTATCGCCCGCATTGATAAACAAGTAGCGGTAACTCTCCTCACCAGAGCCTTCATATAAAGCATACTCACCACTATCGATCACTTTTGTAGCGGCATCGATCGCTTGTTGCAACAACTGCTGATAGTCCGAACGGTGCTGGTGATACTTCGCCCACGTCCCGGCAAACAAGGCAACCCTCGCTTTCAACGCCAAGGCAGCGCCTTGGGTTACACGTCCCGCCTCATCCGAGCTTAACTCACTTTGCAAGGGTAGTTTAGCATACACCTCGTTGAGTTCCGACAAGATGAAGTCTTCCACCTCCTGTTGCTTATTCCTAGAACCATACAACTCCGGGGAATCTACGGTAAGCACCTTCGTCAAGATAGGGATATCGTTGTATTTCGCCATCAACCGAAAATGCGAGTAAGCACGAAAGAAACGGGCCTCAGCCACATACCGCTCGATCTCCGAGGGATCGCCCTCGTACGTCTGGCTCTTCTCGATAATCATATTGCTCTGACGCAGGTCTATGAAAGTAGAGTCCCATAGAGCATCCGTATTCGGGGCGATCAACGTACCGTTGCTCGTCGTATTCTCGTTCAACTCATAGGCGATATCGCTATCCGTATCCTTCGTGCCGAACGTCTCGGTACGTGTGTAGAGCCAATTGACCTCTTTCTCAAAATCATCCGGGGTTTTCCAGAATAGCTCGTCCGGCATATTATCTTTTGGCAACAGGTCTATATCTTGGCAACTTGACAAGAACAAAGCGGAAACAATAAAGCTTCCCAATATTATCCGATAGTTTTTCATGACTTTTCGCTTTAATTTTTAAAATACGACATTTATACCAAATGAATAATTACGGGTAAACGGATAGGAAGTAATGCTACCGCTGTTCTCCTCCGGGTCCCAACCATTTGGCGTGTTATGTACCTCAAATAAATCCTCGCCGGAGAAATACACCCGCACCTTCTGCAAACCGGCCTTCGAGGTCAAAGTCTGCGGGATCGTATAACCGAACTGCAAGTTTTTCAAACGGGCATACGCAACGTTAAACTTCGTGTTCGTAGATACATAATAATTGTAGTTTCGTTTATCCTTCAACGTGATCGCCGGATATTGGGCATCCGTTCTTTCCGGGGTCCAAGTCTTTCCATACCAATACTCGGCGGATTGATACCATGCCTCTGGCATCGGGCATCGGCTCTCCCCTTCCAAGAACATCGTCCTACGGCCGACTCCTTGTATAAAAGCGCTCAGATCGAATCCCTTCCAAGCCATACTCAGGTTAAAGCCGAAATTATAACGAGGGTTCTTGTCACCCAAGTATTTCACGTCACCGGAGCCTTCTTTGCCATCACCTAATACGGATAGCTTCCCGTCTCCATCCAAGTCCTTGTACATAGCGTCACCTACGCTCAAGTCACCCGGGATACCCCCTTCCGAGAAACGAGATTTATACGCCTCCAATTCTTGTTCATTCTGGATGATTCCATCAAATTCATATCCGAAATAGGAATTCAACGGATATCCGGTCGGAGTCTCGTTATTACCTAATTGGATCAGGTTACTTCCAACCCGATCCACGACCTTGTTTTTCGCGTCACTGATATTAAAGCGAACCGAGTAGCTGAAATCCTTGATCTGATCCCTCCAGCCTAGAGAGATTTCCCATCCATGAATACTTAAATGGCCGCTGTTCGTGCTCGGAGCGTCCGCACCTAACATAGAAGGATAGGTCTTCGGGATAAGCATGTTCTTATTCTCTTTCCAGAAGTAGTCGAACGATCCATATAAACGGTTATTGAGCGTCGAGAAATCAAATCCCACATTGGTTGTCTGGATCGTCTCCCATGTACGAGAGGTAGAAATAATATTTCCAGACGTAGCCATTTGTCCTTTCACGCCAGTCCCGAAAGGATAATAATCGTTCGATAAAGAGATTAATTGAATATAATCATACAATCCGATACCGGACTGATTACCCATCTCTCCGTAAGAAGCTCTTACCTTCAAGTCCTCGAACCAACCTAACCGTTTCATGAAACCCTCTTCTCCGACACGCCAAGCCGCGTTTACACCCGGGAACCATCCCCAACGGTGATCCGGATCAAAGCGGGAACTACCATCCGCACGGATCGTTCCTTCGATGACATATTTATTGGCAAACGTATAATTCACTCTGGAAAAGAAAGAATTAATCGTCCACTGATTTCCCTCGCTCCAAGCGTTTTGATCTTGAGCGCTACCCAATTGCAAAGACATATTTTCTTGTTGGTCGAAGTTAATACGCTTCGCCGTGAACCGATCATAGTTCTCAGACTCATGGGAAGTACCGACCATCACGCTTAAATCATGCCGGTCATTGAAGTTCTTTTTATAATCGGCATAGAGCGTGAAGTTCTTGGATAAAGTTTTCTGGTAACGACGCTCCGCACTATTCGGCGTACGTTTCTCCCGAACCTCGTTATTATCCCAATCGTAATTGATGATTTTCTTGTTCGTCACGTTCTCATCCTGATCATACTTACGGATCACGGCTTGCCCCACCAATTGTAATCCGTCGATCACTTTCCAGCGTAATTGGTTGTTGACCGTTATATTACCTGTAGTCTTATTCACCATACCTCCCTCTTCCAATACTTGGGCCGGATTATCAAATCCCTCGAATGTATAGAAAGTTCCTGACGGATTGTACATCGGAGTCCAAGAGCGAGTCTTATAAATCAGCTCCCATATATTTTGTCCTTCCGTCAAACCCGAGGAATAGTCCCTGTTGCTTGCCTCATAAGCTAAATTAAGATCGTAAGTCAAGTTCTTGAAGATCTCGACGCTCGATTTAGCACGTACGAAGTAACGCTTGTTCACATCCTCACCAAATTTAGGGATACCTTCCTCACGCTGATGGCCTAAAGACAACATATACGAGTATCTCTCTCCACCGCCGGAGATATTGACATTGTAATTCTGCATATTACCATTGCCAATAAGCATATCATTCCAGTCTTGATCCTTGAAGAATTGCGGATAACCGGTCCAACGCCCCCATTCCGCATCGGGCAATACCAGATCACTATTCTGCCGGATCAATTCCAATTGGTCTCTCGTGTATTCTGGAGTGAATGATCCATCCGTGATCTCCAAGGCCATCTCCGCATGTTGTAATAGATTCGCAGGTTTCCTTAACAACGCAGGAGTCTTAATAGAGTAATATGCATCAAAAGCAACAGATGTCTTCTGATTGCGCTTACCACTTTTCGTTGTCACCAGAATAACACCATCCGAGGCACGAGCACCGTAAATAGCGGCCGTACCATCTTTCAATACGGAAATATTCTCGATATCGGAAGGGTTGATCATATTAATATTTCCCTCCGCTCCATCAATCAAAACAAGGGGAGTACCACCGTTGATAGAAGAGACATCACGAACCTTCATGGTCATGTCCGAACCCGGAGCGCCTCCGGTACGTGTAATCGTCAAGCCAGGTACTTCTCCCTGCAAAGCCTGAGCCGCATTCTGAACCGGACGAGACTCAAACGCTTTTGCGTCGGCCGTAGATACGGCACCACCCAAGTTCGCTCTTTTTACCGTACCGTAACCGACAACCACAACCTCATCCATCTGCAAGGCATCTTCCCGTAACTTCACGTTCAAATTCGCTTCCTTGCTGGGACGCAATTCCGTCATGGCATATCCGATGTAAGAGATTTGAAGGACACCGTTTTCCGATACCTCTATCGTAAACTTTCCATCAAGGTCCGTAACCGTTCCGTTGGTAGTACCTTTCTCAACTACGTTCGCACCGATAATAGGTTCTCCATTCTCGTCGGTCACTACACCTTGCACTAAATTCTTCTTTTGCAAAACGGCTTGTGAGGAAGGGGCAGTTTTCTCGTTTTTTGTAGAGGGATTAATCAAGATGAAATTATTCTCCGTAATCTCATACTTTACGCCTTCCCCTGCAAAAAGACGCTTCAAAATGGTTTCCACCGTCTGCTCTTTCACATGTACAGATACTTTTTTATTCAGGTTAACCTTCTCGCTCTCGTAGATAAAACGGAAGCCAGACTGTTTCTCTATCCTGAAAAGAACCTCTTTTATTGTCTGGTTATTAACGTCCAAAGACAACTTTGTCTCTTGCGAATAGACAGAGGCCGAGATCTGAAGTGAACATGCGATAGAGAATAATGTCGTCAATCTCATAATAGACAAAGTTTTTTTAAGGACCGGAGACTCTTCCGGCCTTGCTATATTCCAAAAATTCATATATTTGTAATTCGATTGTTTGTTAACACTAGTGTTACGAGCACTAATTTTAATGATCAAAAAGATGACGGGGAATGTTCCAGCATTTCCCGTTTTTCATGTGTATTCATGCGATTCTTGTTCTTTACTTCATAGGCAGACTTTATTTAGAGGTTATACTTATATTTTTTCCTTTCACGTTATAACTTATATCACTCAATCGGGATAGTACACCCAATATATCCGTTATGGTTTCCTCCTGTATGACTCCATCGTAATGTATGCTATTCCCCAAATCCTTTTGAAGATGGATGGTTACATCGTACCTCCTCTCCAGATATTTACAGACGGAAGCTAGCGGCATATGATCCATATAGAGTTTATCTTCCAGCCAACTGTACGAATGAGATAACACGCCCGATACCGGTCTCATCCGGTTGGTTTGCTTATCGAAAACCGCCATGTCTCCGGCGTTCATTAGTAATTTCTCATTCCCATGATCCAGCTCGATACAACCTTCCACCAACGAGGCTTCAACTGTTTTTTCATCCGTGTACGCTTGCAAATTAAAAGAAGTACCATGTACCTTTAAGCGCAATCCATTGTTCATCTTGATCACGAACGGTATCTTGTTCTTCGAGACATCGAAGAAGCCCTCTCCTTGGAAATTCACTTCCCGGATCTTCTCCTTCGCATTATAGGAATACGTAATATCAGATCCAGAATTCAGCTTAACAACGGAACCATCCGGCAAGACCACCTCCGATCGGCTTCCGTAATCAGCGGTCATTCGAACCAACATTTCCGGCTGTTTATCAAATACTCCCATTTTCGAAAAACCAAGGACAAGCAATAAAGTAGCTGCCACTCCTGAAATAATATATCCGATATTCACCAAGCGTTTCCGCTTATTATATCTCTTCTTATTGATACGATCGATCTTATCCCATGCGTATTGAGCATTAAAAGTTTCTTGCTCCAGATAAGAGCCTGTTTCTTTCCAGATCTCTTTATACCGTTTAAAATCTTCTTGATTAGACTCATCCTCAGCCAACCATTCATCCAGAACCGGATCCACGATCTCCTCATTCATCCTCTCCGATAAATGGTCAACGATGTGTTCTCCTATTTGCTTTTTCTTCTCCATGAGTCTAGTCTTTATTTAAATGACACCACAAATAAAAAAAGGTCCTATACGAACCTTGAAAATTTTCTCATTATTTTATACCTCCTTCATCTCCAGACATTCCTTCAACTTCTGTAAAGACATCCATATTTGATTTTTAATTGTTTTCACGGATATAGATAGTTTCTCCGATATTTCTTTCTGCTTCAACCCTTTTACCCTGTGAAGAAGTAACACTTCTCTACTCCGACCCGGCAAATGGTCTATACAATCATAAAGAGCGATCCTAAACTCTTCTGTTTCCAGTTGATTATCCTCATAGGATAGAAGTAATAAGTCTTGATTCTCTGATAAACTTCCCGTCTGCACCTTTGATCGGATAAAGTTCAAGGCCAGATGTTTAGCCATCCGATATAAATATCCTGATACATTTTCCTTTATCTCTATTCTCCCCCTATTTTTCCATAAATTCAAGAAAAGCTCTTGAACAACATCCTCCGCATCATTTCTATCCATCAATAGACTATACACATACTGACAAAGACGCCCGTAATAACGATCAAACAGTTTATTATAACTGATATAATCATTATTTCCGATCGCTAGCATTAAGACCTTATCGGCATGAACTTCCTGCATATAATCTTCATTTATCATGAATATTCACAATCGTCTTTACAGGTAAAAGAGTTTCGGCAAGACTATGGCTAACAAAAAGAAGAACGAAGATATAAAGCGAACAAATTCAGTTTGTAACCGAAGTTTAAAAAGATGCTTAGTAAAGAGATCTGAGATTTCAGGAAAAGGAGAACTGGATTATAAATATATGTGGTAGAATAATTTACAGTTTATCAACAAAACCATAGTCTTGCCGAGACTCAGTTGAAATAGATCTCAGAAGGATATTTTACAAGAAATTAATCCTGCCTTTCCACAAATCTCCTGTGACGCAAAAGTAGGAAAATTATTATTTGATTGATTATTTTATCATTCTTTTCATATAAGATCATCTTCCCTTTTACTCCCCAGCAAATAAAAAGGGAAATATCTCACGACACTTCCCTTTTACCATGAATCTTATGTTTGAATTATTTTACTTCTACTACAATCATCACAGGGAAATGATCAGATGGAACACGAGCTACATGTTTTTGCATGGAGACCTCCTTCGGAAAATTCGCATTTTGCTCATTCTTCGCATCTTTCGCTTCCGAACGATATGTATCCGTCAAGACACCATATTTTTTCACATCAAACTCTTTCGTAAGGAATAAATGATCGATACGACTGTCTGTTTTGCGATCCGCATGGAAGGCATTAAACGTGCCGTTGGGTACATACCGGAAATCCGCTATCTGATAAGAATCCCGCATAATACCGGAATTGTCCAGTAATAAGTAGGATTCATTATGTTGATCCACATTAAAATCACCTGTTAGAATCGCCGGTAGCTTCTCCGGAAATTCTTTCAACTTCTTAAGGATAAGTTTCGCGCTTTCCGCACGGGCCTGTACACCAATATGATCCATATGTAAGTTAAAGAACAAGAAAGTAAAGCCGGTTTGTTTATCCCGAAATTTACCCCATGTGCAAATACGGGGAAGAACGGCATCCCATCCCTTATTAGGGCGATCGGTTATCGTAGACAACCAAAAGTCCCCATGATCGAGCACCTCGAACTTTCCCGTACGATAAAATATGGCAGAATATTCACCAGCTTGCTTACCATCATCACGTCCTACCCCGATATAATCATAACCGGGCATCGCATTCTTTAGATCTTGCAACTGATGATATTTACCTTCTTGAGTCCCAAAGATATCAAAACCATGGAACTGCACCAATTGGGCAATGTAGGGATAACGTTGTCCCCAGCCATTCCCATTCGTCGAGTCTCCCGCATTCGCATTACGCAAATTATAGGTGGCTACTACCATTGACTCCGCTTGTAACGCAAATACGGAACAAAGGACAAATAAAAAAGAATAAATTAGCTTCTTCATACCTTTTATCATAAAATTAAATCCACATCAATAAATTAGAACTCTGCCTCTATCATTATCGGGAAATGATCCGAAGAGAAATGCCCATACTGGCACTCGTTCAAAGTCCCATATTTATTTACCTGAATACCTTTAGTGACGAAAATATAGTCAATCCGGTTTTTCATCGGGGCATTCAAATTGAATTGGTTTGTCGTTCCTACCGTCCCATAGGGTGGTGTTTTTGAGATTTCCCGTGAGTCCAACAGTAAACCATCGGATTTCAGTATTTGTATAGGCTCAGAATCCGGCGTACCATTGAAATCACCTACACAGATAGCAGGGGAATCCCCCGCTATCTTTTTAATATTAGCCAACATTATCAAAGCAGACTCATGACGTGCCACCTTACCGATATGGTCAAAATGAACGCTGAAGAAATAAAATTCCTTTCCCGAAACCTTATCCTTCAACTTCGCCCAAGAACAAACCCTCCGGCATTGCGCATCCCAGCCAAAAGAAGGCTTATCCTGTGTCTCCGACAGCCAGTAATTTCCTGAGTCCAATAATTTAAACCGATCTTTCTTAAATAAAACCGCGGCATGTTCCCCAGCCTCTTTTCCGTCATCCCGGCCTACGCCGACATACGTGTACGTATCATCTTTCACTAATTCCTTCACTTGGTGAATCAACCCTTCTTGAATCCCAAAGACATCAAAATCATGGAAATGAACCAAAGATACCGCCATGTCTTTGCGGTGTACCCATGAATCATCCTTATCCCCCTCATTATCATACCGCAGGTTAAAACTACCCACGTTCAGTTTACACTTCTGTTGTCCGGATATCCCTATGCAGAAAGTAAATAAAGAGATAAACACTATAATTAAGTTTCTCATGATACCCCCTTGATTACCAGCCCGGATTCTGGCTTAGATTCGTATTGAACTGAATTACTACCTCCGGTATCGGATATAAGTACTGACGAGCCGGCCAGCTACGTCCGGCGTAATTATACTCCATCAAATAACCTCCTTGAACCGGCTTCACGTTAAGCACATTACTCTTATTTGTACCCACATAGACACCAATCGCAGCATACTTCTCATCAGCGATCTTATCCGTATCATAGAAATAGGCATCATAATTACCATCGCCATTCACATCCAACGGTTGGTTAAGTGATGGGATAAAGATACCTTCCCAAGGATCGTTCACCCAAAGATCGCAACAATTCCAACGTTTCAAATCATTTAGGCGCAAACCTTCCAGACAAAGTTCAATACCACGTTCGCGACGGATCTCCAACAAGGAAGGATCAGAGATCGTCGGGTAATAAGAAGCGATATAAGGCTCTGCGGATGACGGACGGGTTGTCAATGTACCTGTCTGTGGTGTGCCTCCCGTAATTCCCGCACGAGAACGAAGCGCACCTATCGTAGCCGCCCAATCCGCATCAGTCAGTTCGCCTAATTCAGCCTTAGCCTCAGCATAGTTCAACAAAACCTCAGCATAGCGCATGATAGGAATGTCATTATCATTCGTAGCCGCATCATCGTAAGCCACGTCATCCATGGCAAACTTCGTAAACTGATATCCCGTCAATGTATGTCCCGTAAAATTAGCCGCGGTCGGCTCATAAACACCAGAAGCATTCTTGCGGGTATAATCCGCTCCCCGGATCGTCTGGTTCAAGCGGGTATCACGTCCTGTTGTCTCCTCCACGAAATTCTTATAGCTTCCATCCGCTTTTTTCTCGACATAAGGCGTACCATCCGCATTCAAGTATGACAGCATAAATTTACGGCTCATGCATAAGTGTGGTCCGTAAGTAGAGGAATTATACCACCAATTCTGCTCACCCAGTCCTAACACCTTGTCAGTCTCGATAGCCATCATTACCTCCGTGGTAACGGCCTTATCGGCAATGAAAAGTTCGCGATACGCTCCACGGCCATCGCTATAAGCACCCGAAGTATAAAGTTTGTACGGTCCGTTATCCATAACTTCCTTAGCCGCCTCAGCCGCTAGTTTATATAAATCTTTGGCCGAATATTCCGTACATCCCGTACGAGCGATATCCAATTGGTCAGCGGCATGGTATTTACGCCAAGCAGCCTCAAACAAGCAAACACGAGATTTGAAAGCGGCAGCTGTCCATTTATTTACGATCGTTGAATTATGCGTGACATCCTCTTCCAATATATTCGTATACGCATAATCCAAATCCTCCAAGATATGCCCGATAATCACATCACGTGTATCACGCGGGTTATAAAGATCCGGGTCTTCAGCCTCGTTAAATACCTTATCAATCCAAGGTACCTCGCCATATTGTACCAATTTATCAAAATAGAAGCGAGCACGGAACAAGCGTGCGATACCATTATAATTGTCACGGATAGTCGTGCTTAGTGACTCATTCACGTTATTCTCCAAAAAGAAATTTATATTACGAAGAGCGGACCATGACCAACTCGTCGCGCTATTCGTAGTATAAGCGCCAACCTCCATACCACCCAAGGAATTTTTCACCCCATAATCTGCCGTAGCATCACGCCGGAAAGCGCTTCCTCGGGAAGGCAAGACATTGTAAAATGAGTACGTATACGTCTTCAAACCATTCTCGGAGCTAAACACCATATCCACAGAAGCCTCCGACTTTGGTTCCTCATTCATCTCGCACCCCGAAAATACAGCCAAAAGTGCCACCAGACCGCTTAATAGTATATTCTTTTTCATTTCGTATAATCTCCTATTCTTTAAAATGTAACATTCAGGCCGATGCTGAACGACTTCATCATCGGGTAATTATATCCATCACCACTATTGCTGGAGGTCAAGTCCTTATCCGATTCACCGATATTCGATACATTGACATCCTTGGAATACTTGTAAAGCGGAGACCATGTAAAGAGATTTTCCCCGGAAAGGTAAATTCCCACATTTGTCAAATGCAATTTTTTAATCCATTCCGACGGTAAATTATAGCCAACCTGTATGTTCTTCAAGCGTAGATAGGCCGCATTCATCAAATAGCGCGTGTTAGCGTTCTTATGACCTCCATAGAAAGGCGCATAGTAACCAGCGTAACGAGGCAAGAATGCATCCGGGTTCTCAGGAGTCCAATAGTTTCCCACATGCCAAGAAGGCATCTGGTTATACGGGCGATTGTATTGCCCCCAGAACGTAGAGGCTTCATTAGACGGATACCAATCCTGCTTACCCACTCCTTGGAAGAAAGCACTCACCCAGATATTGTTCCAATCGGCAGAAAGCGTAAAGCTATAAATATAACGAGGCTCCTCGTTACCGATGATCTTACGGTCGCCCGGATCATCTACCGTATTCTGTCCACGATCAATATAACCGTTGCCATTTAAGTCTTCAAACTTAATATCACCCGGATACAACTTATAGGTTTTCGATGTTTGCATGAGCGGATTATAATAGGATTGTCCCGCAGCTTTCGCGGCAGCCTCAGCCGCATCGATACTGGCTTGGTCCTGCCACAAACCATTGGATACAAATCCCCAAATCTCACCGATACGCATCCCCTCATAATAATTCTTGTCGAGTGATTGATTCGCATACTCGCTCAATGACTTATTCGCATTATTAAACCTATCGATCACTGAATAGTAATCTGCCAATGTACCCTTGATGCTATAATTAAATCGCTTACCAGCTAAATCAAATCCATCTCTCCATTCCAAAGACAACTCATAGCCATAAGTAGACATATCCGCATAATTACCTTTCGGAGAAGAAGCACCGAACACATCCGGCACGGTCGGACCATTCACGATCATATCAGTTGTTTTACGGATATAATAATCTCCACTTACGGTCAAACGATTATCAAAGAATCCTAAATCCGCTCCTATATCATACGTCGTAGCGGTTTCCCACGTCAAGTTGCCGGGAAGAGCCGCCGGAGATGACATATAATTCTGCCGCAAACCGTCAAGAATATAATCAGACTTGCTGATACCCAATGTCTGGATATACTGATAATTACTCAATCCGGCCGCATTGCCCAAAGAGCCCCAAGAAAACCGGACCTTAGCGTTAGAGATATGTTCGGACTTAACATTCCACCAAGGTTCTTGCGAGATTCGCCAACCCACGGAAGCCGAGGGGAAGAAAGCCCAACGCTCATCACTCGGGAAGCGGGAGGAACCATCGTAACGTCCGTTTACCTCCAACAGATAACGATCATCAAAGGCATAATTCAAACGGAAGAAAGCGCCGCCAAACTGATAAGCCTTCCATTGTGAGGTAATACTCCGGTTATCAGTACCCATCACCAAATTCATGTTGTCCACGTCGTCCGTCAACAAGTCATCATTATAAGCATAGATGCGTTTGAAAGTAGATTTTTCGTAATTCCATCCAGCCATGGCCTTGAAATAATGTTTCTCGGCAAAAGTTTCCTCAAACTCTGCGAAAAGGTTCGTTGCTAGATAGTTCGTATGATCAGTTGTCTCTGCCAAATTGGAATAGGTACCCGTAATATGTTCGATCTGGCTTTCCCCATCTGCATCAACCGACCGTGCATACGGTGAACGTACTTGTTTCTTGGTCTTCTCTTGCGTCTTCTGTTGATACGTGAAATCACCATTCACACGCAAACGGTCACCCAAGAACTTAGCATTGAATGTCGTAGTATTCTTTAAGTTGGAGTTCTTTGTCGTAATACCGCTACGTCCATAAAGCAAATCGCCTACGGTATAGACGGCAGAATAAGTCATCGTACCATCAGGGTTGAACAGTGGCGATGACGGGTGTCCCTCGTCTGCGATATTTCTCCATACCACACCAGATCCTTCCGAATAGGTAATCGGATTGTAGTATTTATTATGGGAAAACTCAAAGTTATTGTTGATCTTCAACCAAGGAGTTAACTGATAACCTCCCTTGAAACGCATGTTATAGGTCTTGAACTTATCCGTTTGCTCATCGCTATCGAAAAGTCCATCGTAACTATAGAAACGTCCTGACAAATAATAATCAAACTTCCCGTCGGAACCCGAGATGGAAAGATTTTGATTCTGCGCAAAGACACTCTTCTTATACATCAGATCATAATAGTCGGTTCCTTCCGGATAATACACATAACGGCCTTTTGTACCGATAGAGCCATCAGAGATCACCGTCCCGAAATCGCCCGTCTCATGACGGCGCTTATACTCATCCAGCCAAGCCACGGAAAATTGCTGTGTCTTGTTGATACCGGAAGGATTCGCTTGATTGTAATTAAAATAAGCGTCATAAAAATGCTTTGCCCAAATATAACCATCGGAAACTACATCCGGCACATTCTGTGGTGATTGTAATGAATAGCTAGAAGACCATGTCACCTTCGGCTTACCTTCCGTAGCGTTCTTCGTCGTGATCAAAACCACGCCAAATGGAGCACGTGCGCCATAAATAGCGGAAGCGGCAGCATCCTTCAATACGGAAATACTCTCAATATCATTCGGATTTAACATAGAAGGGTCTCCTTCCACACCATCAATCAACACCAAAGCACTACCCCCATTGATAGAACCGGCGCCACGTACGTTAAAATCCGCCGTACGCCCCGGTTTACCATCAGACAAGGAAATATTCAAGTTCGGGACAACCCCTTCTAGCATCTGAGTAGCGTTAGCCGTAGGACGCCCCTCGAATACATCACTAGTCACTTGCTCTACCGCACCGGTCAAATTCACTTTTTTCTGGGAACCATAACCCACCACGACTACCTCATCCAGCTTCTGCGTGTCCTCATGAATAGATATAACCAAATTATCTTTATTGCCTACCGGAACATCTTGAGCCACATAACCAATATAAGAAACCTGAAGTATCGCATTCGGAGTTACCTCAATAGAGAAATGGCCATCTATATCCGTGATGGTACCATTGGTAGATCCTTTCACGACCACATTCGCCCCGATGATTGGTTCCCCTTTCGGGTCTGTAATCGTACCGGTAACTTTCTTATTACCTTGTTGCTGAACAGTTTTTACCGATGATAAAACGATCTGATGACCCGATTTCAATACATAAGCCACATTCGCTTGCTTTGCTATCGCATCCATTACAGCATTAATATCCGCATCTTCCACGTCAACAGAGATCGGAGAATTCAGACCTTTGATCCCATCATTATAGAAAAAACGATATTCAGTCGTTTCCTCTAATTCTTTAATAACCTCCCGCATCGGTCTATCCTTTACCGACAACGATATCTGGGCGGCAATCGCAACTCCGGAAAAGCCCGACAATAACTGGGCATACAAAAGTGTCCGGAAAAAAGAGTGCTTGAAATTACTCATTTTTAAAAGTTTTTTAATAATACATAGATTTTAAACAGGTAACTTTACAAGCAAATCATTTACATATTCTATCTTATTTATAACCGGCTAGTTATTTCCTTGAAGATATTATATACAAGTGATTTTGCTTAAGAGGAAGAAGGGCCTTGCCTTTCTTCTTTTTTTACTACAATCATCTAGCTCATCTCATAGGCTTCTTCTTTATTAGGTTAACACTCAACTTTCTATTTCTCATTTAAATAAATAGTATCACCTACCGACACATACGTAATCGGAGCCGTAAGGCTTATTATTTCAAATACATTATCCAGACTATTATTCCGGATCACCCCCGAGAAACTGTAGCCTTTAATCTTATTGGACAAAAAACGAACTTCAACATTATACATTCGATTCAACAATACCGCGATCTCCTCCAACGACTCGCCAGAGAAGGCCAGTTCATTCGTACGCCAAAGACGGGCATAAGAAGCATTTGTCGGGTGATTAACAGATAATATATGACTAGACTTATTAAAAACCGCACTCTCATCCGGAGACAGAATCACAAACTCTTTTCCAACCACTGTTCGTACACTGCCTTCAAACAAGGTCGTAACCACCTCGTCATCTTCCTCATACGCCTTCACATTAAAAGCTGTGCCTAGCGCCTCGACTTCCATATCCCCCGCATTTACCAAGAAACGGCGCAATGTATCTTTCGAAACTTCAAAATAAGCCTCACCAGATAAAGAAACTGATCTTTCTTTCACGCCATAATCACTCTTATAATTAAGTTTAGTATGCGAATTTAACCATACTTTCGTCCCATCAGGCAGAACCACGCTAGCACGTTGCCCATTATCTGCTGACACCACATAATCCAATGGATCGGATAATGGAACCTGTCTCATATAATACCAATGTGAACCAATTCCAAGGCTTATACATACGAATGCCACCGCCGCATAAGAAAGCCACTTCCATAAGGTATGCGGTTTCTTCTTTATCTCCAAAGTTTTCTTCTCTTGTCTTATCCGCTTTTTAATCTCACAGAACATCTGTCCTTGTAGCTTAGGAGGAAGCTTTTTCCCGGAAGATTCTTCCCATCTAGACATATAAAAAGCCATGATCTCTTCCTTATGATCGGAATCGCTAAACCACGCCAAAAGAGTTCGCTCTTCTTCCGGTGAAGTCTTACCACTCATAAAGCGATCCAATAATTCGATATGTGTATACGTTTTTCTCATCGTGTAATAAGTATATCCCGAAGAAGAGCTTTACCCTTACACAAAAAAATCGAGAGATCCATGATTTAACACAAATTAATATCATACTTATTTTCCGCCTTCATAAGTAAACGGTCGATGTTCCTTTCCGCATGTACGGTTACGAAAAGGATTTTCAATAGAGTAAATGTTTTTCACTACCAAACCGACATAACCTTTGACTGATCAAAACAATACAGATGATAATCATCATCCCAGCCCAAGGCTATTAGTTCTTTATCATCGTTTGTCACGCAAATATTGAATAGTCTTATATCCGTAATCAATCGACAAATACATTTTCCACTCCAATCATATACATACGTATATCCGATAAAACTATCTACCCCTACAAACCACAAGATATTTAATGCTTATTAACTATAAAAAGAGTGTTATAAGGCAAAGAAAGCCATCAGAAGAAAGTCGATCTCGCAAAAAACGCAAAGCCCTACTCAACTGTGTCTCCACAGTCTTTTCAGAGATAGAGAGGCGTTCCGCTATTTCTTTATAGGATAAATGCTCATGACGGCTCAAACGAAATATCTCCCGACGGGACAACGGCAATTCTTCTATCAAGCTATTAATATATTCCCGTAAAGACTCCGCATCAATTCGCTCTTCCATAAGCGAATCAACATCTGATAGCTGTCGTTGTAGGCTTTCCGTCAGTTTCTCGGAGAGTAGCCGATTCTCTGTCTCTTTATAAACTAAGTTACGGGCGATGGTGAATAGATAGGCGTCAAAGTTTTGCTCCACATCTATCGTCTCATGCTTCTCCCAAATCTTAAGAAAAACGTTTTGGGTCAAGTCCTCTGCCATAGATTTTTCATATAGTAATGAGTAAATAAAATGATATACATGCTCATTATATTTCCAGAATAGAGTCTCAAAAGCCTTTTCATCTCCATTCTTCAGATCTATAAGCAAATGTCCATCCACTTTCATATTACATATATATTACATATCCACGCCATACAAATCTTATCTCCTTTCTGCATATTTGCAGTTTTCATATACATGAGTTCTGATGAAACTATGTCGGTTAGTGTAGATGATATGAATGATAAGATAAAGATAATCAGCGGATAACTAAATAGTAAAATTACCGATGGCAGTGGAGAACTAAAGAAAAAACGAACTAGATGGTTGTTATTTAGATATTTATATTATAAACAAGACATGGTCTCATCAGAACCAAGTACAAGGTTACTAATAAATATCCAAATATAAACAAGCATCATTACATATCGCAAATATACAAAAAAATGTAAATACAGTATGAGTATCCTTGAAATCTAGTTAAATTCTACTTGAGGACAAAGAATGTCCTCACTAATTATCCGCTTCGCAAATGATATATTGATAAAGGTCGGAATGTCCGGTTTTATCGATTATCTTATGCTTTTCGAGTTGGAATTTCAGTTGGGCCAAACCAAGAGCGCCAAAGCCGGGAAGGTCTAATAAAGAGTCGAGTCCGTTTTTGAGGGCGTAACGTAGAATATCTTCTATGGTTTCTATTTTCAAGGTTGTAAGGCATTTACGGATATAGGGCGCTAAGGTGAGACGGGTAATGGGTTGGCATATCCGTTTCGCGGCATTTAAGGGAACGGGGATAAGTGATCGGGGAGATTCGATACATAGACCGTTTTGGAGCGCCTTTTTATATAATCTTCTCAATTCGTATTCCATGTTCCTGTTCTCTATCCACAGACGTTCTATCTCAAGGTCTTGGTTCGTGATTGTTTTCTTGTATTCGGTCAGGAAGCCCATGTTTTCTTGCAAGCGGAGCGATATGACCTTATATCGGCGACAGATTCCGTCGTAGGATATACCACAACGTTTGGCTACGTCTTCTATCTTGGCTCCGGAAGTTATTTCCGTAAAGATAAGTCGGTCTTTCTTGTCGTGTATGAATGTTGATAGTTCGGCGATAATGAGTTTAAGTAGGGGAGAGATGTTTTTAAGGGATCGCAGGCAGAAAAGGTAATCATCGAATTGGGAGATGATCTCGTTTATCTCTTCTTCCTTGTCTTGGATGATAAGTTGCAGGTATAGCTTTTGTATTCCCATACGCTCGATATGGGAAATGAATTCACGCAAATTGGTCAGATCGACTAGGCGAACACCTTGCTTCACGACGTAAGATGTTATTTTTTTAGATATCGCCCATTGCTGGATTTCTTGAGATGGAAAGCCGGTGATACGAGCTGCTTCTTCAATAGTAATAAACTCAGGCATAACTATTTGATTAAAGTAAAACTTATACTATTTATCTTTAAAAAGGGCGTTATTTGGCGTTATATTGAAGAGCTGGCCTTTCATTATAAAATAAAGAAAGGGCGATTGGCTGAACATTACGTGACAAAGGTTCCGCTAAGACCCACATTTGAGTAAAGTCAGCCGCACGCCCCCTTTATCTATATACAGTAATCTTATCCATACTTTAACAGCATAGATAACACGTATATTCGGTAAAGGGTTGCGGGGCCTTCTTTGTGCTTCTCAAATGTTGAAAAATTTAGCGGATTTTATCACATCGCACAAATATCACACGCAACACATATAGGCTTCTAACTTAAAAGCCTTTTATTGTCGCAAATATACGTATTAAAAATATTTTAGCCTATAATAATCCATACGTTTTCTATTTTATCATTGTTTTACTACCAACAAAGAAAGAATAAGTAGATAAAAACCTACGCTTTTACCTTTTGCTTTTCTGTCTTAATTACTAGCTAGGCAAATATATGATATATTCTTTAATTATAATTGATTATTAAGGAAAAAATCAAGATGGCAATCCATCAAACAGTACGAAGACTACTACCCTAAAGTTTATGGAATGACCTTACAAAACACTTTTATAGCGCAAAAAAGATTAGGTACATTGCCAAATGGCTTTTTTAGGTAGAAAGTTACCAGTTAACTAACATTTCAAAGTAAGTTAGCTTCAACGGCAAAGTAAGTTAACTTCATTGGCAAAGTAAGCTAACTTAAATGACCAAGTAAGTTAACTTCATAAATCCGGGTTGAAATCCGCAAACGACATACAACACGCGTCTACACTCCCAACACTATATAACCGCTATGGATATTTGAAGTATTGATAATAGGCGGTTTACTTCTGTTATCCGTAACTCCAACCTTATCAGTCAACAAGCCTTTCATTAAAAGATAAGCACATCATGATGGCACGACTGTGCCATCCTAGTGGCACACCATTGCCATAAGGAAAGCACAACTATGCCACGCTGATGGCACTGACGTGCCACGATATGGAAAATGATTGGCACTGCGGAAGTCTGTTAACTAGATAGTTAAGGATGGATAAATAATTATTCCCCTAACTTATCAAGCAACTCATACGACGGAACGAAGAAAAGAGTTCCCGTTATCGGCGTGCTGAAGTCCAGCAGACGATCCGTATTGCCTACGGGATCACCGACGAACATATTCTCCAGCATTCGTCGGGTGGTGCTGAACGTGCTGGCATAGGCGATAAAATAGGTACCGTACTCACCTTTGGAAGTATGGGCGAATGGCATGTTAGCACGGACTATTTTCAGATCGTCTCCGATGTTCGTCACGGCGTTATGAGCGTTCTTCGGTTTTTCCTCATCTGATAGCTCAACATCGTTGAATTTACGGCGACCGATGACTTTCTCTTGCTCTTCCACTGGAAGCGCATTCCATGCCACCATATCATGAATGTATTTTTGCACAAATACATAACTTCCGCCCATAAACTCGGGGTCCTCATCGCCTATTACCGCGAAACGATAGGGGTCTTCATCCACGGCAGGATTCTCCGTACCGTCCACGAAACCGATAATCGCCTTACCGTCTCTATACCGAAAACCGTGGGTCTCATCGATCGATTCCACGACACCTCGCAGTTTCTGGTCTATAATGGAGGCGAACTCAAAGCACAGTCCCATCTGCTTACAGCGGATGTGGAATAGTAAATCCCCGGGGGTAGAAACAGCCGTAAGCTTAACTCCTTTGATCTCTTCAAACGGTTGCAATTCTTTGGGGTTTCCTTGCTCCGGAAAGAAGCGTTTCCAAGCATCCGCCCCGAATCCTATCGTACAACTGAATTGCATATCAGGATAGCGATTGCGCATACTACGTATCAAAGCGGAGAAATTAGCGCACACGTCCTTTACCTTATCAATCGTGTCGGGGAGATCTTTTAGAGCATAGACAATGAAAACCGCATTCTCGCCCGGTTTTTGGGTAACATCTTGCGGATAGTTAGCGTTCAATGGATTTTGTAGAGAGTTCATAGCACATCTTTAATTATATTGTTATTATATGGATATAACTCTATAGATGCGCTCTTGTTCAAGGAAATGTAACGAAAAATGTCCTAGCGGTTATTTTTCAATATCTATTTGTAGAGACGGGGCACGCCCCGTCTCTACAACTGGGTAGTTATTTCACGTCGATGCTGATCTTCTGCTTGATATCTGAGGTGGAGGCTCCTAGTTGGAGGATGAACTCGCCGGGTTCTACGACGAATTGGCTTTGTGCCTCACTATAGAAAGCTAAAGAGGATACGGGGATGTCCAAGGTGATTCGCCGACTCTCACCGGGTTTAAGGAATACCTTCTTGAAGCCTTTTAACTCCTTGACCGGACGCATCACGGAGCAAACCGGATCGCTTACATACAATTGGGCCACCTCAGCTCCTTCACGGTCTCCAGTATTGGTTAGGGTGAAAGTCGCTTGGATCGTGTCCGCTTGATCATACGTCTTTTTATCCGTATTCAGATTGGAATAGTTGAATGTCGTATAGGATAAGCCGTAACCGAACGGATAAACGACCGGAAGCCCCTTCGTATCGAACCAGCGGTAACCTACCAAGATATCTTCCTCATAATTCACTTTCAGATCCCTGCCGGGGAAGTTGCCCAACGCATGCGCCGGAGATTGATCCAAGCTCACGGGAGTGGTGAACGGCATCTTTCCGCTCGGATTCACCTTGCCGGATAATACGTCTACCAAGGCATTTCCTCCTTCCATACCGTTGAACCAAGCCCAAACGATAGCCGGGGAACAAATATCCACGGCGGCCATATTCAACGGCGATCCGGCGATCATGACCACGATCGTACGAGGATTCGCCTTTACCACCTCTTGAATCAACTCAACCTGCCCGTATGGGATATCCATATTCAGACGGTCGAACGACTCGGTATCATAATCATGGTTCAAACCACAAACCAAAAGGGCCACGTCACTCGTACGGGCAACCTCTACCGCCTCTTTCAATAACGCGTCGCTTTCCTGTGTCTTGGAAGAGAAAGTACCAGAGCTTTGCCCATTATTGCTTCCCTCCACGAAAGTAGATAGCTTCTCATAACCTTGGGCAAAACGGATATCCACCTTATCGCCCCATTTCGCACGAAGCGCCTCTAATGGAGTTACCTCGTAAACCGCCTTGATCTCGGAACTCAAGCCACCATTGGAATGTTTGCGGGTAGCGTTATCGCCAATTACCGCCAGACTCTTGATCGAGGAGAAATCCAACGGGAGAAGATTATTCTGGTTCTTCAATAAGACAATGGCTTCGGCAGCCGCGTCGTAAGTGGCTTGCTGATGCTCTTTCGTATTCATGGAGCCCGGGCCGAAACGCTTTTTCGGGTCCAAGACATTCGTCTTGATCATCACACGTAAGACATCGCCCACCTTCTCGTCCACCAAGCTCATAGGAATCTTACCAGACTTAACAGCCTCGATCAAGGGGTTGGCATAATACCAATCCTCATATTTATCGATCAGCGTGCCCATCTCCAGATCCAAGCCTGCCTCCATAGAAGGAATCGTGCTATGGGCGGCTCCCCAGTCGGTTACATATACGCCATCGAATCCCCATTCATTCCGAAGGATCTTGCAAACCAAGTAGTTATTCTCCGCGCAGAACTCCCCACGGAATTTATTATAAGCGGCCATTACCGTCAAGGCGCCTCCCTCCTGTACGGCCGCCTTGAAAGCGGGTAAATAAATCTCACGCAAGGCACGCTCGCTACATTCCACATCGACAGTCGTACGGTTTGTCTCTTGGTTATTCACGGCGAAATGCTTTACGCTACAAGCTACGTCACGGCTCTGCAAGCCTTTGATATAAGCGACCGCCAATACGGAGTTCATATAAGGGTCCTCGCTCATATACTCGAAGTTACGGCCACAAAGCGGGGAGCGAATGATATTCACGCCCGGGCCCAACAATACGTCCTTCTTACGCCAACGAGCCTCCTCGCCCAGCACCTCGCCCCGGCGATAAGCCAACTCCGGGTTCCAAGCGGCGGCGAAAGCCGTGCCGGTCGGGAAATAAGAGGCGGAATCATTTGTCCAACCCGCATACGCCCAATCGTGGCGATTGATCTCCGCACGTACCCCGTGAGGCCCGTCGCTCAAGCTCCACTCGGGAATCCCCAGACGCTCTACTCCGGCAACATAGAATTTTGAGTTACCATGCAACAACCCGACCTTTTCCTCCAAGGTCATCTTCTTAATCAGTTTCTCGATACGTTTCTCCATTTGTACCTTCTCTTTATCCGTGACCTGCGAGCTCGCGGCAGCCGCGTTCAAGAATAGCCCGCAAGCGATCACGCCTATTATCTTTTTCATTTCCTCTTTATTTATAGGTTTATTATTGCGCTTGAATCGTTACCGTCGCCTCGGGTAAGTCCTCGGCTATGGCTTTTAAGTGGATGTCGCCTTGTCCGCCCTTGTTCCGGATCACGACCAAGGCTTTTCCGTAGTAGGCTTGCCGTTTCGGTTTACGGAGGCTGTTCGGATCGTTCGGATCTCCGTTATCCGTTCCGGCGATCTCACCCGGGCCCTCCACGAAGAAACGGATCAATGGAGTAGCGTCGGGAACCCGGTTACCATCGATATCGCATACATCTACGGTTACAAACGATAGGTCCGAGCCATCCGCTTGGATGACGCTACGATCCGGTGTCAAGACCAAACGGGCCGGCTCTCCTGCCGTATGGATCTCTTTCACCAAGACCTCCTTACCCCCTAAGCGGGAGACGGCTCTCAAGGTTCCGGGCGTGAAAGGCACACGCCAAGAGACATGATAGGTACTGTCCGTTTTTTGTTGTACGCCTAGGCTCTTTCCATTTAGGTATAGTTCTACCTCATCGGCATTGTTATAATAGGCCCAGATATCCACCGGTTCGCCTACCTTCCAGTTCCAATGCGGGAAAATGTGCAATACGGGTTCATCCGTCCACTCGCTTTTATACATATAATATACATCTTTCGGGAAACCCGCCAGATCCACGATACCGAAGAAGCTGCTCCGGCTGGGCCACCAATAGGGGGTAGGCTCTCCCAAGTAATCGAAACCCGTCCAGACGAACAGGCCGGATACATGCGGAAGCGTCTTCACCAGATGCCAAGTCTTCTCGTGCGTAGAGCCCCAAGGTACATGGCAATTATCATAAGAGGAGCAAACATGCTCGGGAGCCTCGAAAGGCTTGTCCCACGATTCCGGACGGATATAAATATGATCGGACGGCATCTCATAATAGCCACGGGTCATCAAGGCCGAGGTAGATTCGCTCACGATCAGTTTCTTTCCGGGGAAATTCCGGAGAAACGGCTCGAAATATCGCTCATGGTAGTTGAAGCCCAGCACGTCCAAGGCATCCGAGCGAAACAGATGATTCGCTGGGTTTACCTCGTTACAGCCGGCGGTAACGACCCGGGAGGTATCCAGACGTTTCACGATACCCGCCAAATGACGGGTGATCAAGGATTGACGGCTAAGGGTCGTATCCTTCAGCAAAGCGGGATCGATGGCATGGCCGGCATTCAAGATCAGGTTCGCCGCTTGCAGATCCAGCTCGGTAGCGTCGGCATGGCTCCATTGCTCAAGCACCTCATTGCCTATACTCCACATGAAAACAGAGGCGTGATTCCGGTCACGCAAGATCTCGTCCGTCAAATCCCGCTCGTGCCACTCCGCGAAATACCGGGCGTAATCGTACGGGGACTTACGGCGTTCCCACATATCGAAAGACTCATCCTGTACCAGAAGCCCCATACGATCGCAAAGATCCAGCAACTCGGGTGCCGGGGCGTTATGGCTGGTACGGATCGCGTTCGCTCCCATCTCCTTCATGATCCGCAGCTGGCGCTCGATAGCCCGTGTATTCACGGCGGCACCCAGACAGCCTAAGTCATGATGCAGGCAAACCCCTTTTATCTTCAAAGGCTTATCATTCAAATAAAAGCCGGTAGCGGAATCCCAACGGAACGTACGCAATCCGAATACCGTCTCATAACGGTCTACCACCTTGCCGGCCACTTTCACTTCCGTGACGGCCGTGTAGAGCGAGGGAGAATCGGGACTCCAAAGCTTGGGATTTGGGATCGAGAACTGATGATCGACAGATGCCTCCCGCATACGGGTGTCGTAACAGGGCGTATACGGTACCCGTAACAGAGTTGTTACGGATGCCGTAACAACTTTATTACGGTCATCGTAAATAGAGGTAGAGACTTCGGCCTCCCTATCCGCCTCCGAGCTATTCCTTATTCTCACCTCCAAGGCGAATGTGGCCTCCTCCGATGAGATCTTCATATCATGCACGAAAGTGCCCCAGTTGTCCACATGCACCGGATTCACCTTTACTAACCATACGTTACGGTAGATACCGGAGCCGGAATACCAGCGGGAGTTCGGTTGCTCGCTATTATCCGCCTTCACGGCGATCACGTTCGGTTGGCTTCCATACCTCAAATAAGGCGTCAAGTCATAACGAAACGATACATAACCATTCGGGCGGAATCCCAGCGAATGACCATTGATCCAGACCTCGCTATTCCGGTAGACCCCGTCGAAATCCACATAGATAACCTTATCCCGATCCGTCTCCGGCAGGGTAAATGTCTTTCGGTACCAACCAATCCCGCCCGGTAGCGCACCGCCACCCGGGGTAGACGGGTTGTCGAGGGAGAAATCCCCCTCGATACTCCAATCATGCGGTAAGGATAAGATACGCCAAGTGGAATCATCGCTGTCCGGGGATGAATAATCCTGAACGCTATCCGACAAGGCAAACTTCCAATCGTCATTCCATGAGCTACGTTCACGCACCTGCTCCCCAGCGGGGGAACAGGCGGTGAGCAATAGGCCCAGAAGCCACGCAAGTGGCCGATTCATCAGTGGTATCATTAGTGATTATATAGTTTAATTGATACTACCCAGTTGTAGAGACGGGGCGTGCCCCGTCTCTGCACAGACTGATGGGTATTATTTAAAGTTACCATTTAGAGGGGTTGAGACGGGGCGTGCCCCATCTCTACAACTAGAGGTTTACCTTGGTAAGATATTGTCACGTCCTTGCCAGAGGGATTCTCCGGCGTGATGAGACGTACCGTGATCTGACGCTCGCGGATCATGCCCGGATAGTCGCCCTCCCGTGCGCCGATCGTGAGCGTTCGCCTCGCATCATCATAAACAAACGGGATAGTAGCGTAATTTCCTTTCTCGTAATCGTAGGTCACGCCATTATCCTCATATAAGGTGAAGGAGCCGTCGGCACCGGCGTAAACAGAGACGGTTAAGTCTTTCTGCTCCTCTTTCGTAGACTGGATTACCTTTCCGGTCGGTACGATAGAGCCGGCTCTCACGAACAAAGGCATACGCTCGTAAGGAGCATCTACGTCCATCGCCGTCCCGCCTTGTATACACTTGCCGCTATAGAAGTCGTACCAGACACCAGAGGGGAAATATACCTTGCGCTCACGGGCCTTATACTTATGCACCGGGCATGCCATAAAGGCCGGACCAAACATAAACTGATCGTCTATATCGTAAGTCTTCTCATCGTTCGAATAATCCATCACCATGGCACGCATGATCGTATAATCCTCAAAATGCGTCTTGGAGGCCAAGCTATAGATATACGGCATCAATTGATAACGCAACTCGGTATAATACTTCATCGATTGGTACGTAGGCGATCCTTCCGGAGCGATATTATAGATCTCGCGGCAAGGATATTGCCCGTGGCTACGGAACAACGGACAGAAAGCTCCGAACTGATACCAACGGTTGTTCAACTCCCTCCATTCCCTCAAATCCTCGCTACCTTCCTTAGCAGCCATATAACGGTTCTCCACGCTGAAGCCACCGATATCCATCGTCCAGTAAGGGATACCGGACATGGCGAAGTTCAAGCCGGCGCTGATCTGCGCTTTCATATCCTCCCAGCGAGTACCGATATCACCACTCCATGTAGCGGTAGAGTAACGTTGCTGGCCGGCGAAACCGGAACGGGTCAACAAGAATACACGGTCATCCGGGTTTACGCTACGTTGTCCGTCGTAGATCGCCTCGGCGTTCTCCAAGGCATACGCGTTGAAGTATTTCGTGGACGGGCCCAGATAAGTCGGTCCGCAAAGCGCCTTCCGGTATTCGATGTCCGTATTATCCTGTACGTTCGGCTCGGAAGCGTCCATCCACCAAGCGTCAATGCCCAAGGAATACAGATGCTCGTTCATCTGTTCCCAGAAAAGCTTGCGGGCTTCCGGGTTGTACGCATCATAGAAAGAACCGATATAACCCGGATAAATCCAGTCGCGGATACTATCCTTAATCGCCTGCTGATACATGGCACCCAGCGCGTCCAACTCTTTATAATGCTCTGTCGTATAATAAAACTTCGGCCATACGGAGATCATGATACGGGCATCCTTATCGTGGATTTCCCGAATCATGCCTTTCGGGTCCGGGAAGCGTTCCTTATCAAACTCATGGCTGCCCCACGCATCTACCGGCCAATAGCTCCAGTCCTGTACGATCACATCCAAGGGAACCTGCCGCCGGCGGTATTCGTTCAAGGCGGTCAATAGCTCCTCTTGCGTCTTATAACGCTCACGGCTCAACCAGAATCCCATCGCCCATTTCGGCATGATCTGGCTCTTGCCCGTAACCGTGCGGTAACCGCTGATCACCTTATCCATGGAAGACTCTCCGTTGATGAAGTAGTAATCGATATCATCCCCCATTTCCGACCAGAAAGCCAACCGCTCCCGCTCCTCCTCCGGTAGCGGAGATAATACCTTCAAGCCGATATAAGAGACATCGCCATCCGGCAACCATTCGATACGGATCGGATAGCGTTTGCCCTTTTCCAGATCGGCCGTAGCCTTGTAATCATTCGGGTTCCATGCCGCACGCCAACGTTCCGGGATGATCTCCTCGTTATTCACAAATACCTTGGTATAACCGGCGTAATGTAGTTTGAAATGATAAGTACCCGTCTCTTTCGCCTCGATCTCGCCCTCCCAAGTAGCGGAAGCGCTCGGCTTCGGGAAGTCTGCCGGCAGGTTCTTGATGGTTTTCAGATTCTCATAATCTACCTTATCTTCATCCCGCTGGATTAAAACGGAATTCTTCGCCTTATCCGTATAGTAGGTAGCGGTCAACGCCCCTGCCCTCCCGTCTTTTCCGTATAGGCCAAAGACATCGCCCAAATCGGCGTATGGACGCTTGTCGCCGAAACGGCTCAAGGAATAGTTATGCCAAAGTACACCATACCCTTTTGAGGAAACGATAAACGGCACGCTCACCTTCGTGTTATATTGGAAAAGCTCCTCGTTCTTGCCTTTGTAGTTGAACTCATCGCTCTGATGCTGTCCTAGGCCGTAAAGCCCTTCCTCGTCCTCACTCTCAAATACCTGACGTAAGGTATAGCCTTTGGTTCCTTCCACCTCGATCGGCGTAAATTCCTTGCCTCCGTTTGTCTTCTCACGAAGGATCGTGTGTCCGTTGGCGTCGGTAAAGCGAACCTCTCCGGTCTCCCGTGAAAGACGGGCCTGTGTGGTTTGCGTACTTACGATGATCGTATCCCCCGAGGTCGTTATCTGAAACGATGGGGCGGGCAACGATTTCGTGTCCTTGATCAAGTTCACTTGGTTGGAAAACTTACCATCCGGAGAGGCGATTACCCGGATAATATCATCAGAGATTACTTCCAATTTAACAGCCTTCGCCTGTCCGGAACGGATATCGGCGACCAAGCCATTCTCGACCTTCCGGTAAGCGGAATCAGTCATGCAGGAAGTCAGCAGGGAAAGCCCTAACGTGAATACCGCGATGTGTTGTTTCATATTCTATAGATTCTTTAATTATTTCCGATCAGCAATGAGTCCGAACAGGTTTTTCCATACAAGAAAAATGGTTCTTCATTCGTTGGCAAAATTAAAGGGTTCGCGGCGGACAGGAAGCCATAAATGTTTTGGGTTACGGGGAGAACCGTAAAAAGGTAGGGGAAGAATGTTTATTTTAAGGGGATATTTTGTTATATCCCGTAATTACGTGGCATTTATTTAGAAAAAGTTTATTTATGATAGTCAGAGGGAAGCCTTCCGAACTCATCCTTAAAATACTTCCGGAATAGCTTCACATCATTGAAACCGCACTCCAGCGCGACCTCGTTGACCCGCATCTGGCTCTTCTCCAATAACTGCGCCGCACGCTTCAAGCGCACCGTACGGATCAACTCCACCGGAGTCTTACCCGTGATGGAAAGGCATTTCTTGTAGAAGTTCACACGACTCATGCCCATCTCCCGGCTCAACCGTTCTACGGACAACTCCGGATTGGCGATCTGCTCCTCGATATAGCCGATGGCCTTACGCATCAACTCCTCATCCATGGAGCTAGCTTGTACCTCCGTCAAGGCGATGCCCATGGTAGAGGACTGCATAAAGGCCTTTTGCATCTTCTTCTTCATCTCGATCAAATGCCGCACCTTCAAGAGAAGCATCTCCATATTGAATGGCTTGCTGATATAATCATCCGCACCGGCTTCCAGACCGACCAGTTGGCTATCTTTTGCGGACTTAGCCGTCAACAGGATCACCGGGATGTGGGAAGTCCGAATGTCTCCCTTGATCCGGCGGCATAAAGTAATACCGTCGGTGATAGGCATCATCACGTCGCTGATCACCATATCCGGCAGCTCCTCCGGAATGAGTTTCCACGCATCTTCTCCATCCGCCGCCGTGAGTACCGAATAAACGCCACTCAAGCTTAACTTCATAAATTCCCGGAAATCCGTGTTATCATCTACGACCAGCAACGTAGGTCTTTCCGCCGGAGACGCATCCTTATCAGCGATCTCCGGATGCTCCTCAACCGGAGGCAAGATATCCCCTTCGGCAATTCCTTCCGGAGCCGAGATAATATCTTGGTTGTCCAAGGGGATCACCGGCAGCGTAACCGTAAACGTACTACCCGCTCCCGGCTCGCTTTTCACGGTTATCGTCCCATGATGCATCCGCACGAATTCCCGGCATAGGTGCAGGCCGATACCCGTACCTACCACGGGATTTCCCTTATCCGGGGAAGCCACCTGATAAAAGCGATCGAAGATAGCTCCTTGTTTATCCGCAGGAATACCGATACCGCTATCCGACACCTCGATAACCAGTTTGTTCTCTCCCTCCTTCTCCAACCGCAATCTAAGCGTCACCGAGATAGTACCTCCCTCCGGCGTAAACTTAAAAGCGTTACTCAGTAGATTAGAGACGATCTTGAAGACCTTATCCGTGTCAAACTTCATCGGGAGAGACGTGAAGACCGAGGAAAAAGAGAAATGAATCCGCTTTTGCTCCGAAAGCTCCTTGAAGGAATAAGCCACGTCACGCACAAACGGGACAATATCGCCGGTAGACAAGACCAAGCTATCCCCTTGCATATCGATCTTGCGGAAATCCAATAACTGGTTCACCAATTTAAGCAACCGGTCGGCGTTCCGATAGATCAACTTCAATATTTGCTGGGATTCCATGTCTTTCTCCGTTTTCATCAACTTCTCCAAAGGAGTCATGATCAATGTTAGCGGCGTACGGAACTCATGGCTTACGTTCGTAAAGAAACGAAGCTTCATCTCGTCCACCTCATGCTGCTGACGCACAGTAGCCCGTTCTTGCTCCTCCTCCAACTTCTTTTGCTGGATACGGAAAATAAAACGTATCACGCCATACGCCAATAATATACCAGCTATGATATACAACGCTATTGCCCATCCGGTAGCCCAGAACGGAGGCAGGATCGTGATCTGCAAGCTCGTGATCTCCTTGCTCCAAATCCGGTCGTTATTCATCGCCTTTACCTTGAAAGTGTAAGTTCCCGGGTTCAAGTTCGTATAGGTAATACGACGTTCCAAGGCGCTTACGGTAGTCCATTCCGAGTCGAAGCCCTCCATCTTAAAAGCATATTTATTCTTCAAAGGAAGGAAATAACAACAAGAAGAGATGGTAAAGGAGAAATTACGTTCCGTATAATTCAGTTTCAATTGCTTGGTACAGGTGATATCTTTATCCAAAATCACATGCCCGTCATACGCCTCTCTCGCCGTTATCGGGACATTATTCACCATAAGTCCGGTTATCACCGCCGGTGGAGCATAGCTATTATAACGTATCCGGGCAGGATCAACGAAGGTAAGACCGTTTGTCCCACCAAACGCCAACTCACCCGTTTCCAGCCCACAAGCGCTATTCACATTAAACACACGTCCTTGAACGCCCTCATTCTCATCATAGCTATTCCAATCGAACGTATAATTATTATCCGTATCCCGATTCGGAACGATATTCAATAAGCCGTTCTTCGTCCCCACCCAAACCGTATGATATTTATCCTCCAAGATAGACATGATGCTGTTATCCGGTAATCCGGAAGAATGGTTCAACCGATACATCTTATCATTCAACCTATCATATATATGTAGCCCATGATTACTCCCGATCCATACCCATTGGCGGCTATCACAAAATACGACATTGATGATTTGATCCTCAAACACGGAACGTCCATCCTTCGTGCCGTTAAAAGAAGTAACAGCCCCCGTCTCCGGGTTGATCCAGTTCACTCCTAAAGAAGTTCCAACGACAATATTCCCCTTCTCATCCCCGGAAAGGCTATATACGATATCCGAGTTAATCGCATTCTCCTTATCCCCCATGCGATAATACGTCCATTTCCCGGTAGATTGATCCAAGCAATCCAGGCCGCCTTCCAACGTACCGATCCACAAACGATTCTTGGCATCGACATACAAACTATACACGCTATTATTGGATAAGCCGTCCTTACTGCCCGGGATATCCCGATAATGCTTGAAACGTTTCCCGTCAAAACCGGTCAACCCCTCCATATAAGTACCCAGCCATAACTTGCCATCCAAATCTTTCGCCATACTAATCACGACATCGCCGGAGATAGCGTTCTCGCTTTCCCGTCCCGCCCGGTAGCGGACATACTCCCCGGTTTCCCGATCGTAACGTAATAGGCCGTTTCCGCTAGTACCGATCCACAGATCCCCTTCTTTATCTTCTACGATACAATTAAAGTCATTGTTAAAGATATCCCGCATCAACTCCAAAGGGTACCGGATAGTCTGGAATTTAAAAATGCTCTCATGATAATAGTTGATGCCGTTTTTATAAGTGCCGGCCCACATAATCCCCGTATCATCCCGATACAAGCAGATCACGCTATTCTGGCTCAAACTCGTTTGGTTAAACGGGTTATTTCGTATATAACGCATCCGGTTCAGACGTTTATCCAAGATATTGATACCGCCATGATCGGTAGCGATCCAGATATTACCGTTCATATCCTCCGCCACGTCACGCACCATTATAGAGGATAAAGCGACCGAGGTTTCGGTCGTATAATGTTTCCACTCCTTGCTTTTGGGATTTAGGCGAAAGAGACCTCTACTATATCCGGGATTTAAGAAAAACCACAGATCCCCGTCACTATCGGCGAACACATAGAATAACTGGGCATTCGCATATTGAGTCAGATACTCATCCCGATAGACAGATTCTCCGGATGCCTTATCGATCCCCTCTACCACTCCCGAGGTATGGACTACATATAGACGATCGCCCACGTCACTCATATCACAAACCCGACCATCCTCTTTATTTAGTGGATACGAATAAATCTTTCCCCTCGCTTGATCATAACGACAAAATTCATTCGTATAGGTAGCGAAATAGAGTTGTTTATCATTGTCGACGAATATCTTAGCGGGAGGATTCTCTAGACGTAAGCTATCTAATATTTCCTTCTCCGGAATAAAACGGTCATTACCGGGCTCATATACGCAAAGTTGGTTCGTATTATAGGTAATCCAAATACGCCCATCAGCGGTTTCTTGAAGTTCGGAGACATGCTCCTCCCTAAAAGGCAACCCGCTTTCCTTGTATTTATAATGCTTAAACTCATACCCATCAAAACGGTTTACCCCAGAAGTGGTACCCAACCACATAAACCCCTTCCGGTCTTTCAGGATACAAGTGATCTCATTGGAAGACAGACCGTCCTGTACTCCCAGACGGTTGAAAAGAATATCTTCCGCCGCAAGTCCGGATCCCAATATTCCCCAAGACAGGATCATTATGATACAGAGTAGAGTTTTCGTTTTCATACTTAGCAAATATAGATATTTCCCGAAAACGAACCAAACCAACCGGTATCTAATTCTGCTGCAATGCGGGTTGCAGTAAACATACACGTAAAGTATCCATATATAAGAACATGATTATTAAAAATTATCCCGTACATTTGTCTTTCGATTGGAATAGAAATGAATAAGGCGCAATGATTGTTGTAAGAGATTTTGACAGACTGAAAGGAAAGGAACTGGTGGCTACGATCGGATTTTTCGATGGTGTGCATCTAGGACACCGTTTCTTAATCGACGAGATGAAAGAGATTGCCAAAGCACGTAACCTGCCATCGGCCGTAATCACCTTCCCGGAACATCCCCGGGCCGTATTGCATGCGGATTACCAACCGAAGCTATTAAATTCTTTCGAGGAAAAGTTACAGCAATTAGAGACTACCGGAGTAGATTATTGCATCGTATTGGATTTTACGATCGAGCTATCCCGGCTCTCGGCCAAGGAATTCATTACCTCTATTTTAGCGAAGAGCCTGCATGTAAAGACCTTATTGATCGGATATGACCATCGTTTCGGGCACGATCGGACGGATGGCTTCGAGCAATATGTCGTTTATGGCACCGAATGTGGTATCGAGGTGCTGAAGGCATCTCCCTATGACGAAGGAAATACGGCCGTCAGCTCTTCCGAAATCCGGAAATTACTTCAAGCCGGAAATGTAGCTGAAGCCGCTTATTTACTGACCTATCCCTATCAATTGCTGGGCCATATCGTCAGCGGCTATAAAGTGGGACGCACGCTAGGATTTCCCACGGCGAATATACGGGTAGATGAACCTTTTAAAGTCATTCCGGGTATTGGCGTATATGCCGTATGGGTGGAGGTGGAAGGCGAACGATATAAGGGAATGCTTTATATCGGTGACCGTCCGACACTCAATAATGGGAAGGACATATCCATGGAGGTCAATATTCTGGATTTCTCCGGAGATATCTACAATGATAGCATTCGTGTCTCATTCGTTCAATACGTACGCGGAGACATCAAATTCGATTCCTTAGAAGAATTGAAAGCCCAACTGGAGAAAGACAGATGCACCGTAAATAATTTATTATAATATGGAAAGATATTACGAAGCGATTGATTTATTAAAAGGCATGATCTCCCGTCCGTCTTTCAGCCGGGACGAGACCGCCGTAGCGGATTTCCTGCAAGCAGAATGGCAAAAGGCCGGACAAAAGGTGTTCCGCAAAGGCAACAACCTGTGGATCATCGCCCCGGATTTCGATTTCGGTAAACCGACCCTTTTACTCAACTCCCATATAGACACCGTCAAGCCCGCTTCCGGTTGGACCAAAGACCCGTTCACTCCCGAAGAGACCGAGGATGATCAATTATATGGACTGGGCAGTAACGATGCCGGGGCGAGCGTAGTCTCCCTCTATGAAGCCTTCTGTATCTTAAGCGAGAAAGAACAACCTTATAATCTAATCTTCCTTGCGTCTTGTGAGGAAGAGGTATCCGGGAAGAATGGCATTGAAAGCGCATTGGCCGAGCTTCCTCCTATCTCCTTCGCTGTCGTAGGTGAACCTACGGGTATGCAACCCGCCGTAGCCGAGAAAGGGCTAATGGTACTGGATTGCACCGCTATCGGAAAGGCCGGACATGCCGCACGTAATGAGGGCATCAATGCCATCACTTTAGCGATGAAGGATATAGAATGGTTCAGCACCTATCAATTCCCGGAGAAAAGCGACTTCCTCGGACCGGTGAAAATGACTGTCACCATCATCCATGCCGGTACACAACACAATGTCGTTCCCGATAAATGCGAATTCACGGTAGATATCCGCACCAACGAATTTTATACGAACGAACAGTTATTCGAGCTAATCAAGGAAAAGGTTCATTGCGAGATCAAGGCCCGCAGCTTCCGCCTTAGCTCCACCCGCACGGATCTGGATCATCCTTTTGTGCGACGGGCGATCTTAATGGGAAAAGAGCCTTTCGGCTCTCCTACGCTTAGCGACCAAGCCTTGATGCGTTTCCCCTCCGTAAAGATAGGGCCGGGAAACTCGGCACGTTCCCATTCCGCAGACGAATACATCAAGGGACCGGAGATCCGGGAAGCGATCGATACCTATGTAAGGTTACTGAATGGATTACAACTATAGCTTATGTTAAAAAAGATACTGGGGACAATAGGCTCGCGTTATCTGATAGCTTTCCTTAACCTAGCGCTGATCTTCATTAATGCGAAGGTGCTGGGAATCGAGGGCGTGGGGATGATCGGGTTGATCGTGGCCTCGGTAAATATAGCGGTAATCGTCAATGGGATTTTATGCGGGAATACGATTGTCTATTTCATGAATCGTTACTCCATGCGGACAATTTTCCTTCCCGCATATCTGTGGACACCTATCGGCTCTTCCCTAGCTTGCGGCTTCATGTATCTTACCGGGCTTTTACCCACCGGCTATCGGCTGGATATCTTCTTGTTGGCGATCTTGAGCTCTACGGTAAACGCCAATGCCCGCTTCTTGTTGGGTAAAGACAATATCAAAGGGTTTAATCTCACGTTTATATTGCAAGGAGGACTGCTATTTTTCGTCTTACTCTATTTCTATTATATATTGAAGCGCCCGGACGTACGGTCGTATGTCTGGGGATTATATGTCACGAACGGCATAGCCTTTATTGCCAGCCTATCGATGCTTGTTCCTGATTTCTTAAAGGAGACATCCCGGTCTTCCGGCAAATCGCTCTACGGTCTATTAAAAGAAATGTTTGCCTACGGCCTGTGGGCCGGCGCGGACGGATTGGCGGAAACCTGTACTACCCGACTCAATTATTTCCTAATACAACGTTTCGCCGGGTTGGGAAGTGTAGGCTTGCTAGACGCTGGGACCAAGATCTCCGAGAGTGTATGGAATATTAGTCGCAGCGTAAGTTTCATCGAATACAGTAGCGTGGCCAAGACCTCAGAGGCAACGGAACAAAAACGTATTACCTTACAGCTTTTCAAATTGACCTTTTGCGCTTTAGCCCTCGTGATGGGATGTATCCTATTGGTACCGGAATGGATATATACGGATTATCTTTTCAGCGCCGAGTTCAAAGGCATACGTAAAGTGATAGGCGGATTATCGATCGGAATCGTAGCGTTAGGCTGCAACAGCATCATCAGCCATTATTTCATCGGCAGCGGAAAGATCCGGTACAGTACGGCAAGCTCGTGCGTAGGGCTTATTGCCTTATTAATCTCCGGCTTTTTACTCATCCCGTCTTACGGGGTCGTAGGTTCCGCTATCACGACCAGTATCGCCTTTACCTCTATGCTGGTTTTCTCATTGACGGTCTTCTCCCGGCAAACACTTACACGCTGGAATGAGTTCCTTCCGGACAAAAAAGACTTCCAAGCTTGCAGAATTCATATACAAAAATCCCTGTAATTCTATCACGAATTTTATCGATAACGCTATCAAGTTCACGGAAAAGGGGACAATTACGCTTGAAATGATTTCGTGCAAGGTACAGCTCTCGGGTTATCAAAACATAGACTGTACCCTATAAACAAACTCCATCCAAACCCAATAACGGATCGCTTTTCCTAAGAACATGGAGATCGCCACGACCCATATATTAGCCCGCAAGAAACCTAGAGCGACAGCGATAAAATCACCGATACCGGGAAGAAAAACAAAGAAGCCCATCCAAGAGCCTTTTCCCTTGATCCAATCCTGCACCTTCTGTAGTTTTACCGGATCGAGTTTGAGGTATTTCTCGATCCACTCTACCTTTCCCAGCATCCCCAACCAATAGCAGCTCATTCCACCTAAGAAATTACCAAGCGTAGCGGCGATCATACAAGGCCAATAAGCCGAACCCGCCAATAATACACCCGTCAATACGACCTCACTGCTAAACGGCAAGATCGTAGCCGCTAAGAAAGAAGCGATAAACACCCCGATATACCCGTAGGCTATAAGAAATTCCATATACGTATCATTAATAATGCGATAAACATAACTACCGAGAAATGGAACAGCCAAAAGATATATTTCCCCCGGTTCACCGTAAAAAAATGGGCGATCAGGATAGACGCCGGTACACAGGCCATTTCCAGAAATTCCTCGGACGACTGCTCATAGATAAAGAACAATCCAAACGACCAAATGGCCATGACAATCAGAAAAGAAAGAAACTGACGAGTACGCAAATTATCCTCATACTCATGTGTAACGATGTTTAATGAAGCAATGATCGTTAATCCCGCCACTAAAACAATCTGTATCCAATCTATAATTCCCGTCCCTAGTACCGCAAGGAAACGGATCTTGAATAAGGAGGTGAAAGGTATGGTAAATGCCGTGAAATCCCATTCCCAGACACACCATCCGAAAACAAACCAATAAACCGTCAAGATTCCGAACAAGGAAGCGACAAATGTCCGGATATTCAATGTCCTGAAATTATACATTCCCAACCAAAACAGCGGCAAAAACCAAAGGATGTGTATCCACAACAGACTTCCGATACTGATAATCAAGGATGCGTTATAAGCCTTATCCGTAGCGTCCGGGTCATGATAAGAGGTAAATAACTGATAAAGGGCCAATATCAAACAAAACACCCCGACAGATGTTGATTTCAAGGGAAAGAAATCCGGGTTTGTACTTGTCAACAAGGCATAGAAGAGAAAGGGAAGCAATGTCTTCTCACGAATCAACATCAACGCATAGTTTACCCGATGCACCAGAAACGCACCACCGGCCATCAGCAAAAAACCGATCAAATAGGTAAACAACTTACCCGGAAGAACCAGACAGAGGGCATTCCATAAAGGAGGAGCCGTCACCTCTCCATACACGGGATAGCCTACCGAATCCACATACCCCACGATCCAACAAAAAATACAAGCGCAAAGCATGTACAAATGGGTCATAGGTGTCGCTATAGTATATCTACGTCCGTAATATGAAGTTGTTCCTCTTGCCATAATCTTATCTTAGTGTGAAAATACGGTACCTGCGTTAGTGCAAGCACCGGAGCGACGTTCGTAGTGAACGCCGACCGGTACTCACCGTAAACGCCGACTGACGTTCACTGCAAATGCCGACCGGCGTTCTCGATAAACGCAATTATAAATCAAACCCGATATCCCGACGGAAATACTTCTTATCGAAATCGATCTGCTTAGCTCCGGCGAAAGATTGGGCCAAAGCCTCTTCCTTAGTAGCCCCATACGAACTGACCGCGATCACACGGCCGCCATTCGTCAGGATCTGGCCGTCTACCAGCTTCGTTCCGGCATGGAACACTATATTGTTCGAGGATACGCCATCCAATCCCGTGATTACCTTATTCTTCTCGTAAGCCTCCGGGTAACCGCCGCTTACCAACATAACCGTAACCGCCGCACGAGGATCCTGTACCAATGTACGGCCCGCTAAATTACCTTCCGCTACCCCTTCCAGCAAATCAACCAAGTCACTTTGGATACGAAGCATGACTACCTCTGTCTCCGGATCGCCCATACGACAATTGTATTCTATCACCATCGGCTCATTCTTCACATTGATCAGACCCAAGAAGATGAAACCTTTATAATCGATATGCTCCGCTTTCAATCCCTCTACGGTAGGACGGATAATACGCTCGTCCACCTTCGCCATAAAGACCTCATCAGCGAAAGGAACCGGGGAAACAGCTCCCATTCCACCTGTGTTTAAACCCGTATTGCCCTCGCCGATACGCTTATAATCTTTCGCTACCGGAAGCACCTTGTAATCGTTGCCATCCGTCAAGACGAATACGGAGCATTCGATACCATCCAAGAATTCCTCGATCACGACCGTCTTGCTCGCGTCGCCAAACATTCCGCCCAGCATATCTCCCAACTCTTTCTTGGCTTCCTCCAAGTTATCGATAATCAGTACCCCTTTACCGGCAGCCAATCCATCCGCTTTCAATACATAAGGAGCGGAAAGAGATTCCAAGAACGCATAGCCTTCCTCTAAGTTTTCAGTGGAAATACTCTTATAACGAGCGGTCGGGATATGATGACGCATCATAAACGCCTTGGCGAAATCCTTGCTACCTTCCAATTGGGCACCTTCCCCACTCGGGCCGATCACGGGGATGGAGCTTAATGCCTCATCCTTCTTGAAATAATCATAAACACCCTTCACCAATGGATCCTCGGGACCTACCACGACCATATTCACTTGGTTCGCCAACGCAAAATCCTTGATAGCGGCAAAATCATCCGCTTTAATATCCACGTTGGTTCCTACCAACGCTGTTCCCGCATTACCGGGAGCGATAAATAACTTATCAACTTTCGGGCTTTGAGCGATCTTCCAAGCGATCGCATGCTCACGCCCACCAGAGCCTAATAACAATATATTCATATCTCTTCTAATTTTCAATTCTCAATTCTCCATTTTCAATTCCCAAGGTAGTCATCGAAATACCTCGTAATCTTCTCATGCAAATGCGGACGGTCCTTACCGGTCACATTATGCTCATGGCGAGGATACACAAAGTAATCCGGATACGTATCAGCCTCTACGCAAGCCTTTAAGAAACCAAGGCTGTGTTGCCACACTACCACCGGATCGATATCCCCATGTATCATCAACAGATGGCCTTTCAGATTACCGGCCTTCAGTTTCAGGTTCGCGTTCTTATAACCTTCCGGATTATCCTGCGGGCGATCCATATAACGCTCGCCATACATAATCTCGTAATTGCTCCAGTCGATAACCGGCCCTCCGGCCACGCCCACCTTAAATATCTCCGGATAAGTCAGCATCAAGTTCGTTGTCATAAAACCGCCATAACTCCAGCCATGTACTCCGATACGGTCGGCATCCACATAAGACAAAGATTTCAGGAACTCGACACCCTTCACTTGGTCCGCCATCTCATTGATACCCAAATTACGATGAATCACGCTCTCAAAAGCATGTCCACGATTTGCCGAGCCGCGGCTATCCACGGTAAACATCACATAACCTCTCTGTGCCATATAGAGGTCCCAACCACGAGCCCCGTTTTGCCAGTCGCCCGTAACAAGCTGTACTTTAGGACCTCCATATACATAGACAATCGTAGGATACTTCTTCGTCTCATCCAAATCCGGCGGTAAAGTCAACCGGTAATTCAAGCGAGTCTTACCATCGGCAGCAAGGATATGTCCAACCTTGATCCGCGGCATCCGATACAATTTAAAGGGATCCGGAGCGGAAAGTAAGGTAGAAATCACCTTAGCGTCCTTTACACGGATTAAATCGATATCCCTCGGGGTAGAAGGAGAACTTACATAATCAATCGCATATTCGCCGGAGGGACTCAGCAACCAACGGTGCACGCCCACTTTCCAACTCAAGCAATTCATGATATCACCCGTTCTCAAATCCGTCTCCCAAATATAACGTTGCATCCCCGTTCCTTGCATATTCGGAGATACGGGATGAGGTGCCGTTCCCTCGAAAATCACCTTATTTCCGTCTTTGCTAAAGCCTAGCACCTTGGTAACCACCCATTCCCCACCGGTTAGCTTCCTTAATTCCTTTCCAGTCGTATCATACAGATATAGATGGTTATAGCCATCCGCCTCACTCTGCCAGATAAACTTATCCGGATCGTTCGGCAAGAAAAGCACGGGATGCTGCGGCTCCACATAACAACGATCCGTCTCGGTAAACAGATCAGCCTCTTTCTTTCCCGTCAAGGCAGAGTACCGCACCAAATGCATCTCGTTCTGCTCACGATTCAACTCAGCGATATAAATACTCTTCTCATCCGGACTCCAAGCGATATTTGTTAAATATTTCTCTTTCGGCAAGCCTGTCTCCAACCAAACCGTCTGCCCGGTAGCTACCTGATAGACACCCACCGTAACCTCATGGCTCTTCATTCCAGCCATCGGATATTTATGAGGAACCGGCGTAGCGCAACGAGTATCGATATTCACCAGCGGGTAAGCGGTCACCATACGCTCATCCATACGATAAAACGCTAGAGCCGAGCCTTTAGGAGACCAAAACATACCTTTCGTAATCCCGAACTCCCGTTGATGGACAGCCTGTCCGCATACGATTCCATCCTGTGTTTCACGTGTAACAATCGTATTTCGTCCATCCGGGGATAAAATATGCACATTGTTTCCCTCCGTAAAAGCTAAGTTATTCGTAGCCGGGCAAAAGTCATAATTCGCCCAGTTATTCTTCAAAGCATAATCAGCGACTACCTTATTTTTCTTATAGTCATAATGAATCCGGTGCTGTTTGCTAGTAAAAGCCAAGACCGAACCTCTTTCATAGGGTACCGAAAAGCTAGGCAAAGAACCAACCGTCTGCAGATTTGCCGCCGTCAAGGCCCCATTCAGTCTTTCCAACGAAAAAAGGACCTCTTCTTTTTTCCCCGGCTTAGCTCCTAACACGCTATCTCCCTTAACATATAAGTACTCGTCCCCGCACCATTGTAACTGTTTCAAGTCACGAGGTACGAAGCGGCTATACGTTTTTCCTCCCGGAATCAAGTCGTGCAAGGAGAGTTGCTTATCTTGGGCGGTAATCGACATCGTTAATAAAATCAGACAAAGGCTTATGAATAAAGATGATTTAATCCTCATAATCATCATACCCTCTCCGTTTTATAGGCTTTATAGGTTTGCTAAATGGGCGCTTTCCATCCCGCTTATGATCGCCAAACCCTTTCTTACGGTCATCCTCATCCCGATAACGCATTTTCACAGGACGTTCTCCTTTTGGCTTGATCGGCTTACGAACCGGGGCATCCACGAATTTCTTGCGGACCGGACGGTCCTCTCCCCGATCCTCTCCAAAGATACGTTTCCCCGGAATGGAAGCGAAACGCTCCTCATCATCCTCGCTATGGGCAGCGGCGAAACGACGCTCCGGACGATCCACACGACCCGTACGGAAGTTTTGACGATCATTGCCTCTACGCTCGAAAGAGCCTTCCGATCTGCGCAGACGCTCCTCTCCATCCTCATTCAATGCCTTCTTGAAGTCCTTATTAGTTCCCTCAAATAACTCATAGCAACGGTATTCGCACTCCAAGGAACCGTTCATCAATTTGATCTTCTCGCTCGGGCGCAAGCCGATCTTATCGAAACATTCATCTTTATAGCTCAAAATCCAAGCCTTATATCCCATGAACACGTGTTTCAAACGCTCGCCGATCATATTATACAATCCCAATAGATCACGAGATGATATACGCTCTCCATAAGGTGGGTTCGTCACCAATATACCCGGCTTCGGAGCCTCTGTATATTGTTGGAACGGTTTCACCTTCAGATCGATATATTTCATCAAGCCAGCGCTACGGATATTCTCCAAGGCGATATCGATAGCGGCTTGGGAAATATCGGAGCCATAGCAATGGAAAGCGAACTCACGCTCCCCGCTCTCATCATTATAAATACGATCGAACAATTCCTCATCATAGTCCACCCATTTCTGGAAAGCGAACTCTTTCCGATGGATACCCGGAGCGATATTCAAGGCGATCATGGCAGCCTCGATCAACAATGTACCGGAACCACACATCGGATCTACGAAATTAGATTCTCCTTTCCAACCGGTTTTTAGGATCATGCCGGCAGCCAACACCTCATTCAACGGAGCTTCCGTTTGATCCACCCGATAACCACGCTTGTGCAAAGACTCGCCGGAGCTATCGATAGATAAGGTACAATCGTTATGCGAAATATGGATATTGATATATAAGTCCGGGTTATTGACACGAACGGACGGACGCTTCTTGAACTTCTCGATGAAATAATCCACGATAGCGTCTTTCGTACGGTAAGCGACAAACTTCGAGTGATTGAAATCCTCGGAATAGATCACCGAGTCGATCGCGAACGTCTTGTCCAGCGACAAATACTTCTCCCACTCTACCTTTTTCACCTCTTTATAAACGGTATCAGCATCTTTGGCCTTGAAATGATAAATCGGTTTCAGAATGCGCAGGGCAGTACGGCAGTGGAAATTCGCTTTATAAAGCAATTCCTTATCACCCGTAAAGGAAACCATACGACGACCGATCTGCAAGTCGTTGGCACCTAAAGCTAATAACTCCTCGGCCAAGATCTCTTCCAACCCGTATAGGGTTTTGGCCACCATTTCAAATGTCTCGCTCATTTTAATTGAAAATTGAGAATTGAGAATTGAAAATTATTCCCAATTGCGTATTACGTTGTTTATTATTAATTATTCTCATTTCGCTCTCTGACATGCTTCGATCTCCTTCCAGCTACCCTCTTGATAATTTTCAATTCTCAATTTTCAATTGTGTAACCGTACTCCCTGCCGGTACATCCTCCGCTATCCAGACGTTACCACATATCGTAGCCCCTCTGCCAATCCGGATTTTACCGATTAAGGTGGAATTAGAATATACTGTCACATGATCTTCCAAGATAGGATGACGGGCTACGCCACGGATAGCGTTACCGTTCTCATCGGGGGGAAGTTTCTCTCCCGCCAAGCTGACGCCCTGAAAGATTCGGACGTAATTGCCGATCACGCTCGTCTCGCCGATCACCGTACCCGTCCCGTGGTCTATCGAGAAATGATGACCGATCTTCGCGCCCGGATGGATATCGATACCGGTCTCGGAATGTGCCATCTCCGTAATCATACGAGGAATATAAGGAACCCCGAGCTTATACAATTGATGGGCGATCCGGTAATTACCGATCGCCCGGAAACCGGGATAACAAAATATGACCTCACCTAGATTTTGAGCGGCGGGATCGCCATTGAAAGTCGCCTCCACATCCGTAGCCAGCAGACCGCGAATCTCCGGAAGCGTAGAGATGAAAGCCTCCGAAATAGCCTCTGCCTCAGCGGAGATCTTTTCTTCCGGGCAAGTCACGCAAGATGTATCCGCGAAACAAAGTCCCGCATAAACCTGCTTGGATAATAAAGAATGAAGAGTCTCAACATTTACGCCCGTATGAAAACGGATCGTCTGTTTACTGATACGGGCATTCCCATAATAACCGGGGAACAGGATCGCACGGCATAGATCGATGATCTCTTTCAGCACCTCGCCCGAGGGCAACGCCTCCTCATCCCTGTACGCATGGAACAATTGTTTATACGATGCCTCATCCGATAGCTTCTCCACCGTATCGCCCAATACGCTACTATGCCTCTGTATATCCATTATTTGCGGAATATTCTTTATAATGCGCAAAAATAGTATTTTATTTGAGAACACCTTCACGAAGAGGCATCAAAAATACAGCCAACGACTAATATTACGTTCTATAGCGCTAAATTCCACGCCAACCTTTATCAACTTACGCCCATCCGCCTGATAGAGTTACAAATAAATAATCTTCATATCGAATACTTTACCACATCCAATGCTCCACTTTCATCAAGAGCCAAGGCGACCAGAAAACGATCGGAAGGGTCTACGGCAATCCTCTTTATTGAACGATCAAAATTCAATCGTTTCTTTAATTGGCCGTCCCAAGAAAGAACCAGCAATGTGGATAAATTCGAAAAATCCGCAGAACCATCGTACAAGCAATATACATACTGATCCGTACCGAATATATCGATAAAGCATTTTGTCGTTCCAAGAACATCCACTTGGGTATCATTCTTCTTCAGTAAAGGCACGATAGGCTCCTTCCCATACGTAAAGCTCCTTTGATAAGTTCCCTTCAAATCGTAAAAATCAATTTGGTTGAAGAAACGCAAGGCAGCAACCACACTGTTTTGCCGCTCATTCACACAAAGATTAGGCAAATAAGCGACGTGCTTACAAGAACGATACGTTCTTGCTACTTTTGGTGGCTCCACCCAATAAATTCCCTCTTCCCGATTCGCATAGCAGAAAGGACCATAAACATTTTTCTCTACGATCGGAACCGCATAAACTTCTTTCGTGGTGACATTATAATGCGTAGAGGGAACAAGTTCGGGTATTAGTATATATTTCCGATCAAAACGCAAAGAATCCGCCAGCACCTGCATCTTATTAAATGTAAGTTGGTTATCCACGATCCAGAACTCATCCTTTCCGGCGGGTTCTTTTGTATTTGACTTCATAAACTCCGGATTAGAGAAATAAGTGGCACCATATCCTTTCAACGCAAACGCATGCAGGTGCGACAAATCATCTTTGTCGAATACTTGAATGATCGTATCACACCCACGAGCCAACAACACCAAATAAGACTCGGTAAGACCAATCCCATCATAGCATACACCAGAATCCCCTTTCATTAACAAATTTCCCTCCAGCCGTTTTTCTTCTCTTTCCGCATCGGAACAAGCGAGAAGAAACAAAGCGAAGAATACAATAATCCCATACAATACTCTCATGACCTTTCTATTTTAAATAAACATAAGATCGGATTATCGTCCTGTGTACGATTCTCCGCTATCCGTCTCAAATCCTCATAATGTATCTGATTACGCAACAGCACCGTCGAACTGATCTTCCCGATAAAATAATCTTTATACACTCCGCAAATACCGTAAAAGCCTGTCAACCCCGTAGCCCTTATGAAGTTGGGGAACGCATACGAGAATGCCTCTTTCCTATCCTTGTCATAAAATCCGAAGTAAGTTACCTTATCGCACATATAGGTCGCATGCAGGATCTGTTCGGTCTCCAGCAGCCCAAAAGAATTTACATAGCCGGAGCGAAACAGATCGCCAGAGAAATCTCTCCCGCCTCTCCCTTTCTCCTTGACATACTCGATAGGAGGCATACTTTTATCTCCGAAGCGAACTTTATAAGCAGGCTCCAACATCCCGTCCTTCACTTTCCACACTTCGGGGGTAAAGGGGAAATGCGCATACCAATCCCCAGCAAAGGCATGCAACGTCTTGCTCCCATTGATCGTATGGCCGGACGTGAAATAAGCCGGTCCCAACAATGCGTCTTGCTCTCCTTTCCTGTCCGTGGCTTTCAGATAGAAGTTTTCCCTTTGCGGTGTCGCAAATCCCAAAGGATAATACCAAATCCAATTCTCCTTATCCAAAGGGGCGCAGTCCACAAAATAATCAGCTACATCTTGCGTGGATATATATTGATAGGTATCCAGATCATAACGCAATAAGGCCGTCCCACCAAAATCCACCAATGTCAAGATTCGCTCTTTCTCATCCACGAAAAAGTGAGTTAGATAAAGATACTCTTCCGGCCCTTGTCCCCGCAAGCCTACACGAGTAATAAAATTTCCTTGATCACTGAATACAAAAAGCGCATTTATCTCATCACTTCTATCGAATACAAAAATACGATCGTCCACCCAGCAAACCCGGTAGAGATCTTTTAACAGCACGCTATCCTTCGTCTCCAAAGGAATGAATCTGCATTCCAAATGTTCCTGCAAGCCAACCGTACAATCGTTTCCGAAATCCACCACGTCCCACTCTTCCGATCGATTCTCGCATGCGATCAAAATGGAAGCCAGACTTATCATCACTAAATAATATAGTTTTCTCATGTTTTTCATATTAGATTCAGACCACTAATATACGTAACTTTTTGAAATACGCCAACTGCACAAGTTTTCCTAAGCGCACAATCGGAATTCACGAGAAGTACTACTTCCTTGGCCTATGAAGTATATCTCTTAGGGATACAGTGCTTATTTTCCACATAGTTATTGTACATTTTTCCAAATGCATTTAAAACCTCATTATCTGTTTCCCAAAACACGTACGTGTTTTCACAAATTCTCGTACATGTTTCCGGAAAAACACGTACATGTTTTTCCGGAAACATCATCAACTTTTTATCAATCTGATTATAAAGACATTATCAATACGTATATTTTAAATACTTACTGTATTTTTCACTATCAACAAAACACCTTATGGTTATGATTTTTGAAGCCCCAAGAAGGCTTTATTTACGAGCTTATCGACTTCCTTATACAGCCGTTGTATTTCCTTTGTATCCAATCCATTTTGTTCCCACTCCGTCTTATGAGCGTCGAATAAATCGAAAATCCGGTTCTCTACCGCACGAAGCTGTTGGATATAACCAGATTGGTCATCATTCCATAACAGTTGCCAATGCAAATACTTTTGGCCGTTGCCACGATGTATGGAGTAGACATTCTTCTGTAATTGAACGGAGTACCAATCTAATAGGGCTGTTTTATAGGATGCGTCGTAAGTAACCAAAGTGCTTTGCTCCTTTCCCATTTTCACCCAAAGAGGAATAGCGACAGAGGTAGGAGGATATCCCAAGGCAGTCCACATCGTTGTCAATTCCGGATTCATACCGGATTTTACGCCTTGGATTACGATAGAAGCCGTACTTTCTAGACGGGGGATGAAATCCTGCTCCACAAACCAGCCTGTACGATTGTTCGGACTTTGTCCCTTGTCCATCAAATCGATATCCAGCAAGCTATTATAAAAAGAGCGGGAAGCCTGTTGAAAGATACGCTGAGGAGTAAATCCTTCGTTCCGCATTTCCTTAAAGATCTTTTTCGCATTCTCATAACGTACATATCCTTTGCCTTCATCCGTACGCCCCTCGAAAGAGAAATTCGTATAAATCAAGTAACCTTCCGGCGCCAGATTCGGATCATTCGCGTCTTTCTTATAATATCGCTCATTACTCGTCTCATAATAAGCCGCGCCACCATAAGCATCGATCACTCCGAAATTAGCCTCCACACGCATCGGGCGAGGCAAGGTATCCAAGAAATGCTCGAAATCCTGCACCGTCTTACAGACTCTCAAGGCTTTTCGCATCAAGTTTCCCTCTTGATCCATCTCCTTTATATCATCGTCTTTCAAGTTATAAGAAGCCGTATTCATGATAGAGAAGCCCGTCTCATTGCTTCCGGTCCACACGGCTCCCTCCGGATCATCGCTATTTACCAGCCCCAGAAAACGATAGCCACCTTCGTCAAAATAACTGATATGGTTATACGGAGCACCGGTATCCCGGTGTTTCCACATCAACGGACGCCCGTCGGGAGTAGCCTTTCCAGTGATTATAATGGAGGTACAAGCCTTGTCAACCACCGGAAAACAAAGACATAGAACGAATAAAAGAAGTAGTTTTTTCATATCATTTATTGATTTAATAAGATTTCTTATGAGGAGCGCCAAATTCCTTACAGCTGACCTCGTCTATATCTACCGTCCAAATCTTCACGTTACGGACCGCCGGATCGCTATAACGGAAAGTCTTATCGGAATATTGCTTCATGATAATATCCAAGGCTTCCACCTTCTTGTCGAAATCCTCTTCGTAAGCGACCTTTCCCCAAGCGATCACGCTCTTCGAACGCATACGGTAGCTACAAGCTACCTCCGGGTGCTGGAAAACCAAGGCATGGTCAATACTAAACGTAATACAGACTTTCGGATTACGTTCCAATATAGAGATGCTTCGTCCATCCTGCGCCGAGTGTAAATAAATCACGCCATCCTTATAACCGAAATTCATCGGTAATACATAAGGCGTTCCATCTGTATCCGCCATGCCCACAAAGCAAACATCGCTCTGACGGATAATCGATTCGATCTGTTCCTTGTCCGTGTGTATAAGTGTCTTCATATTTCTTTCGTTTAAATCTAACTTGATGCAAAATTAAAAAAATCATCTGTTTCTGCAACCCTTTATAACCTGCACTCGTCTATTAAGAAAAGAACCTAAAAAATTAAAGACGATGAAGACGAGAGTATCACTTTTTATATTCTGTATACAGATGGTCGCGGTTTGCGGATTCGCAGCCGACAAACGTATCGATGGAAATGGGAACCCGGAAACCCGGGAGATAAAGATTAGCGATTACGACGAGATCACGTTCGTTGGCTCCGCTGATTTCGAGTATGAACAGTCGGATAAAGCGCCTTATCTATCCGTAACGATCGATGAGAACTTATTTGATTACCTCGTGACCGAAGTAGAAGGCGGTACGTTAAAGATCTATCCGAAATCTATCAAGAAAGGTTTTAATAATAACTCCTACGACTTGAGGCCGACCGTCTACAAGATAAAATCCAACTCCAAGGAACTAAAAGAGTTGAATACGGTAGGTTCCGGCAGTTTCATTATCAGCAAACCGACGAAAGTAAACCGGATGGAGATCAATATGGCCGGTAGTGGAAACGTTGAGTTGAGAGGCCCCGTAAAAGGTTACAAGCTTGAATGTAACATGGCCGGTAGCGGAAATATCATCGCCAAGGATATACAGCTGGACAACCTATCTTGCAGCCTCGCCAGCAGCGGGGAAATCGAGGTAATAGGAACCGTAGATCGTGCCTCATTCAATGTAGCGGGAAGTGGTGAGATTAAAGCCTTTGACTGCCAAGCACGTAAAGCAGAGTGTAATATCGCCAGCAGCGGCGAGATCAGCGTATATGCCACGCAAATCTTGGATGCTAATATCGTAGGTAGTGGCGAGATCCATTACAAAGGAGATCCGGAGATCAGTAAGTCTATCATGGGTTCCGGCTCGATCAACAAAGTCAAATAAACATTTAATACATACGAACGATGAAAACAAAATTAGTAGCGGTAATAGCCCTCATCTTTTGTGCCTTCATGGCAGAGGCTAGTAAAGTAGAAGGAAATGGGAATATAATTACGAAAGAGATATCGGTAGATAACTATAGCGAGATCGAACTGGGTGGAAATATCGAATATTCCGGCAATAATTTTTGGGGAAATAGAAGCAACAAGAAATTCCCGGTATTCAAATATACGCATGGACGAAGCGCTTCCTTGAAAATTACGATCGACGAGAATCTATTCCCACTCCTCTCGATCAAATCCAATAACGGACGGTTAGCTATCCGCATACAAAACGGGACCCGTATCAAACCGACCCAGTATGTAATCGAAGGAAGCTCGAAGACTCTGAAATACTTAAAGACTTCCGGCCCGATGGATTTTGAGGCGCAGAACGCTTTTTCCGAGGATCAACTGGAAATCAAGATTTCCGGCTCCAGCGACGTAAAGTTCCCACATAACGTGAAATTACGATTAGGTGAGTTCTCGGTATCCGGCTCCGGCGATCTGGTTTTTGCAGATTTGGACTGCAAGAATCTTACCAGCAAGGTTTCAGGCTCCGGAGACATCACCTTGAAAGGTAAGGCGGACGAAGCCCGCTATTCCGTATCGGGCAGTGGAGATATAAAAGCATACGACTTATCTGTCAATGATTTGAGTTGCTCGGTAAGCGGTAGCGGAGATGCCCGTGTTTATGCCAAAGATAACATGAACCTATCGGTTTCGGGCAGTGGAGACATCCGCTATAAAGGCCCGGCGAACGTGAATAAATCAAAGTCCGGCTCTGGATCCATTCAAGGCGCAAATTGATCGAACACACACATTTTTTTTAATACACACATTATCAAATTTAAAAAAGCTACTAGATGTGATATCCGGTAGCTTTTTCTTGCTATTTTTGTAACCAACTCTTTATTTATAGAGTCTAAATTAAAAAGTAGAATCATAAAAAACGATACTTATGAAAACAAAGGCTATCTTATTAATGGTATTTTTCCTAGGATGGGTCACTACCGGTTGGGCCGCAGATCATGTAAAAGGCGATGGTAAATTGACCTCGAAAAAGATTTCTGTCGCCGATTATAACGAGATTAAGGTGGATGGCGTAATTGATTTCAATTACGAGCAATCCGATGATCCTTCCACCGTGGAGGTTACCGTAGACCAGAATCTTCATCCCTATGTCAATATCGAGGTGAAGGATCGTGTCTTAACCATCGCTTTCAAAGGAGCGAAGGTAGATCATTTCACGAAGTTTATCGTAAAGACGAATTCTAAATGGCTTGCCGCCGCAAAAGTTTCCGGAAATGCCAACTTCATGGTAAACAGTCCGCTTACCGGAGACGAGACCGTTATTAAGGCGAACGCCAATAGCTTGGTGCAACTGAAAGAGACAGTTACGGTCGGTAAACTGGATTTGAATGTATCCGGTAGCGCAAATATGGTTGTCAATCATCTGGAAGCCGACAAGATCGAATGTGATATCGATGGCTCTGGCTCTATAACGATCAAGAAAGGTAATGCGAAAGAAGGAGACTACAGTATCGTCAGCAGTGGTGATATACACGCTTTTGGGTTAGCGGTTCCTCAGCTAAGTTGCAAAGTAACAGGCAATGGCTTAGCGGAAGTACATGCTACCGATAATTTAAAGGCCAACGTAGTCGGTAAAGGAAATATCCGTTATAAAGGCCCGACAGCAGTTCAACAGAGAATAATCGGTAAAGGTACCGTAGAAGAAGTAAAAGAATGAAAACAAGAATTATATACCTATGTCTGCTGGTGATCTTTTCTACGACAGGCTGTATCCCTACACAAACCATAAAAGGAGACGGCAATATCACCACGGAAAACATCCCGGTTTCCGAGTATGACTGTCTTGAGTTAGAGGGAGGAGGCATGGTCGTGAATTACACGCAATCCGACGCTCCTGAAGGTTTGGAAATAAAGACAGACCGGAATATCTTCGAGAAATATGAGTTTAATGTAGAGAACCATAAGCTTAAGATCCGTCCGAAAAAAGAATTCAGGAAACATACGAATTTCCGTCCGACCGAGTTCATGGTTACGGCCAACTCCCGCAATCTAAAGAAACTAGCGGCGGCAGGCAGTACCCATGTAAATATAAATTCCCCTCTACAAGCCGAGGAGTTCGAGGCAGGATTAGCCGGTAGCGGGATTATCCAATTCCACGACACGGCCTCTTTTACAAACCTAAAGATAGAGATCGCCGGTAGCGGAGATTTCGTTGGCCATAAAGTGTATTGTGAGGAATTAAACGGGGATATGGCCGGGTCTAACACGATCGTTCTAGGGGGAACCGTAGGCATAGCTGAATTCTCGATCGCCGGTAGCGGTACAGTACGTGCTTTCGATTGTACCATGGATGAGCTTGAGTGCAAGATTGCCGGTAGTGGAGACATAGAAGCCTTTGTCGTAAACAAAATCAAGGCAGAGATAGCCGGTAGCGGTTCCGTAAAATACAAAGGAGATCCCCAAGATATCCAAAAAAAGGTAATGGGCTCCGGTAAGATCGAGAAGGTGGAGTGATTCTTACAACCACCCCTCCTTTTTATACCATTCGATACTTTCTTCCAAGCCTTTACGTAAAGGATAGGCCGGGATAAAACCTAAATCATCTTGAAGAGGCGTGACATCGCAAATCCAGTTACGCTGCTTCAAGATGATGTATTTATCACTATTTAGCGTCATACTTTTCTTCAACAACTTACCGATCCATTCTGAACAGTGGCAAGCGATACGCACCAATCCCAGCGGTATACGGGCATGCAATACCCGCTTCTTTCCTAAGATATCTTGTATCATACGGGCAAAAGACTCATCCGTGTAGACATCTCCGTCGGCTACAAAATAATGCCGGTTCTCTATCTCCTCTTTCTCAAGGGAAAGGAAGGCCACGGTCGCTAAATCTTTTACATAGATAAACGTGATTCGCTGGGGAATAGCGCCTACGGCGAAATCGAGTCCCGACTTTACGCTTTGTATTTCCATGAAATAATCCTTCTCACCCGGCCCGTATACTCCTGTAGGCCGCAAGATCACGTAAGGAAAATAGGTTTGTTTACGGATGTAGTTCTCCGCCTCTAGCTTACTTTGGCCATAAGCCGTGTCCGGCCGCTGCGGATCGTCCAAGTGTATCGGGCGGAAAGTCTTCTCGTCGCCTCGCCCATAGCTGCTTAGGCTGCTCATCAAGAGGAATTTCTTCGGTTTGCAGCCGGCGGCGGCTAAAGCCTCGATAAATCGATGCGTATTCTCGGCGTTCACACGGAAAAAGTTTCGCTTATCCAATGTCTTCGTCAACCCGGCGTTATGGATCACATAATCCCATGCCCCATGCTCACGGGCAAAGTCTGAGAGTTGAGCCGTAAGCGCTTCCTGATCGCCATATTTCAAGTCGATGAAATGAATCCGCTTATCTTGCAGATGCGCTTTACTGCTACCCGCACGGATACCCGCCCACGTCTCATAGCCACGGCGAAGCGCCTCCTCTACCAAGAAACCGCCGATAAAACCACTCGCTCCGGTTATCAATATCTTCATATCCTTCATTTTTCTTTCATATAAAATGTATAATAATACCACAACAACCCGATCCAATTCAAGAACAGGATCGTCAGCATCCAAAGAATCTTTTGTTTCTTACTGATGAAAGGGTTTTGCGATACGGCCTTACATCCGAACAGGATTACGGCAATACCTACGATATAACCGATCTCCGGCAAGCTTATCCAGCAAATGATTTGTGGTATCATAAAAATAGAGTTATTCGTGAAAAAGAATTATTCGTGTTGGTGTTTCTTCAAGACTCGGTGCGGCAAGTCACCATGCCCCACCAACTCGATCGGACAAGCGTATTTCTCGCCCAACCATTCCTCAGAGACATTCGCTCCCGGGTGATAATGCAAAGTCTCGTTTACGCAAGCGATATTTTTCACCATCGTCAAAACCGTACCGATATCATGGGAAACCAAGATGATAGCGCTCTCTTTATTGATATCTTCCAAGAGCTGATAAAAACGAGACTCGAATCGTTTATCCACATACGAATTAGGCTCATCCAAGATCAATACCTGCGGACGGGAGACAATAGAACGCCCCAATAAGACCCGCTGCAACTGGCCGCCGGAAAGCTCACCGATGGCCCTGCCCGCCAACTCCTCCAATCCCATCTGTACGATCACCTCGTCTACACGCTCTCTCTGGGATCTATTGAATGGACGGAACAAAGGTTTCTCCGCGGATAAACCGGAAGAGATCACTTCCCGTACCGAGATCGGAAACTTCTTATCGATCTGGCTCATTTGGGGTAGATAACCGATCTTCAAGGAAGGAACCTCTACATTTTCATCGTAAAAACGAATCGTTCCGGAAATAGGAGGCAATAGACCTAGTATCACCTTTAAAAGCGTCGTTTTCCCGCCGCCATTCGGTCCGATAATTCCCAAGAAATCATTTTTCCACACATCCAGCGTTACGTTACGTAAGGCGATCTTATTACCGTATCCGGCGGTAACCTCTCTCAACTCAATCAGCTTGTCCATCGGCTAACGATTTTGCGATATGAATCATTTCCTTACTCCAATCGTAATCCAGCGGATTGATCGGGATCAGACGGCAACCTGTTTCTTTAGCGATCAACTCGGCGTTCTTCTGGTCAAACTCCCGCTGGATAAACACGACTTTCGCATTATGTTCCCGTGCGGTCTCGACCAGTTCCTTTAATTGTGCGGGAGACGGTTCTTTTCCGTCCATCTCGATGCAAAGCTGGGTCAAGCCATATTCGTTAGCCAAATAGGTCAGGGCCGGATGGTAAATAATAAATGTCTTATTGTCAAGAGAATGTAACAAACCGGAAACGGTCTTTTCCGTCTCTCCGATTTCTTTCGTCAGTTGTTCATAATTCGCTTGGTAATATTCCTTATTCTCCGGGTCCAAAGACACAAAGGCATCCAAAGTGTTCTTGGCGATCACCTTCGCTCCAGAGATAGAGCTCCACGTATGCGGATCGACGCCTCCGGGATGATGATGGTGGTGGTGATCATGTTCCTCTTCTTCCTCGGGGCTTTTAAGTAAATCAATTCCTTCGGACAGGTCAAAAACCTTGAGTCCCGGATTATTATTCCGGATATTATCCATCCAAGCCTGTTCGAACCCGATCGATCCGATCCTTAAATAGCCTTGGCTTTTACCCACCTGCACCATTTGCTGCGGTGTAGGATCATACGTCTCCGGACTTTGCCCTGCCGGAACCACACAATTAATCTTAAATTTATCTCCGGCTATCTTCTCCGCAAAATACCGTTGCGGCTCAATCGTCACGGAAACGATCCTCTCATCTGCCCGCTTATCGCCGCAGGCCATAAGTATCAAGACGAAAAGAGCTGATATCAATACCTTAAATTCTTTCATACCACATATATATTTTCGCAAAGGTAACGAATATCGGGTAATAAGGCAGCAAGGAGACGATTCAAAGTTATCAGGAAGCAGTCTGACAAAATCCCCGTATTACAACCGATAAGTAATAATACGGGGATTTTATAGGGAAAAAATAGGCTACTCTATTTTTACTCGGCCAGCCATTTATTCATCTGTGTAAGGATCCGCTCCTTCATATCCTCCGGCATATTGCCGATACGGGCACGATGGCTGCCTCGGGGCTGGATATAGATTTGCTCGTTCTTCTTGCCTTTGAAAGCGGGAACCATGGCCGCGCTCCACGGGTCGATCTCGCCATAGATGAAGATCATTTTCGGATCGTTGTCTTTCAAGAAGTTATAGATCTTGTGGTACAGAGCCGGACGGAAGTCTACTTTACCGACCAGTTCCTCGGGAAGCATGATACGGTTTAGGTATCCATGGGCGCTATCGATCGTAAGGTATTTCTTGAAAGGTTTTACGTCATAGCCATAATAACCGAGCTCACGGGCAGCTTGTACGAAGAAAGAGATATTCGGCTGGTTCTCGGCGAAATAATCAGGACCGCTGATTTCCATCAAATGATCGAAGAGCGCCTGATCGTCGGCAGACTTGGAAGGGATCATACTTACCGAAGTTCCCCACTGCCAAAGAGCGAATGAATATTCCAGTACGCAATAATCCAATACCTCGGGCATCGGGATACGGAATGTCAGGTTTTTATTCTTACAATAGCTCTCCAATAAAGGAAGCATATCGGACTTACGTTTCAAGACTTCCAATTGAAAATCCTGTATCTTCTCGCGTTCCGCTTTCGTACCTACCTTACGTAAGAAAGGTTCGTGGCGGCCATCCTCTACACCTTTACATAACGGACCGACATAAGGAACGGAGAAATCCACGTCGTCCGGGAAAAAGGCACGGTAAAGCATTGTAGTCTGCCCCCCCTTACTGATACCGGTACTGATCCATTTTCCCGGATAGATCTGCTTGAATGTATTGCGGACGTTATGTAAATCGTACGCAGAGTTCTCGGCGGTCAGATAATCCCAGTTTTTAGGTTCCGGCGTCGACTCCAAGAAATAACGGTACTCCACGAATACTAAGTTCGCATTCAATAGTTTAGATAGTTCTTCTTGATATTTCGGATTGAGCGCATAAGCCGCTCCATATCCTTCGGTCACGATAATGGTAGGACGATCATAACCTACATGGCCTACGATAACCCGTTGCGTAAATGTTCCGGCGGCGGGGTCTTTCGGATCGACCTGCTGAGTAATACGTACTACATATTTCTCCGGATAATAATCGGATTGAAGTTTTTCAATGCCACTAATTCCTTTTAGAGCGGCAAGCTTCTCTTGTAAATCTCCGGGAGCGGCCATTACCGTCATCACCGACAGGAAGAAAAGAAGCAAGAAGTTAAATGTTCTTCTCATGGTAATTTAGTCTTTTAGATATTGTATTGTTCGTAATAATCCCTCATATTTGGCGCGTTTCACCGCCGAATGCGCAAAGATACGATTATAATCCTCACGGCTCAATGCCTTGAGGTCGTCTTTTTTAAGGGAGAGCAAAGAAGGGGTGGGATGAAAGGCTGCTACTGCCGTAGGCATAGCGAAGCGGTTCCAAGGACAAACGGCTTGGCAGGTGTCGCATCCATAGATACGGTTACCTAAAAGGACGGCTTGCTCAACAGGGATTTCTCCACGATGCTCAATCGTAAGATAAGAGATACATTTACGGGCATTCAAACGTTTCGGCCCTTCCAAGGCTCCGGTAGGACAAGCGTCCAAACAGCGGATGCAGGAACCGCAGTGATTCTTTTTGGGGGAATCATAGGTATCGACTACCAAAGTTGTCACGATCTCCCCAAGGAAAAAGAAAGAGCCTTTGCCCGGGATGATTAGATTCGTATTCTTTCCGATCCATCCCAAACCGGCTTTCCAAGCCCAATAACGCTCTAACAGAGGGGCGGAGTCCGTGAATACACGGGCCTCATTGTTGGAGGGATGATGCTCGGTTATCGCTTTCCATAATTGGCGAAGTTTATCCTTTACGACCCCGTGATAATCTTCTCCGTACGCATAATACGAGATATAAGGTTCCGCCGGATTCCGGAGAACTTTCGGATAATAATTCAAGGCTACTGAGATAACTGATTTGGCACCTTCCACCAAGCCATCCGGATTGAGACGGATTTCCCGATGATTCTCCATGTATTTCATTCCAGCATGGTAGCCTTCCGCGATCCATTGGTCAAAATAAGCCTCCTCGCTCCCGGCCTTCGCTACTTCAGCGATACCGCAAGCGGAAAAGCCTAATTCCATAGCTTTATCTTTTATAAACTGGGAGATACCCATTATTCAAAAACTTTAAACTCGTAGCCTTCCTTTAAGAGCCATTCGACAGCCCGGGGCATTGCCTCACGCATATTACGCTCGGCTTTCAAGGAATCGTGGAAGACGATAACGGAACCATTACGGGTATAGTTCTTTACCACGTTGAAGACACCATTCGGAGTCATATGCGGGCTATAATCGCGGGTGACCACATCCCACATCACGATATGATAATGGCGGCGAAGCCATACTACCTGCGGAAAACGCATATGCCCATGAGGAGGCCGAAATAAATTGCTGGGAATATATTCGGCTGCCTTCTCCACATTCGCCAAATAATTCTTCGTCCAGAACTTGATACCTTGGATATGGTTGAACGTATGGTTACCGACACGGTGCCCACGATCTATCACCATCTGGAAGACCTCGGGATGCTTACGTACATTATCCCCTACCATAAAAAAGGTAGCCTTGATCCCATACGTATCCAATATATCTAAAACCCAAGGGGTAACCTCGGGAATCGGGCCGTCGTCGAAGGTGAGATACACACACTTCTTCTCTGCCGGTATTCGCCAAGTTACCCCCGGGAACAGTGCCCTGTAAAACCAAGGCGGTTGTTCTATAAACATACTTTGTTAGTCTTTTGCCACTGATCCGTACGCCATACGGTAATTATCAAATTCCTCTTGATAAGGCTTAGCGAACTCCGGATTGTATTGTTTGCTCACACGCAATACCTCTTGGAGAACCGCCAAGTTATGACCTAAATCACTCTCGACAGATGATAATTGCCCCGGACGCAAACGGAAATACCAGTTTATACTGCGCAACGCATTGTCCGCTATACCTTTATAAACCATCTCCGCCTTCTCCTTCTGGCCCAACTCGTAATACAGCTCACCTAAAGAAAGAGCGCTATAATCCAACGGAACATTCTCGGGAGGCAATACTTCCATCGCCTTATCCAATACGTTCAGTGCTTTCTCATTCTTGCCCTCAGCGACCAAAGCGGCAGCCAGCTTGCTGAACAATGCGATACGATAGCTCTTGCACATCCGCATTACATTCTCATCCAAGTACACACCCGGCGTATTGACACCACCCCATTTGAACTTATTCATCACGTTGTCATACATCTTCTCCGTATTGATCGAACGAACAGTTCCCTGTGTCTCCATCGGAACGATCTGATAAGCCATACCGGTCTGCTGGAAGTACGGATCCAATTTCACGAACTGATCCGGGCTTACGGTAATCGCGTAATAGATCGGACGGTTCCAGTCATTCGTCTGCAACATATCCAAGATAATCAACTCTTGCTTACCCAAGACATCCTTGCCTTTCAAGTCAATCTTCATCTCTTTCTGCAAATACGGCAAGTTAGCAGTATCGATCACGCCAGCAGCCATAACCGCGGCGGAATCTACCCCCATCGTCAATGTCTGCGCAGGAATATAATCTAATTCTTGATTGATACCCGGGATCTTCTTAAACTTCGGATCGTTACTACGAACGAAATCAAGAGCGGTCTTCAGATCAATCGATTTATCCGTCATCGGGAATACATAAGCGGCATCACGAGTACCTTGCACATAATCCTCCGGTTGCCAAGAGATTGGAAGCGGATCGGATTCGTATGCTTGCTTCTTCATTTGGTTGATATACCAGTCGGTTTGCAAATAGCTCGTATTACATACACGTACATCCGTACGGATACCTTCCACCTCCTGTGCGTACCACAACGGGAATGTGTCATTATCACCATTCGTAAATATGACAGCGTTCGGCTCGCAAGATTCCAAATAGTTCGCACCGAAATCACGGCAAACATAACGGTTCGAGCGATCATGGTCGTCCCAGTTCTGCGCACCCATCTGGATAGGAACCAACAAGCAGAGTACCGTAGCGACAGAACCCGCTATCACCGGAGATAACTTGCCATACTTCTGCAATCCTTTCGCCAAGGCCGCCACACCGAAACCGATCCATATACAGAACGCATAGAATGATCCGGCATACGCATAGTCTCGCTCACGAGGTTGATACGGCGTCTGGTTCAAGTAAAGCACGATCGCGATACCCGTCATAAAGAACAAGAAGAACGTGATCCAGAATCCCTGAATGCCCTTCTTTCCGGCATAAGCTTGGAATAGAAGCCCCAAGATACCCAATAGAAGCGGTAACATATAATATACGTTATGCCCCTTATTGTTGATAATATCGAACGGCATATCCTCTTGCGGGCCCACTAAAGCCTCATCAATAAACGGAATACCGGTTATCCAGTTACCATTCGAGACCTCACCGTTACCTTGTATATCGTTCTGCCGTCCGGAGAAGTTCCACATGAAATAACGCCAGTACATGAAATTCAGCTGATAAGCGAAGAAATAACGCAAATTCTCGGCAAATGTAGGTTTCATCACCGTCACCATCTCACCGCAACGGTTGAACTTCACCGGTGTACCTTTCACTTGTGCCCACTCCTTATAAGCAGCCACATGACGTCCGTCGCTACTATACATACGGGGGAAAAGCATACTCAACTCATCCACGTATTCGTATTCCGTATCGTAACGAGAGATATAATAATGATCCTTCTCGTTTTTATCTTTCTTAATGACACGGCTCCAAGTCGGCTCACCCTCTTTCGATACAGGTACACAAGTGCCGCCTTGGTTCTCACGCTTCACCTCAGAGACATAGGTCTGACCGTAGATCAACGGAGTCTTACCGTATTGCTCGCGAGCCAAATAGGTACGCAAGGTAAAGATATCTTGCGGAGCGTTTTGGTTCATAGGCGTATCGGCTGTCGCACGGATCAATGTCAAGGCATAGGATGAATAACCCACTACAATTACCATCAAGCAGACCAAGATCGTATTCAGCATCTTGATATTTACCTTCTTGCTCATGAACAAATAAGCCGTCAAGGCAGCCGTGAGGATCACGGCGATCACGTAACCACTACCGATAAACGGAATACCCAACAATACGATCGAGAGAATAAAGGATATCTTCATCCGCACCGGATGGATCTCGTCTTGCATCGTCTCCCAGATCGCCCAGATCAAGGAAGCCGCCAAGATAATTACGAACGCATATACACCCGAGTTATACGGCATACCGAACGTATTGACAAACAACAGCTCGAAATAACCGCAAACCTCAACCAAGCCTTGTACGACACCATACATCATCAAGCCCACGATAGCGAACGACACCAATAAAGCGATCAGCGTACCCTTCATCGTAGGATTCGGGAATTTCTTATAATAATATACCAGCACGATAGCCGGGATACACAATAAATTCAGCAAATGGACACCGATACTCAGACCCATCAAATAAGCGATCAGCACGATCCAACGATCGGCATGCGGACGATCGGCGGCTTCTTCCCATTTCAGGATCAACCAGAATACCAAGGCGGTAAACAAGGAAGAATAAGCATATACCTCGCCCTCCACGGCGCTAAACCAGAAAGTATCGCTAAACGTATAAGCCAAAGAACCTACCAAACCGCAACCCATGATCGTAATCATCTGTCCCAGAGACATCGTCTTATCGTCTTCCACGATAATCTTACGAGCCAAATGAGTAATACTCCAGAAAAGGAATAAGATCGTCAGGCCGCTAAAGAGGGCGGACATCGTATTGACCATTACCGCCACCTTGGAAGGGTCCGAGGCGAACTGCGTAAATAAATTGGCTGTTAACATGAAGAAAGGAGCTCCGGGCGGATGCCCTACTTCCAATTTGTATGCCGAAGAGATAAACTCACCACAATCCCAGAAACTGGCGGTGGGTTCCATTGTCATCAGATAAACGGTAGAAGCGATCAAAAAAACGACCCACCCCAACACGTTGTTGATTAGTTTGTACTTTCCCATACTTTGTATAAGTGTGATAATTAATTGTTTCTACTTGCATACCCACACGGGCAGTCGGCCGCAAAGGTAATCATTTACGTTTAATACCTAACGTTCCATTCCCCTATAAATTATATAGAATAGATTAGAATTATATTAAACAAACCTTATCACTCAAGTGTTAATAGAATAGTTGAGTATTAAAATTATAGGGAGATGAAAGAAAATTATGAACTAATTGATAATGAAGAACGCCACCAATATGAATTTCATATAGAGCGATACGTTCCCAGAATAGAGTATATAAAAAATAAGGATGGGGTAATTTATCTCACCCACACTGAGGTTCCCATGGAGCTTGGAGGTAAAGGAATTGGTAGCCAATTGGTGGAGAAAGTGCTCTTGGATATCGAGAAGAAAGACTTACGTCTCGTTCCGTTATGTCCGTTCGTAGCTGGATATATCCAGAAGCATCCGGATTGGAAACGCATCGTAATGAGTGGTATACATGTTTAATATTTATAACAAAATTATATGGGCAAGAAGATCGAATATACGAATGGTGAACTCACCATTATCTGGCAACCGGAGTTATGTCAACATGCCGGTATCTGTGTAAAGACTCTTCCCGGTGTCTATAAGCCGAAGGAGAGACCCTGGATACAGATAGAGAACGCGACAACCGCGGAATTAATTGCCCAAATCAATCAATGTCCGTCTGGCGCGTTGACATACCGAATGAATAAAGAGGTGAAATGAGGCCCCCCCGCCTGTCTCATCTTGATAGAAAGGAGTATTCCGTATCGGATACTCCTTTTTTCGCCATAAGGACCTCTTTCTATGATTTTTTGCTAGTTTTGTGATCTAGATTCACTATCAATGAAACAAATATGATAAAAAGACATTCTATCTTAACGGCAATCCTGCTTTGTTTCGTCGCTTTCACACAAGTGATGGCACAAGAGATGCAGGAACCCGAACCGCTTCCGATCGACCCAAAGGTTCGATACGGGAAATTGAGTAACGGATTGACCTACTACATCCGTCACAACGATCAGCCCAAAGACCGGGCAGACTTTTACATCGCCCAAAACGTAGGCTCCATCTTAGAGGAAGAGAATCAACGAGGTTTGGCTCACTTCTTGGAACATATGGCATTCGACGGCAGTAGGAACTTCCCGAATAACGGGATGGACGAATATATCGAGAGTGTAGGTATGCGCAGCGGGGAAAACTTCAACGCCTATACCTCCTTTGATGAGACCGTCTACATGATTACCAACGCCCCTGTCAACAAAAGCGGCGTGGTTGATTCTTGCTTATTGATCCTTCACGATTGGTCCGGGTTCCTAGCCTTGACCGACTCGGCTATCCAGAAAGAACGTGGGGTCATCCGTGAGGAATGGCGTACCCGACAGGATGCCCAGACTCGTCTATGGGAGCAGCAACTACCCAAGATGTACCCGGGAAGCCGTTACGCGAACCGGATGCCGATCGGTTCGATCGACGTGATCGAGAACTTCAAGCCGGACGAGTTGCGGGCTTACTACAAAAAATGGTATCGTCCGGACTTGCAAGCGATTATCATCGTGGGAGACGTAAATGTAGATCAAGTGGAGGCAACGATCAAAAAGATGTTCGCCGATGTCCCTGCCCCGGTCAACCCGGCAAAACGGGAACAAGTATCGGTTCCCGACAATGATCTACCTCTGATCTCGATCGCCAAAGACAAGGAGGCATCCAATACGATCCTTTATATCTTCTATAAACACGATAAATTGCCCAACGACTTGAATCGTACGATTGCCGGATTGGTAAAGGACTATATCCAGCAAATATGCGCGTCGATCATGGACGAGCGTTTCGATGATATCTTACATCAAGCGAATCCTCCGTTTATCTATGCCCAAGCCTACGACGATGATAATTTCATGATCGCGAAGAGCAAGGGAGCATGGACCGTAGCCGCTCTTGCCAAGGAAGGCGAGATCGATTCCACACTGACCACGCTTGTCAAAGAGACCCAACGGGTAAAACAATATGGCTTTACGCCATCCGAGTATGAACGGGCACGCATCAACGTGTTGAAACAATACGAGTCCGCTTACAACGAGCGGAATAACCAAAAGAACGACGCTTATGTCCGTGAATACGTGAACCATTTCACCAACGGCGGTTATATCCCGGGCATTGAGATGGAATACACGCTATTGAACCAGATCGCCCAGAATATCCCGGTAGAGCAAGTCAACCAATATATCCAAGATATGATCGGAGAGGATAATATCGTGATCGGGTTAACCGGACCGGATAAAGAAGGTATAAAATACCCGACCGAGGAGAACCTGCTCCGTACGTTCCTCAAAGCACGACAGATGCCGGTAGAGCCTTATAAGGAAACTGTCTCCAACGAGCCTTTAGTCCCGACCTTGCCGACCCCGGGCCGGATCACGGAGACAAAGACCGGCCAGCGCTTCGGAGCGACAGTATTTACCTTAAGCAATGGTATCAAGGTGGTATTGAAGCCTACCGAATTCAAGAAGGACGAGATCATCATGACCGCTACCAGCCCGGGAGGAAGCACTTTATTCGGCACGAAGGATATTGATAACTTAAAAGTTTTCAATGACGTGATCGAGATAGGTGGATTGGGCAATTTCTCCGCCACGGATCTAAGTAAGCGTCTGGCCGGAAAGAAGGTATCTTGCGCCCTATCGCTCAGTCAAGATAGTGAGAACGTGAACGGAATGGCCGCTCCTTCCGATTTGCGAACCTTATTCGAGTTAATTTACCTTAGCTTCACGGCTCCCCGCATGGACGAGGAGGCCTACGCATCTTTCGAGACACGGACAAAAGCGCAATTGCAGAATATGGAGTTAAATCCGATGGTCGCTTTCAGCGACTCTTTGTCTAAAGCGGTTTACGGAGATAATCCTCGTGCGTCACGTCTTCGTCCACAAGATTTCGAACATATCAGTTATCCTCGTATCATGGAGATGCGCAAGGAACGCTTCTCGGATGCTTCCGGTTTCGTATTCACGTTTGTAGGTAATATCCAGATTGATAGTATCCGTCCGTATATAGAGCAGTATTTAGCGACATTGCCATCCCAAGGAAAAATTGAGAAGGGAAATCCGGCGGAGGTTCCATCGACGCGTAAGGGAGACTATATGAATCGATTCAACCGCTCCATGGAAATCCCGAAAGTAACGGTAGCCAACCTCTATACCGGACAGATGGAGTACAATCTGGAGAATATCATCACCGCTACCGCATTGAAACAAGTTATGGACTTGGTATATTACGAGAAGGTACGCGAGAAAGAAGGAGGAACGTATGGCGTTGGTGTATCCGCTAGAATCTCACCTTTCCCGGAAGGAAGAACGACATTACAGATATTCTTCGATACGGACCCGGCTAAGTGGGAGCAGATGAACACGATTGTCCGCAATGAGTTGAAACGGCTTTCCGAGGTAGGCCCTCGTCAAGAAGATTTCAAGAAAACACAGGATAACCTGCTGAAACGTCATGCGGAAGTCTTGCAGGAGAACAGCTATTGGTTGAACGTATTGGATGATTATTATTATAAAGGATTTGATACCGATACGGATTATGAGTTGATTGTTAATGCGTTGACTCCCGAGAAGATAAAGGCATTCGCCCAAAAGCTTTTGGGACAGGGTAACCGGGTAGAAGTTATCATGCAACCCTAGTTACTATTTTGAGGGGATGAGACGGGGCACGCCCCGTCTCTACTTTGATTTCTTTAGTTTAAAATGATCGAATCCTTCCCCATAAACCCCGATTACGGCGCTTTGGGATACAAAGGCGGTCGGATCAATATCATTAATGATACGGAAAATCGTAGTGGATTGCCGTTTTTTAGCGAGTACGAACATCATCTTCTGTTCTTGCCCCGTATATAACCCGGTAGCATCGATCACCGTAACCCCTCGATGCAACGCATTAATCTCCTTACCAATCTCTTGATACTTCTTCGAGATGATAAAGAATTGCACGGACTGGCGGGCACTGTTCACGATCTGATCCAGCACGAAACTACAAACATATAACGTTACGAAACCATATACCACTTTCTCCCAATCCTTTAGCACGAAATAACTGGAGGTGATAATAATCATATCGCAGATCATCATGACCCGCCCCAGCGTTATATCCCGGTATTTATTGATGATAGCGGCAATAATATCCGTTCCACCCGTACTACCGTTCGAGGAGAAAGCGATACCGATACCACTTCCGCAGAAGGAGGCTCCCAGCACACATGCCATAAACGGTTGATCTTGTAATAAATGCATCCCGGCTGTCAGCTCCTGGATAAGGGACAAGAAAAAAGTAAGCGTAAACACGGCGAAGATCGTCTTGATACTGAACTTAAAACCTAATATTTTCAAGGCAAGCATCAGCAAGACGGCATTAATGAGGAAGTAAGTGTACTGAACGGGAAATCCCGTAGCCCAGAAAACAATGGAAGCGATACCCGGCACTCCACCTGTCGTAATGTCATTCGGCAAAAGGAAAACGGTCCATCCGATACCGTAAAGGATCATCCCAAGAGCGATCATTAAATAGTCCCGTGTCTCCCGAAGCAGGACTTGTCTGGATAAGGAAGAAATTGATAAAGTAGATTTCATCTCATTTGTTTATTTTTAGCGGGCGCAAAGGTAATGAAAGTTATTGATAGGAAATGCTTCACCTTATATTTAGCCGGAAATATAATGGTTCACTTTCCCCTATTTACAGAGACGTAAGCAAAAGCCAAGGAATGTTAACTATTTATCAGTAATAACCCCTTTTATATAACATCACCTTTATTTAGAAAAGCTCTATAAACGAGAACATGAAGGAGAAAGCAGGCATTTATACGCCTTTTCCACACAAAAAGACCCGTTTTTCGATAAGAATACCCTCGTTAGATTACACATATAGTCCCGTTCACCCACGCCTGTACAGGCGTAAACCCACACATATAGTCACGATAGGCTACACATATGGTCATAATGGGCGATATGACTACCTTATAATGGGCATTGTTGCCCCCTAACGACTGGGCCATAAGGCATAAGATATGAGATAGGATGAATTAATTTCGCTAGAATAAAAGGCCGTTTTTCAACAAGTCACTAGCGGATAGACGATTGCTGTTTTTTTCTTTCGTTTTTAGGAGACGAGACGTACTTTGGCCCGAAATAATCGATTCTCAAGGACTTCAGTTTACAAATTGTCACATTGATATTCTAACCAGAACACGCATAAGCCCTTTCATCCAATTGTAGAGACGGGGCGTGCCCCGTCTCTACAACCAAGTATGTATGAGCTGCAAATATAGACTTACAATCTCACATTCTCCATTTCCTCACACTTCTCTTCCCGCAAGCGTTGAATATCCTTAAGCTGGCGGTCGAAAAACATGAGCAAGTCATTGATGAGCCGTCCGTTCTGGGATAAAAGCAAAACCCCATCCATCAATTGCGTTGACAGGTAGCGAACTTTCATATTACTTACATGTTGATCGGGACGCTGCAGATAAACGGCCATACATCTGTACAAAATTGGTGCTATTTGTATCCACGGCAGTTTTAGACCTACCAACAGATTTTTAACGCTTTGCAACTGATGGTTCAGATAATCAAGGTCATCCGCATCTCTCTCAAAACAGAAAGCTTCTTTCAAGCGTCGTGCCTCTTCCTTAAAAAATACATCACTCAACATTTCCATGTTCGAAACCGGAGCGTCTTGCTCTGAACCGACAGGTTCAGTTACGGAATAGATCTTTTCCTCTTCCATAATATATTAGTTGTAAGCAGGCGGAAAAAAGAACGGTCCCGCCTGACCCGTTGCTAAACACTTTACCAGAAAGCTGGAGGCACATTAATGCACTCCACGGGGGTACGGAACCGTCATATCGGATCGGTTACAGGCAAAAAAATGCCTGCAACCGAATAGAAGCAGGTATTCTACTCTGCTTTCTGGTTTTAAAATGTTTAGCATTGCAAATATACTTCTTTTTCCGGATATCCAACCTATAAAGGATAAATAATGTCTAGTAAGTAAAAAATCTGGAGATGATACCTCTGTTTTTACAAGCTATGCTGGAACATCCAAGCCAGATAATCCGGTTCGGCGAAAGCGTTATCCCAACTGTTATGGTCTACACCGGGAAATTCCTTATAACGGACATCAGCTCCTGCTTTCTTCAATGCTTCATTAGCGTCACGGGAGAATTGTACATCGACTACGCTATCGGAGCCGCCATGATAAATACTGAAAGCCGTCTTGCCCTTAAAGTTTGCCAAACGTTGCAAATTTGCTCCACCACAGATCGGGGTGGCAGCGGCAAACAGGTTCGGGTAACGCATCACGATATCGAACGTGCCCATACCTCCCATTGATAGGCCGGTTACGTAAATGCGTTTCGTATCGACCTTACCTTCCGCTATATAACTATCCAATAATTCCTTGACGGCGGCCATCGATTGTGTGGCCGGAGCATTCAACGGATAGAAACGCTTTCCTTCTTTTCCGGCGTTCAATCCCTTATATTCAGACCAAGTCTTCTCGGCCGGGCATTGAGGCGCTATAATGATAGCCGGATATTTGGTTTGATTCTCGAAAGAAGCGAACATATCGCCACCATGTATTAATTGGGCCTCATTATCCGACCCTCGTTCGCCCGCTCCGTGCAGGAACAGGATTACCGGGTATTTCTGCGCCGGATTATAATCTCGGGGATACAGAACCCGATAATTCAATTGATAACCATCACGAGCCGTAAACTGCTTTTTCAAAAAACTAGCCTTATCACCAGCATATCCAGCAACGGAGAGAAGAAGGCAAAGAGACAGAAAAAAAATACTTCTAAGTGTTTTCATAATCATATATTCAAATGTAAATACTATCTACTTAGATCGATAACTTCCGCAAATATAATTAAATAGTCTGTTAAGGCGTTGTATAATATCAAGATTAAAATTACTTTTGCAATAATAAGGATATAGGATATGAGTCCAAAGGCTATACTAATAAATGGATTTGATTAATTCAAACAATAATTGAACATGAGCGAGTTATCAAAGACAAATGGAACAACCACTTCGGCAAATAATAGAGCTGAGGTAACACATATTTCCCGCAATGGCTTAATATTGTGGGTAAAGGATCGGGAATATTATTTACCTTACGACAAATTCCCATGGTTCAAACGTGCTGCCGTAGATGACGTGTTTAATGTCCAACTATTAGGACGTGAGCGGATTCGTTGGGATGCTTTAGATGTAGATTTGAGCTTGTCTATCATAGCAAATCCAGATAAATACCCGTTAGTAAGTAAATAATCGAATATTGTATGTATTTTGTAGAGACAGATTGTCCTATCTCTACAAAATACATTTGAAAATGATACCGGAAGATTATTGGGCTTCCTGTATTTTTGTCGCTTCTGATACACCGTTCTCGTTGAATGCCTCGATGGTGAAATAATAAGGCTGGTCGGTGGACAGACTCTTTAAAAGTAATTCATTCTTTCCGTATAGGAGCCATGAGTTGTATAGTTTATCGGGAGCGATGCCCCAACGGATGTTGTAGCCTTGGCTGTTTTTGACAGCGTCCCAAGTGATCATAGCGTCACGGCGATCCGCTTGGCGAACGACCTTGAAGTTCTTCACCGTCGCAGGTTTCTTGCCCTCACCGATACCGAACACACGCAAGTCCGAGATCGCCAGATGAGGCGTCGGGACCTCTATATTCTTATAACGGACATAACGGACACGAGCCGGATTATCCACTTGTACGTAGTCATTCGGGACATCCTTATAATTATTCCGGCGATCCACCAACGTTACCCAATCCTGCCCGTCCAAAGAGCCTTCCACCGCATAACGGTGGCGTAAACCGGGAATACGTCCATACATATTCGATTGATGATCGTGATAATTCACTTGCACGGCATATACCATAGCGGGAGCCTCCAGATCGATCTCTACCCATTCGGTATCTCCATTCGTGCGAGCCATCCAGAATGTCTTACATTCCTCATCCGTCAAGTTGGCCGGAAGGAAATTGGCGGAAGTCTTGGGACGGTTCGATTCCGTGAATCCTTGCGCGGCGGGAGCGGAACCCTCCGCATACGAGGAAGCTTTCACCGGCTTTTTATAAGAAAGCAACATCCACCCCGTAAACTCTCCTTTCTTTCCCGGCTCGGCGGGAGCGTAATGCGGATAATCACCGAAGTTATTATCACAATACATAATGCCCTCCTTATCGAAGAAAGTAGGATACATGCAGAGGCGACGCTCCCAATTCACCGTAGCCGAGAGAGACATAGAGGCGAAATGCCAATAGTTGCCACCCGGCCCCACCAAGGTACTTCCGTGTCCGGCACCATTCATGAAACCACCGGGCTTATAGCTTACCGGGTTATGCGATTGGTATTTATACGGACCTAATGGGGAGTCCGCCACATAAACACCATCGGCATATACGTTGAATTCCGTACCGGGGGCGGCATACTGCATATAATATTTACCGTCGTGCTTGGTCAGCCAAGCACCTTCCATATAGCCCCCCAATACCGTATCGGTATGGTTCTCGCCAAAACGTTCCCAGCCATGCTTCGGCATATCCAAGCCGAAAAGCTCGACCGTCTCACCCTCGATCAAGAAACGGTCATCCTTATTCAGTTTCTTGCCCCGAAGCGGATAAACATTGGAAGAGCCCCAGAATAAATAAGCTTGCCCGTCATCATCGATGAATAAATCCGGGTCTTGTAGGTCGTGGAGTATAGCAGGAGTAGCGTTCCAATTACCCGATTTCGGATCATCGGTATAAAGAACGCTCATGGAGCCGGACGGATCACCCATCACATAAAGCACGGAATCCTTATAATTATGAGCGGCGGGAGCGTTGGAACCCTGAGGATACCAGTTTTTACCGGGAGTGATAAAATCCCAGTTCAACAAATCTTTCGAATGCCAGTAGCCATGCGAACGGGTTACGAACATATAATACTCGCCCCGGAATTCTACGACAGCGGGGTCCGCACCCGAACGGTAAGACAGGTTGTTCGATGAGTTATAAATCATATACGTATAATCCACATTAAGCGGATTACAATACGTATTCGCCCGCATGGATTGAGCGGTGGCGGAACCTCCGGAAGCAGCCAAGAATAGAGCGGAAAAGATATATTTTGATAATAGTTTCATGTTGATATGTATTAATTTTTACCGCAGAGAGAAAGAAGACTGATTCGTCTCGTCGGCAGAATTCAAGCCTACCCAAACCGTGAAATCACCCGGCTCGGCTTTCTTCTGCATATCGATACCATAGAAAGCCAGCAAAGCTTCGTCAATCGTGAAAGAGACTTGCTTCTTCTCGCCCGCTTTCAAAGCCACCTTCTCGAAACCTTTTAGCTCTTTAACCGGACGGGTCACGCTACCCGCCAAGTCGCGGATATACATCTGGACGACCGTCTCGCCATCCACCTTACCCGTATTCTCTACCTCAGCCGTTACCGTGATCTTGCCCCCTTTCGTGAAAGAGTTCTGATCCAGCTTCATAGAGTTCACGGCGAAAGTCGTATAGCTCAAGCCATAACCGAACGGGTACAACGGTGTGTTAGGCACATCCATATATCTGGATTTATAATCCGTATCCGGAGCTTCCGGAGGAACCGGGCGGCCTGTCGGTTTCTGGTTGTAATACAGAGGCAATTGACCTACCGTACGAGGGAAAGACATCGTCAGGCGAGCGGACGGATTATAATCGCCACTGATCACATCGGCCATACCATGACCTGCCATCGTACCCAGATACCAAGCCTCCAAGATACCGTCGACATGCTGATCCTCCCAAGAAAGATCCAAAGGACGTCCGTTCACCAAGATCAAACCTAGAGGTTTACCCGTCTTTTTCAATTCTTTCAACAAGGCTTGTTGAGCGCCCGGCAATTTCAAGTCCGTACGGCAAGCGGCCTCACCACTCCAGTTGAAATCCTCGCCCATAGCCGCCAATACGATATCCGCACGGCGAGCCGTAGCGATCGCCTCAGCGAATTTAGATGAATCATCAGTCAAGAGATCACATCCCTCGGCATAAATGAACTTCACGTTCGTACCGGCATATTTCTCGGTCAGACCCTCGAACAAAGAGATACTCTCCTCACGCTCACCCCGGCCGGCCCACTCGCCATTCTGGTTGATCTTATCTTTTACCATCGGGCCGATCAAGGCTACCGTAATATGCTTATCCTTCGAGATCGGGAAGAAGTTATTATCATTCTTCAAAAGGACGATCGAGCGAGCGGAAGTCTCACGAGCCTCTTGCAAGAACTCCGGCTTCATGATCGTATTCTTCTCACGCTCATTGTCCAAGTAACGATATGGATCATCGAACAAGCCCAAGAGGAACTTCATCTCCAAGATGCTCGCCACGGCACGGTTGATATTCTCTTCCGAGACTTTACCCTCTTTCACGGATTGTACAAGATATTGGTTGTAGATGCCACCCGTCATATCCATATCGATACCGGCGTTCGCAGCCAGTTCCCCAGCCTCCTTGTCATTTCGCACGATACTATGGGCTACCATCTCATTGATACCGGTATAATCGGTAACCACGAAACCATTGAAGCCCCAGTCCTTACGTAACAAATCGGTCATCAACCATTTATTACCCGTGCTGGGCACTCCGTTGATCTCATTGAAGGAGGCCATGAACGTAGCGACTCCCGCTTCCTTAGCCGCTAAATAAGGCGGCATATAATAATTCATCAATGTATTTTGCGACAACTCGGACGTATTATAATCACGTCCGGCCTCAGCGGCCCCATAAGCGGCAAAGTGCTTGCAACAAGCCAAGACCGTATTCACGTCGGCCAACGAACGCCAATCGTTTCCTCCTTGGAAACCCTCGACACGGGCCTTCGCGATCAAGCTTCCCAAATACGGATCCTCACCGGCACCTTCCATTACACGTCCCCAACGGGCATCCCGGGAGATATCCACCATCGGGGCGAACGTCCAAGCGATACCGGAAGCGCTCGCCTCATCCGCCGCGATCGCCGCGCTTTTACGCATCCGCTCCAAATCCCAAGAGCAGGATTCCGCCAACGGCATCGGGAAAATCGTACGATAGCCGTGCACGACATCATAACCAAACAATACGGGTATCTTCAAACGGCTCTCGGACAGAGCCATCTCTTGCATTTTACGTACGCCATCTACCGTATATACATTAAACAAGCTTCCTACAAGACCTTGTTTCAGCAAAGTCTCATAATCCCCCGTCATAACCGGGCCGGTCACATCCCAGTTACAGGAGTATTGGGCCATCTGCCCCACCTTTTCCTCCAAGGTCATTAAAGAGAGCACAGAATCTACACGGCGTTCAATATTTTTGTCGCCGCTGAAGCTTTTCCAGCCACTTACAGCGGGTTGCTGGCATCCACCTAAGGTAGCGGCAACGGCCGCACCAGCGATAAAAGTCGTTAACCTTTTCATTATTCGTATCTGTATTATTTGTTCCAAGTCACCTGCGCCGATTTCACGTCCCGGGAGTTCGTACCTACGTAGATATTGAATAAGCCCGGTTCCCAGATGTATTCCAACGAGCTGTTATAAAATTTCAAGTCTTCCGGCGTAATCGTAAAAGAGACTTTTCGGCTCTCACCCGGTTTCAAGGAGATCTTCTGGAAGTTCTTCAACTCTTTCATCGGACGGGAGATGCTGGCAGCCGGATCGCCGATATATAACTGTACGACTTCCTCGCCCTCTAGCTTGCCCGTATTCGTCACCTGTACGCTGGCGGTCAATACACCGTTCTCTCCTTGCACACTCGTCTTATCCAGCTGAAGATCACCGTAAGAGAAAGTCGTATAACTCAAGCCATAGCCAAACGGATACAAAGGATCGTTCGTGATATCCAGATATTTAGAAGTGAAATGATCATCCGGATTCATTGGGCGGCCTGTTTTCTTAGCATTGTAATACAAAGGAATCTGGCCTACGCTACGAGGGAATGTAGTCGTCAATTTACCGGAAGGATTCACGTCGCCGAACAATACGTCCACCAATCCGCGAGCCGCGGCGGAACCTCCATGCCAAGCCTCAACGATCGCGGAGAATTGGCTATCCTCCCACTCCAAGGTCAACGGACGGCCGTTCGCCAAGACCAACACCACCGGTTTACCGGTCTCCAACAAAGCTCTCAACAGCTCTTTCTGGCTCTCCGGCAAACTAATATCCGCACGGCTGCAAGCCTCTCCGGACCAGTTATTCGGCTCACCCATTACGGCGATGATACGATCCGCATCTTTCACTTGCTCAACCGCTTCCTTCACCAAACGGGTATTCTCCACCGGATCAACCTTCAAGCCACTGGCTTTCGCCAACATCGGCTCGTTCGTCAAATTACATCCCTTGGCGAAGATCACACGGGCCTTATTGCCAACCATTTCCTTCACAGCCTGCACTACGGAAGCCGACTTCGCCGTATCGATACCACACCATGTCCCGAACAACTCAACCTTCTTATCCGCCAACGGGCCTACCACGGCGATCGTCCCTGTCTTTCGCAAAGGCAACAAACCCTTGTCATTCTTCAACAGGACAATGGATTTACCGGCGATATGGCGAGCCGTATTCATATGCTCATCCGTGAATGTATTCTTTTTCGCACGATCTGCGTCCAAGTAGCGATAAGGGTCCTCGAACAAGCCCAATTTATATTTTGCCTCCAATACACGGCGGCAAGCCTGATCGATATCCGCTTGAGACACACGGCCCTCTTCCAGCGACTTCTTCAAGGTCGTGATATAGCCGTTCGTCATCATATCCATATCCAAGCCGGCATGCAAAGCCAAGGCCGATACGGTCTGCGTATCACCCAGACCATGATTGGTCATCTCGCCGATCGAATTATAATCGGAAACGACAAACCCATTGAATCCCCATTGATCACGAAGCAAATCGGTCAACAACCAACGGTTACCCGTAGCCGGAATCGCCTCCACCAAATTAAAGGAAGACATAACCGTGGCACAACCAGCCTCTACAGCCGCTTTATAAGGCGGGAAATACTCATTAAACATCTTGATACGGCTCATATCCACCGTATTATAATCACGACCGGCCTCGGAAGCGCCATACAAGGCAAAGTGCTTCAAGCAAGACAAGATCGTGTTCTCTTTTGTCAAGTCATCTCCTTGATAACCTCTCACCATGGCGGCGGCGATCTTTCCACCCCACCAAGGGTCCTCTCCACTACCCTCGGCGATACGTCCCCAACGAGCGTCACGGGCGATATCCACCATCGGGGAATACGTCCATGTCACACCGTTTGAGCTGGCCTCGATAGCGGCGATACGGGCACTTTGCTCGATCAACGTCGTATCCCAGCTACAAGACAAAGCCAATGGGATCGGGAAGATCGTATGATATCCATGAATCACATCCAGTCCGAACAAAAGCGGAATTCCTAAGCGAGATTCCTTAACCGCTATCTCCTGCAATTTACGGAACGTCTCCAGCTCCGAGCCTCCCGTAGCACCCAGCCAGCCCCGACGAATCGTCTCGTCCGCTCCTTCCGAACCACTCAAGATGCCGGGAACACCCCCACCGGACAAGTTCAGCTGTCCGATCTTCTCATCCAAAGTCATTTTACCCATCAACTGATCGATAAACGTATCCATCGCTCTCGTATCTTGAACGGGCTTTTGTCCGTATGCCGCAAGTGCCAAACAAGCGGCGAATGATAATATAATCTTTCTCATGTTATTTAAATATTAAGATTCTCTCGCATTATGGATCGTGAAACCCAATTTCTTCAAACCGTCCTGGATTTCCGGACAGCTCATAAACAAACGCCACAGAAGGCCCGTACGGTAATTCTCGATCATCGGGGTGATCGTACATTGGTCTATCGCCAGATAACGACGCGGATACCAATTCTCGCCTTCACTGAAAGCGTCGTAAAAACCATACTTACCCCAGATGCTATCTCCCAGATTGAAATAGAAATGCTTCAATGCCTTCGAGGATTCCTCCGGTGTATACGGATAACTGCTCAAGGCGGCTGTCGGCGTAATTACCCCATGATCGTTGGAGGGCATATGCGCGTTATAGCCTTTCACGGAATAGCTGGCGGTCAATCCCCAGCAAGCGTCGCTATATCCTTTGAAGCCCTTCGGATTCTCCGCGCAATAACGGTAATCGATCAATACGTGATTCCGGTTCAAGTCCCAGTAGTTAGCGTATCGATCCGATAAGCCGACCGGACATAGGCCGATATAAGAATAATGTGCCCAGAACAACGGACCGCCGTACTCCTCGGCATAATTATGTTTCAAGATCAAAGGTAAATCGTAAGCGACTGCATCGCTCTTGATCCCTCCTTTACGAGCCCATCCGTTATGATAAGCGGAAGCCGGGATCGGATACGTAGGCGAAGACGCCGCCAAAATATAAGTAATCAGACATTCATTGTAACCTTCCAAAGGAAAATTCATCTCCCATGCGTAATTCGGGCTCCAATGCCAATACAATACATCCTGCCCGTTCAAATACCAGGTCCATTCCATCTCACGCCATAGCTGGTCAATCTTCGCAGCCAACGCTTTCTCGCTCGCATTACCGTCCTTGAAATATTGGCGTACGCATAAGAGACCTTGCATTAAGAAAGCGCTCTCTACCAAATCGCCTCCGTTATCCTTCTGGCCGAAAGGCTTTACCTTACCCGTAGGTCCATGCATCCAGTGAGGCCAGACCCCATGGAAACGATCGGCCTTCGCCAAGTAATCAGCGATTTGATGAAAACGGGCCACACCTTCCTCACGAGTGATAAAGCCACGCTCAATACCTACCAACAGCCCGGCGATGCCAAAACCACTACCTCCGGTGGTCACGATATCAGCGTCGTTCTCAGGATACACGCCATCCGTATGGATACGCTCACAGGCCAGTCCGGAGGTAGGCTCCGCACCTTCCCACATATAATTAAAATGAGCCTTTTGTATATAGGTCAAGAATTCATCATCCGACTGAAAATCCAACTTACGCTCACTGGCCGTAGACTCTGCGGATGTGTCACTTTTCTTGGCCTCATGACAAGCGGTCAACGAAAAGCCAAGCAACAGGGTAACAACGCCTGTACGGAAATAGGTATTCATAGATATATACATTTAAAATAGTTATCGTCTCAATACTTTACTCATCGGTGAACGACCGCTCTCTCCCAATGCCTCGATCGAGAAATAATAGTCCGTATCCTTATCCAAGCCCCTAAAATCGTACATCGTATCTCCCAGTACCGTGATACTGTTGTACAATTTATCCGGCGCTATACCATAATAGATATTGTAAGCGTACGCCTCTTTTACCGGCTCCCAAGTGATCATCGCATTCCGCTTATCCGCTTTTGAGCGTTCCACCTTTAAATTCTTAACGGCGGCGGGAGCTTCTCCCAAACCATTTCCAAAAATACGAAATCCGGACATAGCGAAGTTGCCCGAAGGCACATGTTCGTTCACTATTTTCAAATAACGGGTTTTCAAAGGCTCACGCAACTCGATATAGTCGTGCGGAACGTCCTTGTCGTTATCGCTCTTATCGACTACCAATTCCCAATTTTGTCCATCTATAGAATGATAAATACGATATTGATGATACAAGTCCATCGCCTTATTATGCTGTACGGCTCTATGCTCGTAATAGTTCAACTGGATCGCACGTACCTCTTTCAATCCCTCTAAAGAGATCTGGAGCCATTCACCCGGCTCTCCCGAGCGGGCGGACCAGAAAGTACGCATGCTCTCATCCGTTACATTCTCTGGTACTAACGTACTATCCATGGAAGAGGCCATCACCGGTTTTCCATACGATAGCAACATCCAGCCGGAAAACGTATTCGCGATATCATCTACCTTCCCTTTCGGCGTAAGCAAAGGATAGTCCCCGAAAGCGGTGTTCGAATACATCACGCCATCCTTATCGAATGCCGTAGGGTACAAACCAATACGACGCTCAAACTTATATTTCAAAGAAAGCATGCAAGTAGCCACATGCCAGTAATTACCATACGCATCCTCGAAAGTACCACCATGACCGGCACCTTGTACGAAACCTCCCGGCTTATAGCTCATCGGGTTATGTTTCTGGTAGGTGAACGGGCCCATCGGTTTGTCGGATACATAAACTCCATCCGCATAGACCTTGAACTCCGTTCCCGGCGCACCGTATTGGAAATAATATTTACCGTTATGCTTGGTCACGAAAGCTCCTTCCGTAAAAGGCGCTAAAGTCGTACTATCGTCATTGTTCATCCCGAAACGTTCCCATCCGTGTTCTTCCGGGCGCAGCATCATGATCTCTTGGATCTTGCTGATCGGGTGGAAATCACGGCGATCCAATTCCACTCCCTTCAAAGCGAACTCATTACTTGAACCATAGTACATATACAAACGTCCGTCATCATCCAGCAAAAATGCCGGGTCCCAGCTAGGAAGAGCCGTTTTCTCCACATACCGCTTGAACTTTCCGCTTTTCGGGTTCGTACTATACCAAATAGGCAATCCCGCATAGGTAGAACCGGTATAGAACAAGGTATCTCCACTTACGAAAGCGGCCGGAGCGCACAAGTCGTCATCTTCCGGATAACGTTGGAAACCGGCGAATACAAACTCCCAATTACTCAAGTCCTTGGAATAATAGAATCCGGCTTGATTCGTGGCGAAAAGGAAATATTCCCCTTTATACATGACCATCATCGGATCAGCCGTAGAGCGGAAAGAGCCATTCTTCACCAAATCCGGCAGATTCGCCCGGAAGCAGTAGCTCAAATTCATCGGGTTGCAATAGGTAGAGGGATGATCGGCCGTAGCGTCGAACCAGCGGGTAGCTTGCTGAGGAGCTTTTACCCGTACATCACGAGGATCCGCTTCCATCCGGATATCTATTTTCGTATCGTTATCGCCAAACGTGCGATAAGCGTACTTCATCCCCGGATAATACACGAATAACTCATGATCGTAGCGGCTTGCTTGTATCTTATAATAGCCTGTCGCATCGGTGGTATAATGAACCGGGCTAGCCGTGAACATCACCGTAGCGCCTTCCAAGGGCTTGCCGTCCGGTCCGGTAATCGTACCTTCCAGAAAATGCTCTGGGGATACGGTAATATAGTAATCGCTTACCTGCCCCTTGATCACGATCACGGAATCTCCCCGCTCGTTTACTTGAGCGTTTACGGTAGAGACCGCAAAGAAAGAGGCAAGGAGTGATACGAGCATACACTTATTGTAGGCTTTTAAGGAAGCGCTAGAAACTCCTACGTCTTTCCGGAAAAACATGTACGTGTTTTCCGAAAAAGACGTACATGTTTCCGAGAAAACACGTACATGTTTTTTCCAAGAAGCGATAGCCCTATTTATTCTATTACATGCCAGCATATTATGTTCAAGATAAGTTATTGTTGTTTTTTTGTCGCATTATTATTTTATGGATTGAATCTTTTGGATACCTTTCTGGACATCCGGATGGCTCATGAAAAGGTTCCACAACAGATTCGTACGGTAATTCTCGATCATAACCGTTACAGGCGCTTGATTCAATCCCATAAATAAGGGAGATACCCAATTTACAGTCAAGTTGAAAGCATCCCGGAAACCGTACTCACCCCATAAGAAGCTGCCGTGGTTACGATAATAATTCCGCAAGGCTTTCATGGAAGCGTCCGGCGTATAAGGGAAAGAAGCCAGAGCGCCCGTAGGTGCCATCGTTCCGTTATCCCTGTGCGGCATCGGCTCCTGAGCTTGATAGTTCCAAGCGAAATCGCTGGCGGTTAATCCCCAACAATCTTCTCCATAACCAACATACCCCCCTTGGTTCTCGATACAATACCGTTGATTGATCTTTGCCATTTTCTGGTTGTTCTCGAAATAATTCGTGTACTTATCCGTGAACTTATGTGGGTCCAGCCCGAGATAGGAGTAATGGATAAAGAAAAGAGGACCTCCATTAGAGACACCTACTTTCAAGTTCTCCCCATAATAAGTATTGCCATTCGTATACATCTTACCATCTTCTACACGCCCCCAATCGGCACGGTATTCTTGCGCATACTCCTCTTGGCTGGCCCAGCCGCTATAATACATCTCCGGAGAGATTCCGTATTTCGGCCCCATGATAGCCAACATATAGGTAATCATGGTCTCATTCCAGCCGATCAATTTATGATTGATCACCCACGCCTGATCTGGAGACCAGTGCCAATATAGATATGGGCTGTCCTTAAATTGCTTATACCAGCTCCATTCCACGTTCTTCCACAGAGAATCGATGCTCCTACGGATTTGTTTCTCCTTGTCATTCTCTTGGTCGAAATATTGACGAGCCGTTAACAGCCCTTGGAATAAGAAAGAGGTCTCCACCAAATCACCTCCATTATCTTTCGGGCCGAAGAAAGCGACCGTCTTCCCGGTTGTCCCATCAATAAAGTGAGAGACCGCCCCATGGAATTTATCCGCTTTCTCCAAGAAAGAAGTGATTTTCAAGAAACGCTGTACGCCCTCTTCCCGGGTGATAAATCCCCGTTCGATACCCGCCACGATCGCCATGATACCGAAGCCGGAAGCCCCGGTAGCGATCATATCATTCCGTCCGGGAATATTCTCACGGGCAAGACCGCTGTTTGGCTCCGCTCCCTCCCAATAATAACGGAAGTTCGCTTCCTGTACCATATCCAGCAATTGCTCGTCCGTCATTGGATAGGTAGTGGCCGAGACTGTCTGGGAATCATTGGATTCATTCAGCGCATAATCCACGGCCGTCACCTTATAATAAGCCTTTTTACCAACCTCTCCCAAGAAATCGGTATAACGATTCATCCAAGGGCGGCGGATAGCGACCGGTTGGTAAGTAACCCCGTCGAAAGAACGGTAAATGCGATAGTATTTTATATCCTCCTTCGATTGAGGAATCCATTTGATATCGATATGACGCTCATACGCCTTGGCTTCCTGCAAGACCGGAGCGTTTAAGGCACTTACCGACGGGAGGGAAGCCGGCAAAAGCTCTATATCGTCCAGATAAATCGTATATTCGTTTCCATCGGCCGTACCGGGACGAAGGGCTACGGCCGCTAATTTCTTGATGTTCGTATCGTTCACGGCGTTTAATCCGAAATCCTCCAATGGAATGGATACGGGATGCCATACGCCGGGACGTGTATCTTTCAGATAATTTCTCAGGTTTAGGTATTGGGTATACGTGCTGTCCGCATAACGAATAGCGATATTGGGAAGAGCGGCAGCATTCATGCTCTCTCTCAACCGCACTTGCATAGAGAGCGTAGAGGGTTCACGAAAGAAGTCATTGCCACGGACCGGGCAATATTGTATCTCGCTATACCAATCTCCACCGGGAGCGGATACATAGGTAAGCTCCAAGGAATTGCCGGGCGTAAAAGCGACAGAGCCGGCAACCGGAAGATGATGTCTCGCATTTTTAATCCAAGAGGGTGAGGTATATTTCGCTTGAGAATAAAAGTAATCCCCTTTCATCAAGCTATTCTCGAAGAAAACATAGTCGTAAGGTTTCTCCACCGCTTGCAAGCTGGCGGACAATAAGAGAGTAGTTAGTAATGCGATGTGTTTCATGATGCTGATATTTATATAAATAAACGATATGATTTGAGATAAAATAGGCGGTGCCAAACGGGTTGACACCGCCTTGCCAAACTACAAAGGTCTAGTAAATAATGAGAATCTTATATTACTCTGTTACTTCCGGCTCAAAAGGCACAGGCTCAGCTTCTAAGTTAGGATTCAAGTCAATTTGATCCTGTGGTATCGGATAATATTCGCTTTCTCCTTTCACAAAACCCGGAAGTTCTTGAGTGGCTCTGTCCGTACGGACTAAATCGAAGAAACGTTCGCCCCATTCCAATGCCAACTCAACTTGACGCTCTTCCAGAATTTGATCCAAAGTCGCATTTGCAATCGGAGCTAAACCAGCACGTTCGCGAACCAAGTTTAATGGAGCGTCTCCATTTTGTCCCTTACGAACTTTAGCCTCAGCGTTCATTAACAACACATCAGCATAACGGAATACACGGATATTATTATTATCGCCATATCCAGTACGTCCCGGAGTCATTTGATTAGCCGGTGTATAAGCCTTTCCATTATAAGCAGTCGGTTCACCCGGTTGAGCGACAGGAATATAATCACCGTCACGAGTAGTGGCATCCGTCATGAGGAACGTTGTTTCCGCACGAACCGCTTCACCACGTTTAGAGAATAAATTACGGATTTTCTCAGTCGGCTCAATAAATGCCCATCCAGAGATAGGAGCCTCTCCACGAGGACCTTGGAACGCAAACCAGTTGTCAGAAGAAACGATATCACCACTTCCATTTCCAAAGTCAGTAAATTGATACTCTAGCAAAGACTCATTACACAATTTTCCCGGAATCTTAAACAACTCATAGAAGTCATTATACAACTCAAACTTTCCGCTATTGACGATATCCTCGGTCAAGGCCAATACCTCATCCCATTCATTATCATACATCTTCTGTTTCGCTTTCAACATCTCAGCGGTATATTTTGTAACCGCTCCCGGATGCTCAGACTCATTCGGACGAATAGCCGGTAAGTTTGCTATACAATAATCCAACTCGTCATAAATGTACTTCTTTACATCCTCTTTCGTATTCTTGAATACATTCAGTTCTTGATTGTCTAACAAAAGAGGCACATCGCCAAATAAATTTACCAACTGGAAATAAGCATATGCTCGGAAAAAGCGAACTTCAGCAGCATATTGAGCGTTTAATTGCTTGTCTGACTCACTCGTCAAATGTTTAGCATAATTCTCTAAAGACTCCAATGCTGAATTAGAAGTAGAGACAACATAATAGCAGTTTCCCCAAAGGCCACTTAATGCCCAGAAAGTAGTCAAACGATCATACTGGAATTTACTAGCATACTCATACTCAATCTGGTCCGTAGGAGATCCTCCTTTATTCACATCGTCACCGCGAACTATGATACATCCATACGAGGACCAAGACCCCAGATAACCACGAGCGGTCGCATATACACCGGAAACAGGCATATACATATTCGATTTATTCGTATAATCAATACCCTCTACCTCTACAGTATTCTCTGGAAGCTTATCCAAGTAATCACTACAACTGGATGTCAGCAATGAAAAGGCTAAAGGGATAGCCCATAAAATCTGTTTTTTTAATATATTTTTCATATACTTTTGATTAGCATTTAAAGATTAATAAATAATACGAAGACCTAACGTATAAGAAGATGCTAAAGGATATACACGCTCATCAAATCCATAAGAAGAAGATGCTATCTCACCTTTCTCGTTCTTACTACCCAACTCTGGGCTGAAGCTGTTTGCCTTGAAAACAGTCAAAGGACGATCAGCAGTCAAGCTCAAACGAATGCTCGGCATCTTGAATTTTCCAAAGTCTTTCTTCGGGAATGTATAAGCAACTTGTACATTCTGAATACGGAAATAAGAACCATCTTCTACATAGAATGAGTTAAAGTTAGAGATATTCCAAGGTTTTACAGAACCTTTCGCAGACATATATTCGTTAGTAGAGCCCTCACCTGTCCAACGATTCTCGAACTGATCTAAGTCATAGTTCAATTCAGAGTGCCAACGGCGGTCACCACGTTTACGGTTTACGATCTGGTTTCCAGCTACACCTTGCATAACCATAGAGAAATCGAAATTCTTGTAAGAGAATCCTAAGTTGATACCGTAATTGAAGTTCGGGATATAAGAACCCAATGTTACACGGTCTTTATTATCAATCTTACCATCCTTATTTTGGTCAACATACTTGAAATCTCCGGGCTCCAAACCATTTGCTACAGCAATCGGATCAGCAGCGATCTCTGCGGCATTCTGATAAACACCCTCAATATCATATCCATAGTAAGCATTCAACTCACCACCAACTTGAGAAATCGTACGGAACTCCGCAGAACCACCATATAAATAAGATAAACCATTCAAATCTTTTACCTCATTGTGCAAGGTTGTCAAGTTTGCTCCAATGTAGTAAGAGAAATCTTTACCGATCTTATCAGCCCAGTTAAAAGACAACTCAACACCTGTATTCAAAATCTCACCTCTGTTACCTAATAAGTTACCGGCACCCATTGGCAGAGGAGCGTCGATCACGGCATTTTGAGTCAAACGATAATACCAGTCTGCCTCTATTGTCAAACGGCTATTCAACGTACGAAAATCTAAACCGACGTTCGTCTCATTCACGACTTCCCAACCTAACCAACTAAAATAAACCAAGTTTGTATAACCAGGAACAGCGCTTCCTCCAAATATACCAGAGGTACCCATATCTTGCGTAATGGAAGCGAAACCATCACTAGCCGCAACCTTATCGTTACCTAACTTACCCCAGCTCGCACGTAATTTCAGATAATCAACCCATTTCTGATCTTTCATGAATCCTTCTTCTGAAATATTCCAAGCAGCACCTACAGAAGGGAAATAACCCCATTTCTCTTGGTATTTGGAAGAACCATCAGCACGCATTGTAGCAGACAATAAATATTTGCCTTTATAATCATAAGATACACGACCGAACCAAGAAACACCACGATAAGTCGTACCGTCATCGCCAGTTTTACGTCCATCCGCATTACCTTGATTCAAATAGTAATATTCCTCGTGTCCGCCCGGAACACCTGTAGCTTCTCCCCATAGGTTACGCCAGTTCTCTTCACGTACGGATTGACCCAACATCGCGGTTAAACCATGATCACCGAACCTATCTGTATAGGTCAATGTATTATCTAAAATCCAACTGTGATAAATATCATTCTTCTTATTCAAAAGGGGAGTCGAATTCAACTGAGTTCCACCAACCAAAAATTCTGGAGTATAAGCTCTTGTCTGGATAACATTGATATCTTGGCTATAAGCCGTTTTAAAGAATAACTTATTCTCCGGCAAGAAGTCGAATTGCGCATAGAAAGAAGGCATTACGCGCAACATTGAATTTTTAGAATCATAATACTCCGCTTGAGCAACCGGATTGTAGTAATACTCACTCAAACCGATTTGGGCAGGAGAACCATATTTCGTAGGATACGGATTCAAGGAGCTATTTTCATCATATACAGGAATAATACCCGGTGTACGGAAAGCTGCTAACCAAACCTCGCCGTTTGGCAAGTTTTGCGTAGAGTTGCTCAAAACAACGTTAGCTCCTACTTTCAACCAATCAAAAGCCTTATAATCCGCTTTCGTACGCAAATTGAAACGAGAGTAATCATTTTTAGAATCCAAGATACCATCTTGATACAAATAAGAGGTACCCACAGAATAAGTAGCTTTTTCAGTACCTCCAGAAATGTCTAAAGAATGGTTGTGAGTTAAAGCTGTATGTAAGATCTCATCATACCAGTTTGTATTCGGAAGTGTTCCCCAAACATTTTTAGCGTTATTTACAACAGCCTGTAAGGTTTCATTACCCATCTCACTGATCATAGTCGCATATTGCTCACTATTAGCCATTTTCAATACATTCGTAGCCTTTTGAAAGCCAACATAACCATCATAAGTAACCGTAGCAGGACGATTCAACGCACCTTTCTTTGTCGTAACCAAGACTACGCCATTCGCCGCACGTACACCATAAATAGAAGCGGCAGAAGCATCTTTCAAAATAGACAAATCTTGAATATCACTATTATTCAAGAAATCAATATTATCAAAGAACATTCCATCTACAACATACAAAGGTTGGCTATCCGTATTCATAGAACCGATACCACGAATACGTACGGAAGGACCGGAACCTGGCTGGCCACTATTCGTAATCTGCACACCCGGCACTTTTCCTTGCAAAGCACTCATCGGAGATGATGTCGCATGTTTCGTAATCTCATCAGCCTTGATCACGGCAATTGGAGCTGTCAAATCCTTAGCCTTACTCGTACCATAACCGATAACGACAACCTCTTCCAAGTTTTGCGTATCCTCACTCATCAGAACATTTACTACAGTCTGTCCGTTAACCGGAACTTCTTGTGTAGTCATACCTACATAACTAAATACTAAAGTCGCATTCTTGGGAACATTACTCAAAGTATAGTCTCCATCCATAGAGGTTATGGTACCGTTAGTCGTACCCTTAACCAAAACACTCACCCCGATTGCGGGGTATCCTGTGGCCTTTTCAGTTACCACACCGGTAACTGTCAGATTCTGCGCAAACATTGTTGTCGCGGCAAGTAACAGGCATAAACAAAGCATTAATTTAGCTTTCATTCATTCTAGTTTTAAAGTTGAACATTTGTTTTTACACTCATTATTAAATTTGAGGCAAATGAACACCCAAACCTAAAAAAGGGCAAATTTTTGTATACTTCAACACTACTGCAAGCCTTGCGCAAGCGGAAAATCACTACTTTTATACTACTGCAATACATATTAATTGTCTTATTTTCAGTTATAATACATTTGTTAATTCAAAAGGAGAACATTATATGTTATTAAACACATTTCACTAAATATGGGAACACAAAAATGACAAGGAAAACTCATAGTTATGATTTTCTTATTTCATAGTTATGATATTTTTCATTCATAACTATGAAATTTCTTAGTGGAACTGGATCATGAAATCTACCAAGCTTTGCCCCTCCGGTAGATTTAGTTTTTTACGCAATCGATAGCGCGCCGCCTCGATACCACGTACGGAGAGATTTTGCATACGAGCCATATCCTTAGTTGGCATATTCAAACGTAATAAAGCGCATAATCGTAAATCGCCCGGAGTCAAATCGGGATATCGCTCTTTTAGATTCGTAAAGAACTTTTCGTGGATACGATCGAAATTAGTCTGGAAAATGGCCCATTCATCCTCGCCTGATATATTCTCTTCGATCATGCGGATGAGCTTATCGAAGAATCGTTTCGTATAACTTCCCGATAATTGTTGAGCTTGTATCTCCTTCTTTAAACCTTCGAGGAAATCATTATGAGAGATAACAGATAAAGTAGCGCTGGCTAGTTCCTTACTCTTATAAGTAAGGTCATCTTCTAATTTTTCATTCTCTAGCTTGATAATCAATTGTTCTTGCGCCTTCAATTGCTCTTCTTGCAATCTCTTTTGCTCCTCGTTGACCTTCTTCTCACGCATGACAATCCACATCGTATACATCCTCACCAATACGACCAGTATGCATAAAAACAATGCGAAATAGATGATCAGCGCCCACCAAGAGCTATAAAACGGACGTTCGATCTTGAATGGATAAGACAGAGAGGATAGCTCTTTTCCCCGATCGTCTTTCACAACCGCATGTAACACAAAATTGCCATACGGTAAATTAGAATAAGTCCGTTGAAAATTACTGGTGCCTTCTGTCCATTCATTATCAAATCCGTCCAATTTATAATAGATCTGGAAACGGCGCCCCGTAAAATCCGGATACGAAAACTTAAAAAGAATCGTATTATAGCTATAACTCAATACGGACGCACCGGAAGCCGGTGCGTCCGCTCCCTTGCAAGGGAGCGGAGCGAACTCATTTTCATGCCGATTATAGGCCCTTACCTGCGACAAACTTAATGGAACTCGAGTCGTATCCACATAATTCCGGTATCTGTCATAACGAGCGATCCCCCCGTTTAGACAAAAATAAGACGTCCCGTCGGAAGCCACATAAATATTTCCCCTATCCTCTATGGTCGGATTATCAAACAAAGTAAAAGGAATACGCTGTTTTAACTGGAATCGCCCGGACTCATATCCTAACAATACATATTCCGAATTCCGGATAAACCAATATAAATCATTATTCAAGGAAACAACCCGATAGGTATCGCTTAACTCGGGAAAATCCTCATTCAACAAATCATAAGGAACGATCTTTCCCGTCAAATCCTCATAAGTATAAAACTTACTCCCATCCGAGAAAACAATACGTCCGCGTAATTTCATTACATTAATCGTACCACTCTCATTACCTTCCTCCAGTTTTCCGATATACTCCATCTCTTTCACGCTCCTCAAATCCTCATTCAAGCGAAGACGATAGATACCTTTATACATATGGCTAGCCCATATATTGCCGGTAGGGTCAACCTCAAACGATTTGATCAAATTAGAGAATCCTTCTACATTATGGCTAAACTTCCAACGATTCGTAACCATATCCCGGGTGAAAACACTGAGTGGACGGTAAGACATCTGGAGTAAAACTTCCTTTCCATGGATAATTGTCTTACGTAATGCGGTACCCCCTCCATTGGGACCCGGTATCTGAGTAGCTTTTCGGCCCTCTAGCTGTAAGGTACCTGTATTATGTCCGGCAATCAGTTGATTTCCGACATCGGAGATATACCATGTCTGTTCCTGAGTACCGGGAACCAAGGTTGGGTAACTATCGTTCTCAGATAACGCATAAAGACCTTGGTTCGTAGCTAAATAAATAATATCCTTCTCTATCACCATATCATGCACCATACCAATCTGGGCCTCAAGCGGCTCATAAAAATAGATCGGAGAATTCACATGTATCTGCGCGATACCATTATCCAATGTAACCCATAAATTATCCGAATTATCAGCAAATACTCTCAATACCGTATTATTAATCAAGCCATTCTCCCGGTTGATATGCCACAAAGTTTCCCCCTGCTTATTAATCGCTACAACCCCATTAGAAATCGTACCCACAATAAAAGTGGAATCTTTCATCATGACTCCCCGGTTTGCGATCCCTTCCTTTAATATCTCATTGGCTGGCGTATTCCACACGGACAATTTTTTGCGTACCTCATCATAGATAAAACATCCACTACGAGCCGAGACCAATAATAGCTGATGATCAAACGGCAAGACCGAAACCACATCATCCTCCAAAACCTTTTTCGATAGTAACTCCGTAAACTGGCCGTCATCCATCCGGCAAAAGCTTCCTCCTTCCATAAACTGAACATAGAGATGATCGTCCAATGTGAAAATATACAATGGAGGCAGATCGGATACGCCCTTCCTTACCTTCTCCCCATCATAAATAAAAAAGCTACCGAATGATTGGAAATAGATCTCACCCTTATATTCATTAATCGTCCAGAACTCATCATTATTTAAATAGACGTTTATCTCAGACGAACTGAGTGAATGATAAATCAGATCATTCTCATCATCCACCTCAAAATACCCGAACTCCTCGAAAGAGCCGACATAAATACGTCCCTCCTTCGATATATACAAAGCACGGACACCCAGATTATTCGGTAACTTCACAAGATCCCAGTGAATACCGTCAAAAGCCAAAAGCCCCCGGTTATTGCCAATATACATCTTTCCGCCCGGACCTTGGGCGACCGCCCAATTCTGGTTTCCCGCTTTGTAATCGCTTACGGAATAATTGATGATTTTAGGAATATAGGGTACCTTCGCATTCCCCGTTATACAAAACAACAAGGCAATAACGCAACAAATCAACATACGAATCAACGTCCTCTCAAGTATCTCCTTCACTATATAGTACAGAATGTTATGTACCACAAAAGTAAATAAAAATACGTTACGTTATACCCTACTTCTTATAAACTCTCACACAATCAATCTCGAACACATGCGGAAAAAGAGAATCATCAATACCCTTTTGGCCTCCCCAATTCCCACCGATCGCCAGATTCAGCAAGATATGAAAGCGTTTATCGTAAGGCCAAACCTCATAGCCTGTCCCCTCGTTCTTAAATGTAAAGTATAATTGATCATCTACATAAAGCCGGTACTCATCTTCCTCCCATTCCAAGGCGTACACGTGAAACGCTTTATAACAATCCGGACACGCAATTTTAGCATTTTTTTGAGTTCCGATCGCATGATTATATTTTTCCGTATGCGAAGAACCTACGATCGTGTCGGGATCATAGCCCACATTTTCCATAATATCTATTTCCCCGCTTTTTGGCCAATCCCCGTATTCCCAATCCGTTGGAAGCATCCAGATGGCCGGCCATGTCCCTCGTCCAGTCGGGAGTTTCGCCCGAATCTCAAAACGTCCGTACAACCAATCCCCTTTTCCTTTCGTAATCAGGCGAGCCGATGTATATGAACGACCTTCCATCGGTTCTTTCAAGGCCGTAATCCTCAACACCCCATCCGAGACCCAAACGTTCTCCTTTCTGCCGGATGTATAATATTGAGCCTCGTTATTTCCCCATTGATATACATTACCTTCCGTATCATAAGACCATTTCGTAGAATCAGGAAATCCCGTATAGTCAAACTCCTCACTCCATATCAATTTCCACCCGCCTTTATCCATGGGTGCAGACAAATCGATATCACTAGCATTCGCCAGACTGCTCAAGAAAACACGATATAGGATAAAACTAAACAAAAGAAATGACCGTGACATAACAATATTGATTTAAATCAGAATTTCCACAAATATATGAAAAATAAATAAAAGTGTAGATGAAAAACACATCGCAAGGTTATCCCCGCAATTATACTGCGAATACCACAGGAGATATACTTCAAGTGGCAGAGAAGATATACTTCATGGCCAAAGTAAGTACTACCCCATTTTCCCTAGGGATTAATCGGATAAGCTATCTATACGAGAAAATGTCACAAAATAAAAAAGGGATGCCACAATTGACATCCCTCTCTCTGGATTGTTGAGTTGTCTCACGAGGATTCGAACCTCGACAGACAGAACCAAAAACTGTAGTGCTACCATTACACCATGAGACAATCCGATTGCTTTACTAAAGCGATGCAAAGGTAAGAATAAAATCTTACCTTGCAAATTTTTTGATTATTTTTTTACTTTGCGATCAACAAATAATAATTTTTCTTACCTCTTTGAACCAATAAATACTTATCGTCAAGCAGTGAAGAACAATCAATTACAGTATCAACCTCCGCTAATTTCTCTTTGTTAAAACTTACGCCACCACTTTGTACCAATTTACGCATCTCACCTTTTGAAGGGAAGATAGCGGCTTTTTCAGTACACAAATCAACAGCCTTGATTCCTGCGGCCAATTCATCACGGGAGATATCGAAATGAGGAACACCCTCGAATACGGCTAGTAATGTGTCCTCATCCAATTTCAACAAAGCCTCGTGAGTGGAGTTACCAAACAAGATATTGGAAGCCTCGACAGCGGCCTCATAATCTTCCAAAGAGTGAACCATAACAGTCACTTCTTTCGCCAAACGTTTCTGCAACGGACGCAAATGAGGAGCGGCCTCTTGCTCCGCCTCCAAAGCGGCGATCTCTTCTTGGCTCAAGTCCGTGAAGATCTTGATATACTTGGCGGCGTCAGCGTCGCTTACGTTCAACCAGAATTGATAGAATTTATACGGAGAAGTATAGCGACGATCCAACCAGATATTACCGGATTCCGTCTTTCCGAACTTACCACCGTCGGCCTTCGTGATCAACGGGCAAGTCAAGGCATAAGCCTCCCCTCCCAACGTACGACGGATCAATTCCGTACCAGTCGTGATATTACCCCATTGATCGGTACCACCCATCTGTAGACGGCAACCCTCATGCTCATACAAATACAAATAATCGTAGCCTTGTAGCAATTGATAGGAAAACTCGGTGAAAGACATACCTACACTGGATTCGCGGCTCAAACGCTTCTTCACAGAATCCTTAGCCATCATGTAATTCACGGTAATATGCTTACCGATATCGCGGATAAAATTTAAGAAAGAATAATCCTTCATCCAGTCATAGTTGTTCACCAACTTAGCGGCATTAGGAGCGTCGGAGTCAAAATCAAGGAACTTAGCCAATTGTTTCTTGATGCAATCCTGATTGTGACGAAGAGTAGCCTCGTCCAGCAAATTACGCTCAGCAGACTTCATAGACGGGTCACCGATCATACCGGTAGCGCCACCCACTAAAGCGATAGGACGATGACCGGCACGTTGGAAATGCTTCAGCATCATCACACTTACTAAGTGTCCGATATGCAAAGAGTCTGCCGTTGGATCGATCCCCACATAGGCCGATGTCAACTCTTTCTGCAATTGCTCTTCCGTCCCGGGCATCATATCAGCGATCATGCCCCTCCATCTTAATTCTTCTACAAAATTCATCGTATTAATTTATATCGTATTACATTAATATATTTGTCACTTTATCTCATACGAGGCAAAGGTACGACTTTTTAATTGAGAATCGAAAATTGATAATTGATAATTATCCGTTTAGGTGGAAGATAGAAACGTTTTTAGCGATTTGAATCCGCAGCTTTTCTTCCGGAATATCCAACGCTTCCGCTACATTTTGGTAGACCCCGCGGATATCAATCGATTTATCATCGGTCTCCAAGAAAAGGAAATCAGGCCATGCGGCACGCAAAGCCGACGGATTAAAACGATCTCCAAAAGAGAGATAAAACCCCAAGCGAACCAATTGGGAGGCAAGTTCACCATTACCTCGAAAGCCATGGATAATCCAAGGCATCTCCGGTTTCACGGCCTTTTTACAGGCAATGAGATCCGCCCACGCTTTTACGCAATGGATGATTAATGGCTTATGTGTTTCCTCCGCTAAATTGGCTTGTGCCAGAAACACCTCTTTTTGCAAATCCATTGGAGATTCGGCCAGTGTATCAAGTCCAGCCTCTCCGATCGCCACGACTCCCGAACCAGACACCAATACCCTAAGTAGATCCATCTGCTCCTTTACATTATATATATACCACGGATGAATACCATATGAGCGAATAACCGTATCAGGAAGTGAACCCGGCTGCATATCACCCATTGGACTCACGATCCTATTTATAATCGCGATATCCTCCTTATGGAAAGGCATCTGATGCGTATGTATATCATAATAACCCATGGCGTTACGGAACCGGATCATAACCGCTCCCACCCCAAGGATGGCAACGAAGTATTCGTTTAACCGTAAGATACAATCCTTTCACAGGGCCATATTTCTTCAAGGCTTGCACCGCATATTCGGAACAAGTGGGCGTATACCTGCACGAAGCCGGTGTCATAGGAGAGATACAATATTTGTAGAAATAAACCGGCAATAAGAGTAATGTGGTAAAAAAGCGTCTCATTATTCTTTATCCCGAAGGATATGGATCGCTTTCTTCATTGCCTTTTCCATCGCAGCGTACGGATGGATCTCTTTATCGAGGTACAGGAAAGCGATTAACATGCCCTTATTCTTCGCTTCCAACGGTTCCAGTAAATCATATTTACGAACCCGGTAAGCCTCACGTACCTGTCGTTTGATCAAGTTACGTTTTACGGCTCTCTTAAATCTTTTCTTCGGTACACTCACTAAGAAGGAAGCACGGGCAGGCATCTCTTCCTCCATCGGTAAATAAACGACCCGCAGTGGAAACGCCACGAACGATTGTCCTTTTTCGAATAATAGGTCAATGTAACGTTTCCACGACAGGCGTTCTTCTTTTGAAAGGGTATACCTTTTTGTCGTCATTATTTTTTACCGTCTTGCTGTTTTTTCAGATATAAATCCAAAGCAGCAGTCATAGAAGGGGCTTCCACCGTGGGAGCCTCAACGTCCAAACGCAGACCCGCATCTTTAACAGCCTTTGCCGTAGTAGGGCCAAAACAGCCGATCTTTATATCGTCTTGTTTGAAATCCGGGAAGTTCTTCAATAAGGAAGAGATACCCGACGGACTAAAGAAAACCAACATATCATAATCGAATTTCTCGTCCTTCGCGAAATCATTGCTCACCGTACGGAACATCACCGCTTTCGTATAGTTGATTTTCTTCGCATCTAACAAAGCGAATAGATCATCTTTATGTACATCGGAAACAGGTACTAGGTATTTCTCCTTCGCATGTTTGGCGATAACAGTCACCAAATCATCTGCCTTACCGGTCTGACCATAAAAAATCTTACGTTTTCTATAAACGATATACTTCTGGAGATAAACAGCGATCGCCTCTGTCATACAGAAATACTTCATCGTTTCCGGGATAGCCACACGCAATTCCTCGCATAAATGAAAGAAATGATCGATAGCCGTACGAGCCGTAAAAATAACGGCGGTATGATCCAAAACCGAGATTCGTTGCTGCCTGAACTCCTTGGAAGATAAAGGTTCAACCTTGATGAACGGACGGAAATCTATTTCCACACCGTATTTTTCTGCAATATCGAAATATGGTGATTTCTCCGATGCAGGCTTCGGTTGTGATACCAATAATTTTTTAATATTCAATGCCATAGAGTACTTGACTCGATAAAGTTATACAAATAAATAATGCCTTCATACAGAAAAACTAAAGGCAATATTTCTTGGCCGCAAAGGTACAAACTAATATATAAAAAACTGCTATTTTTCCTGTGAAATATCCGTATGGTCTTATAAATTATCACAAAACGACACAGAATATAGAAAAATACAAACAACAAAACAGGAATCTGTATACTGCTCCCCACGAATACCAACCAAAGTGCCGGAATGTATAAACAGATCCCCCACGCTCCTATAATAGCGTTATAATTAGTCTTCCAAAACTTGTATTTCGGAGCATCCGTAAAAACAACCCCCAATAAATAATAGAAACAGCGCTTACACCAATAAAACAGTATCAATACCATCATTATCAACCCAATAGATATCAATACCGTATTTTCTAGCAAATGGTTGAAATACCCATATGCCCTAGCGATAGCAAAAAGGCAAACGCTACAAAGAAACAAGGCTTGAAACGTCATGAAATTCCGGAAGAGCCATTCGCTCCCCCTCGTTACCTCAAATAAATTTTGACGTTCTTTCACATATACCACATCACGCATCATCTTCAGGAATAAACGATAATTGGTACGGAACACCAACGCAAAACACATAAATAAGACGAACAAAAGGCTGAAGACCACATCGTCCACCAATTGTCCGTCCCACAAACGAATCCCTACATATCCTTCAAATGTACCCATGTGCCGCTATTATCGGCACAAAGGTACATAATTATTTCAATAAAGCGCTTCCTTAATAATCTCTCCTACCGTAGGATGCGGGAACACAAACGACTTTAACTCATCCGATTTCATCCCCTTCTCAATAGCGATTCCGGCGATCACGATCAACTCCGAGGCCGGATTACCCAACATATGGGCGCCGATCAACGTCTCATCCTCCGACAAGATCAACTTACAGACGCCATTACCCATCTCATTCTCCGCAACAAAACGTCCCGAGAATGCCATCGGTATTTTCTTCACGGTATACGAAATACCTTCTGCCTGCAACTCCTCCTCTGTCTTCCCGACACCGGCGATCTCCGGATTCGTATAAACGACACCCGGAATAGCCTTATAACTCATCGGGCGCGATTTGCCCAAGAGATGATCCACGGCCACCTCCGCCTCGCTAACTGCCGTATGCGCCAGTAAGGAGAAAGCGGTAATATCACCGCAAGCATATACATTTGGCAGGGAAGTCTGCATGTACTCATTCACCTTCACCCCATTACGAAAAGTCTCCGGAGCCAGTGTCTCCAAGCCAAAACCTTTCGTAACCGGACGACGCCCTACACTCAAAAGGACCTTATCGCCATGCAACGTGAATGTCTCCCCGTCTTTCTCTACAGAAACCTCGGTTCCATGCACCCCGGTCACTTTATGACTTAGATAGAACTTAATCCCCCGTTTAGCGTATTCCGCTTGCAACATTTCGGACAGCTCGCGATCCATCGGGCCTAATATCTTATCCAACATCTCCACGACATGTACCTCTACCCCAAGGCTATTGAAGAAAGAAGCGAACTCCATACCGATCACGCCTCCACCGATTATCACCAAAGAGGCCGGAAGCTCCTTCGATTGCAACGCCTCCCGGCTCGTCCAATATTCCGTCTCCGCCAATCCGGGTATAGGAGGAATTACCGTTTCCGATCCCGTACAGATCAAAAGGTTCGCAGCCTCGTATAGCTCTTCTCCGGCAGCGATCGTAATCGTCCCGTCGGCCGCACGTCCTTGGATACAAGCTTCCGCCGTAACCATCACCACGCCATGCTCCGTCATTTTCATACGGATACCGGCTGTCAGCTTTTTCACGACCTTATTCTTACGGGCGATGATTTTCGGGAGATCAAAAGAAGGATTCTCCGCTTTCACCGCATACTTGGAAGCATGCTTGATATTATCATACGTCTTAGCGGAATAAAGAAGCGTCTTTGTCGGCACGCATCCCTCATTCAAACAAACCCCGCCCAATGCGTTTTTCTCAAAAAGAATCGTGGAAAGCCCACCCTGCGCCGCTCTCTCCGCGGCAGTATAACCGGCAGGACCTCCACCGATTATAGCGACATCGTATTTCATACTATTAGATCTATTTAAGTTGTATATTAGGATTTATCTTTCTCAACTGTTTGATAAAATCAGCCCGGTTGGTCGGAGATATGAGCATCCAAGGTTTCCCATTGCTCCATATGATCAGCCGATCCAACGAAAGGGCGTAGCTGGACACCGGCATCACGGTAGATTCCAACGCCTCTATATCAGCGATAGCGATCTTCTTCTCCGGGAAAATACTACAATGCGCTATCAACACATCATCTTCCGTTATCCGGTAATACGTATTAAAGAAAACATGAAGCACCCCCAACGCAGCGACCATCATACCCACTATAGCCGATATATTGGTACGCAAAAACGCAGCCACACAACCAATTACCACCATGATAATCACCAGATGATACCACCATCCCACTTTTGATTTATATTCTCTTTCCATTTTCCGAAATTTGCCGCAAGTTAACGAAAAACGTCAAACAAAAAGAAAATTGCCCAATCTTTCCTATAAAAGAAAATACGCTGTCACTTCTCAGCAACAGCGTATCCACTTAAACCGGTTAATACAAATCATAAGATTGTAGTCGCCTTTTTTATTTTAATTCTTCCAATACCGTATAGGATTGTAATACGTTATTCTTATCATATTGTTCCGTACGCACTAAGCCTACATTCGGGCTGTACCACTCATAGCCATACCCAGTGATTGTCTCCTTTGATTTAGGGGAACGTGTAGCGATATTATATTTTACCTTAGCGCAATCGAACGTACCGGCAGGAGTTGTTATGCTTTCCGTTTTAATAAACTCACGGTCCTTAATGGCCATATCCTTACGATTCTTCCGGTTCTTCTTATCGTAGATCTTTACGGAAGCCTCGTCGAAATACACGTTATTCTTATCGAAATTAGCCGCATACGGATTTGGGTAATTTATAAAGTTCTCCGTGATATCCACATTCGTATTCATTTCCGATACCACTCCCGGATAAGAGAGCGTCTCTTTCGAGTCGAGGAAAAATTCTCCATTCTGGCAGTATGCCTTGATATCTCCTTTGTTCACGATCGTACCGGAGGGATTAGTATATACGTAGTCCGCTTCCACCTCTTGGCCGGAAGGCAATGTTTCCACCTCATCCACTTGATAACTCATAACAGATTGTAAGTTTCCCTTCGCGTCATATCCTTTACGGACCCATACCGTTCCCTCTGTTTGCGGAAAGAAGAACGTACAATCTTGCGCCATCGCTCCTCCCGCGATCAATGAGATTAAAGCCGTGTATAATATTTTCACCTTCATAATTTTGACGTTTAATTAATTCACTACTAAATACATGCCGGATATCCAATGCTTTGTTAGAACAGAGTGAACCACTAAATGTTCAGAAGGTAAAAATTAAAAATAGCCAAAATATCGTAAGGCAGCGGTATATCATCCACTATCAATGGATACCGAATATAGCATCTTTTACGACGATAGAATCATTTACATCGTACCTATTATATAAAGTCCCTTCCATCTTTCCCTCAATATATGGCATCATGGACGATTCATGGTAACGAACACTATCCACATAGACCTTAAACGGTTTTTTTAAAGGACAATATTCCACCTTATTTAGTGAATCCGTTATCCGGATATAAGACGTTATCTCCTCTTGTGTCCGAATCCCCTTCTCTATATTATATTCTCCTTCTTGTAATGGGAGCAATACCACCTTCATCGCATAACGGCTTGAATGTTCGCGATCCAGTGGAATCGTCCAATGTGAGCATCTCAAGACCTCCCATTCTCCCCTCCTTACTTCCGAATAAAATCCAGCATCTATATATCTCCATGAAGCCGACTTATTCCTAATAGAAATATCCTGTCCGTTTACCGCCCCCTCAAAATATCCCAGATAATAGGGTGTTTCTTTAGGTGTATCCTCTATTATCTCTTCTTTCTCGCAAGAGATAAACGCCAACTGCAAAAGAAATAGTGAAAAATAAATTAGGTATCTCATAACGCATATATTTTAGAAGTAAGACACTTATATTCAGAGCTATTTCCAAAGATACAAACTTTATCCGGATTTCAAACTAAAAAGACGTAGAATTGAAGTTCTATAAACCAAATACACACAAATCACTTCCTACATATGTACGAACCTCTTTACTATACAAGTTTCCATATATTATATTATCAGTTACATTTTTCTTAGATAAATTCAATCCCCAATGATATCTAAACATTAACCTATTCTCGCCTTCCTTAAACAATGGGGATGATACAATTACGGGGTAGTTAATCTCATAGACTAAACCGGACGGTATATTTTGTAACTGATCCGATTTTCCCTTCGACAATATGAAACTAGGAGGCATTATACTAGAACTCATTCGCATAGATTTTTCGTATATCATAATCACTCCTCCCGGATAAAACAGCTTATCCTTATCCGATATATTCTTAAATCGCAAGCTTACCCTTACAGTATCACCCATCAAAACAGTGTCTCGATCAGTTGCAATCACAAGGCTCATATTTTCTACGATATTCCCATCCGGCAATAATTTATCTTGTTCTTTCTCAAACATCAATGACTCCGAATAATGCCATTGTCCACTGTCCTTGCTTCTTTTAAGAACAAAATTATAGAAACTTTTAGCGGCCAAATCTCCATTTTTTGCTGAGATGAACCTAAATGATTTTGACAATTCCTGTATAGTATTCCTATCCTCTCCATCCATACCTTTCTCCCAAGAAGACGAGCTACAATAAGGTATCCCATTCTCATCTATCAAAAATGTTATAAAAAAATGGGTATCCTCATAATTAATCTCCGATAACTTCTCACAAATCAAATCCGCATATTTACCGGACGATCTCATCAAAACTGGTGGGACACCCCACCATGTCACTAGATGATTTTCCATCCATCTTCCATACCTATCGTAATATTCTTTATCACAATCAGAAGAAGTGTCTTGAGCAAATGCAGTTACACTGATAGACAACATCATCCATAAACATCCTATTTTCAACATCTTGATAACATTTTTTCGTCAATACTAGAAATGGAATCGTACCCCCGCATCAAAAGTCAAACGAAATAAGCCAGAGTAATCTCCTTTATCGTAAGAGACATTCTCTTGCTTGGGTAAGGAACCTCCTACATAACCGATATTCAAGCCCACTCCCACATGCTTTGACAAAAGATATTCTGCGCCTAATGAGAAATTATATCCTACACCGGATAAGGACTCGCTTATCCCCCTCGCCGATTCCCGGTAACTAAAATATCCTATACCTATTTTCTCTTCCACGATCCATCGGTTTATGATTTGTTTCATCACAAATTGAGGAGCGACATAAGTAAGCCCCACGTTAATATCTATTCCCGAATAAGTATAAGACGATTTATATCCCGAATACAATAAGCCAGCACCGAAACCGCTCCTTGATATCCAATCATACCCAACTTGCCAATCCAATCCGTTTTTAGGATGGCCAGACCCACCCGGTGGCAAATAAAATTTACTGGTCACAAAAGCGTAACCTATATTCGCATAAATCGTGTTATGCTCAAATGAAGACTTCTCCACGACAGCCTCTTCCTCCAAATCCAAAGCTTTCGATAGAGGAGCGGCCCGAAACGCCGCCGTGTCCGACACTAAAAGCATACTACCGGCTATCTGATGGCAACTACTACCCAATAATGAAGGTTTCCGATGGTCTGTCAACGCCAATGCGTTACCTCCCGCTTTTGCCGTTTCTTGTTTCGCCAACCAAACAACCTGATCATAATTACATTTAGTAGACACTCCGTTATCCACTACAGAAACATTGCCGATCCTCTCTGCCGAGGCAGGAACAGCCTCCCCCAGCTCATACAAACGAACCTTATCCGCAGTTACGCTTGCCGGGTAACTTTTAGAGATATTTGTAATGACTTTGGGCGCACATCCTGTCATTAGAAACAGAAAAGAGACAAATAAGACAGACAAACATTTAATCATTTTCATTTTTCATTTATAAGTTCAACATCCACTTTCTAAACTCCTCATTCTTTCTAAGTACCTAGATTTAATAATAAAACGTGCTTAGCCACAAAAAATTATTTATCACAAACCATTCTATCCAAACCATTGAACAAGCCCTTACCTTTTGCTGTATGAAACCAACATATCAATATACAAAAGTTCAAACAAAAAATAGGCTGTCTCATTTTCACTATGAGACAACCTATTCCTTTTAATTATCTTTCAAAACCGCTACCATATCATTCCCGATACCACCCGAAGAGCAACACCGAAAATACCTTGAACACAATCCTCCAAGCTCATCAACTGATCTCCTAAATACAGGGATATCTAACCTTCTATTTTAACAGAGGTTTTATTATTCAAGCAATTTGCTCAATACGACTTTCTTGGCACAAGGGATATGTTGCGACAAAAGGCTCTATTTTCTGTTTCATTTCGGAATAAGAATTTCCATAAAAATACAAGGCCGTGTATGCATCGCTCTCCCAATAGCTATATAAACCGCCGATTCCCTTCATTGCCAACTCCATTTGTTCAACCACATGATTAATGTCACAGGTTTCGTAGACTACATCGGGTAAATCTGTATTATTAAGATAATAAGCCAATCCCTCCAAAGTCCCAACTTCCACTCTAAATTTACGATCTATCCCTAGCAAGGCAGAACCATTGGGGATACCCAAGCGATTTAGTAAATTTACCAAAAAACTTACATGATCCCACTTATCACCAGCTAGATGGATATCTATATCACAACTTACAATCTCGCCGTCTGGATTTTGAACCGTACCACCCCCTGTTACTTCTCCCATTTGCTCCTTCTCAAGTACACCTTGAATCGCATCCTCTAATTCATGTCTATGCATCGGTTGCAAACGTGCGTTTAGTTTTAATACAACTTCCATATTCTTTCACTTTTATGAGATAGATGTGAGTTTTAGATACGTCTACAAATGTATACAAAATCTATGATTCCTATACTTAAAACGATAAAGTAGATTATCTCTCCCTCTATTTAGCCTGTTTTCATACTAGAAGTATGCTTTATACCTTTAAGGATATGATCATCCATAATCAAAAGCCACACCTAAAGTACCAACCCTAGACAGGACTACCCAGAATACCCAAGCCATAATTCTTCATACTCATGAGATGAACTCGATATCAGTACATATACAAAAACTCAAACAAAAAATAGGCTGTCTCATTTTCCATCACGAAACAGCCTATTTTTAAATAAACCCCTTCTTATTACCGCTTAAAATCAAGAGAATAACTCTGCATACATTTTGAGGTAGCGCTCCCGAAATTGCAACGCTATGCCTTTTCCCATCGCTCCGGCGCAATTACAACCATGAGCGTAACTGCGAACTCCATTCAGATTGAATATATCACCTTGCTTTATAAAATTAACCATAAATCACATCTATCTAATTTTCTCCAACACTCCATCATCAAATCCTACAGTTATATACTTAGTATGTAATAACCAAGCACTAACCTTCTCCAATGAAATAATGTCCAATAAGATCGTAATTACCTCATTTAAGAACTTATCCGGATCCACATCAACACCTTCAATATTTAGATACTTATCGACCGGCTCATAATCAACATCACAAGCCCAATCATCATCGTCCACATCATAACTTTCAGAGCCTATCAAATAAACACAATATCCATTTTCAGACTCAAAAATACCAAAATTCAGTGCTACTATATTTTCTGGTATCACTTCATTATGGCTTAATTCCAAAAGCCAGTCTTCTATCTGTTTCTTCATAGCATTTATTCTTTTAAAAATACTTCAAACATATAAAGCACATTCGATAAATTAAGTTAACACAAAATTTATTTCATTAAATCAACGACATCCATTATTCGTTTTTTATCTTTCTCTGAAAAAATAAAACATACAGAATGATCATTAAAACCAGCCCAAAATGAAAGAGTTATTTTAATTATTTTCAAATACATTCTTAAGTCATACTCATCTAACAATGATAAATCTTCATGTATTATTACAATATCATTATTAGATATCCAGTCAAAATCCCTATAAACTTCACAAAGAGCATCCCAATTTTCTCCAAAATAATTAGGAAACACTAGAGCTTTTGATAAGTTAAGGAATAAATCCATTTTGTCTCGTACTTTATATACATATCCAATAAATGTATCCTCCACTAGATACATTCTAGGATACTTTACAAAAAATATATTCTCCATCTAATAGTAGTTTTAGAATACAAATGAAAGAATAATATTATATATTCACATACTTATAACGAACTTTTTTCAAAATTTGATTTGAATCATTGTTCCATAATGATCTGGAGTAAACCACATCTTACTTCCTCCTGTGATAACTCTCATAGGCCCTGCTCCTCTTGTCAAACCAGGCGTAGGATGAACATACTCTTTATAAACACCATTTGATAAATTTGGCAACTTTCCTTCATTATTATAATAGATCGCCCCATCATGACGAAACGTAAACAACTTTCCAGACCGTATTCTATCAATAGTCGGTTGTAAATCATGAGTTACCCCATCTGGAGTTGTCACAAAACGAGTCGTACCCGAAGATTGACTAGAAGAAGCGACCTGAGATGATGTCTCTACCGGATTTAATTTAGGGGTATTACTAATATCCGGTTGCGTCACATTTAGCCCACTTCCTGGAGCCTCCATCAACCTCATCTCCGGTGCCGGTCTTGTTGCCGTGTTCTTGAACGAGAAGATTGTCCGTCCGAATTTAACGTCCTTACCTGTCCAGAAGTTATTACCTTTCAAGGCAGCAACCGTACCGTTTCCGATTCCACCTGTCAAGGCTCCACCCAGAATACCCAAACCATAATCCTTCAAGCTCATAAACTGATCCCCGAAATACAACGAGTTACCCGCACTTTGGACCGGCATCATCACCGCTGTACTCGCCGAACCTGCGGCGGCTCCAGCCAGAAAGCCTCCGATTCCCCCGGCGGCACCTCCGGCGGCGGCAAAGGCCAATCCCCCCGTAGCAGCACCTAAACCTCCGGCGGCGGCTCCAATACCAAATGCGGCAAATCCATCTTTGAAACTATGAAGTTGACCCGATACAGCCTTATAGATCAAATTTGCTGTTCCTCCGATAACCGCACCTATTATAATATGGATAAACTCTCCATCCTCGTCCACATACCTCAACGGGTTGTTCATGGCATAGCTGTAACGATTGAAGTTCTGGGACAAGTCCGGCATCTGGACAAACGGATCAGGAGCGAGGAAACGACCCAGAGCCGGGTCATACAGGCGAGCGTTCATATTTACCAAGCCAAACTCCTTAAGATGCTCATGGCCACTGTAGCCACGACCAAGGAACAATTCTACCTCCTGCCCCGAAGGGATGTAAACGTGACTGGATGAGTTACGTTGGCGACCCCATGCGTCAAAATTATAACTCGCGTATTTCGTCCCTGCCTCCGTGATGATATCCGTGATACTTCCCAGATAATCACGACCTATATAATAAAGTTTCCAGCTATTCGTATGATCCTTCACCAATACCGCCGAAGCGTCGTAGTAATTCTCTCCCGCCAAATACAACTTCTCCTTATTACCCGAGGGAGTCTCATCGATCTCATAGCAATCCCCCAAATAATAGCGGGTCAACAAACGGCTACCCCCTTTAGCCACCTGCATCTTCACACGCTGCTGATTGCCGTTATAGGTAAACGAGGCCACGTTACCATCTTGCGTAATAGCGTTCGGACGCTTGAAAGAGGTATAGCTAATAACCTGTGTGGCGGAAGACATAATACCATTTGCCACGCTAGAGGAAGATATGGCGTAAGGCTTGCCACTTGTATTATATGCGAATGTACCACTGACATCCCCTTTGGTTAAGATATTTCCTTTCGCATCATAAGTTGCCATAAGCCCTTTGTAGGAAGTCAGACGATTAAGATTATCATAAGAGAATTTCTCTTCTTGGGATACATTAATGTCTTTCCGGTAAGTCAAGTTCCGTTTAACAGGATCAAAAACATACTCCATATTCTGGAGGAATGTGGTCACCCCTGTTTTCTGTATCTTCCTGGAAGTAGGGAATCCATAACTGTCATATCCATAGGTACGAGATAAGGCACCGGAGCGTACCTCGGTAGGTAACCCCATGTCATTCTCTTTCGTGAGCTTAAATATGGATGTTTGGTTATTCAGCTTGGTCTCAACTAAATGACCATTCGCATAATTATAATTCTCGGTTGTCAAAACTCCGGATTGAGACGTATACTTAATAGAGCTTACATTTCCTCCGTTATAGGTATAATCCTTTCGTAAATATTTATTGTCTACCGCCGTCTCTGTCTGGCTCGACAGACGACCCAACGCATCATATACATAATCAATGGAAGTTCCGACAGAAGAAGAGACCTTCGTCAACTCATCGTAGCCATTATAAGTATATGTAGTCGTAAACTCTGGTAAAGTCGCCGTTTTAAGGCGATTATACGTATCATACGTGTAATTGATAACCTTATTATTTGCGTTCGTCTCTTTCAATAGGTTGCCGGATGCGTCATAAGCATAAGTTGTCGTACCAGAGCTAGGATCGCCCAAGCTAGTCCGACGGCCGAAACCATCATAACCAAATGAAGTAGTCACGTTACCCGGTGCGACGATAGAAGAAGGTTGTCCATCCGGACGCAGATTATAGGTAATCGTTCCTGCTGGGTCTACCACAGATATAAGATTGCCCAACGCATCATACGTCCGCTTGACAGAGATTCCATCCTCCACCGTTGTTATACTATTGCCGCTATAACCATGAGTCGTTTTTCTTCCGGAAGGTTCCGATATAGCGGTTAAGCGATCATACGTATCATAACTATAGATATTCCAAGCCGTAGCCGAACTACCGGCAAACGGACGAGAGACTTTTTGCACCCTTCCATAACTATCATAAATTTTATCCGTTTTTAGAAAACTGCCATTAAAACGAGTCTCGGCCGTTCTTACCTCTCTATTCAACGCATCATATACACTTTTAGTAGTAGGTTTACCCGTCACAGAACGGGTTATGGCATACAAAGCGTTTGTCCCTTCCTCCGACCATCCGTAAGATACAGTAGCGGTAGTATTATCAGGGAACGTGACACTTGTCTCCCGACCAAATGGATCATACGTATGCGCCGTAGACTTTCCCCGGTGGTCCTTCTCAGAAGACATACGCCCCTCCGTATTATAAGAAAACTCATTTGCAAGTCCTAATGGGTTTGTCACCTTTTTCAATCGACCGTTCGTATCATAAGCATATTCGGTCTTCAGCCCTTTATCCGAACCATACAAGAATAGCGTCTCTTTTGTGATATTACCCGGAGTATCATAAACATACTCGTAAGTTTTCGCTTTATTTCCATTCTTATAGAACACCTTGCTATTCGCATAGCCGTTCGTATGCGAAGGAATATTCATTCGCTCGGTATAAGTACTGCTATTACGAGTAGTAGTCACGCTCTGATCGGTCAAGAAACCAATAAGATATCCACTCTCTGCCGTATTGTTATAAAATGTGTTCGCCTTTTTTACCGTAATACCCCCAGTGTAAGTGATAGTCTCTTGCGTCGCATTTCCATAAGTATCATATACAAAAGCGGTAGTAGCCGTAATACCCTTAAGCAAGTCCTGCTCTGTCTTATTGCTTAAACGTATCTTGACCGTTTTATTGGCTTGAACATTAACGGCAAAATTATAGGTCAATTTCGCCTCAGGTGAAACCTCACTCTTCAATACGCCATATTTATAAGGATCAAAATATTGCTCCGTAAGCTGCCCTTTCAAATTCGTACGGAATATACTCTCAAATCCCCTAAACCCCAATCCTTGGCGGTGAATAACACCACCTCGGTACGTGAAAGTGAAATTATCAACCCGGCTACCTTTCATATAAGTACTGGAAAAGGCTATGACAGGAATAGACTCTTGAATGTCCACATACGGGAAAACAGCGTTCGCACCCTTAGCATAAGTACCGGAAGATATGGCCTCCTCATTCATCAACAGGTATGTGTTCTTTTCGACCACTCCCAAACTATTCGCCATACCCGTGGCCAAAACGCCTTTATTGTCATTCCTCTTGAATGAATATTTTGTAACCACTCCATTCTTCAAGCTGACCAATTGACTAAAATAATTATGACTGTTTATATTAGTCGGGATCAAGATTGATTTCGATGTATAATTTTGGGCACATTCAACCGAACCCACGTTATTTTTCTTAGCGAGGTAAGTGAAGAAACCGGAGCTATGATACCGGATCAAGTCTGTCATACCATCCCCGTTTACATCTTGTAGCAAAAAGCCATCCGTAGAAATCCCCGAGTTTTGAGTACCGGCAAACGTGGATTTATAAAATTGTCCATCTCCCATCGAGTTATAAGCGGCCCACGTATAGACTGGATCCTTTTTTTTCGGAGATACCAGCAAATCCATAAGCCCATCTCCGTTGATCTCCCCCAGCAACAGCGAGCGATCTTTTAGATCCACCTTTTTTAATCCGGTATAAGTAGAGACTTTTCGGCCCGTCCAAGTACTACCGGAAACATCAAAAGTATATATATTTATCCCGGAGTCATTAATAAGAGCGATGTCACTTTTCCCGTCTCCATCATAATCTAATACCAGAAGTCTATCTGTTTTCTGAAATGCGTCCTCAGGATCAGGCTGCTCCGTGCCTACAAAATTAACGTTATAGGGAAACAAGTAACTCTGATATAAGACCTTACCACTTTCCAAATCAAATATATAGCATTTAGAGGTCTTACTGGTCTCTCCAAAAGGATGATGGCAAGAGACCGCTAGTACTTCCTGTTTTCCATCCCCATTGAAATCCCCTGTATAATAAAACTTAGGATGTATGCTCTTTGCCCCATCCGCATCGGTCAATACGGTCGGGAAATTAAAAGTCCGTGTATATTTAGATACCAATCCCACAGTCAAACTGGCCCTATATACACGGAAAGTCACTTGATCATTATCACCGGAAACGCCATTGTTTACTTTTATGATATGCTCTTCTTGCTTTCCCTCCAAATCCGCACAAAAGATATCGATAAAATTAGCTCCGGTCGTAAGATTGGGCATGGGGGAAGCGTACTCGCTATTCAATCCGGCATAAAGATAGATTTTCTCTTCTCCGGTGAATTTATTGTCATATCTATTCTGGGAATGCTGAAAAGCCGTCGAATGTCTGTAATGCTCCCAATAGGGATTCTCATTAGGCAAAGAGATCAAACCATCTGCCCCCGACGCATAATCATACCTTCCTTTCACTACCTTGATACGAGCAGGATCCGTTGATTCATACCAATTATATAGCTGTGTGACAGAACCATTATCATAAGACCCATCTGTTATGCCTTCTCCATAGTAAAGCTTTATAGGGTTCAGAGATTGCCCGGAGGCGGAATAATCTATCTGGCTTAAAACTGAGCTATTGTTCTGGTTTTTATAGCTCAAGCTATACGTACAAAGCGCAGTAGAGCCTAATTTACTGATGATTTTAGCCAGCAAGTAGCTTTCCCCTGTCTTAAGCCCTCCTATAAAAGAGACCAAGGGGTCCGGTCGTGAGGCTTGATACTGAAATTCCACAGAGGCACCATTATAAGCAACTTTTGTCAATCTGTAATGGTTTTCTTGCTCGACATAAGTATATAGGATCTGATTATTTCGCAAGTCAGACAAAGAAACTATCGGATAAAAGATCTTATTGCTTGTATTTGAGGCATATCCAAATATGCCCTTGGTTCCATTAGGATAAAATACCTCAAAATATTTCACGACATCGCCGGACAAAAAAGCTTTTACTTTTATATTGCCTTGCTCGGACTCATAATTAATAGTTGTCGCATTCTCTGAGATCTTTATAAGACGCATCCCGTCTAACACGAACGCATCCGCTTTCGTACGTAAAGCTCCTTGGGGCTTACCATCATAATAAATATTCCTACTCGTACGCATGATCGATTGCACACCGCCAATACCCCATCCAATACCAACGATGCCATTTCCTTGCTGGCTATTATAAGCCAATGATAATTGGGGTTCAAATCCATTTATACCCGGATAAACCTGTATGGGAACCGTATAGGTTTTAGCTCCAGTCGGGGAAACACCTGTTTGTATCGGTATCTCTCCTACAGCTTTCGATTTATCTATTGTAACTGTAGTCGGAACGTAAGTATTATCAGATATGGCTTTAGGAACAAAAGCCTGAGGTTGCTGTGAAAACCTTTCCGGATTTTCTGCAGTTTTCGCTATAACCGGAGGATATAAAGCCTTCAATAAAGAATCCTCATAAGCCTTGTAATCACTTTCCTTCCAATCGAAAAATTGATTATTCTCAGCAACTCCTTGGGCACATAAATAAGAAGATGGGGACATAAACATGATAAATATCCCTATCGTATATAAATATATTAATTTCATCTATAAGTATACTTAAATTATATTTTGATCAATCCTCCTCTTGGTCTACGGGAACGGCCTCCAAAGATGAAGCCATCGCACTAAATTGCCGTGTTGTTCTATTTCCTGACGCATCATAAGTATAAGTAAATATCATTTGTTGGGATTGCCTAATATTCAAAATTCCGCCAGACTTTACCTCAAAAGGCCCATTAATCGTAATTTGCGCCGGAGCGGAAAGAGATAAATTACCATTACTTGCCACGGTTACATTTTGGACAGCCAACGTATTACAGCCCAAAACTGATACACTTGATGAAACTGTCTGATTTGTATAAGTACTCACACAGCTTCTCGTGTCAACCTCTTGTGATGATAACGGGGAAAATAAGCAAGTCAAAACGATACATGTAAAAAAGACGATTCTCTCTTTCATATCAAAGAATTTATGATTCTGTTATTTCTATTTTTAATTCCTTGAGATTACAGACTTACATACTTCTTCAAAGTATCCGCTTTCTTCCCATCCACAAAAAGAGTATAAATAAACGTTCCATAACCAAGTTCCGAACGGCTTACTTCTACCACATTACTACTTCCATTATCCAACTTAATAACTTTCACGGGTTTACCTGTGACATCAAATATCTGTAGACTAGCAGACACAAACGTCGCCGGTAAGGTATAAGAGACAGAAGCACCTTCCCTATTATATAATTTTGCGCCATCCAGAGCACTTATATTACTTGTGGAAGTCGTGTTCGAACGTAATTGAGATTGTACCTCCGGCGATAGTAGAGCTTGCAAATTATCAATCACCTCATTCTGTTGTTGGATCGTTTGTTGCATCTCCTTGATACTTTCTACGATAAGCGGAATAAAACCTATATAATCTATAGACATCATCCCGTTTTCATCCGTTTGTACAAGTTCGGGTAATACCTTTTGTATGTCTTGAGCCAAAAAACCAATTCGTTTACGACTAGCCTCCGCTGCCTCTCTTCGATCTATCTCTGCTTGGATTTGTTTGTCTCTATTTATCTTTGCGATAGTAGCGGCATCCATAATCTCCTCTGAATCGGAGGAACTTCCCGATATCCCATTATCCAATGTGGCAGAGAACTTAGACTCATCCTGCTCCCTATTCTCCTCAAGTGTAGAGAGGTTGTATGAATAAGAGACCCCATTCACTTGCTCTAAAAGAGCTAATGGATTTTGCAGCGACTCTACATTTTCCTTCAAGCGAGCGTCTGAAGTTATATTCACTCCATTCACACGAAGATTCGTATTGAACACGAAATTAGTATTACTAGCCGGATTGTAATACGCCACGACATTGTTAGCATAACCATTTGTAGTCATATAAATACCCAATTTCCCATGCAGCCAAAGTTGATCCGTATCCGTGGTTCCATATTCTCCAGCAAACACATTCCAACCTTGATTCGCATATTGTCCAAAATCACCAAATGTTAATTTCGAACCTGCGCGTGCATCCCCTATCCGACCATATATCTGCATAGAGGTTACATTTCCTAAGTCCTCATTATTGTCTTTTAAAAGGCCTGCTTGTACTCGTCCATTTGAAAGAACCCGGAGTTGAGCATTTGCGTTTGATACTAAACTAATTAAAATTAAGAAAGAAAAAAGTCTTGTTGTTTTCATATAAGTTGTTCTAAAATATAAATAGATAAACATTCAAATAATACTTCTAAGGAACCCAGTACCATATCCAAACAATTGCGTAAAAGAGGCTATTACGGATAGCGATCCTACACGTAAATCACATTTATTGCGGAACATTGCGTCTACAAACAATAAAAGGGCATAAATAATAAGAGGCACCAGAAACAAGCGGCAAAAGAATGAGCCGATAACCAATAGACAGACTGAAAACGTGAATAATGCCGGTAAGCAATGTACCAGCTTCTTTTTCCCGCTGCTGATACCACCGGTCGTCAAGGACGAGGTCATGGCGTAATTGATCGCCTTCTGGATCGGGAAAAACGAGACATACGCCTTATCCGGACCACCGAACACATCCACCAAATAATGATTCAACGAGTCATGTACATGACAAAAGACTGTTTAACTTCAGATTGTCAAACAGTCTTTTTAGCGATTTTTCAATGCTCATCTTCTTCCGGCGGGTAATTAGAATATCCATATCCTTTCTCTTGACGTGATATTTGAGTTTTCCATCTCTCCCACTTCGGAGATTTAAATACCTCATCTGGAATGGTTCCAGATAGCCTATTTCCCCACAAATGAGGTACCAAACAATCATCATCATCTGTGAAAAAAGACCATGGAAACGATGTAAAGCAGTTATAGCTCAGATCGATGCCACTAATACCGCTTGATTCATCACTATTTTCATAAAACCGCAACGTCTCCGGTACCTCACCCGCAAACTTATTGTGTTGCATCATATAGACACCCGATTTGGGAAGATTGCCGAACTCTTTTGGTATTTCAGTAAATTCATTGAAATAAATTTGCATCACTTCTATATTCTTTAAATTGCCAATTTCTTTAGGCAATGCGCCACTTAAAGAGGTAGAAGAAATGACAAGACTTTCCAAATTAACTAAATTTCCAATCGTCTTTGGAAGCTCTCCATACAAACCTTTCCCATAAAGACTCAAACTTCTCAACTCCACTAAATCTCCAATCTTATCTGATAAAATACCATTTGAACCATCCTGCATCACAAAACCAACTACCCGATATTCATTCATAACAGTGTCTAGGGCAGCAGTCACACCACCCCATGTCTGTATGTTTTCCAGATCCCAATCAACCAGTGTCCAACCCTCTCCATGCGCCTGTTTATAGATGTCCACCAAAGCCAGACTGTCTTTCACGTTCAAATAAGGTTTTGCAGGTGTGGGTATTTCCTTTCGTTCATCATCAGAACAACTGCAAACCAGCATTAATAATGCGATTATACTCAACCAGCATTTTTGTTGTCTTCTTCTAAAAATCATATCTATATTTCATTTTTAATACTTTGAACTTCTACATCTAGAGAGTAAGGAAATACATCTTTATAATTATTATACCAATCTGGATGCCATTCCAATCGAGGTACAAATGTCTTTGTTGAAACAAAAGTATGACTTACTCCACCAAGATTAACATTAAAGCTATGGGTCATTTTACAAACATGATCCGATTTAAACTTTATACTGTTTCCCCTATCATCCTTTGTATAAGGAAGAAAGATACTACGATGGATAGTTGTTGTCGGTTTTACATATCTTACAGTAATAGGAAAACTAAAATTCTGCATATATATAGCTACATCATCATTATCTTTATATAACAAATATGAATCATTCAAAGGACCTCCCCATATTCCTTTACCCAAAGAACCACAATCATATTTATCTGAATTAACCCCTTTAGGAAAAGAAGAATATCGGACAAGAGAATAAGATGTACCCTCAGACGAAATTTCAGATTTAATTGTAGGATTAATTACGGTTTCATATTTAACTCCACCCGTGCCTCTTAATTTATATGTTGCTTGAACATAAGAATCACCCGGATTATCAACATGCTCCGCCAGAGGATCCAAATAAATAATAGGAGTTTCTTTTAATCCCCACACCCCTAAAGTACCTACATTTTGTTTGGATATATTAATACGTATTGGATAAACTAAACCCGTTTGCACCGAAGTTATAGTACCACTAATATCAACAGATCCTAGTGTAGATATTTGTAGTTTTTGATTATTAGGCTTAGCAGGAGAGAAAATACCCAGAAATGAACCTACAAGAGAATTAAGGCCTAAATTAACAATCTGTTTTACACCTTCAGTTAATATAGGAACGGTAACTTTTTTAAATTTATCATTAGCTAATTGCTTATTAAACCACTTCTCTGCCTCATCACCGGCACCATTAACTATACCATCAGTAACTTTATTCGTTGATTTTGAATTAGCAAGCGAAGCAATAAATCCTTCTGATTTTGATTGAAAACTACCACTCAAATTAATGGATGAAGTAGTCACCATTTGAGGAGTTACATACAAATAACCACTTGTAAAATTAGGATCATAAGCCAATTCTTGTTGAAAACAATTCCATCCCGGAAGAAATCCTTTAGAACTTTCTTTTGTAATATTCGTAATCCCTACCGAGTTGTTTTTCACATTGCTATTAACCGCTGTTGCAAATTTATCTGCGAAATCTAAAAGGGATTGATTAGGTTCAATAGAGATATTCCAGATTGCTGTATTATTAGGGGTAGTACTTCCCTCTAAATAATAAAAGCCTTTCAACAATCCTGAATATTTATTATAAAATATAATATAATTCAATCCTTTATCACTTGTTGAAAACATTGTGTGAGCAATTATATTCCAACCGTCCTGCTTTTTTATATCAAAACAGAAATCTTTTGGAACAGAAAGTGATACAGCTCCACTTTCATTCCATGGTGTGGCAACACTACTACCAGAAGCTAATGTTACATTCAAATAACTTTCCCAATTTGAACCAAAATCTCCACCAGCCTTTGTTTGAATACCATTTTGTTGATAATTACTTGAAAGTGGATATATGACATTATCCAACTCTCCCATTTCTGTACTAATATTCAACTGTTGTATATTTGTCTCCAGCTCGTTTGTTGTACATCCTAGCAATGTTAGGCCAACGATAAAATAAGATAATAAGTATTTCATAACAATAGATTTAATAAATTCAACATATTCACTACATATTTTCTCAATTAATACATATTTTTAATAGGTCTTCTCTTCATAGGATAATAGCCATTTCATCCTTATATTTTGATTTCTTATTCTAATGTAAATTCACCATAAAGATGATCTCCCCACTGATTTGTCAGATTCAAAGTATAAACTCCACTCTTGTTATCTTTCAAATCAATCAATATATACCCCGTTTTTTCCGCTAAAACGGTCTCTTCATAAACCATGGTGGAAGAATCCATTATTCGGATTGTTATATCCGATCGCAGAGAGCTACTCTGAATGATCAATTCATCATTATCTAAAATTACAATTATTGGTATATCTGGAGAAACTGAACGCTTCTCCTCATCCCAACTTCCATGCACTCTAACTCTCTTCTCACCCATTGTCTTTGCATACACATTGGTAAACGCAAAACCACTTATTAAACAAATGAATAATAAGCCTACTAATCTACTTGTTATTTGTTTCATAAATTCAAAAAAATTACAATACAAATGTAGACTCATTTTCATACATAGTCAAGGAACACACATGGACAAATCAAGACCATATAGCACTGATAATCAATAAATTAAAAACACACATATGGACATCCCCTGTTTTTAGTACTCTTTGAGATATTGATCTAGTAAGAAACTTACGTCGGAAGGTATTTGTTTGCTTTTTTTGATACGCTGTTTGATACGCTGTTTCTGTTTGGATACAGACTCGGGGAGAGAGTTCGCAAAAACAGCTATTTGGGAAGAACTGAACCCCATCTTGATCAAGCAGCAATATCGCTTATCTAATTCAGAGAAATCGGGAAAATCTTTCTCTAACCGTGTATAGAACTGATGGTATTGCAAGTTTGTCCAGTTTATGATTAATGACCAATCTGCATCCTTCAGATATCTAGGATGCTCTTTTAGGTCTTTCAATTTATCGAAATAAGGCAATTGCTCATCTAGTTTCTTATATGAGGATTTCAGTAGCTCTTCATATTTCTCTATCTCTTTATGGGACTCCGCATTTTGATCCAATAAACTTTTATTCTCTGAAACAATCTCATCGATTTCCTGCTGTTTATTATTTAACGTGGCCATCAATTGCTCATTTTCCTTTATACGATTCTCATTCTCTTTTATCGATTCCTTGTAAATTCGTATTTGCTCTCTAGCATGCGCTAAAGATTTTTCCTTCCGCAATACACGATATTGATAGACGATTATAAGAATCAACAGAACCGCAGTGACAAACAAGCCGATTATCTCTTGATTCGTTTTTTCTAGTTTTAGCTGGTTATTTATGTTCAACAATCTCTCATGATCATACCGAGCCTGAATTTCAGCCAATTCTCCAGCATGATTTATTACCTGTAGCGAATCTGAGTAAATAAGATATTGGTTATTATATTCTATGGCCTCCTTGTAAAGTTTTTGTTCTACACATATATAATATAACACCTCATAGGCTTCATTTAGCGTATACAAATTGTCTGTTTCTAACGATTTCTGAAAGTAAACCTTTGCAGAGTCTAGTTGCCCCAAACTCCAAAAAGCACTACCTATCTTGTAATATACTTGAGGAAGCTTATGTAAGGAAGATATTTGTAAACATAAGTCAAGCTCTTTTCTAGTGTAATGTAAAGCTTTTTCTCCTTGACTTAATTTATTATAAACAACGCCTAGCTCTCCCATAGCCATAGCTTCGAGCTCTATATTACCTAACCTTTGAGCATTATCTAATGATTTACCAAAATAGAACAAGGCACTATCCATTTCATTTTTATGCACATAAGTTCTTCCTAGTTCTGATAGAGCATAAGATATCCGTTCTCCATTTCCTGATCGTAATGCGTATTGATAAGCATCCTTTAATTGTACCAACGATTCTTCATAAAGATCTTGATAACGATACATATTTCCCAATGATTGGCAAATCAGATAAGTAAAAAGCGGCTCATCCAACTTTGTCATCATTTCTTTAGATTTTAGAAAGAAAGGCATCGCTTCCGTTATTTTTTTCTGATCCTTCAATAACTGTCCCTTATAATAATACGTTTGCGCCATTCTTTTCAAATCTCCCTCCTTCTCGAAATAATCCATCGCATCTTGAACCAACTTATCCGAGGAAGGGATATTCAACGAATCCGGAAGGCGTTTACCATATACCTTATCCCGGGCTTGTGCCAACAATAGCGCCCAAGTAGCATAGTTCTTTCCGATAGAGAGTGATGATTGAGGCATAGAACGTAATATAGATAATGCGCTATCCGGATGCTCCCACATCACAGATTCCGCACGAGATAATTCCGCAGGTAATGGTTTTTCTTGGCGCATACAAGAAAAAAGGGTAGCGAAAAGTAGCAAAGTCAGTCCTAGTGTTCTCTTCATTTAGATTACAGTTTACAACTTAAACGCAAGTTATAAAATTTATTTTATAAATACCACTAAAATATTTGTTTTTCAATAGTGATTTTGAGATACAATCAGCCAGTAGGGAGATGCGGCACACTACGTATCTACTAGTTGTATTATGTATTTAAAATATTATCATATAAGCATTTGCAGTTTTTATGGTAAAAAACAAAAGTTTATCAATCAGAAAACTTTTGTTTCCCTATATAGAAACTAAAGTTTCTTCAGCACGAAACTTTTGTTTTCCCTAATAGAAACTACTTTTACATATATAGGCACTACGACACACGAACCTAAACGATAATTTGGTTTCTTGCGTTTTCTATCAAAACATGGTAGATAAAGAATGATAATTGTAGATATTTTCTATCTACAACCACTATATAAGATGTTTATTTATAAGGCATATAAGAAGGAATTGTAGATGTGGTAGATATTAAGTGTTTTTTATTAACTGGTAATTTATGGAACTCGATTATATAATCCAACAAGTTCTTGTAACTTTGCAGCCATTTTAATTGAAATCCCGATTGAATATGAAGAACAAATACGAGGCTAGGCTAGGTACGGAACGTATGCTACCGCTGGTTTTCAAAATGGCGCTTCCGGCGGTAGCGGCCCAATTTGTCAACTTACTTTACAATATCGTAGATCGTATCTATATCGGGCATATTCCCGAGATCGGGACAAACGCTTTGGCCGGTATAGGGGTGACCACCTCCATCGTGATCTTGATCTCCTCTTTCTCCGCTATCGTGGGAGCGGGCGGTTCGCCGTTAGCGGCCATCGCTCTCGGACAGGGCGACCGGGAACGGGCCGGAAAAATAGTGGGAAATGGATTTATATTGCTTATCCTATTTACTATATTCACTTCCCTCATCACCTATACCTTCATGGAACCGATCCTGCTTTTTACAGGAGCATCAAAATATACGTTAGGATATGCGGTGGATTATCTCTCTATTTATTTACTGGGCACTCTGTTTGTCGAGATATCCACGGGCTTGAATGCCTTTATCAACGCACAAGGGCGTCCGTCTATCGCTATGTGCTCGGTTTTGATCGGGGCTTTATTGAATATCGTATTAGACCCTATCTTCATTTTCTGGTTGGATATGGGGGTAAAAGGCGCCGCGCTCGCCACGATCCTATCACAAGCTTGCAGTGCCATATGGGTATTGAGCTTCCTTTTCTCAAGACGTGCCTCCTTGCCTTTGGAAAGGCGGTATATGAGACTGGACCGAAGAATCGTACTCTCGATGTTCGCTTTGGGAATTTCTCCGTTCATCATGGCCAGCACGGAGAGTCTGGTAGGTTTCGTCTTGAATAGTAGTTTGAAAAATTTTGGCGATATCTATGTGAGCGCATTGGCTATCTTACAGAGTGCCATGCAATTCGCTAGCGTACCGCTGACCGGTTTCGCCCAAGGATTCGTACCGATCATAAGCTATAATTACGGACATGGAGACAAACAGCGGGTAAAAGATTGTTTTCGTATCGTGCTAATCGTTATGTTCTCTTTCAACTTGATACTCATGCTATTCATGATCTTATTCCCCTCAACCGTAGCCTCCGCTTTTACAAGCGACGAGGAGTTGATCGATACCGTCCGTTGGGTCATGCCCATCTTCTTGGCGGGTATGACGATTTTTGGCTTACAACGAGCTTGCCAGAATATGTTCGTAGCGTTGGGACAAGCTAAGATATCTATCTTTATCGCCTTGCTTCGTAAAGTAATCCTCTTGATTCCTTTGGCATTACTATTACCTCATTTTATGGGGGTAACCGGCGTATATGCGGCAGAAGCCGTATCGGATGCCACGGCCGCTATTTGCTGTACGTTGTTATTTATATGGAAATTCCCGAAGATACTAGGGAAAATCAAGAAAAAAGAAGAAAGGGCTGCCCAATAACGGACAGCCCCCTGATAAAGCCTTAAAGATTAAAATGAATCGTATTAATATCCCGGATTCTGTGTCAAGTTAGGATTCAGGCTAAGGATATCGGCATAGATGGAGAATACCGTTGTATATCCCGTCTTATCCTCTTGATAATCCAGCGAGCTGGCGGAATGTTTCACGCCTACATAGCGGTCTACCGTAGCCTCGGTAAACTTGCCGAAACGGATCAAATCCTGCCGGCGTACGCCTTCCCAAGCTAATTCAAGCATACGCTCGTCTAATAGCGTATCCAGCGTTACGTTTTGTAGCGGTTTGGCGCCTACACGGTTACGAACTTGGTTCACCTCATCGTCTCCATTCTGTCCCAGACGAATCTTGGCTTCCGCCTTCATCAGCAACGCGTCGGCGAAACGGAAGATCACGCAGTCATTTCCATGCAAGTTTCCACCATCCTGAGCATTCTGGTCGAACTCATATTTAGCCATACGAGCTCCGGCGGTCTTCACCAACAAACCATCGGAGGCATCCATATATACCTTCGGGGCGTTCGGCTCATATTTCAAAGGCACTTTCTGTCCGTCCCATTCCGTATAGATCGTCTTTCCATCCGGGCCGGTCACCTCGCCCGTAAAATAAGTAAGCTTACAACGAGGATCCTCATCCGCCGTACCGAACTTAAACACGTTCATCGCCTTCACCGTAGCGCAAGAGCCATTCCATCCGGATTGGCCGTAAGCGGTTGCATGATCATAATGGCGGGTACGTACCAAATTGTAGTCCTTAGCGTCCGGATAAGCGACCGGGTCCATAGGAACCGTGAAAATATTCTCAACCGAGGTCTCGTTCGCTACGGCGAAATTCTCCGAGAAGTTTCCCTGCAATTTATAGCCCAAAGCCTCCAGCTTATCCACATAAGCGATCGTAGCTTCCCAAGCGTTCATCTCTTTACCGTCAACGGTAAACTTGATGTTCTTTCCAGCCGGACGATTGCCGTCCGTCCAATTGTCGTCCGCATAAACCTCCGCATTCAACGCCAACTTAGCCAAGATCATATAAGCCACCGGCTTGGTAATACGTCCGTAATACTCACCTTTTTGGTTACTGCGGTTATCTGAAAGATAAGGCAACGCCTCCTCCAACTCCGAACGGACAAAGTTAAATACAACGCTACGCTCAGATTGCTTTACCTCAGACATCGGTGTCGTAGAGGAAGTTACCAACGGAACACGAGCGAACAAATCCAACAACTCATAATAGAAAAACGCACGGACCGCACGGACCTCTTCCAGATAAACCTTGAAATATTCCACGTCCGGTTGTTCCTCGGCAAAGGCTTGCAACTTATCAACACTCTGGTTGCATTTTCCGATCTGCTCATACAAGAAATCCCAAGAGTTCTTGGTCAAATCATTCATCGTGCCCCAACGGTGTAAGAAAATATTCTGCCATAAACCGCCATCTTCCCAGTCGCCGATACGACAAGGGAGCATAGCCTCATCGCTGGAGAAGGTATTCAAGTCATATACATGACGGTCGTTACCCATGATCTTAAACATATTATTGTACAAGCTCGCAACCGTGTTTACATAGACCAACGTAGGGCTTTGGAACGCGGTCTCCTCATCAAACGCGTCTGTAGGACGCTCTTCCAAAAAATTAGAACAGGAAGAAAATGCCGCGGCGGCAGCGGCTATCATAAAGCTATATATAAATTTCTTTTTCATGACTCTTTAAATGGATTTAGAAGTTAACACTCAAACCTAATGAATACGTACGGGATAACGGATAGAAACGTTTGTTATCCATACCTAGGTCATTATTATCTTTATCGACCGTCGTACTGTTAATCATCGGAGACAAACCGGAGTAACCCGTGATCGTAGCTACGTTGTTCACCGAGAATGTCACACGGATATTCTTCACGTATTTCTCGATCTTTTTGCAATCGATGTTGTAACCCAACGTAATATAATCGATATTCAAATAATTACCCTTTTCCAACCAATAATCAGAGATCGACTGGTCGTAGATCTTGCTTTCCGGAGCCTTAGCCAATGCGTTGTATGTAGGGAACTGGCTCAAGTTCATATAAGCTAGCGATGTACCGTTGAAGATCTTATGACCGAAAGCGCCGTTCATCTGCGTCATCAAGTCAAAGCGTTTGTAGCGGAAGCTGAAGTTCATTCCCAGATAATATTTCGGCATGGCTTGTCCGGCGATATAACGGTCGCCACCATCATTGGTATCCAAACCCTCTTTTCCATCGATCGTCTGATCCAAGTTGTAGATATAGCGGCCTTCGATAGCGTTTCCATTCTCATCCAAAGCCGGAGTCAAGCCCAAGCAACGAGGAATGTAGAACACTCCGACAGGATAGCCTACCATCTGATAAACCACACGGTTGTTTCCTACGAAACCGGCACCACTCATACTGGACAGATCCATATATTGTTTCGCCTGCAACTCTTGTCCCATATAAGAACCGCTCAAGGAGTTCAATTTATTCTTCTGGTAAGAGAAATTCACGCCCATGTTGAAATCGAAATCCTTTGTCTTCACGATACCACCGCTTACAGCCAATTCCACGCCGGAGTTGGTCATCTCTCCCAAGTTCGCCAATAATTCCGGATATACGAACGGAGGAACCGGAACCGCGTATTTATACAACAGATCCGTAGTCTTGGAAGTATACCAATCGGCAGTCAACGTAAAGCGGCCATCGAGGATACCGGCGTCCACACCCACATCGAATGTCTTTTTCACCTCCCAACGCAAGTCCGGGTTCGAGTTACGTGTAAAGCCATAGGTAGCGGTAGAATTTCCATTGACGGAAGTCACACCGTTCGGGCTCATCAAAGCCAACGAGTTATAAGCCTCGATAGCATCTTGGTTACCGGTCAGACCATAACCCGCACGTAGTTTCAACTGGCTCAGCCAATCCACGTCTTTCAAGAAAGCCTCCTCATTCAACACCCAAGCGGCGGAAGCGGAAGGGAAGAAGCCCCATTTATTATTCATACCCAATTTAGAGGAACCGTCCGCACGTAAGTTCACGGTGGCGATAAAACGGTTGTCATACATATAATTGAAACGACCCATGAATGAGGCCAAACGATTCTCGTTTTGGAAAGAAGTCACGTCTCCGTATTTCACTGTACCACCCGCTTTCAGGTTGTTATAACCGAAGTAATCCGTCTCAAAGCCACGGGCACCGGCGCTAAATCCCGTATAATGATATTTTTGTCCCCTCTCCCAGACAATAAATGGATTCAATCGTTACGCTGCTATTTCTCGGTAAATAATGTATTTACACTTACCGGATATACCGGAGGCGATCCCGCTAATATCAACGTGAATGGCGTAGAACCCGGTATCGAGACCACTTCCATCTATCCTGTAGCCCGTACCTTCACGTTGGGATTATCCGTCCAATTCTAAAGACCTCCACTGCAAGCCGGGTTGCAGTAACACAACCCGCAAGGCTCTATCCGGAAAACCTGTAGTCTATATTTATTTTGTACGAAAAGCAAGCGCAAAAGGAACAACCTAATCAGTTAATCCCTAACTTTGTGAGCCTAAACAGTAGAAAACATGGTACAAAGATTCGATTACTTAGTGATAGGCTCAGGAATCGCCGGTATGAGTTTCGCTCTGAAAGTAGCCAATGAAGGCAAGAGCGTAGCACTTATCTGTAAAGCCGGACAAGAAGAAGCCAACACATATTTCGCGCAAGGAGGTATCGCTTCCGTAACCAACTTGAAAGTAGATAATTTCGAGAAGCACATAGAAGACACGATGATCGCCGGCGACTGGATCAGTGACCGGGCAGCCGTGGAGAAAGTCGTGCGCGAGGCCCCTGCCCAGATCGAGGCGCTTATCCGATGGGGAGTTAATTTCGATAAGAAAGAAAGCGGAGAATTCGATCTGCATAAAGAAGGAGGACACTCCGAGTTTCGTATCCTGCACCATGCCGACAATACAGGAGCCGAGATACAGACGAGCTTGATAGAAACGGTAAACAACCATCCCAACATCGCCGTATTCACGAACCATTATGCGGTAGAGATTATCACCCAGCACCATATGGGCATTATCGTCACCCGCCATACCCCCGGTATCAAATGTTTCGGTGCCTATGTATTGAACGAGGATACGGGCGAGGTACATACTTTCTTGTCAAAGATAACCGTTATGGCGACAGGCGGTTGCGAGGCCGTTTACCGGAATACGACAAACCCGCTGGTAGCTACCGGAGACGGTATCGCCATGGTTTACCGTGCGAAAGGCTCCGTAAAAGATATGGAGTTCATCCAGTTCCACCCGACCGCCTTGTATCATCCGGGCGACCGTCCCTCTTTCCTCATCACCGAGGCGATGCGCGGATATGGAGCTGTATTGAGAAACCTTGGCGGAGAGGAGTTCATGCATAAATATGATCCCCGTCTTTCCTTGGCTCCCCGTGATATCGTAGCCCGTGCGATCGATAGCGAGATGAAACAACGGGGTGAAGACCATGTCTATTTGGACGTGACGCACAAAGATCCGGAAGAGACGAAGAAACATTTCCCCAATATCTATAAAAAATGCCTCAGCTTAGGGATCGATATCACGAAAGATTACATCCCGGTAGCCCCTGCCGCCCATTATTTATGCGGAGGTATCAAGGTAGACTTAAACGGGCAATCCAGCATCCGCCGGCTATACGCAATCGGAGAATGTTCTTGTACCGGCTTGCACGGTGGTAACCGATTGGCCTCAAACTCATTGATCGAGGCAGTTGTATATGCCGATGCCGCGGCGAAACACTCATTAAGCGTCATGGATCGCTATGAGTTCAACCAGGATGTACCGGAATGGAACGATGAGGGAACGATCACCAATGAAGAGCGTGTATTGATCACCCAAAGCATGAAAGAGGTAAACCAGATCATGGAAGCGTATGTAGGTATCGTTCGTAGTAACACACGTTTGATCCGTGCGTGGAACCGTTTGGATATTTTATATGAGGAGACAGAGAGCCTTTTCAAACGTTGTAAGGCATCCCGTGAATTATGTGAGTTGCGTAATATGATCAATGTAGGTTATTTGATCACTCGTCAAGCGATGGAACGGAAAGAGAGCCGGGGATTACATTATACGATTGATTACCCACCGATTAAATAATTGAAAATTGAGAATTGAGAATTACTAGCTATGTTAATTCTCAATTCTCAACTTTTAATTATCAATAGTTCTGTTTCATCGGTTCAAAGTAAGCTTGCGGATGAGCGCATGCCGGACAATTAACCGGAGCCTTCTTACCCTCGAATACGAAACCACAGTTACGGCATTGCCAGAAGATAGCCTCATCTTTCTCGAATACTTTACCTTCCTCTACGTTAGCCAACAATTTACGATAACGTTTCTCGTGTTCAGCCTCTACCTTTGCGATCATCTTGAAAGCTACGGCAATAGCGGGGAAACCTTCTTCCTCCGCAATCTTAGCGAACTCAGGATACAATTCAGCCCACTCCTCATTCTCACCAGCTGCCGCGGCTGCCAAGTTCTCAGCGGTTGTTCCGATTACGCCTGCAGGATAAGAAGCGGTAATCTCAACCATTCCACCTTCCAAGAATTTAAAGAAACGTTTAGCGTGTTCCTTCTCTTGCTCGGCTGTTTCCATGAAAACACCTGCGATTTGCTCGTAACCTTCTTTCTTGGCTACGCTAGCGAAAAATGTGTAACGACTTCTTGCCTGAGATTCTCCGGCGAATGATTTCAATAAATTCTGCTCGGTACGTGTACCTTTAATACTTTTTTCCATAATGCTAATTTTATGTAGTAAATTAATGAGTCTGTTTTGTATATCGTTTTTCTCATGACCGATCAAAAGTAAGAATTTGTTTCCAGATATCGATTACGCAAACATTAAATAATATCTATCTCTCAATAGATATCACTTATTTATCAAGGAAAAACTTCTCCTCCTTTATACAATGAAACAACAAATCCTCCTAAATTGTTTACACAAAACCGGAATGCGTCTTTAGATTTTTTGCATCTTCTTTATTTTATTAACTTTGCATCCTCAAATCAAACAGGCAAGAAGAAAAATGAAGAACAAATTTGATTTTCAGCCCAAACTCTTTACGGCGCTGAGAAATTATTCCAAAGAGAGATTCATGACGGATCTCATGGCGGGTATAATTGTCGGCATAGTTGCCCTACCACTCGCCATCGCTTTTGGTATCGCCTCCGGGGTAAGTCCGGAGAAAGGATTGATCACGGCTATTATCGGTGGATTCATTGTCTCCCTTTTAGGAGGCTGCAACGTACAGATCGGCGGACCTACCGGAGCGTTTATCGTGATCGTTTATGGCATTATACAGAACTTCGGTATCGAAGGGCTTGCCATCGCTACCGTCATAGCGGGTATTATTCTGGTATTGATGGGCGTGCTGAAGCTCGGTACCGTGATTAAGTTTATCCCCTACCCGATTGTCGTAGGTTTCACGAGTGGTATCGCTATCACTATCTTCACGACACAAATGAAAGACTTATTTGGATTGACTATGGATAAAGTCCCCGCCGATTTCATCTCTAAATGGATCGCATATTTCGGGGCGTTCGATACGGTTAACCCTTGGGCATTCGTTATCGGTATCATTAGTATCCTGATCATTACGTTAAGCCCGAGGCTAACGAAGAAAATTCCGGGTTCCTTGATCGCTATCGTCATCATGACGATCGTTGTTTACATTATGCGTAATCATTTGGGTATTACAGGTATCGAGACGATTGGAGACCGGTTTACTATTAACGCTTCCTTGCCAGCCCCGGCTCCGATCACGTTTAATATGGAGACAATCAACTTATTGCTTCCCTCCGCCTTTACGATCGCTATCCTTGGGGCTATCGAGTCTTTATTATCCGCTACGGTAGCGGATGGTGTGACAGGCGACAAGCATAATTCAAATACGGAACTAATCGCCCAAGGTGCGGCGAATATCATCGTTCCTATTTTTGGCGGTATTCCCGTGACCGGCGCCATCGCCCGTACAATGACCAATATAAATAATGGTGGACGAACTCCGGTTGCCGGTATTATTCACGCCATCGTATTATTATTGATTTTGCTTTTCCTCGGACCGCTTACCAAACACATTCCAATGGCTTGTCTGGCTGGCGTATTGATCATCGTATCCTATAATATGAGTGAGTGGCGTACGTTCCGTTCCTTGATGAAAAACCCGAAAAGCGACGTATCCGTCTTGTTGGTGACTTTCTTCCTGACGGTTATCTTTGATCTTACGATCGCTATCGAGATCGGCCTTCTGATCGCCATGTTATTTTTTATGCGCCGTGTGGCTGAGACCACGCATGTATCCGTCACCACGGATGAGATCGATCTTTCCGACGAGGGCGAGATTCATCATGACGAGGAAGTCCTCTCCCTGCCTAAAGGTGTAGAGGTATACGAGATCGATGGTCCGTTCTTTTTCGGCGTAGCGAATAAGTTCGACGGCATCATGAAAAGTATGGGAGATAAACCGAAAGTCCGCATCATCCGTATGCGTAAGGTTTCGTTCATAGATTCTACCGGTCTGCATAACTTGGAAAGTCTTTTCCGTCTTTCCGAGGCAGAGCATATCCATATGATACTTTCCGGGGTCAATGAACATGTACACCGTGTATTGACAAAATCCGGATTCGATAAGAAGATTGGCGCAGAAAATATTTGCAGTAATATCAATGAGGCGGTAGAGAAAGCGAAAGCTGCCGTACAAGACTAAGATACTATCAGACAGTGGGAGACGCAGCATGCTGCGTCTCTACAACTGGATATTTATTCCGGTAAATAATACCAGTCCTCTGGTAAGACAGCTTCCTTTATTTTACGGCTGGAAACCCCGACCTCCAAGGCCTCGCCCATATAATCCTCGAAATACAAAACACGTAATTCGTGGAAACCAGCGTCTAACGCTACCTTTCCTTTCGCTATACGAGCATTATGAGAGCCATCATTATCAACAATAGCTTTACCGTCTATAAATAGCTTGGAACCATCATCCGAATACGTATAAAAGCGATATACACCTTTTTCAGGGATATTTATCAACGTACGGAACTCATAAGCGAAATGATCCTTGGCCGGAGCCTCCTGAATGGAGATATTTTTCATCGTACCCTCTTTCACTTTTGTCCCGGAAGCGATCTGATCCGTATGTTTAAACTTGCCTTCATAATAGGTATAAGCTACCCCGTGCTTTTTAGGTTTTACCGTTTTGGCGGGTAAGAATTCCATCGTTTCCTCATCCTTAGAGGTCAGGCCAGACGGATAATAATACGTATATTCCTTTCCGGACGAGGTACGAATCCATGAATCAAACTCAAACTTGCCCTCACGCAATTCAATGATACGGCCACCCCGCTCGAAATCTCCATAAGCGTCCCATCCGGATACACGCCCGAAAGCTAGCCCCACGTTATATAACATTCCTATATAATCGTTATCATGATCGTGCCCGGCGAAAGTAGCCATCACATCCTTCATTTCCACCAAGGAAGCGAAGAAGCCCGTGTTGATCTTAGGAGAGGCGATTCCCTCTTCTTTCTGTCCTAATGTAGTCTCCGCCCCAACGATCTCATTATATTCCAACAGAGGAATATGGAAAAAAGCCAAGGCTGGCAACGGTTTGCCGCCATTTTCCTTGGTATAGCGCATACTTTGCTCACGATACCAATGGATCTGGTCGAAATGAATCCAATCATACGTGCCATAATCCTTCAGCGTAGGATAATCGTTGGAGTCGATACAATACAATAAGGCCGCCGGTTTCTTTCCGTCCGAACTGTAGACCGGTACCACATAGTTTCCGGCTCCATGGATATCACCCGGTCCCTTCTCGCCCATAAAATAAGGTGATTTACTAAGCATGGCATAAATCTCGTCCTTGGGAACGATCTCTGCGTCATGATTTCCCATCATCACCGTAAACGGTATCTTGGCCTCCTCAAAGATCCCGATCACTGACTTCCATCCTTCCAAACCGGGATTTGCTGTCACCACGTCGCCCGTCAGCATCGCCACATCCGGATTTTCCGCCTTTAATACGGATTGTATCGTAGCGACTGTCTTAGCGCATTTAGATGATTTCTGATCCCAATGAATGTCTGTAAATTGGACGATCTTGAATTTCCCATCCTTGAAAGCAAGCTGTTTTTGTGCGAATAAGCTCATCGGGGCACAAAAGCACAACAAGGCTATCGCTAATAAAAAAGTCTTTTTCATGTTCTTCGATTTAGTAATTGGGGGCTAAGTTATAAAAAAAAGAGAGCGATGTATAAAAACAGGCTCTCTTCCTTATGTTAAATGCCACAATGAAACCCTTGCTGTCAAACAAAAGCTATATACATATCCGCAAGCCGGGTTTTCCTGTCAAAATGCGGGATCTCTTTTACTATTTTCTCACAATCCTCAAGGCTCATTCCTCCTTTAGGTTCCCCCCAGTACCAAAGTTTAGGGGTATTCTGTTTTTTACTTGTTGACTCCATAATTCTCGTTGTTTTTATCGTAAGACAGGAAACGCTCAAATACCCCTATCCTCAAAATATATAAAAGATTAAAATAATGTGAATTTATATCCAACCGACAACCCCAATTTCAAATCCCGGTCATTGACACAATTCTGGAAATAGTTCACTCCCACATAAAATCTTTTTACCTCTATACCGGCCGCCGCCGTAGCTCCCAGATTCCAATATTCACCACTACCGGTGTAAGCACCCGCATTTAATCGGAGATTCACTTTATCGCTCAACGGAATATGAAAAGAAGCATACACGGGTACAAAAAAATCAATATTCCAATCATCTCCATATGAAAACGAATTCCCTGCGGTATGCAGCAACAATCCCGTTTGTATAGAAAACAACCGTGATTGCGGAAAGTTTATATACGCCCCGGTTTGAAGTCCCCATCCATCTCCTCCTAATATACCGGTACGAGCCTCTATATCAGTTGCCTGCGATCGGCCAAAAAATAAAAGCAATATCAACAGAACAAATAACTTCTTCATTACTTACAAGGTATTAAAATTAATATTTAGACTGAATAAAAGTTCGACATATCATGATATAGAACTCCCATTCAATCTAAATATTGCTTCTATATCATTATTCGGCTCCAAGTTAGTGTATTCCGAATATAGCGTCTTTTATGACGATCGAATCTTCCGAATTCTCTATATTATATAAAATACCTTCCATCTTCCCTTCAATATAAGGGGTACCACTTCCCTCATGAAAACGAATACTATCCACTTGTATCCGAAATGAAGGTTTCAGTGGATGATACACTATTTTAGCGTCATCTTTCGTGATCCTAACAGTAGATTCTATCTCTTCATTCAATAATTTACCCTTATCGATCAGATATTCTCCTTCTCTCAATGGAATCAATGAGATCCTCAGCATAGGATAAGGATAGTCAGAGATATGCACTCCTAATGGTATCTCCCAATAGAAACCGCTTAAATCGGTATTTACCTCCTGCCAAAAATTTCCATGATCAATAAAAGAATGAGAGTTCGACTGATTAGCTATAGAAATATCTTGACTATTCACCTTTCCTTCAAAGTACCCCAAATAGTAAGGAGTTTCTTCAAAAGAAGTATCCTCATCCTTGTCACAAGAAACGAATGAGAATAGTAAAAGAATGAATAAAGAAAAGATGAAACCTGCCATCATTCCTTTTTTAGCTTCATCCCAGTAAAGCATAGAGATATTCCGTTTTTCAGTTGTTGATTCCATAATGACTATTGTTTTCTTATAAGACAGGAAACCATCAAATACCCCTATCCTCAATGTATATAAAAGATCACAATAAAGTAAACCGTATTTTATTATTTCTATTTTACACAAAAAGACATTAATTATATTTTTACATATAGCCTATTACAATATATTCACTACATTTGAAATATTAATCAACATAAAATATAAGCCATGCAAAAATCATCATTTAATAAACTTAGCATTTTACTATTTATTATAGTAATTCTATCTTCTTGTAATAAAGATAATGGCATAGAAGAGATTAGTGAATCATATATTGAAATAAAAGTGCTTAGAATTAGCAAAGATAACACAAAAACACCTATTTATAATGCAATAGCATACATTTATTATGATATAGCACCTATTGATCTCGCAAATTACACAGATAAAGGGAATGGTATATACTCTAATGGTAAAAATACAATTATACCTAATCAAGTAAAAAGAACAAATATAGATGGCTATCTAGAAATAAAACCAGAAGAAACTATTCATTCTATTACAGTTTTCATCCATGACACTAATAGTAATATGATTTCTCACTCATATTGGTCAAACCGTCAAAATCAAATAAAAGAAACTATTACATTTTATTACTAATTATATTTAAGATATGAAGTAAATAGTTTATAAATAACTATTTACTTCATATTTAGCTTATTCATATAAGCATATCCATTAATACATTTTCAAAGGAGCCAACTCTATTTTATAATAACCATTATAATATTTACTATTTAATGGAATTGAATATGCCGTATCTCTACGTCCTGCATATTCAATCCAATCACCAGAAAGAACAACAGGATCATAAAAATTAACAATAACATCCCCCAATTCATCATTACCCAATGTAAATGTTTTTTCAAATGTAGTCGTAATTGTCTTTTTCGCACTTGCACCAAATTTCAATCCTACTTTTTCAAAAACTCCTTTTACAGGATTAAGTTCAAAATTTCCTGCAAATTCAGCAGTAGTTTGGCTAAGCGTCCTTTGAGTTTCTGTACCATCAATTTCTTCTATAGAAATTTTTATTACACAACTAAAATTTTCTATATTCCATTCAAACAGAGGTAAATCAAGAGGAACAACTAGGCATTCTTTTACACCATCAACTTTAGAATTACCTCCTCCTATATCTTTGTAAGATACTCTAAATAGATCTTCTGGTTTTACGCCAAAAGAAAAAGTTTGTTCTGTCCCTATAGGACTTTTTGTTCCAACATATACTTTAACTAAAAAATCAAATTTACCATCAGTCCAAGGAGTAGCTTTATAAGATTGCCTAGGATTAAATATTTGATCATAATCTAACTGTGCATCTCCTGTTTGATCTGATATCTTTTGGAAAGCTATATTTGGATCCCCTTTCATTTGGAAAGAATATAGTGTTTCTTTATAATCATAAACAAATACACCTTTATCTGAACCTGGAACCATATCATAATATATATAGTCCCTATGCCATCCATCCTTATTTTTATAAATATTATATGCATCAACTGATTTTTGTAATCTATCTTTCATACTTTTATTTACATTTCGAGATCTTAAAATGTTTTTTTGTTTCATATTATTAAAAGATTCTCCAAGAAAAGAATAAGTTATTCCCGATTTAGAAGAAAAAGTAAAATTAGTACTACTAAAATTACTTCTAGACAAATTACTATATTCATTCGCTACGATTCTTTCATTATCCTTTAATACAACAATAGGATACATAGGAATGAGATCTGATTTTATAATTTTTTCTTCCCCATCCTTATCATATATAGGAACATCGTTACTGATACAAGTTCTAACAGCAACAACTGGTATTTCTTTATCAGTATTCCAAAGAGCAGCAGAGAACGAATTCTTAGGTAATTCTGGAACAAAAATTGTTAGAGTAGGAAACTTTTCATTAATAGATAATAATTTATCCATTTCAATATATTTCCCTATATACTGTTCAAATGTAATATTATCTTCCAGCATCTCATCTTTTACTAATTGATAAAGAACATCATAATCATTATCAATCATTTTTAAAGCCTCGTTTTTAATCAAATTTCTAGCCATTAGGCTTTCATTAAAAACTTTTGATAATGCTTTAGCAAAATCTTTTTTCAAAACTAAGTCTTTATTCATTAGAAGAGAATCATGAATAGAAATTTCTATATTATTTGTAGATAATATATCATTTCTTTCCATCACTAAATCATCATTACAAGATGATATAAAAACTAAGCAAATAAATAATAAATACACCTTTTTCATAATACTACTTTTTAAAAGGTAAAACAATAGAAAATTATATTTTTACTCCTATATCATTTACAAATACAAAAGTTTAAATTTAAAAATCCCCAAATACATGATTATAATCATTCATTATATGTAATACTCCTTTTTCTTGATCTCTTACTTTTAGAGGTATTACTAAATATGGCATAGTACTCGTTTGTACCTTTTCATTATAGATCACTTCTCCCGTAGAACTAGTGACGATAACACATACATCACCAAGATCCTCGTGAAAGTTTACTATCAGTTCTCTATTAGCCTCCTCAATCGATGCATCCATTGGCAAACCTATTGGAATGGATTTTTTCTTATGTTCCCATTTACCATGTAGATCTATAGGCTTACCCCAGCATGGCATAGCCCATAATAAAGCTATTGCCGCTAATAACAATTTAAGCTGTCTCATTTCGTTTTTATTTTTTCAACGTAAAGATCAAGCCTATAGAAGAAACAAGCAAATATAACGCTAAATAATAAGCGACAAACGAAATTCATAATCAACTAATATTTAATTGATTATAAATCAACTAGCAGGACAAAGGGTAAAGCCAATATTAATAGAAGCTATTGTTTATCAATCTATTGTACACTATTAATAAGATAAGCACATAAATCAAGCTCTTTCGCTATGATTCCCAGCCTTTGGCGTACACGCTGCCGACGCTTGTTTACCGAATCCGGCTGGATATGTAACAGGATAGATTCACCTATCGAATCCAAACCCAACAAGCTCAAATAACAATAACGCAATTCGGCGGCAGATAAATTAAACGCAGCGAGTCGATCCGCTAAAAAAGGATAAACCTCATTCACTTGCGTAATAATATTTTGCCAGTCTTTTTCTGATAGTGGAGATTTGGTAGCTCCCGGTACTACTTTTTGGGATAGCTTGATTACTTTCTTGGCTATAGCGGATGATAAGAATAGATCCTTACGCCGTTCCGCTATCCGAAGGACGAGGGTTTCCTCTTCTTTTTTTATTTGTTCATATTCTTTCTCCAGTTTCTCTCTTGAATCAAGTTCATTCAGTTTTTCATTTTTTTCAGACAATTGAATAGATAAAGCCTCTAATCTATCTTGTTTGTTACGTAAATTATCCCGTAGTCTGAATAATTCATTACTCTTATTCGACAAATCGATTTCCTGCTTATAAGAAGTCTTTTATTTTTTCTATCAATTCGTATTTGAAAGACCCATAATAATATTAAAAGAATAGATACAGATATTACCCAATAGATAAAATACTTTTGTTTATCCGATTTTAATCGCATATTTTCCAATGATATTTTTAAATGCTCATATTCCTTTTCTATTTTTATTATGTTTTCCCTATTTCGTATCGTCAAGATCGAATCTGAGGCACTGTTATATTCATCCAAGTAAAACCAAGCCTTTTCCCAATTACCCTCCGCTTTCTCTAACAAAGAATAACCATAAAGTACCGAAAAACGGGTCATATCATTAAAACTAGGTACACTTGCTTTCTCCAAACAAATACGTGCATTCTTAAAATCGCCTTCTTCTATATATATACCAGCCAATGTCCTGTAACTTGGTGCGTCATCAAAATCTGACATATTGACATTTTTCCACAAATACAATTTAGCTAACTCTTTATTACCTAACATATTATAAATATTTCCTATTCCATTATATATAGTCCCTATATCAGAAGAGTCACCTACTTCAACTATAATAGTATCCGCTTTCAACAAAAAAATTAACGCTATATCCAAAGAATCCGAAAACGCATACATTCTTCCCACATCCCGCAAGGCGAAAGCCGAACTTCGCATATTACCCGCTTTTCGAAAATAAGATTCCGCTTCCTTATATTTGTCCTTTCCTAACAGATAATTACCCTCGAAATCATACAGATCTCCCATATAGCTACAAATATATCCGGCTTGATTATAGTCTTCACTGCGTAAAGCGATATCCAAAGCTTGCAAATAAACCTTCATCGCTTTCTCGTTCTCTTTATCTTCCACATACGAACGCCCCAAATACAAACCAATCTTCGCTTGTTCTTGCTTTGTCCCGTGTGACTTATAATAGGCTTGCGCACGTAGCAATTGTTGTACATAGGGCAGATCCGTATATAACGTGTCCGCCACTTTACCGGATAGCATACACCAACGAGCCAATAATTTATCACTCAAATTATCGGGCACGGCTATGCTATCCAATAGGATATGGGAACTATCCGGATCGGATTTCAACAAGGATTCCGCACGATCGATTAGGTATATGGCATCGCTCTCATCTCGACAACCTATAAATGAGAGTGTGGATAATAGCGATATCAAAATAAGCAAATGCCTCATTGGTTCCTATCTTTAGATTCTATGCGCAAGATAGGCATATTTTTCATCAAACCTTAAAGAATAATTGATTATTAGGCTTATTGTATAAAATTCTTATCGCTTGGATATCTCCATCATCTTTTTGGAAAAACACGTACGTGTTTTCATAAATTCTCGTACGTGTTTCCGAAAAAAGACGTACGTGTTTTTCCGAAAACATGTACATGTTTTTATACATCTGATTTTCAATATACTAAAAACAGTATTCCCGAAGGCAGGGATATTGTAGGAAATTCAATTATCTTTGGACTTTTATTGGTAACTTTTTAATCTACTATCAATATGGCACAACAATCCGGAAGATTGCTATCCCTCGACGTGATGAGGGGAATTACGATTGCGGGGATGATTTTGGTAAATAACCCCGGGTCATGGAAGTATGTATATACGCCTTTAGAGCATGCACGTTGGAACGGCCTCACTCCCACCGATTTGGTATTTCCGTTCTTTATGTTCATCATGGGGGTCTCCATGTTTTTCTCGCTTCGGAAATATAACTTCAAGCTGTCGAAAGAAAGCGTGACGAAAGTATTGAGACGCACGGTATTGATATTCCTCGTGGGATTAGGGCTGAATCTGTTCGGGCATGTTTGCTACAATGGATTTACCGATTTCCAGAATTTACGTATCCTTGGGGTGATGCAAAGGTTGGCGCTGGCATATGGCTTCGGCTCGTTGATAGGATTAGCGATTAATCATAAGTATATTTTGCAGGTAGCCGCTGGTATATTGATATTTTACTGGGCATTACTAGGTTTCACGCATAGTATGGAAATGTCGGAGGATAGCATTATAGCGATCGTGGACAGAACTTTATTCGGTACATCGCATATGTATCACGATGATATGGCAGATGGTACACGGATCGCCTTTGATCCGGAAGGGCTCTTGAGCTGCATTGGTAGCATAGCGCATGTATTACTTGGTTTCTACGTAGGAAAGGTAATACAGGATTGTAAAAAGAACAATGAGTTGATTATCCGTAATATCTTCATTTTCGGTACGATTATTCTTTTTGCCGGTTTCTTATTGAGTTACGGCTGCCCGATCAATAAGAAAATATGGAGTAGTACGTTCGTATTGGTAACTTGCGGATTCGCCTCGTTATTCCTCGCCTTATTAATCTGGATCATCGACATAAACGGGAAGAAGAAATGGACGTTATTCTTTGAGTCGTTCGGTATCAACCCCTTATATCTGTATGTACAAGGGGATATATTCGCCGTATTGCTGGGAATGAGCGGTATCTCCGCCTTTATGTATATGGATCTGTTCAGGCCGATATTCGGCGATTTCGGAGGCTCATTAGCATGGGCTATCTTCTTCGTGGTACTAAACTGGATACCGGGATATTTCTTGTATAAGAAGAAGATTTATATCAAGTTGTAAAAAGAAATGATCTATGCTCTGTATATAGAACAAAAAATCACTATATTTGCTCTATATACAAAGCATAAATACAAAAATCAAATTAATAATTTAACTATGGAAAATGAACTTCAAGTTATTGGAACGAAAGAAGTAGAGGAACGTATTATTGAGTTAAGAGGACAAAAAATACTACTAGATAGAGATGTAGCAGAATTATATAAAACAGAAACAAGGGATATAAACAAAGCCGTGAGAAATAATCCTGAAAAGTTCCCCAGTGGTTATTTTTTCACATTGAAACCCTCTGAGAAACAGTATGTGGTGGAAAATTTCCACCGGATGGAAAACTTAAAAAAATCAACAGTAGAACCTAAAGCTTTCACTGAAAAAGGACTTTATATGCTGGCTACTATATTAAAAAGTCCAAGAGCCACACAAACAACTATCGCTATAATAGATTCTTTCGTAAAACTACGTGAGCTTATCCGAAATGTAGATGCGATTCAAAATGAACCTGACCTAATAAAACAAAAAGGTATTGTGAAACGAACTGGCCAACTCTTATCTGATCTGTTGATAGATGATGCTGATACAACTGAAATGGAATCTACCATAGAGTTGAATCTTATGGCCGTAAAACTTAAACATACAGTAAAACGTATTAAAAATAACAATAAAACCGAAGATAAATCTGAAATTTAGAATTGCAAAAAAAATCCAACCACTCTCCTATTCATATCGGAGAATGGTTGGATTTTTTATAGGTATCAGCCTAGCTGACTAGTTCACGTTATAACCGGAGATAACCACCTTCGGGGTCTCGCCTCTCGTATCTACATCTTTCCAATGGATGTTGATCTCTTTCTTCTCGCCCGGAAGCAAGGAGAAATAGTTGTCGCTATAGAACATCGGGAGGAATTGCTCGCCATCCTTCTCGCCCACTACATTCACACGGATCATCAGAGCCGGGGTGGATGAAGTATTCTCTAAGGTAGCGGTAGCGGTCCAAGTACCGTCATTACCCTTATTGGTTGCCACGTTGGATCGTAAAGTAACCTTTGGCATCTCACGCAAAGCTTGGTAGTTGCCTTCCTCTACGCCACGCAGATAGAAGTTATCCGATACGATCTTGCCATTCTCTGTCAACGTCAACTTGACGAAATGAGCGCTGGATACGCTAGCTGGGAAATCCAGTTTCATACATTTGTTGGTAGTATCTTCTTTACTATCCACGGAAACCTCGTTTTCCCATGAAATAGAACCGTCCATATTGATGATTTGAGCCTTTGCCGTCAAACCATTACGTACGCCGGCGCTATAGTTCACTACCTCGATCTCGTCCGTAACCGGATTCCATTGAATGTGCAGAGGCTCGGAGGCCTTCTTGCAACCAAAGTAAGCGGCGGTAGGCTCGAAATAATAATCGTAAGTCTGCCATACCATAGAAGGCCATGCCGGATGCGTCATCCACAGCAATAATCCCTTACGGTTCAAGCTTCTCGATTCGAACATACCCCGGTAACCATCATAGTTTACCCACTGAGCCAGATCGGCGAATTCCTTGGCGTTGTTCGGCTTACCGAAGCCCTTTTCGATGATAGCGTTGAAAGAAGCGCAAGACTGGGCGCCTTCCATCGTATAATCGTGTTGTCCCCATTGAGCGTTTTGCGGCCAAAGCGCTTCCGGAGAGAAAGTACGAACCAAGCTCTCGTAATTCATCACGTTGGGCATACCCCGCTCACTATGGAACTTATCACTACCATTCTTCAAGCTAAAGTATTCTTTAACAGGAAGCGCACGGTACGGGCCATGGCCACTTACCACCTCATCCGCCGAGCTGGAGATATAATGTAAGCCCGGATGATCCTCTTTCACGATACGGCGTAAAGCCTTGTCGATCTGCTCCGGCGGGAAGCCCTCGTTGCGCCCGCAATAAATACCGATAGAGGCATGGTTACGGAAACGTTTCACATAATCCTCAGCATTGGCGATAAACATCTCCGGATCATAAGGATCGGGTCCGTCGGAAGGATTCGCCAACCAGAAATCTTGCCAGATCATGATACCATGACGGTCGCAAGCCTCATACAATTCCTTGTCGCCGATTTGTCCTACCCAGTTACGCATCATCGTAAAGTTCATATCAGCATGGTAAGCCACGGCGATGTCGTACTCACGACCCCGGTAATTCAGGTTAGACTCACCGAATCCCCAGTTACCGCCACGGCCGATAAAACGACGCCCGTTGATAAAGAGACTCAAGATGCTATTATTCTCGTTGAAGGTCATTTGTCGGATACCTACCTTGAAATCCTCAGAGTCGGATACCTTATCGCCTACCTTAAAGGTGAAATTAGCGTCGTATAAATAAGGAGATCCGTACCCTTTAGGCCACCACAGACGTGGGTTCTGAACCTTCAATTGGCTGAAGCTATTTGGATCGAAAGTAACCGTCTTCTCCTCGTTTGCGGCCAATTCTACCGGTTGCTCGAAAGTGATATCGCCGATCTTCCCTGTCAATACACCCTTTACAGGAGCAGCATCATGGTTCTTCACGATCACTTCCGGAGTCAAGGTAGCGGAAGTCGTATCCGGCAACGGTAATACAACCTGTACGAACGGGTCTTGAATCGTTACCTTGCCTGTAGAAGTCAAGTACACATCATCCCAAATACCTATATTACGACCACGGATCGTCGAGATCCAATCCCAACCGATCGAAGCGTGGAAGGTCGGGTTATCAGCGCCTAAGATACCACCGTTGAAATCCGTATTCTTCTCACATTTCTCCTTGATAGCTCCGATATGCTCATTCTTGATGATCTCCACCGCGACAACGTTCTTACCCGGTACGACCCTGTCTGTAACGTCAAATACACCCCGGATAAACGCTCCCTCGATACGGCCGATCTTGTTACCGTTCAAATATACATTCGCTTTCCAGTTGATACCATCGAAATTCAAGAACAAACGATCTTGCTTGAATCCTTCGGGTACCTCAAACTCATCCCTATACCAGAAATTAGAGTTGAAGAATGACTCGGATATCTGCATCAGGTTATCCGCGTAATTCGGATTCGGGATAGCTCCGATATTCTTATAACTACTCAATACCGTTCCCGGCACAGTCGCCACGATCCAATTTTCCGGAGAGAAAGAAGGTTTCGATATTTCCTCACCGGAAGCGGTTACCTCGGAAGCTCGTTGTACTTTCCAGTTTCCGCCCGACAAACGGATCTCATCTTTTGTAGCAGCCGGAGCAGCAGCCGGTTGGGCAAGCAAGCCACCTTTACCCATCACCTCTATCTCGCTTAAGATATAGCGTCCGTCATTAGCCGGTTGCTCCATCCATACCCGTACGTAGCGGCCTTTTCCTTTTAGCTTGATCTCATCCAGATTAGCATCTCCACCCGGAAGATTCGCTATGTCAACCCATTGTTTAGCGTCGTCGGAAACTTGAATCTTACCCTTGATCGCTTTATTGATCCAATGTAATTTTACTTTGTCGAATTCGGATTGGCTACCCAAGTCCACATAGACCCACTCCTCTCCTGTCGTGGCACTCATCCAAGCGCTATTAAAGAATTTGGAAGGAAGCAAATCTATCAACTTATCTTGGTTATAGAAATTCATCTCGAAGAATGCCCAATAAGCGGCACCTTCCATTTTCAATCGCATCCGATAATAAGCATATTCACCCGGTTGATCGAATGTCAAAGTCTCATTCAACATACGGGTGGGCAACGTACCCGGATCCCAGCTATTCTTGTTCGGGTCTGAATGGGCCTTATACTTGCTGGCCTTACCCGGCATACCTTTACCCTTTAAGGCAGCCAATTCCGTCCAAGTATTTCCATCATTCGATCCCTCGCAAACAATCTCATATCCATCCTTAATCTTATTCTCGTCATAAGCCACGCTGCCGCGGAATTGTACCTTGTCGGCTTTCTCTTTCCAGTTATTCAGCGTGAACAAGAAATAGGCATCCTCTCCCGTAACCGCATTACGAGAATAAGGACCTTGATCGATCATCCACTCACGCTCACGACGAGCTATATCCCCATTTTGCGTGGAGAGATCGAGATACTGAGGTTGTTTATCGCTAATAACACCATCCGTCACCAGTTGGGCCGTTAGATTGTAATCATAACTGGATGAGTTGTAAGCGCTACGCAAAAGAGCTATGTTACGATACGTGGAATAATCCGGACGTAATGAAGGAGAAAAATCCTCCCCCGGATCTCCCGGATACGAACCGATACCTCTGGTATAATAATCCGACCGATCGAAAGATTCCGCCGGAACACCGCTCTGCCCACATCCTCCTAGCAATGCTGAGACCGCTACCGCTCCACAAAGCGTCAAGAGTCGAGGCAATTTTTTCTTTTTACTGAATGTTCTCATACTACTTATTGTGTTTCTCTAAATTAGTTAGTTTAATAAGATACCGTCACGTCAAAACCCTCCTTCCGGGCCCGTTCCGCAATCGCATCTAATTCTTCTTTAGTAGCTTTTTTCAAAGCTTTAACCGGGGTCTCCCTATCTATCGTATAAATCATGACTTGTTTCGGACGGATTTGTTTTAAGGCGGAGATCCAGCCCGCTATCTCCTCTTCTGTCATATTATTAACCGATTTCCCATTTACTTCCCCCTTCAAGAACATGGTCTGTATAATCAAGTTTCCGTTAAAACGACATAATTGCTTTAATAAAGACTCGAAATTAAACGCCGGAGAATTAGGTACGTCTATCTGCCGAATCCGACTGTCTAATACAGAATCCAGTTTCAATATGTTATCCTCTATTTTATTCAAGGCTTGAAAGACCTCCTCTTTCTGGAGCATCGTAGAATTAGAAAGCACGGCGATTTTAGCATCAGGGAAAAATCGATCCCGGATAGCGACCGTATCATCAATGATTCTACCGAATTCCGGGTGTATCGTAGGCTCTCCGTTTCCGGCGAATGTAATTACATCCGGAACGATCCCTTCCGCTTTCATGGAACTTAGTTTTTGCTCTAAGGCTTCCCTCACTTCCGTACGAGTAGGCAGTTTACTATGGGTCCTATGATTCTCATTCAATCCACATTCGCAATAAATGCAATTAAAAGAGCATAATTTCCCGTCTGTAGGAAGTAAATTCATCCCTAAAGAGACACCTAGACGCCGACTATGTATCGGGCCAAATACTATTTTATCAAAAAGAATTGTAGACATAGCGCTGTTTGTTTTTACCCACGCAAATCTACTCTAAAATTTCCAGCGAAGCAAAGCATAAAGATCTGTTTTATCAGAACCGCTTATCTCCTCCGTATCAGTACCTATCAAATCCCTGTCCCAATAATGGGTGTGAGCCAGTTTCGCAGACAAGGATAAACGTTTCCAAATATCCAGACGAAAGGTAAGGGCAAACCGCATCCCATCCCCATAAAAAAAGGGCATATTAAAGGCATATAATATATTCTTCTCATACGAACTGACCCGGCTATTGTAATCATCCGTATAAAACCACGCTAGATAACCATCTATTTGAAGAGGTAGGGTAGTGGGCTTCCAGCCTATACTTTGGGAGATCATAATTCCTTTATTAAGTTTCTTTATAGGATCATCGAATAGAATACCATCTAAGGAAGTCTTAAAAATAAAAGGAGAAGAAAAGTTATAAACCTGTTGAAAACGAATACGATGTTGTTTACAAGTATTGATTTTCAATAAATTATCATTTTCAAAAGTTCCATTCTTTTCTTTTTGTCGATATTTATAACGAAGATAAGCTGAATAGTTTCTACTAGGGGTATAATCTATCTGAGCCATATATTCCTGTCCTCCGGAAGGAGCGTCTATCCCGTATTTCAACCAAGGGAAACGGAATAAGTCCGCATAAACGGATAATTTCCAGCGGGCGATCGGAGTCAACTGAAATCCCATATAAACCCCTTGCTCGTTCTGAACCGTAGAGCCTTGCGAGAAAGCGTTCCCAAACAAAGCTTGATAACGGCGATCGTAATAGCGGTATAATACCAAGAAAGATATGTAGGAGGCAGGCGTTAATTGCAAGGCATTCAAGGTCGAAACAGCTCCGTTTTTCGAAAGGGCAATCTCGCCATAAAACTTGATACGGTTCGTTTTCAACATATAGTCAACACCCATGTTGAAATTGTTGGAACCTTTGAAATAGAATAGATTATAAGGTTTTGGATCAGGATCCATCTTAAACTTACCGAATGAATAGGAGAGAGCCGTTAAACCTACATGAAAATGAGGCTTAGCATAGCGGATATTTCCTCCATATACCTGCATCGTTATCGTTTTCCTCTTTTCCCAATCCCGTTGCAAACGATGAAGTCCATCTGTTTTTAATGAGGTGAATGTCAAGCTATCTACGGCCGCATCCATTTTTCGGTACGAATAGAAAACACTTATATCCAAGTTTTTAATCGTGATCGTACCGGCCACCCCTCGAAAGAAATCCTGTTCATTGGTAGAAAAGTGCCTACGGAAGCCGTTTGTCCTTCGCTCTGCTTGAGCGACTACTGCCGTACGACTAGGAGAAAAGTCATTGCTAATCACCAGACCTTGTCCGAAAGACATCTTGTAATCCCCTATAGCCAAGCTTTTTAACCAGTTGATATCTTTTAGGAATAGATGTGCGGAATAAAAGTCATATCCTTTATGATATGCGTTCCAAAAAGGTTCGCCCGCATCTTTCTCGGCTACGAAGCCTGCTTGTAAACGATCCTCGAAAGTATAGGAATAACGTAAGGAGTGATAGAAGGGTTCTCCTCTATATTTACGATTCGGATATAACAAAAGTATGCTGTCCGTTTGTTCACCATATCCCTTTTTCTGTTGAAAACATTGATCATACCTGATTTGTAATTCATTACGACCATATTTCAACAGGTTCTTAACCGTAAGCAACCGTTTTTCAACAAGATTATCACCTATATAAACAAATGGAAGGAGAAGAGATATCGTCTGAAAATCGATATCCTCTATATTCTTCAACTCATAGATGCTAACCATATTTCCGTATCGTTTCCGATAGGAGAGGAGCTGCTCAATTTGGCGATCGGATAGAAAAGGTAATCGCTTCAGTTGTTCTTCCGTCACGGCATTCAAATCAAAAGGATGCTCAATTAAATAAGATAAATCGGCATACAAACTTTCGATACGCTCCGTATCCTCGGTTTCCAAGGCTAGTTCCTCTACATACTCTATCCACTTATCAACAGTATATTCTATTTGAGAATTAGCGTAATAACTATTTATCAACAGGATTATCGACAAGATTATAAACAATCGTTTCATAGCTAAGTATCATTTAAAAAGAGAATGATAAACCAAGACCAGTACTCATCCCTAAAATCGGATGGTAAATAGAGGCTACATCTATCGTAAAGCAAGAAAAGTTATAACCAATTCCTAAAGAGGGCAGGAGAGGAGCGGTCTGTATTCCGGCACGAATAAAAAAAGAATCGAAAGCGGTGTATTCAAGACCTAAGTTTCCAACAACTAGGTTTTCATTTTCCGTTCCTGCACTTCCTGTAATTAACAGACTGTTTATAATCTCCCATTGAAAACTTATTTGAATTAAGTAATAATTAAAATCTTCTATTTCAATATCTTTATCTCCTATAGAAACAGATGGTAAATTCATTATTAACATTCCTATTAACAACTTATCAATAGGAGAGAAAGTGATTCCAAGATCTGTTGACAGTCTGGATCTTGTATTTTCTAATAGATCAGTTTGCAAGAAACTATAGTGAACTCCAAGCCCTAACGCCCATTGATCCCCCAAGCGTTTTCCTCCCAGCACACGAACCATCATCTCCCTGTATTTATCAAACCCGAAAACAGAGATATCAACACCTACGGATAATAGTTGATTCGGATAATAAAAACTACCGGACATCGTACCCAGTTCTTTCAACATGTACCGAGTAAAGTATTCTAAATGAATGGATTTTTTATCTTTATCGACAATAAGGGCCGGATTGAATAAAATAGATTGCGTCGCCACATTCCCTCCCATTCCCACGCTACGAACATCCGGTAAACGTAAGTTATCAACACCATGTACATACAATGAAAATACCCCCGCAAACAGGGATAGCAATAGATATTTCATAGTTAAGATTTTGTATGGTTTCTATTTATTCTTCAAGTTTTTCTTATTATCCTTATTTATCCTACGCTGTACCTTTTTAATATCCTCATTAGGAGAAAGTTGTTCAGGCTTAATCCCCCTTTGCAATAACATATCACGTACAGCAGTATTGTTATCAATATGTTCTTTTTCAATAGGAGATTGTCCATATAGATCCTTCGCTTGCACATTTACATTTGTCATTTCAGTCGCTAGGTCTTTAGCTTTTATACTTATAGTCGGTAAAAAATCAGCGATAGGTCTATTCGTGGGGACGTTCATTCTCTTTTTCAACATCTGTGTACTTAAATTGAATAAAGCTTGATCTCCCTTAGAACGAATAATCGCGAATCCTTTATTATCAATACCTCTTTCGTATAAGATTCCAGATAATTGTTTTTCAGTCTGACTCAATTTTTCCCTGGCCTTTAAGCGTTCACAATCCAATAGACGTTGTTCAATCACCTCGGCCTTACGGGTTTGTACCGCAAAATAAGTCTGTGCGAAAGCGACTTGTGGTTTACGGCTATCACCATTTTGTGCGATTAAATAGCATGCGTAGCGTGTTAATAAGATGTCATCTATTTGTTTTTCAACACCATAACCTATTGAAACCATTTTCCCGACGTCGGGAAAATGGTTTTGTACATCTTCTCCCGCATTCCGGCACGCTTCTTTGGCTTTCACCACTACATTATTGATAAAGTTATCCCATTTGGCATATCCTAATAGGGGTTGCAACTCTCTGGCACTCCAGCATTCTATGCCTTCTACCTCACATGAAATGGATTCGAATTTTCCGAATAGGGCGGTAATTTCTTCTTTCTTCATAGTTAATATATTCTTAAGTTGTTGTCAATTGCGCAAATGTAATGTTTTATATTCATTTAGCAAGTTATTAACAGATAAATGATGCTGAGAGTCACGCAGTATTTATATTTTCGCGGTATATGATACGAAAAGGGATATATTGTGTTTTGGCTCTACTTGTTCTCTGTAGCTTTAAAGGGATGGCGCAGGCGGTAAAGACAAATATTGTTCCGGAAGGTTATCAGAAAGCTCAACTGTATGAAGGTGATACAATGGCTGTCGTCAACCTTCGGGAAGTTTTTATATATCCTCAAGTTAAGTTTAAGAATAAGCGTGAACAAGCCAAGTACAATAAGTTGGTACGAGACGTAAAGCGTACTTTGCCCTATGCCAAGATGGTGTATGATACGTTGATAGAGACCTACGAATACATGGAAACCTTACCGAATGACAAGGCCCGCCAAGCCCACTTGAAACGGATGGAGAAAGAGTTGTTCGCCCAATATAAACCGGAACTAAAAAAATTATCCTTCTCGCAAGGCAAGCTACTTATCAAACTGATCGATAGGGAATGTAATCAATCCAGTTACAATTTACTGAAAGCCTATCTGGGAAGTTTCCGTGCGGGCTTTTGGAATTTCTTCGCAGGCATGTTCGGAGCCAGTCTGAAATCGGAATACGACCCGAAAGGTAAAGATGCCATGACCGAACGGGTCGTCGTATTGGTTGAGAATGGTTTAATCTGATAGTTGCTTGAAGAAATCCCAGATCACGATACCGGTAGTAACCGATACGTTCAAGGAATGCTTTGTACCGTATTGAGGTATTTCAATACATATATCACAGTTATCAACCACATTTTGTTGAACGCCTTTTACTTCGTTACCCATGACGATAGCGTATTTCTTTGTCTTGTCTAACTGCAAGTTATCTAACATGACACTACCTTCCGCTTGCTCTACGGCACATACCGTATACCCCTCTTGGCGCAGTTTATCAACAGCCTCCGGGGTATCCTTGAAATATTCCCAATCTACGGTTTCTTCCGCTCCTAAGGCGGTCTTATGGATCTCCGCGTTCGGAGGGCAAGCCGTAATACCACAAAGATAAATAGCCTCTACCCGGAAAGCATCGGAGGTACGAAACACGGAACCCACGTTATTAAGACTTCTAATATGGTCTAAAACAACGATTAAAGGTATCTTCTTACTTTCCTTAAAAGCCTCGGGAGTCAGGCGGTTCAATTCGGTTACTTTTAATTTTCGCATAACAAATATCTTTGACCGCGAAAGTAGCGAATATCCGTGGATATGCCGTTGAAAAGCTATTAATAAGTAGTGGACATAAAATGAAAAATATTTCTTGCTTTATTCAAATACTTGTCCATACACCCCCCTTTCTCAAATTAGCAAATGAATAAGCCACTTATTTATTACGCGCTATCAACAGCCCTTATACACCTATTGACAGCCTTGCTGGAGGATCTATTTTTTCACAATCAAGGTTATCAACAATAAACAGCTAAATATTCATAAAGTCTATAACTATAAGAACTACAATCTATAGATAGACATCCATGCTGTTGGTATCCTTTTGATAAACCGTTCACAGACTTTAATAAGTCAATAACCAAAGATTGTAACAAAAATGTATTAACCATTTCAACAGCCTATCATATTCATCATATTTATTTTTAAAATTAAAGATTAATAAGAATATAATATAATGATTGTGGATAACTCTTGAGGGTTGAGGGCAACTCATCCATCGGTGGCAAAGATAAGAATCTTTCTTGTTATTTCTATAAATGAAGAAAGTTTATACCTTTGTGCTTTGTGAACAATAGGTTGATAAACTAGATAAGATGAAGATTATCAGTAATACTTTCTGTGGATAATATTGTTTATATATAGTGAAAAGCCTATTGGGAGCAGTAGAAACAGGAATCATTAATATATAAGGCTATGTTGACAAACCAATCAATCGGGTACATGGATGCGCCCGTTCCTAAGGATTTAGACCTTAAGGAAGCGATCGACAAGTTACGTAAAGAGAAGAATGCGATTATTTTGGCGCATTACTATCAAACAGGCGATATACAAGATATAGCGGACTATGTGGGAGACAGTCTGGCCTTGGCACAATGGGCGGCTAAGACGAAGGCGGATATCATCGTGCTTTGTGGGGTTCACTTTATGGGAGAGACGGCGAAGATCCTCTGCCCGGATAAGAAAGTGCTGGTACCGGACTTGAATGCCGGTTGCTCCTTGGCGGATAGTTGTCCGGCTACGGAGTTCGCCGAGTTCGTCAAGCAACATCCCGGTCATACGGTAATCTCTTACGTGAATACGACCGCCGCCGTGAAAGCGGTCACGGATGTGGTGGTTACTTCCACGAACGCCCGCCAGATCGTGGAGAGCTTCCCGGAAGGTACACCGATGATTTTCGGTCCGGATCGTAACTTAGGTAATTATATCAATAGCATCACGGGACGTAATATGTTGCTTTGGGATGGCGCTTGCCACGTGCATGAGCAATTCTCATTGGAGAAGATCTTATCTTTGAAGAAACAGTACCCGAATGCGGAAGTGATCACCCATCCGGAATGCAAGCAGCCGGTTATACAGGTCTCAGACTTCGTAGGATCGACCGCGGCTTTGCTGAAGCATACCATTAAGTCCGACGCAAAACAATTCATTGTAGCGACGGAAAGTGGCGTTATTCACGAGATGCGCAAGCGGAGTCCGGATAAGGAATTCATCCCGGCTCCTCCGAACGACAGTACTTGCGCTTGCAACGAATGTAATTTCATGCGCTTGAACACGATGGAGAAGCTATATAATTGCTTGAAGTTCGAGATGCCGGAGATATTCGTGGACGAGGAGGTACAGAAGAAGGCCATCAAACCGATCAAGAAGATGTTGGAGATCTCTGAGAAGCTGGGACTCTGATCCAAACAAATGCGGGATAGGTCTCAACCGATAGGCCGGACTTGAGTGATATAAAAGCTAAGCCCGGTCTATTATATGTAAATAATCAAAATTATGTACAATATCTACAACTATCCTTATAATCATTTGATTTTAAAATATTTATCCTATTGTTGTAGATAGGAAAACATCTACAATAGTAAGTCTTTATCTACCATCATTTCCCGCTTTTAGTAAGTGTCTTTGCCATGCCGTCAAAGGAATTTTCTACACTCTACGTATATAATCAGTCCGTTTTTCTTCCTTTCTTTATATAGATAAAATATTAATATATAAGTATTTGTGGTTTTTTATGGTAAAACAAAAGTTTTACACATGGAAAACATTTGTTTTCATAGAAGAAAACTAAAGTTTTGTACTGAAGAAACTTCTGTTTTCCCATATAGAAACTTTTGTTTCCCTAGGAAGAAACCATCTGCTTCGCTACTCGAACTCGGACGATCCCGGGAAAGAATATATCAAGAATGATCGCTATTAATTACCGTAACATTCTGAATTTAGTTACTTTTGCGTAGAAATCTAATTGTAATTCTCAATATCATGAAAAAGATAGGACTAATGTTGGCCTTATTATGGGTGATTTGTGCGCTCTCGTGGGCTTCTTCTCCGGATGCCCGTATTAAGGGGCAGTTAATAGATGCCTCTACGAATCAAGTGATTAATTATGCGGATATCTTTCTGTTTACGATGGGAAGTGAAAAACCTTTGCAACAGACTTTTCCGGACGATCAAGGACGTTTCTCGTTTACTAAGGTGGCTCCGGGTAATTATGTGGTCATGGTCCGTCTGATGGGATATGATGTGTTTACAAAGAATGATATCATCTTGGATGCCTCGTCTCCGGTGGATTTAGGTAAGTTGATGATGAGTCCTTTGGAGGTAGGTATCGCCGAAGTGGAGGTAGTGGCCGAGAAACGTCAATTGGTTTATAAGTTGGATAAGAAAGTGGTCGAGGCCTCTTCCAATATGATGGGAGGAGGCGGTTCCGCCGTGGATATATTAGAGAATACGCCTTCCATACGGGTAGACGCGGAAGGCGATGTTACTTTTCGTGGAAGCAGCGGCTTTTTGGTTTACATAGATGGTAAGCCGAGTGTCTTCTCGGGTACACAGGCTTTGGAGCAAGTCCCGGCCGGGCATATAGAGAATATAGAGATTATCACGACGCCCTCCGCCAAGCATGATACGGAAGGCGACGTGGGTATCATTAATATTATCACGAAGAAGCATTCCCAGCGGGGATTGAGTGGGATGGTGAATCTCTCGGGAAGTACGTGGCTTTCCCGCCATGTCGATTTCTTGTTGGCACAGCAACATCAGCGTTCCCGTTGGTACATCGGCGGACAGTGGACAGACCGGTTGCGCAAGAGTGATTTCGACCAAGAGAAGATGACGGTGGTGGGCGATCAGACCACTACCTCGCATTCCGTCGGGCCTCGTACGGGAAACAGCTATCATTATACGATGAAAGGCGGTTGGAGCCTGAATCTTCCCAAGACAACCATCGCGTTGGATCTGGAGGGCGGCTATGGCGGAAATAAGCGTAAGGGAGAGATGAACTATAAGGAAACCCGTTCGGTAGCGGGCGGCTCTCCGGTGACGGAAGATTATCGAAGCATAGATGATTATGATAATGATGAGAATATAGGTTTGGGAAGTCTGGCGGTACAGCATAAGTTCAACGATAAGGGACACGAGCTTTCCGGTAGTGCTTATTACAAATATGGCGGCCATGCCTTGGAATATTTCTTTAACGACTTGATGTCCTTGGAAGGGCAACGCCAACAGGGGCACCGTGCTTATGAGGCCGAGCACCGGGAAACGATGCGTATCAATCTGGATTACGCCTTGCCTTTCGGGAAAGGAGGTAAGCTAGAGGCGGGTTACCAATATTATTCTTATCTGGAAGACGGCGATTACAATATGGAATGGTGGGACCCCAAGGGACAAACGTTCTTTTGGCGTGACGATATCTACAACACGTTTTATTTTCAAGAAGGGGTGAATTCTATCTATACGATTCTTTCCCATACGTGGAAGAATTTAGAGGTGCAAGCCGGCGTTCGGGGAGAGCATACGCATACGGTCTTGCGAAGTTCCGTGGAGGGAGCGGATCGTACGAAGAATCGTTTTGAGTTTTTCCCATCGGTGCATTTGGGCTATACGTTCCCGAATGAACATCGTTTGTTGGCTTCCTATTCCCGTCGTACCACACGTCCGCAGCTTTTCTATATGGAGCCTTATATCACGTATCGCGACTTTTATACGGCCGAGATCGGTAATCCGGATATACGTCCGGAGTACATCAACTCCTTTGAATTGAACTACCGGAAGAGTTTCGGGGAAAACACGGTATCCGCCACCGCCTTTCATCGGTATCGGAAGGATAAGATCGAGCGGTTGCGTGTTCCCTATTCAGCTGGTGTAACCTTGGATTCGATGGCGAACGTAGGACATGATTACTCGACAGGTATCGAGCTAAGCGTCAGCCTGCATCCGGTGCGCTGGTGGAATACCACGGTCAACGGAAACGTTTATCACTATAAGGTGAAGAACGAACAGGCCGCCGGTGGAAATACGACCTCAAGCACCAATTACGATATCCTATGGAATAACCTGTTTAATCTGGGGAAATACACCCGTATCCAATTGGATGGTAGTTTTGTAGGCCCTTCCGTAACGACGCAGGGCCGTACGGACGCTTATTGGTATGCGAACGTAGCCGTCCGTCAGCAACTATGTAACCGAAAACTAACCGCCACCTTAGCTTTCCGGGATATTTTCCGTTCTGCCAAATATATCAGCGATATCCAAACGGCAGATTTACGCTCCCTGACACGTATCAAACCCAAATATCCACAAATCACGTTGACGTTGAGTTGGACATTTAATAGTTTCAAGGCTAAATCCACCCAAGCGAAAGAAGATCGCTCGGAGATGTTTGAGGGTATAAAGCATTGATATTGTATCTTTACTATATTGGTTTGTCTTCGGGAAACAACTACGATTGCAAATAAATTCTGCAGTCGTAGTTGTTTCCCTCTTTTACGGATGGTGGAATTTGGTTCTTGGCATTAATCGCTGCGAAAGGAGCGGAGAAGATAACAGATCCGATCATCCGAGCATTGCGTTCATCTGGTTTTTCTTTTTAGGATGATATAAACAAGGTTTCTCTATGTATTTCCAGGATAACATACCTAATCCGGTGCTAAGGATAGTGGTAAGAGCCAATGTCAATATAAAGCTATATTGATCAAGTCCGTAATGAATGAATATCTGGATGATCGGGAAATGAATCAAGAAGATACCATACGAGAAATTTCCCATCCGATTGAATACATGTAACCACTTGAATCCATAAGCTACCGTGATAATGATAGAGGCTAGAGCGATAGGCTCGAAAATACTCAGCAACAGATACTCTCTACCCAATAAAAGAAATAGGCTGACAGGGAACAAATATCTCATATATTTTCGAAAAATAGGGAAATAGGCAAGTATGATAATACCAGAACAAAAGTACATCATTTGTCCGGGGAATTGTCTTTTCATGAATTCATAAATAGGGTTGTGTGTCATATCATCTAAATAATTACACGTTGTCGAGTAGATGAAAGATAAGATATAAATAAGAAGTAGGCATACTAATTTGTTATATCTTTTCAGTAACCAATAGATAATGGGTATGGTGATATATAGCATGAATTCAACCTTGATAGTCCATAAAGACCCATTCATCGCTTGTAAAGGATTGGTATCGAATACGCCGGGTAAATCCGGCGATAAAAAGTTAAATGTAAGTAAATTACAGATAAGATAGGTGTATAAGCTAGAAGAGGTGAGGTATTCCCTGCAGGATAAGGAAGTAAGGAATAATCCGATTAAGGCACATAATAAAATAGTCAAGCTGTAGGCGGGCATAATACGTTGAATACGTTTACGGAAAAAAATCCGGGTATTAGGCGTACGTAAGAAGCTAAACATAACAAGAAATCCACTAATAATAAAGAAACCTTTCACTCGAAATCCTCCGCTAACAAACCAAAAAGGATCTGTCTCTGTCAGTGTGCTGAAATGGTTGAACATGACAGAATACGCAAGAAAGAAGCGAATAAAATCAAAATTATTCGCTTCTTTTACTTGATTTATTAATCTGGAGTTGAGTAAAACTTTCTCTGATTGATTCATTGTTCTATTTGACTACAATGATTTTTGTTACAACGCTCTCTGAGGCTTCCTCTGTGGAAGCTAGTACAAGATATACGCCTGTCGCTACACGTGATCCGCTTGCGTTCCGGCAATTCCAGATAGCTTGCCCCCCCAAGGATTTAGTTTGATAAATAATATTTCCGTTTAAATCCGTGATTTTTACATTCGAATTATCCATTAATCCTACAATCGTTACTTTATCCATATGTTCGGGACGTACCGGATTAGGATATGCATAGATCTCCGAGTAATCAGATTTACCTTCCGAAGCTTCTCCTTGATAGGAATTTAGTCCTTTATCGGTACCGATAAAAACCTCACCGGTCTTATCGTTTATCTCTATATCGTATATGTTATCGGAAAGGAGCGGGCTATTGGTCGTATTAAATTGATAAACGATTGTCTCATTATCATTATCTAGAACATAGACGCCATTTCCTTTGGTTCCAATCCATTTTCGATTACCTGCGTCTACTTTTAGGGTCGTGACAACAACGTTATCTAAGAAATAAGCGAGATTACCAGTTTCCTCATTGGTATATTTTACCCTTGTACAACGTGTAGCGGCTTTATCCTCAGTGGAAGAGATCCTAGGTTTAGTGAAATATACGGCCCCCCGATTCGTACCAACCCAGATATATCCATCCTTATCCTCGGCTACGCATGTATAATTACTAGGAGTCAATTCTTTTCCGTCGGTATCAATAAGTGTAGTAAACTCATACGAGGAAACTTCATCTAAAGACTCGCTATTCGGTATCATTACAAGTTTAGGTGTGTTACGAGGCACATAAATCCATTTGTCGTTAGTGGAGGTTATAAGTATATCGTTTATTGTATAGACTCCTCTAAGTTGCTCGATATCCAAACGATGCCATGCTCCTGCTTTGTCAAGAACAAGTACCGCATGGTTAACTTCTGAGCTTGTCATCCACAAATTTCCATTTTTATCAAAGGCCAGTCCATCTATATAACAATAACCGGACCCATAGCCTCCCGCGGTTTCTTTAAAGGCATTCTTTTCATTGTATGACTGGACGGGAGTTCCATTCTTATATTGGATAACGCCATCACCCATGGAAGAGGCGTATACGATCTCATCATTAGAATCGTCGGTCGTTACGGCTATACTTGTATAGTCTCGTGGATTTCTTGGTAAATTGAGTTTCTTTTGGGCTTCTTTAGGATCGATAAAAGACCATTTATCATAATCGTATGTAAGAATATAACCTCCTTTGTCGAAGCGCTTACCATTTAGGAGGTCTTTACCTCCTATGATCATATATACTTTATCATTTTTACAAACAATATCGAATGCGCTATTGCTGTAAGGTCCGTCTAAAATGATAGGTTCATTAAGAGCCTCAAAACTATTTGAGCCTTTCCGTTGGATGGAACGTAGCCCTTTGCTTCCTTCCGCTATCCAATATTTGTCTGTTTGATAGGTACTGATGTCATTGATACTTAAGTTTATTTGGTCAAACTTTTGTGTATCGGATACGATGAAAACCCTTGAGTTATCTATACATGCTAATTTTTCGCCTATTACTTTCATGTATTTTAGGGTTGAGCTATTTATTATTCGGGAAAGCTCTCCATTGTTTTCATAGAAGATACCTTGCTGACTGACCAAGTAGAACAAGGTATTCTTGAATGAAGCGATAGCTGAGATCGTATGACTATCGGAAAGGTTTGATAATCCATAGGGCTTCCAGTTTGCCTTATCCAGTAGGTTCTCTTTTAATGAGGCGTATATAATCCCCGAAGATACTTCTGCTTTATTGGTTGTAGAGGCATATATATTGCCATTCTGTATGGCACACGATGTTATATTTAAGGAAAGCTTGTAGGTATCCTTTATTTCCTTTTTGGCCATATTGACCACGACGATACCAAATGCTGTCGATAAATAGGCATATTCATCATGTACCAATACTGAATTGATTTGTTTGTCTCTTATGGACGTACTGGTCGACAGATAAGGTAGATTTGTCGCCACTCCTCCCTCAAGTATATCTATATTTGAATTATCATAGATAATAAGGAGTGATTTTGTTTGTTTATTATAGCGGATCAAAGAAATCGTATTATCATTTAATCCGTTTCCTTTATAATATTGCTTAATACTATTATCATCTTTTCCATACGTATAAAGAGATCCTTCCGCTACCACAAATACTTGGTCGTTCGATTCCTCTACGCTGTTTGTGTTATTGTAAGAAAGATACGTTTTCCATCCGGTTGTATTAAAATTAGCGGCTAATACAGTGAATGAAAAAAATGAAAATAGAATAATAGTAAGTATATGTCTCATATTAACAATTGTAATCAGATAAAAATGATGTTAACTTCATGACGGCTTTCGCACGATGGCTGATCTGGTTTTTTGTATCGTTACCCATCTCGGCGAAAGTTTGTGTATAGGTATCAGGCATGAATATAGGATCGTATCCAAATCCGCTATTTCCGCGTTTTTCGGTAGTGATAGAGCCATTCACGATACCGTCGAAGGTATATTCTTTTCCGTCAAGGACTAGAGCTATGACCGTGCGGAAACGTGCTTTTCTGTTTTCTTTATGATTCATTTCGGACAACAGCTTGTTCATATTAGCTTCCGAGTCGTGCCCTGTTCCTGCGTAACGAGCCGAATAGACTCCCGGAGCATTATTCAATACCTCGACTTCTAATCCCGTGTCGTCAGCGAAACAATCATATCCGAATTTCTCCTTGATATAGCGGGCTTTTAGCAAAGCATTTCCCTCTAAGGTATCTGCCGTCTCGGGGATATCGTCATGGCAATCTATATCGGATAAACTTATGATTTCCGCGTATCCGGCGGTTATCTTGCGGACCTCGTCCAGTTTGTGTTGATTATTTGTCGCGAATACAAGTTTCATATTTCGTAATCTATTAAATAAGAAAGCATTTCTATACGGTAGATATATAACGTATGGAAATGCTTTAAATTGTTTGTATATTCTTTTTTAAGTCTTTATCTGATCGAACCCCTCACCATATACCCCTCGGACAATGCTTTGGGAGATGAACGCTTGGTGGTCTATCCGTTTCACGATCCGGAAGATGGAGACGGATTCGGATTTCTTGGCGAGTAGTACGACTACCTTGACGGGTTTGCGGGAATAACCGCCCTCGCCGTCCAGTATCGTACAGCCACGGCCTAAGTCATGGATGATGCGATCCGCTATCTCGTCGTACTTCTGGGAGAAGATGAGGAATTGTACGGATTGGCGGTTACCGTTCAATACCATGTCGAGAACGTAATTGCTTATGACCATCTCCACGAAACCGAAAACGATCTTGTCCACGTTATGGAACAGGAAGAAAGAGGAACTGATGATGAAGAAATCGCAAAACAGAAGGATACGTCCGATCGATATATTCTTATATTTATTGATTACCGCACCGATAATATCCGTACCTCCGGTACTACCGTTCGCCGAGAATACCAATCCTAGTCCGGCACCACACATAAACGCTCCGATTATGATAGCCATAAACGGCTGGTCGTGCAGTATAGGTTGTCCTTTCAGCAGCCACTCGAAGAGAGAGAGAGAAGCCGAGAGTGAGAAAACTCCGAAAATAGTTTTTATCAAGAATTTTAGACCAAGGATCTTTAAGGCTACCACCAACAAGGCTACGTTGATGACAAAATAAGATACGGATACCGGGATCAATCCATTGGAGGCAAAGAAGATCAACGCACAGATACCACTTACCCCACCTGTCACGATCTCGTTGGAAAGGATAAAGGCGTTGAATCCGAATCCGTATAATAAAGTTCCGAACAGGATCATTAGATAATCCTGTACGGAAAAATAGATTTTTGTGAGTTTTAAGTTCATCCCACTACGATATTAACGATTTTGCCGGGAACGACAATAACTTTCTTAACGGCCTTGCCTTCCATCCACTTCGCTGAGTTCTCATGGCTCAAGGCCGCCTTCTCAGCGTCTTCACGGGAGATATCTGCCGGAAGTTCGAGGTTGAAACGGGCTTTACCATTGAATGAGATGACGTAGGTAACTGATTTTTCTACCAGATACTCTTCGTTATGTTCCGGCCACTGGGCATCGCAGATGGTCGTATCATGTCCTAATTGATGCCATAGCTCTTCCGTGATGTGGGGAGCGAACGGAGCCAATAAGGTGATCAGCGGCTCCAAGATGGCGCGCTTGCTGCATTTTAAGCTCGTTAACTCGTTCACGCAAATCATGAAGGCGCTAATGGACGTGTTGTATGAGAAATGCTCGATGTCGAACGTTACTTTCTTGATCAGCTTATGCAAGGATTTCAATTCGTCGGCCGTAGGCTCGGCATCGGTAACTTGCAGGGTATCCGTATTGCCGAAGAACAAGCCCCAAAGCTTCTTTAAGAAACGGTGTACGCCATCGATACCGTTCGTATCCCAAGGCTTGGATTGCTCCAACGGGCCTAGGAACATCTCGTACAAACGTAGGGTATCGGCACCATATTTCTCAACGATCATATCCGGGTTCACTACGTTGAACATGGATTTGGACATCTTCTCGACCGCCCATCCGCAGATATATTTACCATCTTCCAATACGAACTCCGCGTCGTTGTATTCCGGACGCCAGTTCTTGAAAGCCTCTATATCCAACAGATCGTTAGATACGATATTTACGTCTACATGGATAGGGGTGACCTCGTATTGGTCTTTCAAGTTCAAGGAAACGAATTTATTGGTTCCGTTGATGCGGTACACGAAGTTCGAGCGTCCTTGGATCATACCTTGGTTGATCAATTTCTTGAACGGCTCTTCCTCGCAAACGATACCCAAGTCGAACAAGAACTTATTCCAGAAACGGCTGTAAATCAAGTGGCCGGTAGCGTGTTCCGTACCACCGATATATAAATCCACGTTTCTCCAATATTCATCCACGTCTTTAGCTACCAAGGCTTTATCATTACGCGGGTCCATATAGCGCAAATAATAAGCGGAAGAACCGGCGAAGCCCGGCATCGTACAAAGCTCTAGCGGGAAGATCGTCTGGTTATCGATCTTCGATACCTCGGTGACTTTTTGGTTTACCGTGTCCCAAGCCCATTTAACGGCGTGTCCTAATGGAGGCTCGCCCGTCTCGGTAGGCAAGAATTTATCTACTTCCGGCAGCAACAGGGGCAGACATTCTTCCGGCAACATCTGAGGCATGCCATCGGCGTCGTAATATACCGGGAACGGTTCGCCCCAATAACGCTGGCGGCTGAAAATAGCGTCGCGCAAGCGGTAGTTTATCTTCACACGTCCCAGATCGTGATCTTTTACGTATTTCTTGGTAGCGGCTATCGCTTCCTTGATCGTCAGTCCGTTCAAGGAAAGATCGCAATAAGGAGTAACGCCGGCTCTCGGAGAATTGCATACGATACCTTCCTTGGCATCGAAACTTTCCTCGCTTACGTCGCAACCTTCCACCAAGGGGCGGATTTCCAGTCCGAAATGCTTCGCGAAAGCGTAGTCGCGACTATCGTGCGCCGGAACCGCCATGATCGCTCCCGTACCGTAGCCGGCCAATACATAGTCGCTGATCCAGATGGGAACTGCCTCGCCCGTAAACGGGTTAATAGCATAGGAACCACTGAATACACCGGTTACCTGACGGTCGGCGATGCGCTCGCGCTCGGTACGTTTCTTGGTACGATCTAGGTAAGCGTCTACTTCTGCTTTTTGGTCTGCCGTAGTTAATTGTTGAACCAATTCGCTTTCCGGAGCTAATACCATGAAGGTAACACCAAACATCGTATCGGCACGGGTCGTAAAGATCGTGAATTCCCTGTCGCTGTCTTTTACCTTGAAGCGAACCTCGGCACCTTCGCTGCGTCCGATCCAGTTCTTTTGGGTCTCTTTCAAGGAATCCGTCCAGTCGATCGTATCCAATCCGTCCAACAGGCGTTGCGCGTAAGCGGATACACGTAAGCACCATTGGCGCATGATCTTTTGTTCTACCGGATAGCCTCCACGCTCGGAAACACCGTTCACGACCTCATCATTCGCTAATACGGTACCCAAGGCGGCACACCAGTTTACCATGGTCTCGCCACGATAAGCGATCCGGTAGTTGAGTAATATCTCTTGTTTTTCTTTATCGCTCTTGGCTTTCCATTCCTCGGCGGTGAAACTAAGTTCCTCTCCGCAAGCTACGTTCAGACCTTCCGTACCACTTGTCTCGAAGGCTTGTATCAACTCGCTGATCGGGCGGGCTTGCTTCTCGTCGTTGCAGTAGTAGCTGTTGAACATCCGGATGAAGGCCCATTGCGTCCATTTGTAATATTCGGGATCACAGGTACGGATCTCACGGCTCCAATCGTAGCAGAAACCGATCTTTTCCAATTGCTCCCGATAACGGGCTATATTATTCTTTGTCGTGATCTCCGGATGTTGTCCGGTTTGGATGGCGTATTGCTCGGCGGGTAGTCCGTAAGCGTCGTAACCCATCGGGTGCAATACGTTGAAACCTTGCAAACGTTTGAAACGCGAATAAATATCAGAAGCTATATAACCGAGCGGGTGGCCAACGTGTAATCCCGCACCGGAAGGATAGGGGAACATGTCCAATACATAGTATTTAGGCTTATTCGTGTCTTTTTCGACTTTATAAACCTTTTCGGCAATCCAGTAGTCGTGCCACTTCTTCTCAATCTCTCTGAAATTGTACTCCATGATCGTTTATCGTTTTTGTATCGTTTTCTATTTAAGGCCACAAAGTTAGTGAATTTATTTATTTTATATGAGTTATTTACATGAACTGTTTATTTCACGTAACCAATCCGGGGGCGAGATTGATTCTCGGTTCTTTTCGCTTGTAACTCAGCGAGTGACAGATTGATTAGCTCAAGTTGCGTACGGGTATCTTCGTTGATGTCGTTGTAATCGGCAAATGCTTCTTCGATATACGCTTTGAGTTCCTTTACTTCTTGTTGGAGTTCAAGCAAAGGGGAGGAAGAACTTATTATTTGTCGTATGCCGACGAAAGCACGCATGATAGAGATATTGACTTTAATGGCTGTATCGGATCTGAGTACAGAAGAAAGCATTGCTATACCTTGCTCCGTGAAAGCGAATGGAGCATATTGGTTACCTCCTTTCTTTGAGATGCCAATTTGGCATACCATATTGTTTTTCAAGTTGTTAAATTCTTGAATTGTTAATGTGAACATAAAATCATCAGGAAAGCGTTCTATGTTTCGTCTGACCGCACGTTTCAGTTGGGCGGTTTCTGTTCCATACATTTCCGCCAGATCAAAATCCAGCATGACTTTTTGCCCTCTGATCTCATAAATCTTGTTTTGTATCGCTTGTAATTCCATAGTATAAGAACTTATTAGTTTACTTTATTTGATATAACCAATTTTAGGTCTTTTAGCATTGTTCTTTTTCTTTGTAGCCAGTTCGGAAAGAGCTATGTAAATATTATCCAAAGACTTTTGGGTGTCTTCACTGAGATCATTGATAGCGCAAAGGGTTTCCTCATTAGCCATTTCAAGAGATTTGATACGTTCTTGTAGTTCTTTAATTTCGATGGAACTAGTGATAGTTTGTAAGGTATAATTCCGGATAGCGACAAAGGCTCTCATAATGTTTCTGTTGATTTCTATGGCAGTTTTAGAATTTAGCACACTACTAAGCATAGCCACCCCTAATTCCGTGAAAGCAAAAGGCTTATATTTGAAATTACTACCTCTTCCTTTGTTCAAGATACCAAATTGGCATCTTGAAAGTTCCTCCTTGGTTAACTCAAACATGAAATCATCTCCTTCAAAGCGTTCTATATTACGTCTGACCGCACGTTTCAATTGGGCAGTTTCCGTTCCATACATTTCCGCCAGATCAAAATCCAGCATGACTTTTTGCCCTCTGATCTCATAAATCTTGTTTTGTATCGCTTGTAATTCCATAGTATAAGAACTTATTAGTTTACTTTATTTGATATAACCAATTTTAGGCCTTTTAGCATTGTTCTTTTTCTTTGTAGCCAGTTCGGAAAGAGCTATGTAAATATCATCCAAAGACTTTTGGGTGTCTTCACTGAGATCATTGATAGCGCAAAGGGTTTCCTCATTAGCCATTTCAAGAGATTTGATACGTTCTTGTAGCTCTTTAATTTCGATGGAACTAGTGGTAGCTTGTAAGGTATAATTCCGGATAGCGACAAAGGCTCTCATAATGTTTCTGTTGATTTCGATCGCAATGTCTGAGTTCAGCACACTACTTAGCATTGCGACTCCTAGTTCCGTGAAAGCGAATGGCATATATTTAAAGTTATTACCTCTACCTTTATTCAAGGTCACAAATTGTGATCTTGAAAGTTCCTCCTTGGTCAATTCAAACATAAAATCATTTCCCTCGAATCGTTTAGGATTACGCCTGACTGCCTGTTTAAGTACCCTTGTCTCTATTCCATACATTTCCGCCAGATCAAAATCCAGCATGACTTTTTGCCCTCTGATCTCGTGAATCTTGTTTTGTATCGTTTGTAATTCCATAGTAAAGATTTTAGTTTAATATTATGTTCGCAAAGGTTTGTAAAATAATTGAGATAAGCAATAAGCTAGTTGGATATTAATGATTGGTTGCATTTGTAAGTTGTACAATGAGTTATTGCTGATCCGGCTTATTGTCTATTTTTTATGTGTTCTTATTTTCCTTATAAGATTTCCGGGAAAAACACGTACGTGATTTATGAAAAACACGTACGACTTTTCGGAAAAACATGTACGTGTTTTCCGGAAAACATGATGATGTTTTTATATCACTGATATTCATGTATATATAACTTGATACCTTTGCATGGACTTATTGTGTGTTTTTTCTTCTTGTATTTGTTATTTTGTTGTTCTATCGTTTGTTTATGAATTAAAAATATTTAATTTTGCTTATCTATAATAAAGGATGAAGTCATTTATATATATACTATTAACTTCCTTGACTTTCCTTGTGGTAGGATGCCAAAATGAATCTGAGGAAATCCGTTTGATCAATCAGGCGGAACGCCTGTTTGATGCCTATCCGGATAGCGTAATCACTACATTGGATTCCATTCCGCTCCCGGAAGAGATGAGTCCCCGTCTGATAGCCCGTTGGTGTATGTTGTACGCACGTGCCGCCGATAAAATAGAGGACGAAATGCCTTATACGAACCAGCTTGAGATCGCCTTGAAATACTATCAAAAGAAAAAGATGCGGGAAGAGGAGGCTGAGATCGGCCTTTATCTGGGGCGTTCGTATGTGGAGGATAAGGAGTACGAGAAGGCAATGAGGGCTTACTCCGATGCGCTGGAGGTAGCGTTGGCGATTAAGAACTATAATCGTGCCGGGTATATTTGTAGTTATATGGGGGATTTGTATGAACTGGATGATCGTTATGTGTTAGCTGCAAAAAAATATAAGGAGAGCGGACGGTATTTTCGATTGGCCGGTAATATGAAAAGCTATGTGCGTTCGTTTGTGAATGAGGGAAGGAGTTATATGGATGTTGATTCTAATTATTTAGCTTTAACTATATTGAAGCGAGCAGAAGTGATAATAGATTCCTTGAGAGTAGATGAGGTTAGAAATTATGTATACAATGGTCTAGGTAATATATTTAATGTTTTGGAAAAATATGATTTAGCTGAAAAATATTTATTGAAGAGCATAAAAGAGGATTCGAGTGATACTGCTTCGGATTATTTGACCTTATCAGATCTTGAGCAAAAGCGTGGAAATTTAGAACAAGCGGAAAATTATCTTCAAAAGGCTAATAGTGTATCCATAGATAATGATTTTGTACCGGCTACTATTGCTTATCATTATTATAAAATAAATAAAGAAAGAGATGATTATAAAAGAGCTTTGTCTTTTTATGAAGAATATGTAGCAGCAGAGGATTCCCTTATGAATATAAGTAAATCTGTCGATATATATGATACAGAACAAAAATATGAACATTTGAAATTGCATAATGAAAATATAAGATTACTATTAAAGGGGCAAAGGAATTATACTTTTATATTGATATTGTTATTTTTATGTGCTTTACTCATTATTGTCTATTTAGCTACGATAAGAAGAAAGAATCGTTCACTTTTAAAACAACAAGAAAAAATTAATACTTTGAATCAAAGCATATATCAATTATATGCAGAACTTCGGAGAAAGAGTGATGAACTAATCCAATTGCAAAATACTCAGTATTCTTCGGTGAAAATGCAAGTGGAATATGAAAATGTACAGAAAGAGGTAGATAGCTTGAGATCTCGATTATTCGAATTAAGAGAATCTAAAATTCTCAATAGTAATTTAGCTAAAAAAATAAAGAAAATATCTCAAACTGTGCAGCCTAATCATTCTGAAGCACCCGTTTCCGAAAAAATGTGGATTGATATTGAAGTTTTGATGATGGAAGTTTACCCTAGTGTTATAAAGGTACTGAAGGATGCAGGCTTGTCACCATCGGAGATGCATCTTTGTTTCCTTACATTATTTAAACTTGATTCAACAGCTATATCTATCCTTTTAAATATTATTCCTACTTCCGTCGATCGTACACGTTTGCGAGTACGAAAGAAATTAAATTGGGAAGGTAAACAAGGATTGTATGAATCTCTTGTTAATATTTAGTATGTAATAAACCTTCATTTAAGGGGCTCTACGATTGTTTGTCTATGTATTTGTTTTTATAGTATTTGATTGTCAAGTGTTTACGTTTTTTTCTTTGTCTATGTGGATTACATAATTTAACCCCTTTAGATCATATATAATCTCTAGATTTGCAACCGAAACATAACAAAAAAAGAGAGATTATGAAAAATGTAAAATGGCTACTAACAGTGTTGTTTATTTTTTCAATTTGTATTCCATCTTTTGCAGGTCATGTGCCTTTACATGGTCATCTTAAGAAAAAACAGCGATCTGTAAATTTGGATGTACCTATAAAAGCAGACATAGATGAAACTTCAAAAGTTTTGTCTTTGGAGTTTTTAGAATATATAGGAGAGGTACGAGTATCTGTTGTGGATGCGAATGGAAATATCGTTTATGAGGAGATAGTGGATACACAAGATGTTTCTTCTAGTATTATCTCATTAGATGAATGTACTTCTGGATCTTATGGACTTTATATATCAGATTCAGAAAACTACGCAGAAGGTTTTTTTAATTTATAAATAATTCAAATTTTAGAAGTATGGACAAAAAGACAGTGCTTTTAGCATCTGCATGTACTTTATTGATGATATCATGTAGTAATGATGCGGAATTGATTAATGTTGCTGAAACGACAGGATTACAAACAAAGGCTTTTGTTGGTGAAGCAGATTTCCAAATTGTAGATTATGCGGGAGATAAATGTATTCAGTTCAAGAATGATTCCGTCTTTAATGCGATGCTTTGGGAGATGAATGATATGTCAGAAGAAGAGAGAAATAATATTTTCTCGGGGGCAGGTTTCGTAAGTCAATGGCAACTTATGCAAGAAGCAGATCAAGAACAGGAGCTTATTGTAGACAATTATGAGAAAGATCTTAGCCAACCTTGGCCTGCTCATCAAATCAAAGAATTCAAACAAAAATATGATGATGTTTTCATGTTTGAACCTTATGATTCTACAGATTTTATTGCGCATTATAAATTAAAAGGTTCTACATATAGTTCTTTTGTGAATAGAAGGGGGGTGTTTTTGATAGGAGATAGTGTAGCATATGCTCCTGTATATAAGGCTTTAGAGGAATATTTCGGATCAGGGATATCATTGTATGGTAATAATGAAGCTACAAATGAAAAGAATGATATAAACCTAGCTGAAAGTAAATATCAAATACCAGGTGGTGATTATGTAAAGGTTCGAGCTATTCCAAGATTTATAGAGTTACAAACTATTGAAAATAAAAATTATTTGTCATTAGGCTTTGATTATCTTAGTCAAAAAAAGAAAGTTTTATGGAAAAAACACCGTACAATGATTATACTACGTCTTACAGCTTCAGGGTCAGGAAGTGGTTTTGAAGTATATAATGTTTCAATTAAAAATTATCAGAATAAAAATGGGGTAACAATTCTTTTACATACAGATGTATATAATAAACTTTTAGCTAAGGATCAAGGAGGTATGTTAGGGCATGTTGGTGAAAATCCAAGAAACTCAGTTACAATCGTAACTCCTCCTCGATTTGAGTTTTCTGGACGAATGGAAATTTGGTCAGATGAAATGCCTGAAAGTAATAAAGGGACTGCAAAAATAAGTTTAAAAGAAGACTGGTGATAATTTATGAAAAAAATTTTATTTTTACTGTTATTGGTTTCTACTTCTACTTTCGCCCAAATTGAGCATGGCTTATTAGTAGGTGCCGGTGTTGGATTTCCTTTACAAGATAGTTGGAAACGAACTACTTGGGGTGATGAATCAAATTGGTCTTATCGGCACGATTATAAGTTAAATAGTATGATCGGTTATCGCTTTCGATTCCTTCCGGAACAGAAATTCTTTTATGATTTGGATATTACGATGGGATTTCAGAAGATGGAAACGACGAAGTATTTTCCTTATTATGAAAGTATAGAGGATGGTATATATGTTTCTAAGAAAGCTGATGTTTTCGATGAGTTTGTGATGCCTATCTCCGTAGCCGCTAGTTGGAATTGGCGTTTTACCAAGAAATTCCATTTAGGTGTCGGTATCGCTCCTACGCTTTATGTACAGCCACAAGCCGTGTTTGACCTGTCCGTGATGGCGAAGGTGGGATATCGTTTAAGCAAGCATTGTGAGTTCGGCCTTTCTTATCAGTATGGCTGTTTCAATACCTTGAAGCATTTCAATAACGGACCGGCTAATGGCCGTCGTGGACATCTTTCGGATTTGATGCTCTCTGTATATGTTCCTTTTGTTTTGAAATGATAGAATAATAAAGTATAGAAACACATAATGTTTTATTTGGAACCAAAACAAAGATGAATAACTGCCTATAAGAAAAGAGTACGTGAAAAGAGCCATGTGTAGAGAGATAATTCTATGCATGGCTTTTGCTTGTATAATGTATATAGATTCTCAAGAATTATTGAGGCATTTTTTGTTTGCGATATTGTCTCTCTCGTGATTAAGAACTATCTTTGACAAACTATCCAATAGTGGATGCCGAATCAAAATCAATTGACTATGAAAACAAAAAAATTGAAATTCTTCGTAAATTTGTGGTTCTTTAAGCATATCTTATAGTAAGGATCGAATATGAAAATGAGTGAAAAGGAGGTTGATACATCAAATGAACTACGGGTCTTGTCCCTGTTCTCTGGATGTGGGGGCATGGATTTAGGATTCGAGGGGGATTTTATATGTCATCGTAAGTCTATGTCTCCTCAAAGTACCTGGGTTCAAGAGGTTATCGATGAACACTGGGTTCGTTTACAGAAGAATCGTTTTCGAACGGTCTTTGCGAATGATATATTGAAAGAGGCACAAACCGCTTGGCTTCAATATATGGATCGATTCGGATATGATAAAAACGTTTATAATACAAAGAGTATCGTAGACTTGGTGAAAGAGCATCGAGCGGGGAAAAAAGTTTTCCCTAAAAATATAGATGTCGTCACGGGAGGTTTTCCTTGCCAGGATTTCAGTGTCTCTGGTAAACGTCTGGGATTTGAGTCGAATAAGGATCATACCGGGAAATTGCGTGAGGACGATGAGGCCTCGGAAGAGACGAGGGGTAAACTTTACTATTGGATGAAGCAGGTGATCGATATTACGAGACCCAAGATATTTATCGCGGAGAACGTGAAGGGACTGGTGAATCTGGGAGACGTGAAAAGTATTATTCAGAGAGACTTCGCCCATGCGGCTGGGGATGGATATATTGTTTTAGATCCTCAAGTTTTACATGCGGGCAATTATGGGGTTCCGGAGTCTAGAGAGCGTGTGATTTTTATCGGGATACGTAAGTCCGCGTTAAAGGTTAAGGCTTTAAGAGCGCTTCAAGAGGAGAAGATACCCAAAGCTTACGATCCTTATCCGAGTCCGACACATGCTTGCACCGTGGAAGATAAGAAACTATTGCCACCGGTGGTTTGTCGGGATGTATTTGTAGGATTGGAGGAACCGGATAGGACAGAAGATCCATCCCAGCGGTATTATTCACAGGCGAAATATATGGGAGCTCATTGTCAAGGTCAAAAGGAGATCGCGCTGGATAATATTGGCCCGACGATTCGTTCCGAGCATCATGGAAATATAGAATACCGTCGTTTATCCCGGGAGCATGGGGGCGTTATTACGGAAGAATTAGACGCCGGTTTACAAGAACGTCGCTTAACTCCTCGAGAATGTGCTTTGATACAGACGTTTCCGCCGGATTATACGTTTGTCTCCCATAAAAAGAACAGTACACGTTTTGAGTTAAGTGCCTCAGGCGCTTATAAGGTGATCGGTAACGCGGTTCCTCCAGTATTAGCGTATCATATAGCGAATCGCATACAGACTTTATGGCCGTTGTATTTTAAAAAGAGATAATATGGAAGAGGAGAATATTATTACTGTGCGTAATAGAAATCTTCAAAAAGCGGATGAGGCTTTTGCGGATTTTATGTTTATGCTGGAATCATACTTGAATGAAAAAGCAGCTGCTATTCCGGGTACGTATTGCGATTGTAAGAGTAAGGAACTGGAAAATGTAGTAGTGAACGTGATGAAAGAACTTTGCGGTAGAACTCCTTTCCGTGTGGAGGAGATACGCTTGGTTTCCGCCCAATATTTTCCAGATATTATCGCGGAGAAATATTATGGGGTTGAGGTAAAATCTACAAAAGAGAACCATTGGACATCTACGGGAAGTAGCATCGTGGAGTCTACACGTGATAAGAATGTAGAAAATATCTATATGCTCTTCGGCAAACTGGGAGGTAAGACGGCGGAGTTTAAGTGCCGTCCTTATGAGGATTGTCTCTCCGATATAGCTGTTACCCATTCTCCCCGTTATTTGATTAATATGGAATTAACGAAAGAGCAGACTATTTTTAGTAAGATGGGAGTTGCTTATGATCAATTAAGGAATGCTCCGGATTCTATAGAGATCGTTCGAAAATATTATAGGGAAAAAGCCATTAAAGCCAAAAAGAAAGCTATGCCTTGGTGGTTGGGCACTTCCGCTGAGGAAAGTTTGGAGGAGCATACGGATATGAATATAAGCCTGTGGGTGGATAATGGAGAATATGCGGATCCGGAAAGGAATAAGAGACTAAAAGCGGAGATATTTATTTTATTCCCGGAAGTAGTGAGTGGGAATTATGAGAATGCTGCCTTATGGTTATGTATGCGCCGGTCTGTTGTTAATTTTCATATGCGGGACACTTTTTCCGCAGGGGGCCAACAATTGAAACTGAATGATGAACTTCTGCCTTTTCCTTTACCGCATGTGGTTGGTGAGTTGTTAGAATCTGCGACTTTAATAAAGAACTATCTTCTTAATAGTGATGATTTAGACTTAGATATATCGGAATTCCGTCCAGAACTTATGTTGCCTAACCGATATGAGGTCTGGCTTAATGATATTTGGAAACGTATTCATCAACTAAAACCTTATAAAAGGAAAGAGACTATCGAAGAATTGGGCGGTATTTCATTGGCCGAATGGATCGATAGGAAATATACTTTGTCTGTAAAATAAAATATATCTTCTTCTCGATCGTCTCCCTAAGATCATAGATCGTATCAAGAAGCATACCTATCCCGGAAAAATACGCTGTTTTATATCTCCACAAACGGCTTAACGACTTGTATATGGAATTAGTAGGGGATTGAGACGGTTGATTTAGAACTAATAGCGAATCAGAAGGGTTATACAAATACGTAACATTAAAGTTTAAAGCTATGAAGTTTTTTATTGACACGGCGAATCTGGACCAGATCCGGGAAGCGAATGAATTGGGAGTATTGGATGGCGTGACGACTAATCCGTCCTTAATGGCGAAAGAGGGAATCCGGGGGGTGGAAAATCAACGGAAACACTATTTGGAAATTTGCGAGATCGTGGGCGGGGATGTAAGCGCCGAGGTAATCGCTACCGACTTAGAGGGCATGATAAAAGAAGGGGAGGAGTTGGCAGCTTTACATCCTAATATAGTCGTTAAAGTACCTTGTATCGAAGCGGGGATTAAAGCGATAAAATATTTCACCAGAAAAGGCATCCGTACGAATTGTACGCTGGTTTTCTCTGTCGGTCAGGCGTTATTGGCGGCTAAGGCCGGGGCTACGTATGTATCGCCCTTTGTCGGGCGTTTGGATGATATTGCCAGCGACGGGATAGAGCTGGTACGTAAGATCGTGGAAATGTATGATTATTATGATTATGATACCCAAGTTTTAGCGGCTTCTATCCGTAGCACCCAGCATATCATCCAATGCGTGGAGGCCGGGGCGGATGTGGCTACTTGTCCTTTGTCCGCCATTAAAGGCTTATTGAAACACCCGTTAACGGATAGTGGGCTAGCTACTTTTCTAGCGGATTATAAGAAAGTAAACGGATAGAAAAAAAATAGTACCTTTGTGCGGATTAATTCGTAAACGCATTTAAAAGATTACTATCGTGGCAAAAGTTGTGGAAACCCCTTTGATGAAGCAGTATTTCGATATAAAAGCGAAACATCCGGACGCTATCCTTTTATTCCGGGTTGGAGACTTTTACGAGATGTATGGCGAGGACGCCGTGATTGGCGCGGAAATACTGGGTATCGTACAGACCAAACGTGCGAATGGCGTAGGGCAGCATGTTGAGATGGCGGGATTTCCACATCATGCCTTGGATTCTTATCTGCCGAAGTTGGTGCGGGCCGGAAAGCGTGTGGCTATTTGCGACCAGCTGGAAGACCCTAAGTTGACGAAGAAACTGGTGAAGCGGGGTATTACGGAATTGGTGACTCCCGGTGTTTCCATCAATGATAATATACTGAATCATAAAGAGAATAATTTCTTGGCCTCTATCCATTTCGCCAAGGAGGTATGTGGTATTTCTTTCTTGGATATCTCTACCGGCGAGTTCATGACAGCGGAGGGTTCCATCGATTATATCGACAAATTACTCAATAATTTTTCCCCGAAGGAAGTGTTGATCGAACGGGGAAACAAGAAGCGTTTCGAGGAGGCTTTCGGTCCTCGTTTCTTTATCTTTGAGCTGGATGACTGGATCTTTACGACCTCGGCCGCCGAGGATCGCCTGTTGAAGCATTTCGAGACGAAGAACTTGAAGGGTTTTGGCGTACAACACTTGAAATTAGGTATTATCGCTTCCGGAGCGATTCTGTATTATCTGGACCAGACCCAGCATACGCATATTTCCCATATCACCGCTTTATCCCGTATCGAGGAGGATCGATACGTCCGCTTGGATAAGTTTACGGTACGCAGCTTGGAACTGGTGGGTACGATGAACGATGAGGGAACAAGCTTGTTGGACGTGATCGATAAGACGATCTCGCCGATGGGCTCTCGTATGCTTCGCCGGTGGATACTATTCCCGCTAAAGGATGTAAAACCGATCCAAGAACGCCAAGAGGTCGTGGATTATTTCTTCCGTGAACCGGAGACAAAGGAGTTGCTGGATACGCAGTTGGAGCAGATCGGCGATTTGGAACGTATTATCTCCAAGGTGGCTGTCGGCCGTGTATCTCCTCGTGAGGTGGTTCAGCTAAAGGTCGCGCTTCGTGCGATCGAGCCGATCAAGGAGGCATGTATGGCGAGCGGGGAACCCAGCTTATGCCGGATCGGGGAGCAATTAAACGCTTGCGCCTTGATCCGCGACCGGATTGAGAAAGAGATTAATAACGATCCCCCTTCGTTGGTCAATAAGGGAGGAATTATAGCGAAGGGTGTCAACGAGGAATTGGATGACTTGCGTGCCATCGCTTATTCCGGCAAGGATTATTTGTTGAAGGTACAGCAGCGCGAGATCGAATTGACGGGTATCCCAAGCTTGAAGATCGCTTTCAACAACGTCTTCGGCTATTATATAGAGGTACGTAATACCCATAAGGATAAAGTCCCGGCGAATTGGATCCGTAAACAGACCTTGGTGAACGCCGAGCGCTATATTACCGAGGAGTTGAAGGAATACGAGGAGAAGATATTAGGGGCGGAAGAAAAGATCCTTGCTCTGGAGACCCGCCTTTTCAATGAGCTGGTATTGGCCTTGACGGAATATATTCCGCCTATCCAGATGAACGCGAACTTGATCGGGCGTATCGATTGCCTTTTATCTTTCGCCAAGGCTGCGGAGGCGAATAAGTATATCCGTCCGGTCGTGAGTGATTCCGACAAGATCGACATAAAGGGAGGTCGCCACCCGGTAATCGAGAAACAACTGCCCTTGGGAGAACCTTATATCGCCAATGATGTCTATCTGGATGACGAGAAACAACAGATCATCATTATCACGGGTCCGAATATGGCCGGTAAGTCCGCCTTATTGCGTCAGACAGCCTTGATTACGCTCATGGCGCAAATCGGTTGCTTTGTTCCGGCCGAGAGCGCCCATATCGGTATCGTGGATAAGATATTTACCCGTGTAGGCGCCTCGGATAATATCTCGGTGGGTGAGTCTACTTTTATGGTAGAGATGAATGAGGCCTCCGATATATTAAATAATATGACTTCCCGGAGCTTGGTGCTTTTCGACGAGTTAGGGCGGGGTACCAGTACCTACGATGGCATATCGATCGCTTGGGCGATCGTGGAATATATTCATGAGCACCCGAATGCGAAGGCGAAGACGCTGTTCGCTACCCATTACCACGAGCTGAACGAGATGGAGCGTGCCTTTAAGCGGATCAAGAATTATAACGTATCGGTCAAGGAAGTAGGGAATAAGGTGATATTCTTGCGTAAGTTGATACCGGGAGGAAGCGAGCATAGCTTTGGTATCCACGTGGCGAAAATGGCCGGTATGCCTAAAAGTATCGTGAAGCGTTCGAATGAGATCTTGAAGCAGTTGGAGTCCGAGAATCGTCAGGAAGGCATCGGGGGTAAGCCTGTAAAAGCGATCGCGTCTGCCGCCGAGGGGTATCAGCTGAGTTTCTTCCAGTTGGATGATCCGGTGTTGAGCCAAGTACGGGATGAGATCAAGAACTTGGACGTGAATAATCTTACCCCCTTGGAAGCCTTGAACAAACTGAGTGAAATTAAGCGGATTATTACGGGGAAATAATCCGCTTGATCGTATTACCGATGATTGGTAATCATTTACTTTTTAGGTCTCACCAACACTACCACCCGGTTGTCATCCTCTTCCAATGTCGCGGCCACCTCTTTTAGTTTGCCTTTCAGCTTTCCCCTTTTATAGTCCTGGCAAAGATCGGAAGCATTGATGGTAGAACACAATTCGCCTTTTGAATTGATGGGAGGAAATGTCACCATATAGATTTCTTTCTTATAAGAATAATCATCGTTGTATGTGATATAGTTGAAAAATTTCTTTTCTTGCGTATCGTATGCGAAGTACTTTCTCGGGAAACCTTCTCCTGTGTTAAAATCATATATATTCGTTACACTTTCCATGAAATAATAACGATCGGAAATCAATCTTAAGACGACGAAAACGCCCGGGTCCATGGTGTGGATAGGGGGTGTTCGTGCGATAAGCGGGCGCAAACTGTAATCAGGCATTAAGGTGTAGACCGTATCTGCAGAGGCCTCAAATAGAATCCAATTACCGTTAAAAGGAATTATACTGTTATACGGACCTGGTCCAGCTGCTCTTGTTTCTCCTTTATCATAAAGTCTTTCAACGATATGGAATAATTGCTTCTCTTTATATGGAACCGTGATTTCTTTCGTTATACTTCCATCTTGTTTCGACACAAGCAAGAATGGTACCTCAAAATTAAACTTATCATAACAAATCAAGTTGTCCTTGTCATAATCAAGCATTTCCACGTAAAACGAACTTTTCTCGCTTCTTTGATTCAGACTTCGTTTGAAATTTCCTTCCAAATCATAAACCCTTATCTTTTTCGCATGAAAATCATTTACGAAAATCTCTTCGTTTTCTTCATCTAACGAAACCGATCTCATAGACACGTATTCTTCTCCACCTTGTCCCTTGCGATTTATTTTGCGAATAGCTTTTCCGTTCCGGCCATATACGAAAATATTGCCATCATCGTAAAAGTTTGTCACGATTATGTATTTCTCGCCAACCGCCTGCACGCATGCCCGATTGATAAACTCATCGTTTGTTTCCAGCGGAATATACTCCACATCCATGAAGTCTTGAAGGACCAACTCTTTTTTGGTTGAATAACTATCGTTTACATCCACGGTTATAAGACCATCGGTCGATGAATGGTCGCCTCCACATCCAGCCATTACAAACAGGATGATTATCCCTGTAAAAATGAATCTTTTCATACGCGTATGATTTTTGTTTAACTTATGGTGGTGAAGATACTATAAAAAGCCGATGGTTTTCACGAAATTATCCTATTATTTGTTGATCTCACTGGTAATTTCTTGCACATCTTGGAGCGTAAAACGCCCTAACAATTGCATGACGCTGAAGCTCCCGTCGTCCATGTCGGCTATCATGATCAACTCCTGTATCAGTTCTCCTTGTTGCTTGACGTAGAAATTGGCTTTGGTCTTTCCATCTTTTACTCGCATGAGTTCTTCATGATCCTTTCCGATCAAGGCTTTGAACTCACCTCGCATTCGTTCCCTTAAATCCGCTTTTTGGGTGGTGAGTATTTGCAGGGATTCTATTTTCCCTTTCAGGTTGGCAAGGTTGAGTCCGGCGGTTTCCATGACCGGCATCATCTGAAACATCTTTTTGGAGATATATACGGAAGTAACATCGTCCATATCCGCATATTTGTCGAAAAGCTTGTTCTGGGCAAAACAGATATTCACGCAGCAGAGAAGCAGTATTGTATATAGTTGTTTGAGTCTCATTGTATTAATCATTTAAATGTTTATTTACGATCTTGTTTATTTTTGTGATCTCTTGACTGGCTTCATTGACCTGCCCGAGACCTTTGTTTAAATTCCTAGACATGAACGCCAAGGCATTTTGGGCTACGACAGCTGCCTCTTCAGGATCGGTAAAGGTATCGGCCATAACGGGAGCCGGACGATTTGTCTCCGTGAAGATGAGGAATAGGGCGCCAAGAATAGCGGCGGCGATTCCGCTTATCCAATAGAAGGAACGTCTTCGTGAGACTCGGGGAGATATCTCTTCTTGGGCTAGGAAGTCGATTTGTCGTTCCAGCCTTTCGGAAAGTCCCTCCGGTAAGGCTAAATCCTCTTGGAGTGCCTTGTTTATTAGTTCATCTATCTTTTTATCATCCATGACAACTTGCTTTTTCTAGTTTCTCCCGGATCAATTTGCGTGCCCGGGAAAGTAATGTTCTTATATTAGAGGAGCTAAGCCCTGTAATCTGTTCAATGTCCTCATAGGAACAATCCTCAATACCACGCAGGCGGATTACCTGCCTCTGGTTCTCGGGGAGCTGTTCTATCAGTTCTTGTATACGCCGGATATCCTCTTTTTCTTCCAATTCCTTTTCCGGCGAGGAGTCGGTCGTTAATAGAACGGTCTCCAATGCCTCTTCGTTGTCTCTTCGGCTTGCTTTGGGCGAGCGCAGGAAATCCAGACAAAGATTTTTGACCAATGTTATGGAAAATGCTTCCGGATTCTGGATATCTCCCAGCTCATCCCTTTTATTCCATAATTTGCAATAGGCATCTTGAAGTATGTCTTCCGCATCCGCTTTATTGTCTAATAAGGCATAAGCGATCCGATAGAGTTTAGGATGAAAGGGTAGGAACCGTTGTTTAAAAACATCAACGTCCATCAGTATCGCCCTTAATAATTTCCAGTTTTGTGCTCATTGATTACCCGGTCTAGATCGGACGGGCTGATCTTTCCTTTGATACGGATTAACGCATTGTCGCTTCCTGTCGTGAATATGACCAGTTCACGGATCATATCCTCTTTTATTTTGACAAGAACTTTCGTGCGACTGTCCCTTTCATTTGCCGTGACCATCGTCTCATAATCAGGATCTCTCAGGTTCCGTATGGCGGTAGACAGTCGGTCTTTCACCTCTTGGGCACAATTATCAAATTCAAGGATCTCTATACCGTTTACTCCCATTGTCTCGGTGAACAGGCTGGCTAGCTTCATCGTTATGTTTCCGATATTTACGGAAGTAACATCGCTTTCACCCCGGAAAGCATTGAATAATTGATCCATCTTCTGCTGCCCGTATCCTACTTGGCTGATAAGGAGGATGGCCAGTAACACTAGTAATCTTTTCATTGTAATTGACTTTTTCGTTAATACTATGTTTTTGGATCGCCCTTCGTCCGTGCGCCTTAGAGTGGGGGCTTTCACAAAGAAGACGGGATAAGGGATTTGTTTGTTACAAAAATAGGCAAAAAAGATTAGAGTCCGGGTGTATTTATTCTCGATAGGCTTTACGGTAAGAATGAAAAGTTCCATAGATTAGTACTCTTATTTTATATCCTGATTATTTTTTCTTCAGTTTAGGTGTCCATATATAGGCGACGGAATCGTGTAACCTGATATCTTTACCATCGAAATATAACTTATAGGAATATTTATATCCTTTATTCCAGCAGGTGCCTTCCGGAATGATGTATTTGTAAGTTCTTCCATTGATAGTAAAGATCGCCTCAACTTCTTTTTCCCGGATAGGAGAGTAGGTAGGGACTATACGGATATTTTGCTCCTCCGCTTTTGCGTGTCGTAAAGTTACGGATGGATCTATTGTAAGTAAAGTGGCTTTATATGCCCCGGGAGTTCCTTTGATATTTCCGGTTACGATATCCATTGTCCCGGTATATTGCAAGGTATTACCTCCCGCACGGTTACCGATCTGTATGGAGGTTAGCTTGAATAGCCCGTTGATGTCCGAATCTTGATATATTTCGAATGAGAGAAGTGATAATGCATAATTCATGGAGAGTTTCGCGAGCGGAGATTTACGGTTAACCTCTTTTTGACCTTGCGAGAGCCTCCCATATTTATAAGAGGGGGTTTCTGCCGCGATTGGGGATATTTTGATCGGTATGGAGGTGGGATCTAACGGTATTTGTACTTTATAAGGTGAGTAAGCGTAGATCATGACTGGTCGATTAGATCTGAGGAATACCTGCGGTGTTTGTTTCCATTTTAAAGAACCTTTTGATGAGCCTACAGCCTTTGATTTTACGTTTTTATAAAGAGATGCGCCTTTATATAAACTGTCTTGATTACCATAGGTTATAAATAATCCTATTTCGGACCCTTCGGGCAGAATTTCGGTGAATACTGAAGAACCTGCCGTATAGGACCGGGTGGTCATTTCAAGAACTGACTTTCGTGCGGTTGATTTCTCTTTGGACATCCACTGCTGATTTTCATGACATCCGGTAAAGATGATTAACAAGATCGTAATTAATAATAATTTGTTCATTTTGTCTAATGTTTTAATGGAACCTTTCAAACAATAAACATTTGAGCCAATATAGTTTATTATTCTATTACTATTAATTATTATTCCTGTTATAAAATGATATTTTTATATATTATATAGTAACGATTGTTTTATCCTCTTAATACGCAAAGTAACCTGCTTTATTGTATACTATAATAATCAATATATCCAAGAGATATAAAGTTATTATTAAACGGGTCTCGTCCTTGTAATAGTCAAATAGAAGAGTGTTTTTGGCGATAAGTTGAGAGGGAATGATAACCCTTGAATGTAAAAGGGTATTTGGACGAGACCCGTTGTTTCTCTTATTGAGAGAATATATAGAGTCGGCTGAATGAAAAACACATCGTACGGGTAGTGACCCCGATGGTCTAATTCGCCGGAATGATAGAGCCAATTGTTATTTTCAGTGTAGTTGCCGGTGGCAAACGGATCAAAGCTTGCCACGGCATTACACCTTAATAACCACAACATAAAAAACTTACATGATATTGCCAATCAATCCTTCGTCGTTACCCGGTAACCAGTCTGTGATAGAGACGTCTCGCAATTGTAACGACCTTCCGTTAAAGCTTAGCTTATATAAATATTTTTTCCCTTTTTCCCATTGGGTGTTAGCGGGTATGTCAAATTTGTAGGTTTCTCCGTTGATCGTGAATAAGGTCTCCACGTCTCCGGTTCCGATCGTGCCGGAAGGTGGAATTACCATGAGCCGCATAGGATCACAATATTTCTCGTTGATGAGGGTAACCGGATTCGTCAAGGATAATACCGTGGATGCGGACGTGCTACGGGCGGTAGAACCGATGATATCGCCCGTCGTGATATCGAGGGTTCCTTCGCTGACTAAAGTTGTTCCACCGGGCTTATTTCCTACTTGAACGGAACTTATAATAAAGGCACCTGTCTTGCCTTTGCTTAGGTTCAACTGGAAAGATATAAGCGATAGGGCATGATTCATGCTGAGTAATACAAGTGGCGAGGTACTGTTGACCGCTTTTTGTCCGATCGCATGGGTTCCATACATATAATCATCGGTCTCCAATGCGTTCGGGGCCAGTTTAACAGGTATCTGCCGGGCGTTAAAATTTATATCTTCTTGATATGGATAATATGCGTATATCGTAGCTTCATTAGAGTCAAGGATCACTTCCGGACTCTGTTGCCACCGGATTTTTCCATTCACTCTATAAGCTTTTACGCTTACGTTTTTATAAGTGGATATGCCATTGTATAAATCGTCGACTGTACCGGACGTGATTTGTAGTCCGAGCATAGAGCCTTCTTTAAATTCTTGTATAAAATTGGTGGATTTTGTAGTTAGGATACGAGTCGTTATTTGGAGTGGTTTTTCATTCCAGCCGATATTCTCAAGACCTCCGAAGTCTTTGTCGTTGGAGCAACCCCAAAAGCTTAAAATCATACTGGTAAAGAGTACTAAAATTTCTCATTATTTTACTTATTTTTGTGTGAAACTTCTGGATGCAAATATCGGGTGGTTAAGGGGAAAGGGAGGTGCATACGGTCTAAAACGTCGGTGAAATCGTATAAAATTAGATCGTTCAAATTGTCTAAGGCGTTCATATTGTTAACTGAGGGGTCAAAAAGAACATTCGGGGGGGCGTATTGTTTAATAGATAGGAGGTAGTGTTATTATGTTGGATAAAATTCAGTTTCTACTAAGCTTACAGATATTAGGCTTTTGTGTTTTTGGTGGTATTACCCTGCTACTACGGGCCCGTGAGAATAGGGCAAAACAGATTTTGGGGTGGAGTATGTTATTATGGGCGTTTTTAGCGGCGGTACGAGTATCGGTTAACCTGTATTTAGAGGATTCAAAAGAGATATTTCATCCGGATGTGCTGATTATGGGATGTATTGTGGTAGCTACATTAGCTTGTTACGTGATAGAAGTGTTACGACCTTGCTATATGACCGTTCGCCGTTTCTTTATTTTTACCAGTCCGATATGGGTATTGGGTATTTCTTTTTTGATTTACCGGCTATCCGGTGGAAATATTCATCGTTATAACTCTTTTGGCGAGGTATTCGATACCTTGAATCTGGATGTGGTTATAAGGCTTTTGATTTTATTTTTCACGCTTCTGTATATGATCGTTCCTATTTATCTGATCTTGCGCTATAGTGAGGGATTTAAGGTGTATTTAAGGGAAAATGTATCGGACCCGGAAGATTATGATCTGGACTGGTTGAAAAAGACCATGCTGATCCTTTCTTCTATGTATATTTTTTATTTGGTATTGTTGTTTACGGATCGGGTTAGCCTATATGTAATCGACAAAACGTTTTTATTGGTTTTATGGTACTATTTCTTTTATAAGGCCTTGTTCCTAAAGGTTATCCATTTGGATCACACATTCGAGAGCGGATGGGGATTACCCGATTTGGAGGAGGATACGGATGATGATCAAGGTAGTGAGGAACAGAAAGGCATCATACGCCAAAGGTATGTTGAGGAAGTACAGGCGTGGTTTGAACGTGAAAAGCCCTATCTACGGGAAGATTTACGCTTAACGGATTTACAGCGGATCTTCCCGATGAGCCGCTCTTATCTATCCCAATTGTTTAATAAAGAATTAGGTTGTTCCTTCTCGGATTACGTAAACCATTTCAGGGTAGAGGAAAGCAAACGTTTATTGGAAGCCGAACCTCTGGCCAGTATACAAGAGATAGCCGAACGTTCGGGCTTCCATTCTATCAGTACGTTCCGTCGTGCGTTTATTAAGCAGACAGGGGTTATTCCTTCCGAATACAGGAGAGACGGGAACGAGTCAATTTAACCGGTAACTGACGAAAGCGAATCGCTTGCTATCGGGTGCCCAAGAGTTTACGTTTATCGTACCTTGCCCGCCGAATAGTTTGACTAAAGTCTTAGGTTCTCCGCCCTCGGCTGGCATAAGGCGTAACTCTACGTTTTTATTGGCGAGGTGTTGTCCGGGTTCCAGATCACCTTTTGTATAGGTGATGAAAACGATTTGTTTTCCATCCGGAGAGATGTGGGGAAACCAAGAATTTCGGGTCTCATCGAATGTCATCTGGGTTTGTTCGGAACCATCCGCCTTCATGCGCCAGACTTGCATAAGCCCGGTACGTACGGAGTTGAACCAGATATATTGTCCGCAAGGTGAGTATTCGGGGCCATCGTCCAAACCTTCGGCTGTCGTAAGACGTTTTTCTTCTCCGCCTAGGGCAGGAATGACGTAAACATCAAAATTACCGTTTCTCTCGGCGCAATAAGCGAGTTGTTTTCCGTCGGGGCTCCACCCGTGTAGGTAGCTAGGACCGAGTGGGGTAATCAATCGGGGAACACCTCCTTCGAAAGGCAGGGTATAGATACGCGACCGGCCATCTTCTTTCGTTCCGTTACTGATCGCTATTTGCTTCCCATCCGCAGAGATCACATGGTCGTTGTTGCAACGGGTTGCGTAGTCGCTATTGATTAATTGCGGCTCTCCCGGAGATTCCGGAGAGAGCTTATATAATTTTCCTCCACTATTATATACAAGCCAATTACCATCCGGAGTCCAGTTAGGTGCCTCGATCAAAAAAGGGAATTCCTTGACAACGGAACGTTGCCCGGTCGTAATGTCCATCACTTCCAGCACACTAGTCACATTCTTTTTTTGGGCATGCGTACAAAAAACGGCGATACACATACAAAGTACAGAATTGAGAAAACGTTTCATATACATATAGATTTAAAGGATATAAGAAAACCGGGTAAAATTAGCTTTACGCTATTTTACCCGGTTTCAAAGATATAATTTATTTCGATTACTCCTTATACATTGAAACGGAAATGCATGATATCTCCATCTTGCACAACATATTCCTTACCTTCAACGCTCATCTTTCCGGCCTCTTTAACAGCAGCCTCGGAGCCATAAGCGATATAATCCTCGTACTTGATCACCTCGGCACGGATAAATCCTTTTTCGAAGTCCGTATGGATAACACCGGCGCATTGAGGAGCTTTCCAGCCTTTATGGAACGTCCACGCACGACATTCGTCCGATCCGGCGGTCAAGAAGGTTTGCAGATTCAATAATTTGTAAGCCGATTTAATCAAACGGCTTACGCCAGACTCTTCCAATCCGATCTCTTGTAAGAACATCTGGCGTTCCTCATAGGTATCGAACTCAGCGATCTCGCTCTCGATCTTAGCGGCGACTACTAGAATCTGGGCATCCTCGTCTTTAACCGCCTCGCGTACGGCATCTACATATTTATTGCCGTTTACGGCGCTAGCCTCATCCACGTTACAAACATACATGACAGGTTTATCCGTCAGCAAGAATAAATCGTGGGCAATGCGTTCCTCGTCTTTCGTATCAAAAGAAACGGTACGTGCGCTTTTTCCTTGTTCTAAAGCCTCTTTGTATTTACAAAGTACCTCGTAAGCGATCTTGGCTTGCTTATCACCTCCGGTTTGCGCTTGTTTTTGCACCTTGGCGATACGGCTGTCTATCGTTTCCAAATCCTTGATCTGAAGCTCATAGTCAATGATCTCCTTATCACGGACCGGGTCTACACGTCCGTCCACGTGCACGATATTATCGTCGTCGAAGCAACGCAATACGTGCAAGATAGCGTCTGTCTCACGGATATTAGCCAAGAACTTATTGCCTAATCCCTCGCCTTTACTCGCTCCTTTCACCAATCCGGCGATATCCACGATCTCTACGGTGGTGGGGATCACTCGCTGCGGATGTTCGATTTCCGCTAGTTTATTCAGTCGCTCGTCGGGTACGGTGATCACGCCTACATTCGGTTCGATCGTACAGAACGGAAAGTTCGCTGATTGTGCCTTCGCGTTGGATAGGCAATTGAAAAGGGTAGACTTTCCTACGTTCGGAAGTCCCACAATGCCACATTGTAATGCCATATTATTATCGTATTTTTTATTATCAATCTGTTATATAGTCGCTCCAAGCGACTTGTTTTGAGTTCGCAAAGATAATCAATTTTAGGCTGATACGGTTATTTTCTTAGGCTTTCTCTTCATGCTTAACCGGTTGCCTCATCGATTGTTTGTTTAATAATGTTTTAACGAGTTTGTTCATAGGCTTCTTTACTAATGTTATTTTTTACTTAGGTTGTTCTCTCATATTTCCGGTAAAAGAAAGTCAATAACAAGAATCCGATAAAAGCGAATCCGGAACCTATCAAGGCCGGATATTTATAACCAAGGCCGACCTCCAATGGTAACCCACCACAATAAGCTCCGATAGCATTTCCTAAATTGAACGCAACTTGTACGCTGGCGGCTCCCAGCATCTCTCCACCTTTGGAGTAACGGATCAATAATACTTGTTGAGGGCTTGAGACGGCGAATAATCCCGCCGTACACAGACACATCAGCAAGACATTTAACCAAGATATTTGTGCCAAGAAGAAGACGAGCAGTAGGGCTACGCAAATCATGCCTTGCGCTATGGCCGCTACCCGTCCGGGCATATATTTATCGGATAGGCGGCCACTGATCAAGTTGCCCGCTACCATACCGAAACCTGCCAATACCATTAAAACAGTAAGGCTTTCGGCCGAGAAGCCGGATACTTGTGTCAATAGCGGGCTGATATAGCTATACCAGCAAAATACACCTCCGTTACCTAGCATTGTCGCCCCTAGGATTAACCATGGCGCTTGAGTCTTAAGAAAACGAAATTGTCCTTTAAAGCCAGTATCCGGAAGGTTCTCTACCATAGGTACCCATCTCCAGATGTAATATAAGATGGCTATGCCCCAGCAACCAACCAGTAAGAAAGTCAGACGCCACGAGAGCATGGTGCTGAGGGCCGTCCCCAACGGGACACCGAATAGGTTGGCGATCGTCATCCCCGCTATCATGATAGAGACAGCCTCGGAGCCTCTTCCTTTATCAGCAAGCTTTTCGGCTACGATGGAGCCAACACCGAAGTAAGCTCCGTGAGGCAATCCAGAGATGAAGCGGGCTATCATCAATACCCAGTAATTAGACGCTAATGCGGCGCATAAATTACCGATCATCATAATCCCTACTAAAACAAGCAAAATGTGTTTTAATGGATATCTACGGGCGATAATCAACATGGGAGCGCCTACGCAAACCCCTAGTGCATAAGCTGAGATCAGATGCCCGGCTGTAGCAATGCTGATGTGTAAATCTTTCGCGATGTCGGGTAGGATACCCATCATTACGAACTCGGCAATCCCCAGCCCAAGGGTACCGAAAGCTAAAGCGATCAAACTTTTTTTCATAACCTAAAATGCTCAACAATCTTTTCGAGCGCAAATATAGTGTATAGTATACATTATTATTTGCTTTTCGGAATGTTTTTAGGGGAAAGTTTTGCGTTTCGTGATGGGCTGTTAGGGTCTTAAAAAAACATGTACGTCTTTCAAGAAAAAGTCGTACGTGTTTTCAGGAAAACACGTACATGTTTTTTTAAGGGGAATTCCGGCATTATTTTAATGCGCCTCCAACCAGTTCTCTCCCTCGCCGCAATCGGCGATTAAGGGGACTTGTAGTTTCATGACGTTTTCCATTTCCTCCAGCACGATTTTCTTTACCTCCTCGGCTTCCTCTTTGTAGACATTGAAGTTTAACTCATCGTGTACTTGGAGGATCATCTTGCTTTTCAATCCCTCTTCCTCAAAGCGTTCGTAAATGCGTACCATCGCTAGTTTGATGATATCGGCGGCGCTCCCTTGGATAGGGGCATTGATCGCGTTTCGCTCGGCATAGCCGCGTACGACGGCGTTGTGTGAGTTGATATCCGGAAGGAAACGCTTGCGCTTGAAAATGGTCTCTACGTATCCTTTTTCCTTGGCTACCTTGATGCTCTCCTCCATGTATTCCTTGATGCGGGGGTAGGTGCTGAAATAACCGTCTATCAGTTCCTTGGACTCAGAACGAGGGATGCCCAGACGCTCGGCGAGCCCGAAGACGGAGATGCCGTAGATGATACCGAAGTTGGCGGTTTTCGCCTTCCGGCGCATATCACTGGTTACTTCTTCTACCGGGATTCCGTAGATCTTGGCGGCTGTGGCGGCGTGGATATCCGCTCCGCTTTGGAAAGCCTCGATCATATGCGGGTCACCGCTCAGGTGGGCCATGATACGAAGCTCGATCTGGGAGTAGTCGGCCGAGAAGAAGAGGCAATCCGTATTGTCCGGGATAAATGCCTTACGGATCTCACGGCCCAGATCGTCCCGTACCGGAATGTTTTGCAGGTTCGGATTGGTAGAGCTGAGGCGTCCGGTAGATGTTACCGCTTGGTTGAAAGAGGTATGTATCTTTCCGGTCTGCGGATTGATCAACTCGGGTAGAGCGTCGATATAGGTACTTAATAACTTTTTAAGTCCGCGGTATTCAAGGAGCTTGCCGATGATGGGATGTTTGCTGCGAAGTTTCTCCAATACATCCTCGCTGGTACTGTAACCGCCAGTTTTGGTCTTCTTCGCTTTCTCGTCCAGCTTCAAGCGGTCGAAAAGGATTTCGCCGACCTGTTTCGTGGAGTTGATGTTGAATTCCGTGCCGGCCAGCTCGTAAACCTCTTGCTCCAGTTTGTTCATGGAGGCGGTAAGTTCCCCCGAAGATTGCTTAAGCGCTACCGTATCCAGCGTGACGCCGGTGGCCTCCATTTCCGCTAATACATATATTAATGGCATCTCGATCGTGGTGAAGAGGGATTCCAGTCCTTCCTTCTTTAACTCGGGCGCGAAATAATTCTTTAGCTTGAGCGTGATGTCCGCGTCCTCGGCGGCGTATTCGGCGATTTGCTCCACGGGTACGTTTCGCATCGATAACTGGTTCTTTCCTTTTGGGCCGATCAGTTCCTCGATGTGGACGGTCTGGTACTTGAGGTAGGTCTCCGCTAGGTAATCCATTCCGTGCCGCAATTCCGGATTCAGCAGGTAATGGGCGATCATCGTATCGAACAGAGGACCGGCTACCTTCACGTTGTATTTACGAAGTACCAAAATATCGAATTTGATGTTTTGCCCGATCTTTAATGATTTCGGATTTTGCAGGGCAGGGGAGAAGCGTTCCACTACTTTCGCCGCCTCTACTGAGTTGGCGGGAACAGGGACATACCAAGCCTCGTTTTCTTTCACGGCGAACGACATTCCGACCAATCCGGCTTTCAAGGGATCGATACCGTCGGTTTCCGTGTCAAAGGCGAAAAATTCTTGACCCAATAAAAAGCGGGCTAAATCGGCTTGTTTTTCCTCTGTATCAGTTAAATAATAGTTATGGGGGGTGGACTTTAAGTCCGTGAGAATCGATTTTTTGGGCTCTTCCGTACTCTCGGGCGTAAAAATCGCGAACAAATCGCCTTGAACGGGACCTTTCGGAGCGGCTTTGACCGGCTCAGAACTTAGTTTGTTAATAAATGTTCTAAATTCCAATTCTGTGTAAATCTCAGTCAGCCGCTCTTCGTTTGGCTTTTCACGAATGCAACGGGCGGCATCGAACTTGATAGGGACATCCGTCTTGATCGTCGCCAAGAATTTGGAGAAACGGATTTGCTCGGCGTTCTCCTCTACCTTCTTCTTTTGCGCGCCTTTCAACTTATCAGTGTTCGCTAACAGGTTCTCGATACTTCCGAATTCGGTCAGTAGTTTTTGAGCGGTCTTCTCGCCGACACCCGGACAGCCGGGGATATTATCGGAAGCGTCGCCCATCAGTCCCAGCAAGTCGATCACTTGCTCCGTACTCGTGAGGCCGTACTTGTTTAAGACCTCGGGCACGCCCATGATCTCGTAATCGCCTCCGAATTTCGGACGATACATAAATATATGTTCGGACACCAATTGGCCGTAATCTTTATCCGGCGTCATCATGTACACCTCGAAGCCTTCCTTCTCCGCCTGTTTGGACACGGTGCCGATCACATCGTCCGCCTCGTAGCGGGGTACTTCCAGAATCGGAATATTGTAAGCCTCTATGATTTCTTTAATGATAGGGACGGATTGACGGATCACTTCCGGCGTCTCTTCCCGTTGTGCCTTGTATTGCTCGAAGGCCTCATGGCGGAAGGTCGGTCCCTTCGGGTCAAAGGCCACCGCTATATGAGTCGGGTTCTCACGTTTTAATACATCCTCCAGACTGTTGATAAAACCGAAAATGGCGGAGGTATTCACACCCTTGGAGTTGATACGCGGATTCTTGATGAAGGCGTAATAGGAGCGATAAATTAACGCATACGCATCTATAAGGAATAACTTCATTACTTTTAACACGTTTTAGTGGGACAAAATCTGGGTAAATGTACGAAAAAACTCGCTTACTCGATAGTTTTTGTTACTTTTGCGAATCTTTGCATGGAATTATGGATGAAAGAAGGAAAATAGAAGAACCGGTTTCCGCTGAATTTGAACGTTTCAATAAGGATTTCGAGGCATCTCTACGCAGCGAGACGACCCGGTTACAATCGGCTATCGACGTTATACTGAATTCTACCGGGAAGCATGTGCGTCCGTTATTGGTGCTCCTTACCGCCAAGGTCTGTGGACAGGTTACGGATAACACGATCAATTCCGCTGTTTTGCTGGAGCTTTTGCATACCGCTACATTGATTCACGATGACGTGATCGATGAGACGAAGCAACGTCGTGGCGTTCCCTCATTGAACGCTATCTTCGATAACCGTATTTCCGTGTTGGTAGGTGATTATGTGCTTTCTACCGCTTTGATCCGTTCCATACAAACCGGCGATTTGCGGATTGTCGGGATTATCTCTAATTTAGGCAGAGACTTGTCCGAAGGTGAGATCAAGCAATTGGAGACCGCCGAGGAGAGTATCTTAGACGAGAATTGTTATCTGCAAGTTATCAAGAAGAAGACGGCTACCTTGCTTTCCGCTTGCACGGAGATTGGGGCCATTTCATCGGGCGCCTCTGCGGAGGTGATCGCTCTTTGCCGTGAGTTTGGCGAGTATCTGGGGTATTGCTTCCAGATCAAGGATGATATCTTTGATTATTTCAAGGAGGCGAATATCGGTAAGCCGACGGGAAATGACATTCGTGAGGGTAAGGTTACGCTTCCATTATTATATGCCTTGCGGCAGGGTAGGGAAGAGGAGGCCGCCCGTTATTTGGATATGATTTTACGGAAGGATTTTGCGGCGGAGAATGTCGATTCTTTGATTGAGTTTGCCAAGGCGAACGGTGGAATCGAATATGCCGAGGCCCGCATGAAGGAATATCATGATAAGGCGGTCGATGTTCTTTTGAGATTGCCAGAATCCGGGGCACGGACATCCTTGATCCAGTTGGCGGATTATATTATGACTCGCTCCAAATAGAAATTCCTTTATCTATTAGTTGTAGAGAGATGGCTCTTGTTAGTAAAAAAGTAAGTATGCTTCAATAGCCAATGAAGTTAACTGACTTTGAGAGTGCTTACCGGACACAGGATTCTAAGTCATCTGCGCCCGGTTTATTAGAATGGACTATTTCCCGAGTCGTTTTTCTATATCACCGACCAGACTGCTCGCTCCTATACGGAACAAATCCTTGTTCAGCCATTCGTTGCCCAGTATTTCCTTTACGATCGTATAATATCGAACTGCGTCTTCCGCCGTGCGTACGCCTCCGGAGATCTTGATGCCAACCTTATTTCCGGTGATGGAATGGTAGGTTTTGATGGCCTTGCACATGGTATAGGCGGCCTCGAAAGTGGCTCCCGGGTATCCTTTGCCGGTAGAGGTCTTGATGAAGTCCGCGCCGGAATACATGGCTAGGATGGATGCTTTTTGGATGTTCTCCGTTGTGACTAAAGCTCCGGTCTCTAGGATTACCTTTAAATGGGCGTGGCGACAGCTCTCTTTGATCTCTTGTAATTCTTCCGTCAGTTCCTCGAAATTGTCTTCCATGAAATAGCCTAGGTTCATGACAACGTCGATTTCATCGGCTCCTTGCATGACGGCCATGGCCGTTTCGGCGATCTTGACTTCCGTAAATGTCTGTGAGGAAGGAAAACCTCCGGCAACCGACGCGATCTTAATCTCTTGTGCGGTAAGTGCCTGCTTAACCGTTTCCACGAATAGGGGATAGACGCAAATAGCGGCTACGTTCGGGACATCCGGACGAGTTCCCTCGAAATCATTTACCGTGTCTACCATCTTCCAGATACTTTCTTTGGTATCCAGGCTGGTTAATGAGGTCAAGTCGATGCAACCATGAATCGTTTTCAATACTTCCGGTGTAAAGTTCTCTTGGAAATGTTTCTCTAAAAGAGCGTTTACAGCCTCGGTGGTCTGGGTATCCGGCAGGGCCGACTCAAACTTATTGAAAGCTTCATGATAACGGTCTATCTGTACGGAATTTGATTCGTGTTCATGTTCATGATGATGATCATGTCCACATTCGCAATCGTGATGATGTGCCATATGCTTATAGTTTTTGATTGTTTATATGTCGTTCTTTATCTCGGTCTGTTTTCTTTTGGAGATTCTTCTCGAAAGCGGCGGTAAGATCTACTCCGGTCTGGTTGGCCAGACAGAGCAATACCCATAACACATCCGCCATTTCATCGCCTAAATCCCGGTGTTTGTCACTTTCCTTGAAAGACTGCTCACCGTAGGTACGTGCCATGATCCGGGCTAGCTCGCCCACTTCCTCGGTGAGGATGGTCATATTGGTAAGCTCATTGAAATAACGGACCCCATAGGTCTTGATCCAAGAGTCTACCATTTGCTGGGCTTGTTGTAAGGTTATATCTGCCATACTTATTCTTTATTTTGAGAGTCGATAATAATAGTAACCGGCCCGTCGTTTAAAAGTTCAATTTTCATATCAGCTCCGAATGTTCCGGTTTGTACAGGTTTTCCGAGTTGAAGCCCTACCTCTTCGCAAAAAGCTTTATACATCGGAATGGCGATATCCGGTTTAGACGCTTTTAAGTAGGAGGGGCGGTTCCCTTTTTTCGTAGAGGCGTGTAAGGTAAATTGGCTGACAACCATGATCTCGCCTCCCGCTTCGATAACCGAGCGGTTCATGACCCCGTTTTCATCGTCAAATATGCGTAGGTTGGTGATCTTTTTTGCCAACCATTCAATGTCTTCTTGCGTATCCTTGTCCTCGATACCGACTAATACCAATAGCCCCTTTCCAATTTTGGACTTAAGCTGTCCGTCTATCGTGACGGAAGCGTGCTGCACACGTTGTGTAACTGTTCTCATCTTGTTCGCTTTTGTTCTATTTTTGTTCGCTTTCTGTTCGCTTTCCATCCAGTCCCTCTTGTAGTGCCTTGGCTTTCGCCTCGCCAATCACGGATTTCAGTTCCTCGAAGCTTGCTTCCTTGATTCGTTTTACGCTTTTAAAGTGACGTAAAAGTAATACTTTTGTCTTTTCACCGATACCCTTAATGGTGTCTAATTCGGATTTTGTCTGGGTCTTACTTCGTTTATCCTTGTGGAAAGTGATGGCGAAACGGTGTACCTCGTCTTGTATCCGGGTAAGCAGATGGAATAGCGGACTGTCCAAACGCATGCCAACGGTTACGGGTGGGAACCCGAATAATAACTCCGAGGTCCGGTGCTTACCATCTTTCGCTAGTCCGGCGATTGGAATGGACAAGCCTAATTCATCTTCTACCACCGAGCGAACCACTTCCATTTGCCCCTTTCCACCGTCTGTTATAATTAAGTCGGGTAGGGGAGATCGCTCCTCGATTGCCCGCCCGTAACGCCTACGGACAACTTCTTTCATAGAGGCGTAATCATCCGGACCGACTACGGTCTTTATATTGTATTTACGATACTCCTGCTTGGACGGTTTTCCCATCTTGAATACCACGCAAGCCGCTACCGCATCGCTTCCCTGTATGTTTGAATTATCGAAACATTCGATATGAGCAGGCAATTTCTCCAGATGCAAGGCCTCTTGGATCTCTTTCAAGATACGGGTATTCCGTTGTTCCGGATTCAACTTTTCCGCTTGCTTCAAGCGGTCAACCTTAAACTGCTTGACGTTCATCTCGGATAAATCGAGCAGTTTCTTTTTATCCCCTCTTTGGGGAATGGTGAAGGTGACATTCTCTAGTTGCATATCCAGCTTGAAAGGCACGATAATCTCCCGGGCGGTGCTTTTAAAACGATTCCGCATCTCGATAATACCGAGGCTTAACAATTCCTCCTTACTCTCGTCCAATCGTTTTTTATACTCGAATGTATAGGCTTGTACGATCGCCCCGTTTCCGATATGCATAAAGTTCACATAAGCGGAATGGTCATTCTCTATGATCGTGAATACATCTATATTATGTAGCATCGGGGTTACGACCGTAGATTTAGAACGGTAGTTCTCGATGACTTCGTATTTTTCCTTGATCTTTTGCGCTTCCTCAAACTTGAGCTCGGCAGCGAGCGATTGCATCTCCTCATAGAGGTGTTTGCTGATTTGCGAGATGTTGCCTCGCAGAATCTCTTTGATCTCGGAAATATTTTGCTGGTATTCTTCCAATGATTGCAAGCCTTCACAAGGCCCTTTACAACGCTTGATATGGTATTCCAGACAAACCTTATAGCGTCCTTGTGCGATGGATTCGGGAGTGAGGGGATATTTACAAGTGCGTAAAGGGTAAAGTTCCTTTAGCATTTGTAGCATCACTTTCGCCGTGAACAAAGAGGGATAAGGACCGTAATATTGTGATCCGTCCCGAACGATGTTCCGGGTTTGGAAAACCCGGGGAAAGTACTCGTTCTTTACCACGATGGAAGGGTAGGTTTTGTCGTCCTTCAATAATACGTTATAGCGGGGACGATACTGTTTGATGAGGTTGTTTTCCAGTAGTAACGCGTCTTCTTCCGTATCGACGACTATATATTTGATATCCCGGATTTGCTTGACTAACACACGGGTCTTATTGCTGTCATGTACCTTGTTGAAATAAGAGGATACCCGTCGTTTTAGGTTCTTCGCCTTGCCGACGTATATAATCGTTCCGTTTTCATCGAAATACTGGTAGCATCCCGGCTTTTCCGGAATGACCGATAGGATCGTCTTGATATGTTCGTCTTTATCGGCTATCATACGAATAGGGAAGTAAATTGGAATGTCTCGCTATTGAACAAACCTTTGTTGCTAAGTTTTAAGGATGGGATCGCCAGCAATCCCATAAAAGAAAGCGTCATTTGTAATGAATCCATCGGGGATTTTAATCGCTTGATCTTTTCCTCGATCTCTTCGTAACGGCGGCTCGTCTCTTCCAATGATTCGTCGCTCATCAATCCCGCTACCGGCAAGGACAGGAGAGTGACTTCGTCCATGCAGCTCACGGCGATTCCTCCTTTCGCTTTTATGACCACATTGATCGCTTGCATAAGCTCGAAATCGGTTACGCCTATAGCGATGATGTTATGGCTATCGTGGGAGATACTTTGAGCGATGGCACCGAGCTTGAGCCCTGTTCCTTTTATAAAGGTAATAGCGGGAGGAGCCGTTTGATAGCGATTTAGAATAACGAGTTTTAAAATGTCTCGTTCTGTATCTGATTCTACAAATCCATCGAATGTATGTACAGGATATAGTTCTTCTTTCGTGATTAATTCGCTGTCTTCGCAAACAATGACACGCATCTGTTCCCCTTTCGCTTTTACCGCTAGCTTTTCTAATGTGATCGGTTTCGTGTGGAAATTATTACGATGTATAGGCTTTTGGAGTGGAAGCGTGCATTTCTCTCCATCGTATACACAGGTTCCTTGTATATAGGTTGCCTGTATGGTTAGATCCTTTAAATTGTTTACTTGGATAAAATCGGCGGAGTCTCCCTCTCGTAAGAAACCTGCGGGGATTTTATAGTGCATGGCCGGATTATAGGAAGCGGCCCGTAATACATCATATAGATCATATCCTAAATCCAGCGATTTTTTTACCATCCTATTTATGTGTCCTTTGTTTAAAAACGAAGGATGTGCGTCATCTGTACAGAACATGATTTGTTCGGGATACTCTTTCAATAGCGGATGAAGTGCGTCAAAGTTTTTCGCCGCGCTTCCTTCCCGAATAAGAACATGCATCCCAAGCTCACATTTCTCACGGCCTTTTTCTAGATAGATGGTTTCATGATCGGTGGAAATACCAGACTCGATATATGCCTTTAGCTTGGGACCTGTCGCTAGGGGATAATGTCCGTCTATGGGTTTACCCGCTTGTTTCGCGGCTTCTATTTTGCGCATAACTTCCGGATCTTTATTTAAGACTCCGGGGTAATTCATCATCTCTGCCAAGAAGTGTAGATCCTCTCGTTCCAACAAACGAGCGGTTTCGTCTGCGTCTATGATCGCACCGGAGGTTTCCATAATCGTAGCCGGTACGCAAGATGGGACACCGAACCATGTGTAGAAAGGAATCCCTTTCGCGTTGTCGAGCATATATTCGACTCCTTCGGTACCCATTACATTCGCTATCTCATGAGGGTCCGCCACGGCACCGATACTGCCATGGCGTACGGCTGCGTGAATGAATGCCGTAGGGGTTACCATGCTACTCTCTATATGGACATGTGCGTCAATAAAGCCGGGGAGGAGGTAATATCCCTCATCTTGTCCGGTAGGGGTTACCTTTCCGATATGCCCGTTTAGGATTGAAATCTCTGCCCCGAAGGTGCGCCTGTTGATTATATCTACCAGATTTCCTCGTATAACCAGTGTTTTAGCTTCATTCATTTGAATATCTCCTTTAATATGTTTCACGTGGAACATTTCGTGTTTTATCTTCCGAGTAGTACCAAAAGGATGTTGATGTCGCTAGGGGAAATACCCGGGATGCGGCTCGCTTGAGCGATCGTGTCGGGATCTATCCGGGTCAATTTCTGGCGGGCTTCCGTAGATAAAGACTGGATCGAGTTGTAATCGAATTTACCCTTGATCCGGATATTCTCTAAACGGTTTATCTTATCCGCTATGATTTGTTCTCGCTTGATGTAGCCGCTATACTTAATCAATATCTCAGCGGCCTCGATGATCTCTTCCTTACGGGAGGCCGGGACTTTGTCCAGCTCCGCACGAAGGGCCGGAACTAGATCTGCGAGGTTTTCCAATGTAGTCTGCGGACGGAGTACGACATCGAATAATTTGCAACCATGGGATAGGGGGGCTGTACCCAGTTTCTCCAAACCGCTGTTTATATATTGAGGCTTTACGGAGTAGGTCTCCGCAAAACGAATGATAGCGTCACGGCTCTCTTTTTTCTCTCGCAGTAAATCGTAGCGGTCTTGTTTGGCCAATCCCATTTGGTAGGATTTCTCGGTGAGTCGCATATCCGCGTCGTCTTGGCGTAGTAAGATGCGGTATTCCGCACGAGAGGTGAACATACGATAAGGCTCGTCCACGCCTTTGGTTACCAAATCGTCGATAAGGACACCGATATAAGCCTCGTCTCTTCCGAGGATAAAAGGTTGTCCGCCGTGGCAATTGATGTGGGCGTTGATACCCGCTACCAAACCTTGTCCGCCGGCTTCCTCGTATCCGGTAGTTCCGTTGATCTGTCCGGCAAAGAAAAGATTACGGATTTGTTTGGTCTCCAAATTATGTCTTAGCTGAGTCGGGTCGAAGAAATCGTATTCAATCGCATATCCGGGACGATAGATTTGCACGTCACGGAAAGCGGGGATCGCTTGGAGCGCACGAAGCTGGATATCCAAGGGTAGGGAAGAGGAGAAGCCATTTAGGTAATATTCTTGCGTGGCCTCGCCTTCCGGCTCTAGGAATAGTTGATGCTGCGTCTTGTCGGCGAACGTCACGATTTTCGTTTCGATGCTGGGACAATAACGGGGACCGATACTTTTGATCTGTCCATTATAAAGAGGAGAGTCGGGGAGACCTTCCCGTAATATATCGTGGCAAGCCTCGTTCGTAAAGGTAGTCCAGCAACTCAATTGTTTTAATTTACGATGACTGGTATCCATGTAAGAGAACTTATGGAAATCGTTTTCCCCCGGTTGTTCCTCCATTTCATCGAAGTGAACGCTCCGGCCATCGATACGGACCGGTGTTCCGGTTTTCATGCGATCTGTTTGGATACCTAAAGAGATAAGTTGCTCGGTAAGTCCGGTCGCCGCAGGCTCGGCGATACGTCCGCCCCGTATCTGGGTTCTTCCGATATGAAGCAGGCCGTTTAGGAAGGTCCCGTTCGTAAGCACCACCGCTCCGGCACGGAATACGACATTCATTCCCGTACGGACGCCGCAGACTTGTCCATGCTCGATAATCAGTTCTTGAACCATATCCTGCCAGATGGATAGATTCGGCATATTCTCCAGTATGCCCCGCCAGCAATCGATAAAACGGGCACGGTCGCTTTGGGCACGCGGGCTCCACATGGCCGGTCCTTTGCTACGGTTTAACATACGGAATTGGATAGCGGTCTGGTCGGTCACGATTCCCATATATCCGCCTAGCGCATCGATCTCTCGTACGATCTGTCCTTTGGCGATTCCCCCGACTGCCGGGTTACAACTCATCTGGGCGATCTTGTTCATGTCCATCGTGATCAAAAGCGTCTTTGATCCTAGATTCGCCGCGGCGGCGGCGGCTTCACAGCCGGCATGTCCTGCGCCTACTACTATTACGTCGTAATTGAAAGTCATTTTTATTCCCTTTTATTTTACGCGAAGATAGTGAGTGTTCGTGAAAGAATTCGTTTATATTTGTATAATAAATACATACATTGTTTTCAGGTTTAATGAACTAAAGATTTAAGCTGCTATGAATTCTATTCAATGCCGTATCCTTGTTTTTCTGGTTTTACTGACCTCTTGCTTCAGTCCGGTTTGTGGGAAAGATAAGAAACCTCGTCAAGCGATCGAGAAGTTATCGATCGATGGTCCCTATCTATTGAAAGCCGATGATGGTAGTATGCGTGCGATATCTGTAGACGGGAAAGGCCGGTTATTGGATAAGCATTATAAAAGTATACCTACCACCTTTTCATTCGAGGTGTTTTCCGATAACGGGGAGAGATTGTTTCCGGTAACCATACACTCCGTCTCTCGTCCGAAATGGAAAGATGTGCAACCAGAGAAGACGTTTGTTCTTTCAGATCCACATGCGAACTGGTCTTGTTTCGCCTCCCTGTTAAAGGCGGGAAAAGTGATCGATGCGGACTATAATTGGATTTTCGGGGCCAACCAATTGGTGATAATCGGTGACGTCTTTGACCGGGGCGTGGATGTACTCCCTATCTATTGGTTGATCTACAAGTTGGAGAAAGAAGCGGAAGATGCCGGTGGAAAAGTGACTTTCTTAATCGGAAATCATGAGACTATGGTTCTGGGAAATGATTTGCGATATACGAAGAAGAAATATACTCAATTGGCGGATACTTTAGGAATGACCTATCCGGAGCTTTGGCAGAAAAGCGAGTTGGGACATTGGTTGAAAACTCGTAACTCGATACAGGTGGTCGGAGATAACCTGTTTGTCCATGCTGGGTTGAGCAAGGAGTTTTTAGACCGGAATTACGATATCCCTACCGTGAATGAGATCGTGAGCGATGGTCTCTTCTTAACGAAAAAAGAACGTAATGCAGATAAAGGCTCCGATCTTTCTTTTATGTTCGCTACGTATGGACCGATCTGGTATCGGGGTATGGTACGTAGCGCAGATAAGTATCATCCGCTAGACCGGGATGATTTGCGGAAAATATTAGAGAAATATAATGTGAACCGCATCTTTGTAGGTCATACCATTTTCGATGATATCACGACTTTCTATCATTATAAAGTGATTGCCGTGAATGTTGATAATCAAGAAAACAAGGAGAAGGAACGAGGCCGTGGTGTCATGATCGAGAAAGACGGTTCTATGTTTGTCGTATATGATTCCGGAAAACAAGAGCCGTTATTAACCGAGTAATATTTGGTGCTTGAGCTGTCACGACTGCTACCATCATGGTAGAGGAAGAAGTGCCTCCCCTAATGTGAACTAATGAGATAGGGAGTGCAACTTTTATGTATCTTAAATCATCTATAAATATAGATATGTTTTAAATGTAGGAGTTATGAAAAAAGTTGTATTACTGTTTATCTTGTTTGTTTTCTCTTTGTCGCAAGCTGATGCTCAAGAGTTCCATTTTATTCCTAGGATTGGCTTGAATTTGGCAAATACTTATCCCGAAAGTTTTGCGGACATGCGTCCGGGGTTAAATATTGGTGTGGCGGAGGAAATACGTTTTAGCAAACTGTTTGCTTTAGAACCGGGTGTTTATTATTCTATGCAAGGTTATCAAAAAGAAAACGCTAAAGGCGAGACAGCCCGGCTAAAGGCGGATTATTTAAATATTCCTATTTACGCTAAATTTTATTTGTATCGGGGATTCCATCTTTTCGCGGGCCCACAAGTTGGCTTTAATGTAAGGGCGAAAGCTTCGAATTATATTTTCGTCTCGGGCCCTACTCCGGTGCACCAGAGCGAGTACGATTTCTCCGGTGATAAAAAAGAAGAGATCCGGAATTGTGATTTCTCCGTTTCAATGGGGCTTGGCTATACCTTTGACATGGGATTAGTTATCTCCGCCAATTATAATTTAGGATGTACTCATTTCTTTAAGGAGCCGGAATACTCATTCGGTGGAAGCAATCATTTTAGGGGAAAAGATCATAATGGGATTATTCAATTCAATCTAGGATGGCGTTTCTGATCTCCAGTAAATCGTGAATTAAGAGAGATCGCTTGTTCCTCGTTCAGCATTGCGGCATGGCTACACAGGCAATGGACTGCTTTCGGGCATTGCTCGTCCGTGGCGTAGCAATACGTGTAATCGTAAGGTATGTCTTCTGTTTTCATGTTGTCTGTATTATTTTTATTTATTTCAACAATAGTCTGCTCTCAACCGCCTCTAATATCTTCATTTGCTGGATCGCTATTTGATTAAGCTTTATTAGTCGTTCACGCTGGGTAAGTCCTTCATCAATAAATACAGCATTCAGGCTTTCCATATTCGATAAACAGATAAGTTCATTAATAGTCGCATAGTCACGAATGTTACCTTTTAATTCGGGATTGGCTTCCCGCCATTGTTTAGCGGTTGTGCCGAATAGAGCGACATTAAGAATATCGGCTTCGTTTGCGTATATAAAGCTTACCTGTTGCGGGGTTAACTCTATGGGGATGAGATTATGCTTGATAGCGTCGGTATGGATGTGATAGTTTATTTTGGAGAGTTCTCGTTTGGCAGTCCAGCCGATTTGTTTCTGTTCCTCTTCTTTTAGGCGTTGAAACTCTTTAACGATATATAATTCAAATTCAACAGAGATCCAACTTGCGAATTTGAAAGCTATATCCTTATGAGCAAAGGTGCCTCCATATCTTCCGGATTTGGAGATAATACCAATTGCCGCTGTTGTATTTATCCATTTTTGTGGAGAAAGGGTAAAAGCATTTAACCCTGCTTCCTTTTTAAACCCCTCGAATTCGAGGGGTTTAAAATTAGGATTATATAAACTTTCCCATATACCTAAATATTCAATGGTATTACGATTACGCATCCAATTGCCAATTACTGCTGTCGGATCATCGCTTTTGTACTTTGCGATGTCGGTAAGTGAGATATAGTCATTCTTATTTATAGATATGATCATGACACTTGTATTTTGGACTGTGATTTTCTCCATAATTTTCTTCAGATAAGATTTGTAGTATAAATTTGTTTCTGGTTAACATCTCTTTACCGACATTCCTCCGGCAAGATCGCTAACGCTCTGTTCTCGTTCTCCTCCATGATCTCCCGCTCGCCGGGGCCTTTGTCGTTGATACCGCAAAGGTGCAGGATGCCGTGGATGATGGTACGGTGGAGTTCCTCGTTATAATCCGTGTGGAATGTCTCGGCGTTTGTCCTGACCGTATCGAGGCTGATGAACAGGTCACCCGAGATCTTATTTCCTTCCGTATAATCAAAGGTGATGATATCCGTGTAATAATCGTGTTGGAGATATTGGCGGTTTACCTCCAAGATCTTCTCGTCCGAGCAGAAGATGTAACTGATATCGCCTGTCTTCTTCCCGTAGGTCTCGGCTACCGCCTTGATCCATCCGCTGACCGCTTTTTTCTTGATTGCCGGGAGCTGGATATCCTCGGCGTAATATGCTATTGCCATAAGGTCTATTTATCGTATTGAAATTTCGTTACAAATGTAATCATTCGATTTTAAATAGATTCATTTCAAATCTATTGATTGTATAGAATGTTAAAAGAACAGGTAAGCCATCGCTATCGCCGCTATCGCCCCGGCCAGATCCGCTAACAAGGCGCATTGCACCGTATAGCGGGTATTACGGATACCTACGCTACCGTAGTAAAGAGCAACTACATAGAATGTCGTATCGCAAGAGCCCTGAACGATGGATGACAGGCGACCGACGAAAGAGTCCGCTCCATACGTGTTCATGGCGTCCAGCATCATGCCCCTAGCCCCGCTCCCGCTTAACGGTTTCATCAACATGGTAGGTAGCGCTTCCACGAAATCCGTGTTGAGCCCTATCGAAGCAATGCCGAAACGAACGCCTTGTATGATGAAATCCATCGCTCCGGAAGCCCGGAAGACACCGATACCTACTAGGATAGCTACCAGATAAGGAATAATCGTTATAGCAGTCTGGAAACCTTCTTTCGCCCCTTCTATAAAAGCATCATATACATTGATCTTTTTACGCATGCCGCTGATGATAAATCCGCAGATAATGGTAAAAAGAAGCGTGTTGGCGAATAAAGTCGAATACAAGGAAACTTGCTCCTGTTCCATCGAGTTAAATAGCCATACCAGGCCTCCGATAAATAATCCCAGTCCCCCGAAAAACAGGACTAGGTTCCGTTGGAGGATATTGATCTTCTGCCGTACGCAAACCGCTAAAATAGCGACTAAGGTTGATGTGAATGTAGCGAGCATGATCGGCAGGAATACGTCTGATGGATTCGCCGCTCCTAACTGCGCCCGGTACATCATGATGGTGATCGGGATCAAGGTCAGTCCCGAGGCATTGATGCATAAGAACATCACCATGGAGTTGCTGGCGGATTCTTTATTCGGGTTTAATTCCTGTAACTGTTGCATGGCTTTCAATCCCATTGGCGTGGCGGCATTATCCAGTCCCAGTAAATTTGCCGATAGGTTCATGAAGATAGAACCGGTCACGGGATGGTCTCTTGGGATATCCGGAAAAAGCTTGCTGAATACGGGAGCCGCCAATCGTGCGAACGCTTGTATCACCCCCCCCTTCTCACCGATCTTCATGATGCCCAGCCAAAGCGACAAGATCCCCGTTAATCCTAACGAAATCTCGAAACCCGTCTTGGCCGAAGCGAAAGAAGCGTTGATAATCTCGGTAAAAACGGCGGTATCCCCACCAATGACCAGTTTACCTACGGCCACGACGAAAGCGATCAAGAAGAAAGCGATCCAAATATAGTTTAGTACCATAATAAATATATATTGGTCACAAATTTAGGAATTAATTGCCAATTGATTTGTATTTTTGCTTTTTGAATAACAAATAGATCCAAGATGAAGATATTAGTGACATACGACATGTTCCGCGAGGGATTTACCGAGTTGGAAAGTAAGTACGAGGTAACCTTTCCCGAAGGAAGAGATTTTACGTATGAGGAGGTTTTCGAGATGATACCGGAGTACGATGTGCTCTGCTCCATGTTCGATTTCCCGGTAAACAAAGAGTTGATCGACCATGCGTCGAAATTGCGGCTGATCGCTAACTACGCCGTTGGTTATAATAATATCGATGTGGCCTACGCCCTCGAGAAAGGCTTGACGGTGGCGAATACGCCTGATCCTGTCACGGCCCCTACCGCCAATATCGCTTTAGGCTTGATGCTGGATACCGCCCGGCGTATCACGGAATGTGATCGTAAGCTGCGTACGCTTGGTAAGGACATGAAGGTCGGTGTACTGGAGAACCTCGGTATGCCGGTTACCGGACAGACCTTGGGCATTATCGGTATGGGACGTATCGGCAAGGCCTTGGCGAAACGGGCGAATGCTTTGGGCATGGATGTGATCTACCACAATCGCCGTCAGCTTTGCATCGAGGACGAGACCAAATTGAATGTTACCTACGTCTCCAAGGAAGAGCTTCTGGCGAAAGCCGATTTCGTATCCTTGAACGCCCCTTATACCCCCGATACCTACCATATCCTCGGCGAGGAAGAGTTCAAGCAGATGAAGCCTTCCGCCATCCTGATCAACACGGCCCGTGGCCCGTTGGTGGACGAGCATGCCTTGGTAAAAGCCTTGCGAGAAGGTACGATTCATGGTGCCGGTTTGGATGTATTCGAGTTTGGAGACTATCCTCTCCCCGAGTTATTGGAAATGGACAACGTGGTATTAACCCCTCATATCGGCACCCAGACGATGGAAACCCGTATCATTATGGCACGCACGGTATGCAACAACGTGATCGGTTTCTTGGAGGGCGACCGTCCCGTATCACGGGTACTCCGGCCATGACGGCGGCGTTTATCCTATCCGAGCTACAGTCGGTCGGTACACCCGAGAAGGCGGTTCATTTGAGCCGCTTTTTCAAGACTGGTCCCGGTCAATATGGCGAGGGCGATCAGTTTCTCGGAGTGGTTGTCCCGCAAACCCGCAGCATAGCGAAGGCTAATAAGGCGACTCCTTTCGATGAGCTGCAGCTGTTGCTGGATAGTCCGTGGCATGAGGCACGTCTATGTGCCTTGCTGATTTTGGTCTATCGTTTCCAGGATCGGAAAGCGATGCCGGAAGAGCGGGAAGCCATCTTCCGATTCTATCTGAAGAATATGCGGCGTTGCAATAACTGGGATTTGGTAGATTTGACCTGTCGGGATATCGTCGGCGAATATTTGGTGGACAAAGATCGTTCCCTCCTCTACCGTTTGGCGGAAAGCGAGAATTTATGGGAACAACGGATCTCGATCGTCTCTACGTGGGCATTTATCCGTCGGAATGATTTTGGGGATACCTTGGAGTTATCCGAACGGTTGATCGGTCATAAACACGATTTGATGCATAAGGCGGTTGGGTGGATGCTGCGTGAGGTCGGCAAAAAGGAGCGGCAGACGCTTACCGATTTCTTGGAACGCAACGCTACTCGTCTTCCTCGTACGGCGCTTCGTTACGCTATCGAGCATTATCCGGAACCCGAGCGGCAATATTTTCTAAAGAAGAAATAACATGGATACAAAGACCATCTCTTTACTTCGTGAATGGGCGAAAACGTACAATACGGAATCGTTTATCAAGGATGATCCGGTTCGATTCCCCCATCGGTTTACGGAGAAACGGGATATTGAGATATCGGCTTTCCTGACGGCGTGGATCTCTTACGGTCGCAGGGCGCATATTCTCCAAAAAGCGGAAGAGCTACACCGGCTGATGGGCGAAAGTCCTTACGAGTTTATCCGTACCGGAGAGACTTCTTTCGCTCCCCTACGGAACCGCCCGGTTCGCAGGCGGGATACCTTTTACCGTTTTTATACCTATCATGATCTGCATCTCCTTTGTTGTCGCCTAAAGGATATATACGATACCTACGACTGTATGGAAGACGCTATGGCCGCCGCCGGTCCTTGCGAAGATCCTATCTTGCGGTTGCAACAACTTTTTGCTGATCTCAATGGCATTCCGGTCTTGCACGGGACTTCCGCTTGTAAGCGTCTGGCGATGTTCTTGCGTTGGATGGTGCGTACGGATGGTATCGTCGATCTCGGTATCTGGAGAACAGCCGTGCATCCCCGCCAATTAATCATCCCGTTGGATACGCATGTGCACCAGATCTCCTTGCGCTTGGGCTTGACAGGCCAAAAAACCGCTACCCTTCGTACGGCCCGTGAGATAACGGACGCATTGGCGAAAGTCTTCCCCGATGATCCTTGTCTGGGGGATTTCGCCTTATTTGGCTACGATATAAATCAAGAATAAAAAGATATGGAAGAAAAGAAGATAAATAACATCTCGTCTGTTTGCGTGTATTGCGCGTCCAGCACGAAGATTCCCCCGATTTATTTTGACGCCGCCAAGGAATTGGGGTGTCTTTTGGGAGAGCGAAAACTACGGGTAGTCAATGGTGCCGGGAATATCGGTTTGATGTGCACTGTCTCCGACGCTGCGTTAGCGGCTGGTGGAACGGTAACGGGCGTTATCCCCCATTTTATGGTGGAGCAGGATTGGTATCATAAAGGCTTGACCGAGTTGATTGAGGTCGAGACGATGCACGAGCGTAAACAGCTCATGGCAAACCTCTCGGATGCGGTGATCGCCCTTCCCGGTGGATGCGGTACATTAGAGGAACTTCTGGAGATCATCACTTGGAAACAACTCGGTCTCTACCTCAATCCGATCGTAATCCTCAATATTAATCATTACTATGATCCCTTGTTGGAACTTTTGAGGAACGCCATGAACGAGAATTTCATGCGTCCCCAGCACGCCAAGATGTGGGCGGTAGCCGACACGCCGGAAGAAGCTATCCGTCTCATCTACGCCGAGCCGAAATGGGACGCAAGCCTTCGGAAGATCGCGGCGATTTAAATCTTAAAAATGAATATGATAATGAAAAAACTAGGTTTATTAATGATGTTGTTGCTCCTGTCAAGGATCGCTTTGTTCTGCCAGGCACAGACGGCGGGTATCGAGGAGAAGGAAGTGCTTAGGAATGAAGATGTGATTTTCCATCAGATTGATGAGCATACATGGTTTGGAACAGGTCATTTAATGGCGAACGAGAGCCTGTATCTGGTCGAGGGAGAAACGAAAGCGATCTTGATTGATGCAGGAACAAAGATCAAGGATTTGGATAAGCTAGTGGCTTCCATCACGGACAAGCCGGTTACGCTGGTCGCCACGCATGTGCATCCGGACCATACAGGCTCGGCTATCGATTATTTCCCGGAGATTTATATCAATCCGGCTGATACGATAGGTATACCGGAATTTATGCCGAATTATAAAGGCAAGGTCTGTTTCCTCACAGATGGCGAAATTCTAGATTTGGGTGGGCGTACCCTCGAAGTTGTCTTTACTCCCGGGCATACTCCCGGATCGACCACTTTTGTGGATAAGGATGCCGCTTATGGTTTTAGCGGCGATTCGTTCGGCTCCGGTAATCTATTGCTGGGAGTTGACTTCTCTACGCTAATATCTACTTGTAAGAAGATGAGTGCGGTGATCGAGAAATATGATATCAAATACCTCTACCCCGGACATTATTTCGGAATGAACAAGGAAACCCCTCAACGTGTAAAAGACATGATCACGATGAGCGAGGATATCCTGTCCGGCAAAGCACAAGGCGAGCCTAACCCACAAGGTATGTTGGGGCTAGACCGAGTATACACGAAGTATGGGGTTCGTATAAATTATAAGAAGGAGAGTATGAAATAAATATGAGAACAAGTAGATTTAGCATATATTAATCTTAATATATACAGAGGTTCAAGCTCCTATGATAGAAATACCCCCAAAGTTGTCTATTTAACTCTAGGGGTATTTTATTTTGGAATATTAATTATTCAAAATCCGAACAGTCATATTCATTTTGATTATGATAATCTATGAAACATGTATATTTCATATTTATAGGAGGTCGTACTTGATAAAATTTACCTGCTCTTAGGTAAAAATGGTCATTAGTCCAATTTCCTCGATCTAAATATGTAGTGCCTATTGTTTCTGTCATGCGATGACCATATGCAATTGGATACTCTATGCCTTTTGTTTGATTATGAAAAGTGAGGTTTTGATCTAGTTTTACCTCTCTTGCTTTACTAACACTATAATTAGGTCCAACATATTGTTGTAATATAAGGCGATTTATATTAAATCCAATATAGTTTTGGGCTATCGTTTTGATTGAACAGGCTTTATCTGCATAAAACCTTAAATAAACATTAGCATCAGTATACCATGATTTAACATTTCCACTTGATACATCTTTGGTTATATCATATTCAAGTCTTGCATAAACAGGATCACTGTCTATATCTATTTTGAAATTAATGCGATATGGAGAATCGTCACTATAGTTTGCAAAAGAACAAAAAATTGGTTTACCTGGTGAGGATGCTGAAAACTCTCCTCCCTCTGTAATATAATTTGTGAATTCTTTAATACCTCCTATAGTTTTAACTCCTGTGACCCCTGATCCTCCTGCTATGAAAACTTTCATTTCTGCGCTATTGAAAAAGGCTTCTTGCTCCTTTGTGAGTGTATTATTCTTGTTAATAAATAGCGAATTAAAAGTTTCTTTCACTAATTTGTTAGCTTTTTCATAATCGTAATTTGTTTCTAGTGTGAGAATACCTATTCTTCCATAGGCAATAGAGCTAACGTATACAGGTGAGTATCCTCCTGGTATAGTTCCTGAAATTAGACCATTACTAGGAATATCCATGTCTAATGTGAAATATTTCTGAATAAATTTTATGCAAAGTCCAGAGCTGCGTATGATTCTATATTTATTTTGATATTGCGCAGAAGAAGTTCCCCAAAACAATAATCCTGTATTTTCATTAGAGCCAAAAGTCATTTTTAATTCATCATATGATACAAATTTTTGAACATCAAAACTTAATGTTGCACTTTGTTTTCCTATATTATTTTGTTGCATTAGATCCATGACAAATTGTCTGATATTCAATAAAGAAGGCTCTTTTATAGTTCCTCCTACTTTTTTAGCAGGAAAAGAGACAGAGACATGGACCGGATTGTTTTTTACAGGTATTGGAGTAAATCGTGTCTCTGCAATGCTAGATGCTTCCAATATTGATCCCGGGTATATGTATCTATTCATATTGTCTGGTATTACCATTTCATCCGATCGGGCTGTAATTGTTCTTCCAAATCCATTTGCCCATGCAATATCGGAGATAATATTTACACTTTTTGTAATCGCTTTTTCTTCTAAAATATTTTTAGCAAGAAAAGGTATATGATTATGAGCTGTTATTGTGACAGTGGGTTCAGGATATTTCTCTAAGATTCCTTTAGTCTTATTATGAATAAGGCTATCATCATTTGAACATGATAATCCTCCAAATATGATGATTGTAAATAAAAATATTGATGTAATTCTCATAGTATAATTATTTATAAGGTATGTTTACTCTGAATTTTGCGTAGAATGGAGAATCATCACTTAAGTAGCTTGCTGAATAAAATATAGGATCTCCAGGAACATCCTTACTAAATTCTCCTCCAGCTATAATAAATTCCTTAAATCCGTTAATTCCATCCACTGTTTTCACAGAATAGCTACCATCACCACTTATGATTGCAATTTTTAAGTCTGCTTCACTAATTATTTTCGTTTGTTCACTTGTTAGCTCTAATTTCCCATTTATTATTTTTGCATCAAAGGCTGCTTTTACTGCTACTCTTAATGAATCATATGCATAACTAGAATCGAACATCATTACTCCCATTCTTCCATAGGTTATTGAACTTATATAAACAGGATCGTATGGACCAACATTTGATAATTCATTATTGTTTTTTAAAAGGCATCCATCTGCTGGTAAATCTAAATCAACTGTGAAATTTTTTTGTATAAATTTAGCTACTAATCCACATTTCTTCCTGATCTTTCCTTGCGCAACACTTGTAGATATGTTAAAAACACTTGCAACGTCTATATTGCAATTAAATGCTAATTTTAATTCATTATAATAGGTGAACTGATTCATGTCATAGATAAATGAAACAATCTGTTTGCCTGTCATCCCTTCTTGATTCATTATTTTACTTAAAGATGTTCTTTGCGACTGCAAGCTGGGCTTCTCTATTATATCTCCTACAATCTTAGCAGGAAAAGAGTAGGATATATAAAGAGGGTCTAATTCGTTTGTTAAGCGTTGAAAACGCTGTTCTTCTAGCGAGCCACCTTTCAGTAATGATCCCAAATAGATGTATCTCATTGTATTGGCTGTTGTACCGTGTTCATTTGTTTCATATATGAGTGAATGACCTTTTTTATCCGGCCAAACACTATCCTTAATGAGAAAGGTAGATCGTGTGGTTGCATTTAAAAGAGCTAAGTGTTCTTTACTGCCAGTTTCAATGTCTATGACTTTCTGAGGATATTTGGATAGTGTTAAGACTTGATCCTTTTTACTATTGTCTGGATTTTTGTATATATCTTCATTGTCAACGCATGAAGAAACTACAAGTGAAGCAGTTAGTAAGATAAAGATTTCTTTTTTCATGATAATATATATTTATAAGGTGAATAATTGCTGTGTTAATTTTGTTGCATTTTAATATAGGATCTTTATATATCAAATGTTCCAATTGAAATATTTATGATCGGAAGGATAAGATACTGCTCTCCTTTAGTTTGTGGTTGCTCAAATATTTGCTCATAGATTGGAGATGGTTTTAGGTCAAAATTTAAATTTGCATTTTTAGTGTAAAAAGCACAAAACCATTCAGGAATTCCATTCATGTTGTATGCTCCATATCTCTCGATAATTATTTTGTAAAAACCGATTTCTTTCCCTTCTTTTACTATATTAGTAATACCTCCATAATTAGTTCCAATCTTATATTTTAATCCTTTTAAAGGATGGTGCTCTTTTTCTGATAATTTGTTGTTAATATATTTTTCTTTTATACATTGCAGAGGTATTTCGAATCTGCCTCCGGCTGAATGTAGTATGAAGGGATTTTCTTTAGTTATAATCAAATATTTAAAATCTACTTTGTTTTTTGAGATTAACTCAATTAATTTGTATTTAGTCTGATTATTGTCAAAATTAGTATTAACGAGGGTCTTTTTTTCAACTAGTAATTCATACTCATACCCTTTTTCATAATGGAAACCCTCGATCGCAGAAATATTTATTTCTTGAAAATCGACTTGATTTTCTTCTTTTGCTAGTATATATTCATGATTTTCAATATCTTCATTTTGGATTCTATTTGTTTCTGATAAAAGAAATATTTTGACAGTTTCTGTTTTGATTAGAGGGGTGTCTTCTTTATTACAGCTGCTTGTATAAAGTGCTAATAATAATATATTTAATAAATGTCTAGTTTTCATATATTGAATTTTATGTATATTTGTGTAAATATTTACTTTGTTAAAGTAGATATTTATTGATTTTATAGTGATGAATATATATTAACTACTTGAGATGCCGTATGAATAAATGATAATTTTTATCATGATTGTTTTCTTTGTAAAAGTGAAGGTTTCTAAATTATTGATTTTTGCTGTAAATAACAAAGCTGCTAATCTTTATATAATTTATAAATGTGATTATATTTGTGCTAGTTTGTATTTCTTCCTAATGTTTTCAAGGATACTAAATGTCTTATCCAACTCCTCCTTCGTATGCATAGCTGTTAAGCTGAAGCGAAGACGGGATAATTTTTCCGGTACAGCTGGATAACTGATTGGGTTTACATATATTCCTTGCTCAAATAATATGCGAGCTGCTTCTTTCACATAGTGTTCATTACGTACCATTACGGGGAATATCGCTGATTCGGTATTACCATAATCAAGACCTAAGGTTTCAAGTCCGGTTTTAAAATATTCGATATTGTCGGCTAGTGTGTTTCTCCATTGGGGTTCTTGGTCAATCAGTTGGATGGCTTTTATTGCGGATGCGGCGGTTTGGGGTGTAGCGGCAGCGGAAAATATATTTTGCCTTGAATAATATCTGAGTAAAGTTATGATCTCTTTTCTGGCTATGGCATAACCTCCCACGCATCCGAAAGCTTTGCTGAATGTTCCGGTAATTATATCTACTTTGTCGAGAAGATCATAATCCTCAATAATTCCTCGGCCTGTTTTGCCTAATACACCAATACCATGAGCGTCATCAACAATGAGGAATGCGTCATGCTCTTTACATACGGTATAAATTTGATCAAGAAAGGCGATATCCCCATCTTGGGAGTAAACGCCATCAATAATTACAAAGCGATTTTTGAAGCTCTTTGCGTTGTTTAGGACATGCACCAAGGAATCGATGTCGTTGTGAAGGAACCTCTTTGTATTGGTACATAAACAACCGTCAAATACACTCGCATGAGTAAACATATCCATGATTGCGATATCTTCTTTACCCATCATGGCTAGTAATGTGCTACAATTTGCGGCGTATCCGGATGTATAGGTTATTGCATACTCATTTTTCAAGAAATGAGCGATCTCTTGCTCTAACTGCTCATGCAAGAAGTTGTGCCCGCCAATCAAAGGGCTGGCCCCCGCTCCGGCTCCATATTGTTCAAGCGCATCAATCCCTGCTTTTATAACCTCTGGATGGTGTGATAAGCCCAGATAATCATTGGAAACGAAACTGATCATTTCTTTTTCTTTATTTGAATATGGATCGATCACTCTCATGTGGGCACTAGAACCGGTCAAAGAGATGACACGATAAGGTAAATGCTGGATTCTATGTCTATACGATATATAATCATCAACCTGTTTTGCTCTGGTTAATAAGTCTTGACCTCTATTTTCGAAGTCTTTTAATGTCATGTTGTCAAATTCGTTTTGCATATAAACTCCTCTCTTTTAATTTGACAAAATTATTGACAGTTATTATATTATGAAATGAAACTATTTTAATTATTTACTTAGGTTTCTTGCTTTATAAAGAAGATTTAACACAACAGATTCTTCATTATAATTCTCTAACGCAAAAGTGGAACGAAAAATAAGTTGTCTTATTAATGAACTTTTCTCCTTATTTGACTTAATCTTTGAGGGGTGACTCCTATGTAAGATGCCAAATACTTTAATGGTATATTATTAATCAGTTCTTTTTCTTTGGTTATAAGATCCTCATAAATAGCTTCGGCGGAGGAACCAAGTAGCAAGGTCTCTCTCGTTATTTTCCGGCATAAAGCATCTTCGAGAACAATTCTTGCGATCTTATTTATGTTTAGGGAGGTTTGATATAAATCTGCTAAGTCTTGCTTCGATAATTTCCAGATTACACAGTCTGTTAATGCTTGTATATGTATGAGTGATGGCTGATTTTCCTTAAGGGAAAAGTACGAGTTGGCGAATTCACCCGGGAAAGAAAACCAAAAGGTGACTTCTTTGTCCGGATCACCATATTCTTGTGCAGTCCAATAGCGTAGGATACCACTTTCTATGAAATAAAGATATTTTTCGTAATCACCGATTCTTATGGTAAACTCGTTTTTCTTGATTTCTTCACGTTCGAAGTGTTCACAAAAAAATTGTTGTTCTTCGTGTGTTAATCGTAGTCCTTTATTTAAGGAGTCTATAATGTTAACGGATTGCTCTATTAATAATGCGATGTTGGTTTTCATGTGTTTAGTATGTTTAGCTGGTTATGTTAATATATTCTAAGAACAAAGATAATGCTAAAAGCTGGATAATCAAGATTTATTCAAGGTAACTGCACCAAAATATCTATGAAATAGAGATTAGGAAGAAATACTGTTCAGATCTGATGATAAGGTAGGCTTATTGTATATTTCCATATACGCTCTTGTTTTCTGTCGTGTGATTCAGTAAAAACATGTACGTGTTTTCCGAAAAACATGTACGACTTTTTCCAAAAACACGTACGTGTTTTGCGGAAAGTATAATCGTCTTTTTAAGATGTTTATGTTCAATGATTTATATAAGAACATTATTTACGTGCTTATTGTCTAGGATTTGCCTTGGGATACGTATGCTCTAAATAGACTCCGGATACTGAAAATCGGGTGGGAAAAGTAAACAGGGATCGTTGGCAAACTTACCAGCGATCCCACTAAATCCCTATTATAATTTCGCTTGATTCACTTGCGGCGTGCGGATACCCGGTTTCAATTCTCCGTTGATGATGGTTAATCGGCCATCTTGGATAACCGCTCCCGCTCCGGCACGGGCCAACTGCTCATATTCGCCCAGATCGCTCCATGCTTTCGTGGATAGGTCGTATTGAAGTAAGGTGGTATTGAATCGGTACCATTCTACCGGATGGTGCATATAGGCCTTGGCTTCCGCTTGCAGGCGGGTAATGGCCGCTGAATCTTGCGCCGCCTCCGCTTTCGCTAAATGGATCGGTCGGGCGATGGCGGCTAGGAAACAATCGTAGTTCACACCTCCCATAAATAAGATTTTATCCGTTTGGAAAGTCACGGCACAGCCTCCTGTTAGGGTACGGTTCGCTCCGTCCTTAAACGGGGGAAGAACGGTCTCTTGTTGCCAGGTAAAAGTTGCCGGGTCGAATACCAATACATCCGTCGGGACGATCGGTTCCTCTTCGTTTAGGATGGGCTGGAAGCCTCCGGCTAGATAGATACGTGTGCCGTTGGGACTTTCTCCGGTCGCTAATACCGGCTGTACACGGGCTGCTCCCGGGAAGTCCGGTAGTTGTTCCCATCCCTTTTCGATATTCGCTAGGTTGAGGCGTAAGAAGGTATGGCAGGGCTGTCCGTTCTCATTTCCCCCTGCTACGTAAATCTCCTGTCCGGTAAAAGCAGCCGAGAGATTATCCATTGGAGATGGTAAGGAGGGTAAGGCGCAAACCGTTACCTCTCCTTTCGTGGGGTTATAGGAGATGCGGGAGACCTCCACCAAGGAAGAATCACTGTTGTTTCCTCCGATGCAAACGATACCTTCTGGGGTGGAAACCGTAGCGCCGTAGGCGACGGGACGAGGCAGTCGGTCGATCTCTTTCCAGCCTTCGGGAAGAAGGACGAATATCTCGCTATAATATCGCTTGGCTCCTCCCTCGGTGACGGGTTTGTCCGGAAAGTTGCAACCTCCGGCAACGATCAATACGCCGTTATGGATGCCGGCGAACGGGGCGGAAACGCCAAGGGAAGCCGTATTGGCTGCTCCCGGTAGATCCGGTAATTTTGTCCAGTTTATCATGGTGTTCTGTTTTTTAGATACAGGCTGGCCGCATCCCGCTACGCAGAGTAGCAGGAGGAACAACCAGCCGGTGATTTGTTGTTTATTATGCATAGCTTATTCTTTTATTGCCCGGAACGTAGAGGCCGGCATGCCCGCCTCGTTTATAAGATTCGCTCTCGTGAAGGGTTGCCAGCCGTAGCGTACCAGCTTCGGGTGAGTCACTTGATCGTTCCACACCTTTACTTTCCCGTTCTCTACCACGGCTTGCGCCGGATAGTAAAGTCCTTCCTGCTCGGCGATCTCGAATGTACGGATGGGGTCCCCATCGGAAGTTGTCAAGCCCTTTGCGTAATCGAAAGTGATATAGGCGGCGTTATCGGTAAACGTTGCGCTGCGGAACAAAGGGCCGGATGGGATTACGTTATGTCCGTAGGTCTTGTTCAAGGCCCAATGTGCCAGTCGTTCGCCAATCTCTTTTTTTCGGGTAGGGTGAACGTTTAAAGAATCCCCGCGATCGCTACTAACGGCCATACCCGTATTCGATACGGTTTGCGCCAGGCGGCGTTGGCTGTCCCTGAACCAAGTCCAACTCGGGCGGTCTATGCTGGATAGTTGGACATAGTAGAAAGGCAGGGCTGCGTTCCAATTCTGGCGCCAGCTGTTCACCAATAACGGGAATAATCGTTCGTGTACTTTCATATTATGGGCGTTCGATTCTCCTTGGTACCAAATAATCCCTTTGATGGGATATCGATGAAGGGGTTGGATACCCGCCTCGAACAGATAACAAGGCTCATACGGATGGCGTTGGAGCGGGTTGGACGCTTGCTTGATGTTTAAGGCCGCCCGTTCACGTACCCAATCTTGGATAAAGTCGTTCTTCGTCCAATCCTGTAAGATATCCGGAAACTCGAATTCCAGTGTTTTCCGGTCGATCCATGCCTCCGTAGGCGAGCCGCCAACAGCGTTCAATATCAATCCTACGGGTACTTGTAAGCTATCGGCCAGCATACGCCCGAAGGCAAATCCTATGGCCGAGAAGCGTGCGGTATTCCGCGTGTCGCATACTTCCCATTGGGCGTCGTGGTAATATTGCAGGCGGTTCAATGAATCCAGTACGGAAGCGTCCCATTCCACGGCGTAGGTCTCCCAGCGGGGCTTTAGGTCGAATAAACGGATTTGCGAGTGTTGTTTCGCGTAATCCAATTGTTGCTGTTGTTCTTCCTTTACGCTCTCGTTTACCCGGAACGCCATGTTGGATTGTCCGGAGCATAGCCAGACTTCCCCGGCTACTACATCCCGATAGTTCAGCGTGCGGCTGGGGGTAGAAACCGTTAAGGTATAGGATTTCCCGCTTACCCGTAAGGGATCGAGCGTGACAGTCCATTTCCCGTTCGTACCGGCTACGGTCTCCTTCCTTTGTCCGGCGAGGGTAACGGTTACTTTCTCCCCTTGGTTGGCGATGCCAGATATAGGAAGCGGTTGATCCCGTTGCAAGACCATCCGGTCCGAATAGATGGCAGGAAGCTGTAATCCTCCGTAATCGCCGGTTAGCGCCCCATAAACGGTGCGGGCCAAGATACCGGCACCTTCAGCGTTTGGATGCAATGCGTCGGGCAATAGATCCGGACGGTCATATAATCCTTCCTGCAAATCGACCAAGGTCGCGCCGGCTATCCGGGCGATTTCTTCGATAAGCGCTTGCTCCATCCAGTACCAGTCTCTTGTACCGGATTTAAAACGAGGATGGCGGTGAGATATCGGAGTCATACGACAAACCCATACCTTGCATCTCGGATTGGCTTTCCGGAAGGATTCGATCAAGGAAAGATAGTCCCGGACGAAATCATCCCGGTAATTCGGCCATGCCCGAGGGTCCGTATCGTTCAATCCCAGATGGATGATCACGTAATCCCCGGCAAACCTCAGTGCCTTTTGATACGCCTCTTGTTGGGTATAAGGACGATATCCCTTGTTTAATAAAGTAGCCCCGCTATGCCCGAAGTTCTCCACTTCGTAGGCATCTCCAAGCATCTGTTGCAATTGGGCCGGGTAGCAGTTTGTTTCCCTGTTCTTGATTCCGTAGCCGTAGGTCACGCTATTACCTACGCAAGCCACCTTGATCTTTTGCGCTTGGCTCATAAATGCGAAAGCGAGGAAGATGGATAAGATTCCTATTATTTTTCTCATTTCATTCAACCGAATTAGACGTTATTTAAGTTGTTTATCCGGAGAGTAAACCAGTCCTTCCACCGCTTTCTCTCCATCCGGGGTGACGCAAACGAACGTAAACATCCATTTCACCAGACGGACCTCGGGGGTATTGAACGTACCGACCGGAAGCTTCATGAACACCTTGTTCCAGCCTTTTTCCAGATGGACCGGGGTTGGTTTACGGCTTACGCAGTTCTCGTTCCCCAGTGGGATCTCATTGGACTTCTCCCGGTGGGTAGCGGTCCATACGGGGGGCGTTATCTCTTGATCATTTACCCAGATACGGCTTTCTTTATAATCCCATTTTCCTTGCATTGGAGGTAGATCCATTTCAGAACGGCTATAATTTTGAAATTCGATCCACGTACCTACCTCTTGCGCCTTGGGCGAATAGATCCAAGTCCATGCGTAAGCGGTATGGTTCGGTTGCGGGTCTTTATAGGCACCGGGAACCTGCGGTCCCCAGACATGGCGCAGGTAGATACCGGCACCGATGGCGTCGTGCGTACCGTAATTTTTCCCTTCATAGGTATATTGCGCTTGAAGCGACTTTTCCGGAGGGAAAGAACGGGTCAGTTCCCCTTCATTCGGGAAAGGGTCGGTGATACGCCATCTCACGTTGGTTTGCTTGACGTAGGCGAACGGGTATCCTTGGAAATGATGTTCTTTATGCCATAACATCCGCCGCTCAAAATCGACAAATGCCTTATGTTCCTCGTTATCGGGATCGATAGGCAGCATCGTTCCGTTCTTATCGAAATATTGATAGCCGCCGCCCAACCAAGAACGTTCGGCGATCGCTAATAGATTCGGATACAAATTATTCTCCCGGATCAATTTGTCCTCCGGCTGTACGACCCGGTCGTGCCATACGGCAAGGATCGTACCCGCCAAATCATGGCTTCCTTGCGGTTCATTGTAAATACGGCTTTTGTATAAGCCGATCAAGTCGGCGAACGTATCAAAATGGTTGATATAATGGAAACGGGAGTCGATCGCAGGAATGCCCGGTCGCGCTTTTCCCCGGTAACTCCACATTTGCTCCATGTCGATCTCACCCGGTTTGTACTTCCATCCCGGGTTCCAAGAGATCACTTGTTTCCCTTTCGCACGGATATAAGCGACCATCTCGGGTACGAACTTCGGATTGGTAAACTTTACCTCGTCCGTACCGATATGTAAGTAAGGAACCTCCTCGAATACCTCGCAAACCTCATCCATCAATAGTTTTAAGATCGCCATACCCTCCTTGCTCTGCATATCATGACGGAAGGCCCGTATGAAAGCGGCGCTATGTCCCGGCATATCTACCTCCGGGATGAGTAGTACGTTATGTTCTTTACAAAAGCGAACCAGCTCCTTTGCCTCCTCGATCGTGTAATATTTTCCGGGCATACGGCTCATATTGCAGCTGTCGTTCAGCATCGGAAAGATCTTGCTCTCCAGACGCCAAGCTTGGTTCTCCGTGAGATGCCAATGAAATACGTTCATCTTGTAGCGGGAAAGTACCTCGATCTCCCGTTTCAGTTCTTCCATGGAGATATAGCTCCGCCCTACGTCTTGCATGAATCCTCGTATGCGGAAAGCAGGCCAGTCGGTGATCTCGCAACCTTGGATGGAATATCGCTTCCCTTGCCGCTCGGTCAGTTGGCGCAAGGTTTGTATCGCCCAATAAGCTCCTTGCTCGGATACCGCCCGGATGGTTATCCCCCGGGAAGAGACGCTTAGTTGATAAGCCTCCTCGGAGTTGAGGGGGATTCCGTCCAATTTGTCAACCAAGGAAACCTCTATCTTGTATCGGCTGTCCGGTTGGACGCTTACCGGCAGCTCCTCCAAGAATTCCATTAGGATGGAACGGAGTTTCCCTTCGGAAGAAACTGCGATTTCCTTCGGATGGAACGAAGCGTTTGTCCGGACGTATTTTTGGGGCAAGGGCAATAAAACAGGATTCCGGGCCATCAGAGGCCCGGAATACAAGAAACTTAAAACAATTGCAAAATGCAGTATATATCGCATATACTTAGATTATTGATGAATGATATCCTGTAATTTGATAGCTTGGAAGGTCATATGTGCTACGCTTGACTCGTAGAAGATTCCTACCGTTTCCTTATCGATCATCGAAAGACAGGAATATCCCCACCCCTCGGCCTCGTCTAATAAGACTTGATGCTCCGTGGGCCAAGTAAGTCCACCGTCCAGACTCGCCTTGATCGTGATATGATTACGCCCTTTCGTCGTGTTCGGATTGGAGAAGAGTAGAAGGTCCTTGCCGGTGATGTTATCCTTGGCGTTTACCTTGATCAAGCTGGCCATACAAACGGATTCCTGTAAGGCGCTACGGCTGGAAGGATGCTCTGTCCATGTCTTGCCTAAATCCTTTGTGGTGGCCACGGCACGGCTACCGCCCCGGTTATCACGCATATTTAACATCAATACGCCCGGCTCTACCTCGGCAACTTGCGCCTCTGTGGTATTCGTGCGGGCTAAGTTATGCAGGTGCCATGTTTTCCCGCGGTCTTTGCTATACATAATGCCGGCGTTGGGCACACGGGTAGCGTCGATAAACTGGATCGGGAAGACCAAGGTACCGTCTTGCATCGTGATGCCTCGTCCCGGGCCTTGCAATAGGAAATACCAAGACGGGTCTTTTACTTGGGAGGTGATATTGATCGGTTCGCTCCACGTCTTACCATCGTCCTCACTTTTCACGAGCATAAGTTGGGCGGTCTCGTCCGGTGTCATTCCCGGCATGGAGTTCCACCAAGCCCGTTCGTTACCCATACCATGCGTCCACGCGGCTACTACCCAGATCGTATTGGTCTTTTCGTCTACCAAGATCGATGGGTCTCCCACGCCGTTTTGTCCGTGGGGCAGGCCATCCGTTTGTTTGAAAGTCATGGCTACTCGCATCGGTTCCCAAGTTTGTCCCTTATCGGTACTGCGGCTTACTCCGATATCGATTTTCTCTTGCAGGTCCACGCTGCTATTATAGCGAATATCGTAGACTCCAAGTAATGTTCCGTTATTCGTCGTCACTAATCCCGGGATGCGGAAGGCCGCCGATCCGTCATCCCCGGCTTGGCGTACGCCGATACCTACATGGCGTTCGTCCACCTTTCCTTTCCAAGTGATGTCGATCGGTTTGTTGTTGATCTGTGCGTTAGGCATCGTGGTCGCTACTTTTGCCAATAAGGAAGTCTCTGGCTTCATCTGGATACTTACCCAGAAATAGTTGATGCCTTTAAGCATCGGTTGCTTAGAGGTTAGTTTTACCGTGCGCGACAAGGGGGCGCTAACCTCATCTTGCCGTACGGAATAAGATTCAAGAGCCTTACGGGTATTTCCCGGTATATGGCTGGATATGTACGTAACGGGACTGAAATGTTCCCCTTTGCGGGATGGAGCTTCCACTCCGCTATAAAATAGACGTATCGCTTGGATGTCCGACAGGTCGACATTGTCTCCGATCTGTATCGTGATCTCGTTTAATACATCCCCTTTTTGGGCCGGTATCCGCATCTCGTAAAGTACATTGTCGATCCGGTCTATCAAGATGGGGATTTGTTGCTCTCGCACATAAAGACTGTCTGCCGCAAAAGCCGTTTGTACGATGAAAAGAAGGCAGAAATACAGGAAAGTTTTTTTCATGATGTTTTTTGTTTGTAGGTTGAAATTAATAGATATGTGAATTCCAAAGGTAGCGATATTCATTCATATGAACAAAGCCCCTTTGGAATTCGTGCCAAAAACCTAGTTATATCCAATCGCCTTAAACCTATGTACGATTAGTATCCGGGAGTCTGTTTCAATGCGGGGTTGTTTGTCAATGCCCCTTCATTGATCGGCCATAATAAACGTGATTCTTGTGCTGTGGTATATTTTAATACATAATCCTTACCGAAGCGTCTCAAGTCGTACCAACGTTTACCCTCAAAGAAGAACTCGCGAAGTCTCTCTTTAAGGATAGCTTCCATCACATTCTCGTCGCCCGCCTCAAACGGGTTATCGTTATAGAAACTTCCTTTGTCATTCGGATAAGCCACCTCGTTCTTATGTGCGTTAAAATATTCGGAACCGTAAGCACGCTCGCGAACGGCGTTGATCTCTGTAGAAGGATCTTCTCCGAGCAAGGCCTTAGCCTCGGCTAATAATAGCAAGGCATCCGCATAGCGATAGATAGGATAATCATCGTACCAACTTCTCTCGTTACTACCTTCCAAGGTGGTTCCTTGGAACTTGTATTGGATTGGTGCGATATACTCCAAGGTGCCGTCTTCGTGCTTTTTATAAACGGCCTTCAAGGTACCTTTCAAGCGGGTATCACCTTCGCGGAATGATTTTAGGTAATGATCTTTCTTTACTTGGTAGCGCATTAAGCCTTGTAGGTTGTATCCCGGTATTTCAAGGAATGGAGTTCCTGTCTCGTCACAGTAGCCTGCCATGTACTCACGTTGAGGTACCATATTGTTACGCCAGTTATAGTCTCTCCACATCATGAAATCATCCTCCTTACCACTATGGAGTGCGAAGATCATCTCGCTGTTCTCCTTATTGTTGAAAGAGAAAACGTCCGTGAATTTCTCTTGCAGCTTTAAGTTGCCGTTTTGTTGAAGATCTTGCAAGGCTGTCTTGGCTACGGTATAATCGCCCGTGCCGCCACCCATCTGGCGTCCGCTCCATAGATAAACCTCACCTTTCAGCATCAAGGTAGCGGGTTTAGACCAATAACACTTTCCTTGTTTATAAGAATAATCTCCGCCAAAAGCTTTTTCCGAGGCATCGATATCCTTCTTGATCAGATCCATCACCTCACTCGCTGGAGAAGCGGCCTTATCAAGGTGAGAGATGTCCAATTCGCTACCTAAGGTTGGCTCCGTAGTAATGATAACGTCTCCCCAAGAGCGTAACAAATGGAAATAGATATAGGCGCGTAAACCGTAAGCCTGCCCTAAGTAATAGTTCTTTTCGGCCTCGCCTAATAAATCGGTCTCGTTCGTTCTACGGATCATCAAGTTGATTTGGTTCAGTGTCGTATAAAAATTAGCGAAGTTGCTGATTCCTGTAAACTCTGCGTTGATCGTATTGTATGAGAAACGCTCTACGCCTTGGGTAGCCTCGCCTCCGAACGGCTGATCTCCGTAGATGTCCGAGCGAGGTTCGCCCAATACGAATATGTTATAACTGGATTGTGAACGGAGCAATCCGTGTAAACCTATGTTGAATGCCTTAAACTGGTCCGGGGATTTCCAATAGTTTGCGTCGGAAATACTACTTACGGGTTCCATGTCCAAGGAGTCGCATCCGCTGAAATTCAGTAATGAGACTGCTGCCATCATGGCTATAATTATCTTTTTCATAAATGTCTGTCTTTTTTAATGGGTTTGACTAAAATGTTACGGATAAACCAAGAAGAACCGTTTTAGGAGTTGGGTATCTACCGTTATCAAGACCTTGACCATAGGTAGTATCTACCGCCGGTTCCGGAGATACACCGGTATATCCTGTGATGTAGAACAAGTTTTGTCCGGTTACATAAACAGAGGCATTGCTCATCAAGGCTTTGTTAATCCATTTCTTCGGTAGGTTCCAAGTCAATGTGATTTCACGTAAAGCTAGATAATCACCCTTTTCGTAGAAGCGGGAGCTGTTGTTGTCAACTGCTGTCAAACCATTGTTGGAGCGAGTAATATTCTTCTTGCTCAACTGATCGGCATAGTAGAACTTAGGTATATCCGTATTCTGGTTTGTCTCCGACCAACTGTCTTTCACCATATCGATGATGTTAAACGAACCTTGATATTGTCCAAGTGAACGTGCGGCTAAGTCGTTATACAGCGTATGCCCTAACGCATAATCAAAACGAGCGTATAAAGAGAAATCTTTATAGCCTAATGTCGTGGAGAAACCACCGGTTACTGTCGGGAAAAGATTACCTACTTTCACGCGGTCTAGATTGTTGATTACGCCATCATTGTTCAAGTCGGCCCAACAAACGTCACCCGGCTCGATCGGTTGCTTACCTGCCTTATCCTTTAAAGCTTCCCATGCGGCGGGGCCATACAATTCTCCAATTGCGTCGTAGCGGTTATTGGCATTCGCTTTCACGTCATCCCAATCCTTGAAGATATGATCTTGCTTGAAGGCAAATAAATCACCCAGCTTACCACCTTCTTGTTTTCCGCCAACCCATACGACTTCACCCTTTTGCGGGTCGTATACTTGGTAACCTCCTTGGCGGTTATTTTCGTTCCCATTGGCCGGAAGCTTGACAATCTTGTTCGCTACCGTAGATAAGTTTGCTGATACATCCCAACTGAATCCGTTTACGTTGTTTAGGATATTCGCTTTTACTTCCATCTCGAAACCTTGGTTACGTAAAGTTCCCAAGTTGGTTTTGATGCTGTTGAAACCAGTGTAATTGGGTAAATCCAAATCTGTCAACAAATCGGAAGTCGTACGATTATAATAGTCTAGGATAAAGCTCAGGCGATTGTTGAAGAATCCTATATCCAAACCTACTTCGAAAGATTTACTTTGCTCCCAACGTAATCCACCGTTTACCAATTTGTCATTATAGAAACCTACAGAGCCATCATAGTTTGTTATGATCGATCCGTTCGCGTCTTTCTGCCCATAGCTGCCATATACGTCGTAGTATCCTAATCCGTTTACGTTACCGTTCACGCCGTAGCTGATACGAGGCTTCAGGTTAGAGATCACATCTACCAACTTCGATTCCTTAAAGAACTCCTCTTCCATGATATTCCAACCAGCGGAGATACCCGGGAAGAAGCCCCAACGGTTATCGCTCAACTTGGAGATTCCGTCATAACGAGCTACGACCGATAATAGGTATTTGTAATTGTAGTTATAGTTTACACGGGCAAAGCCAGAAAGGATACGATAGCCTTCCTTGTAGCTATAGGTATAGGTACGATTACTACCAGCGTTCAAAGTAGGGATGTCATCCGACGGAGAATTTTCGGTCCTTGCGTTCAGCGTATATTGATGCCAATTGAAATACTCGCCACCAAGCATTGCCTCCAGATTGTGTTTTTCTTTGAATGTGTCTGTGTACGTCAAAGTAACACTATGTTGCTGTTGGTTCTGCTTTATATATTTGGCCTCAGCCTTACGGGTAAGATTCGGGCTAGTGGCGTTTTGTTGTTGGTAAGATTTCTCGAACTTATCTGTTTGATCGTCTACGTGGTATAGGGCGCTATTCTCTTTCAAGATTAATTTCTTCGGGATGATCTCTAGATCAAAACCGATATTATAGGTAGAGCGGCGGGTTCCATTCGTATTCGTTAATTTATCTTTGTAGTAAAGAGGGTTTCCATCACCCGTGCCGAAGCCTGAAGCGGGAGATCCGTCTTCCATGTATGGGTTCCATGTAGGGCGTTGGCTCATTGTGCGATAGAAGAACTCATATGATCCGATCCAAAGACCCGGCTGGCGAGACCATGTATAAGTCGTTCCAGCGTTGACTGTCAAGATCGGAAATATCTTATAGGATCCATTGAATGTCCCGGAGAAACGCTCGTAGCTGGTTCCCTTAATGAGACCGTCTTCTTTGTAGTAACCTAAGCTGGCTGCGAATGTACCTTTGTCGTTACCTCCTGTGATATTGATATAATGATCTTGCGTGAAAGAAGGGTCTTGGAAGGCTGCGTCTTTCATTTGCCCTGAGTAATCCTTGAATAAGATTTGTTTATTCGGATCGGTTGGGTCTTGCATTTGTTGCCAACCTTCTGCCAAGAGGCCTTTGGTACTGTCATCCAAATAACGGATATCAAATAGGTCATTCCCGATACCGTATCCCATTTGGTTATCCATGCCTGAACGTCCTGTTCTTTGGTATCCTAAGCGATTGTAGTAAATATAATCGTGAGCGTTTAAGTAATCATAACCTGTGCGAGCAAAGTTGGCACCTCCCTTGAACTTGTAAGAGACGGAAGCGGATCCTTCTTTACCACGTTTCGTGGTAACCAAGATTACGCCACCATTGGCACGGGCACCGTAGATAGCGGTTGAGGCTGCGTCTTTCAATACTTGGATAGACTCGATGTCGGAGGGGTTGATGTCGGCCAATGAGTTGCGCACGATACCATCTACAACGACCAATGCGCCATTATCCTTACCTGTTATGGTAGCTCCGCCACGAAGTACGATATTTGGGTTTGCTCCCGGCTGACCGGTCGTGTTTACGACGCGCAAACCAGATACGGTTCCTTGCAAGGATTGTCCGGCGTTAGACATCGCTGCGTTTTCCAGTACGGCGTTATCCAATTTAGAGATAGAGGTTGTCAAGGTCGCTCTCTTTTGTGAGCCACCGTAACCGGTTACCACTACTTCGTCTAGCTGTTCGGCGTTTTCTTGTAGGATCACGTCTACTTTGGCTTTCCCAGCTACTGGAATTTCTTGTGTCTTGTACCCAATGAAAGAAAATACTAATGTGGCGTTCTTGTTGGATACGGTGAGAGTGTAATTACCGTCGAAATCGGTAATCGTTCCATTTGTCGTGCCTTTTTCAACGATAGACGCACCGGGGACACCCATGTTATAGGTATCCAGCACTGTTCCGGAGACTGTCTGCTCTTGTCCGTACATAAATGCCGGAAGTAGGAGCGCAAGCATTAAGAGCAGTAGATTCTTCTTCATAATGAATTACTTTTTTGTTGTTTATTTAGTTTATTGGATGAGATTAATTAGCATTCGTCGGTCATATTAGCGACTTTCGGACGTAAGAAGATCACTTGGATTAAAAGTGCGATGAGTACCAATCCGGCTAGCATGGCGAAGTCATGGCCAAGATTACCAGCGTCGGTAGATTTTCCTAGTATATCCGTGATGGCGGCTCCGGCAAATACACCGGTCATATTCATAATTCCATAGGCTGTAGCCCGATAACGGGGGGAGATGAATTGGCAAAGGATAGGCATATTATTGGCGTCGAATATACCATAACCGATACCGAAGCAAAGACCACCGCCGATAATCATCGGGAAGTTGTGCCCAAATCCTAGTAATAGGAGAGAGGGTATCGTTAATGCCAAACCGATGGCGCCTGTGTATACACGTCCCCGGACATTCCGCTGGATCCATTTATCGGATAAAATACCTCCGGCGATTACCCCTATAAAGGAAGAGATAGCGATCGTGAATGTAGATAACGGACCGGCCTCGGACATATCCAACGAGAGATTTTCAGCGAATAGGGTAGGGAGCCAGTTCTTTGTCGCCCAACCCGGTAAGCTCGGCGTGGCGAAATAAAGAAGAATGATCCAAAAAGCGATGTTCGTGAATAACATCCCTAATCCTTTAAACGCACCGGAAATCGGATTCTCTTTCGGATAATTTTCCAGTTTTACGGCTTGTTCCACATGATCTTTCTTATCGTGTAAGAAGATGATCAAGACCACGCTATAAGCGATGCCGATGATACCAAACCAATGGAAAGTCGTTTCCCACGTATAAGCGCTGGCCACCGTAGCTCCGAATCCCCCCAAGGCTTGGCCTACGTATAGACCTGTCATATGGATACCTACGGCTAATGAGCGTGTTTTCTCTTGGTGATAATCTGTGATAAGCGATAATCCGGCAGGAATATACAGGGCCTCACTGACCCCCATCAAGGCACGTAGGTAATAGATCTGATTGAAATCCGTGCAATACCCCATCATCAAAGTCACGAAGGACCAGACAAATAAGCTACCCACGATTAGCCACTTCCTGTTTACCCTGTCTGCCACCATACCGGCCACAGGGCTCATGAATCCGTAGATCCAGAGGAAGACCGCCATCAAACGTCCGAAGTTCGCCGCAGACTCTAGTTCCACGATATCCACCATCATAGCTGATTTCATGGTTGATAGCATCTGGCGATCCATATAGTTCAGTAAGGCGACAACCCATAGTAAACCGACTACGATCCAAGGATATAATTTCTTATTTTTCATTTGATTGAGGAAAATAAAAAGGAAAACAAAGCCTTAGAAACATCAGGAGCCACGGTTGTGACCCCTGATGTCAATTGACCAATTTTCAGTATTTTAGATAAAGTTATTTAGAAAGAATTTCGTCGCAGAGTAAACTACATTTGAGAAGCATTCTAGGAATGTGGAACGGACCTTTGAATAGATTGCCTTTGGCAGATTGAGAGAGACTACCATCGAAGTGTAGGTAGCCATACCATTCCCCATATTCTTTGTCGGGGAGATGATTAAATGTGTAATCGTTTATTAGTTTGTGCATTTCGAGATATTTGGCGTCGCCAGTCGCTTGGTAGGCGTAAAGCGTAGCGATAACCGCCTCGCATTGTGGCCACCAGAACTTCATGTCGTGCCAATACTCTTGGGGAGGGAAGTTTTTGCAATCCTTGAAATAGTTGATTCCGCCGTACGTCTTATCCCAGCCCCAGTCCCAAGACCAGTTGAGGATTTGTAAGCCCATCTCTTTCAGTTGAGGGTCCCATCCTCGGTATTTGGCCTCTTCTAAGATAAACCATGCGGTCTCGATGGAGTGGCCGGGATTGATGGTACGCCCGGCGATAGAGTCGATAAACTCACCGTTGGGTCCTACTGTCTCCAAGATAGCCTTGAATTCGGGATGCATGAAATCACGGCGTAGCTCGGCTATGGAATCATCGATTTGTTGTGTAAGTATGGGATCGTTTATGGCCTCACGGATGCGTGCCGCCGTATCGATCAGTATCATGCAGAAAGAATGGCCTTTCGCCACGAGACCTTCACGAAATTTAGGCTCCAATAATCCCGGGGTATTCTTATAGTGTAATACTTGCTTGAATAAGTTCACGGCCTTCTCAGCATAGCCTTTGTCGCCTGATGCCAATGCATAGTGAGCCATAGCGATCGCCGCGAAAGTCTCGGAGAATACGTAACGGCGTTTACGTACAGGGATGCCTGTCGCTGTCACCTCGAAGAACATACGTCCGTCCGTATCAAAACAATGTTTCTCGATGAAATCGATACCGTTTTTACAGGCTCTCAGCCATTCTTCGTTCTTCTCAATGTGATTATAGGCATATGCCAAGATAAAGGCGAATCGTCCTTGGAACCAAACGGATTTAGTGGAGTCCATCAGAGTACCATCCCGGTCTACGCAAGTAAAGTAACCGCCGTTCTCTTTGTCCAGTCCGTATTTCATCCAAAAAGGAAGAATATTGGAAAGAAGCTCATTCCGATAGGTCTTGCCCCAATAAGCTAGATATTCCGATGGATTAGATAAATTGTCAAACGCTGCCATACCTTAGAATTTATTACATCTTTCAAAGAAATTGATAGCCTCTAATTCCGCTTTCATTGCGGCCTCTTCTTCGTCCGTCATATTCCGGAACGGGGTACGGTTCTTGCCGAGATCTAATCCGATCAATTTCATGATGCGTTTTCCTCCGACGATATTACCACGGTAATTGCAGATAACGTTAATAACCTCCTGAGAGAAGTTTTGTCTCTCGCGAGCTGTCTCTAAGTCACCGGCTGCCCAAGCCTCTAGGATACCGGTTAATTCTTTTCCGTTATAGTTTGTGGTACCACCGATACCTCCTTGCGCTCCACCCATCGCAAGGCAAGGAAGAATCGTTTCATCCTGTCCGTGCAACATGTCGAATTTACCATCCTTGTATAAACGACATTGATTGTATTCGTATAAGCTCTCGTATGTATATTTGATACCGGCGAAATTAGGGATACGCCCGTCTACTGCTTTTAAGAAATCCAGCATAGGGAGGAAAGCGTTGTTAAACGCAGGGATATGATAGTAGTAAAACGGTAAGGCAGGAGCGCCGCAAGCGATCTCCTCGCAGTACTTTACCAATTCCTCAATTCGACCGATACGAGGGAAAGGGGTAGCCATAGCGCCAATACCCCAAGCGCCGATCTTTTGAGCATGTTCCGCTAAATTACGGCTAGACTTAACGCATGTGCTACCTACGTGCACGATTACCTTAAAGCCTTCCGGAGCTGCTTCCATCCATTTCTCGGCCAATTTCATGCGTTCTTCCTCTGTCAGCATATAACCTTCTCCGGAAGAACCATTGATGAATACGCCTTTCAGCCCGTTTTTCACAAGAAGTTTCGCATAATCTTCAATGGGCTCGTAATTAACTTCCCCGTTCTCGTAGAACGGAGTAAAGGGAGCATCGATCAATCCTTTAATTTTATCCATATCTGCGTTATTTTTATGAGTTTTAACCTCTGATTTTAATTATGCTGCAAATATAAATAAAATATTTTAATAATATAGTGGTGTTTTATCGAGAAAATGAAATAATTATTTATTTTTTATTTAATTCCTTTGAAATACATATTAAATCATACCTAGAATTTTAGATCGAGATAGCAGGCAGGCTCCTAATATACCCGCTCTTTCACCTAATTTGGATACTTTGATCTGAGTATCACGGGTTACCAAGTTCAAAGAGTACTTCCTGACGGCACTTTTAATAGGTAGGCTTAAATATTCTCCCGTCTGCGACAAGGGGCCGCCCAGTACGACCAGTTCCGGATTGAAAATGTTCATCAATCCGGCTATTCCTTTACCTAGATTAAAACCGATCTCCTCCAGTATCTCAATGGATAGCATATCCTCTTTGTGAATGGCGTCGATCAAGTCAGAGAGCCCGATGTATTCCCCGGCATCGATTTTACTGGCCAATATGGTGTTGCTACCCTCTTTATACCGCTCAAGGAGGGTACGGTATAGGGCAGAACCGGAAGCTCCAGTCTCGAGGCATCCTTTTTTACCGCAATGGCAAAGAATCTCATTCTCGAAGAAGCTGAAGTGCCCAAATTCTCCGGAGAAACCTGATTTCCCGAAATAAACCTTGCCGTCTATGATGATACCGATACCTAATCCCCAAGATATATTGATGAATAGGATATTTTTCTCTCCTTTTACGACTCCTTGAAGATATTCGCCGTAAGCCATGGAACGGGTGTCATTCTCTATATAGATCTTTATATGTAGTTTTTCCTCAAGGATTTGAGACAAGGGCTTCTCCTCAAAGTAAAAAATGCTATAGCTATATCCGGCGAAAGGATTTACCCGTCCGGATATATTAATGCCAATGCTTAATATCTTTTCCCTTGGGATCGGCAACGAGTTTATAAATTCATTGATGCATTCGCAAAGATGGTCTAAAGCGGCTGGTGTGTTTTCGAGTGTATAAGGGATATTCTGCTCAATGCGGATCTTATCTCCTTTAAAATCTAATATGGCTAGATTCAGTTGATCTTTCAGTATATCTACGCCCACAAAATAGCCGGATACGGGATTGAGCCCGTAAATACTAGGTTTACGCCCTCCGCTAGTCTCTTGTTTTCCAAAGTCGAGTATATAACCGTCCTCTTGTAATTCGCTAATTAGCTTAGTGACGGTGGGGATACTGAGATTCATTTCTTTACATACCTCCGCTATAGTAGCGTCTCCATTGGCCATATAATAATGTATGATCTTCTTTTTCAGAAGGCCACTGCGAGTATTGTCATCGGACGAGAGCAAGAGCTTAGTTGTCATGGTTATACCTTTATTGAGTGATTAGGGCAAAGGTACAATAAGTTTTTTCAAAAACTAAGCGTAATAAAATAAAATTTTTTCATAAGGAGCTATCTTAATTGTAAGAATTTGTAATAGAAGTTGAATACCATAGTCTGCGGCGGACTCTGTCACTCGTGACATCTGTGATAAACGCATAGGAAAGAAAGGATAATATTACACTAAAATCCTTCTTTCACGATCCGTTTGATCGGGAGGAAGAATCGTTCGATCAGGCGTAATTCTTCCGTTACGATCTCCGCAGAGGCTTGCGTCTCGGGCGAGACGGGCAGGTCGATACCGTAATTGGTTCTCAGGCCCTCTGGAAAATCGATATCCGCCGTATAGTACTCGTCGGTGGGGACCAATGAGATATTCGATACCACGCCGTTTACCACTCCAAACTCCTGATCCGGGAAATTGGAGAAACGGACGATCGCCCGCTGGCCTCTCCGGACTTTTCCCGAGCGTGCTATCGGTATGCGCACCTTCCCCACCAGCCGGCCCTCGCCTTGCGGCACGACGGTGAAAGCCACCTCTCCGGATGGGATATATTGGTTCTCATTCCAGTACTTGGTGAAAGTCACGACACCCCCTACCGGGGCGATGAGGCAATAACGCAACCTCCACTCGTTCATGCTGTTCAGCAATTGTTCCCGGGCGGTCTGTAATTCCTGCCGTAGCGTAAATTCTTTCTCGCTCCGCTCCAGCGTCAGATCCAGCAAGGATTGCTCTTGCTCCCCGATCTGTATCCGGAGATTCTCGGCCGAGGCTGCCGCCCCTTCCAGCGAATAACGGCTTTGCAGTAGGGAAGCCCGTGCGGTCTCATGCTCGTAGGAGGAAATCACGGACCGGCTATACAATAATGAATCCCGGGCGTATTGCCGCCTTGTCAAGGCGAATTGCTCCGAGAGGGTCTTCCGCTGCCGTTCGGTCTCGTTATAGTAAGCCTTATACAACGCTATCTGTTTGCGGATGGAGGCCATTTTTTGCGGATAATAATCGATCTCCCTGTAATTGACGCAGGCATGGAGCGCCGACAGTAGTCCCGAGTAAGCCGCTTGCATATCACCCAGTGACAGTTCCTTATATCGCAATAATGCCTTGTCTAGGCTATCCACGTCCATCCCGGATCGTTCCAACGCCTTCTCTAGGTATATAGCATCCTCCATGCTGGCGTGGTTCTCTATGACCGCCAACCAATCCCCCTCCTTTACCGGACGATTATCCCTCACGAGCAGCTCCTGTATCTTTCCCGCCGCCCGTGTCACCACCGCCGTTGCGGGATGTTGCCCCGTCAATGTCATGTCAGCCGTGATCACGTCAGGATACTTGAAGAAACAGCTCCCCACCAGCAACGCTACGACCACGAGGAATAACAGCGTTATCCCCCACCGTACGATCCAGGCCGGCACTTGCCCCATCACCTCCTGTACCTCCTCGCTACGTAACTCTATATCTTTATTATTTTTCATAAGGTGGTTTATTTCGTTTGGTGGTAACTACGATAATCCCTCTTTTCCCTTTTGGACCGTATATAGCAGCATCAACACCTTTTAGGATAAAAATTTCTTCTATTTCGGTCACAGGAAACGAAAGTATATCATAATTTTGATATGGAACGTCATCAACGACAAATAAAGGTGGCTCATAATTTTTTACAGGATCCGTTTGGAATGAAATGGCTCCATAATCTTGAATAAACACACATTCCTTATACACATGATCTACTACATACCACGAAATGTTAACACTCCCCAATAGATAAAGTAAGGACCTCATATCCTGTATATGCCATTGTTCTATGTTTTGTCGATAGATTACACGACTGGATGGCAAAGATCCAGAATACAATCCATTATATTTTTGTTTTCTTCTCATGCTTGCGATAATAGAAACTTCATCGAGATTTACGGTTTTCCATATATCCGGATTTGGTTGTGATAAGTTTTTAATGGGAGTAACCTCTAATGTCATAGCTATTAAATCCCAGGCCAAACTCAATCGTGAGGGATCTGAATCTATTTGGTTCTTAAGTGGAAGCAATCCCATTCGGAAGTCTGGAGGCAATGACTGGAAATCAGTCTGTTCTTGTATGTTTAGTACGACACGGCCACACAATAGATTCTTCATAGAATCTACTAAAGCGAACGAGGATATCCCTTTTGGAAAATGTTTTTTGTCAAAAACTAAATAAGAATCTTTAGGATTCCAGACTTTTTGGAAAAAAATAGAATCTTCCGATTGGGCCACTAAATATAATAATTTCATTGGCACTTCCCTCGAAGAGTTGATAACGGATAAGAGCCATTGTTCTTTATTTTCAATTATTTTAAGACCAAAGCCATTTTCACTCATCATTGGCAAATAAAAATTCTTACGGATTCTATCTCGATTTTCGCATTTTAAGATATATCTTTCTCCTGGATTTGCATAAATATGAAAGTAGCCTATTCCGGGCAATAGCGTTTTCACGGATTGAACCGTATCCCCTCTCTCATTTATAATTACTCCAGTGATGGATATCTTTTTCTTGTCAATTCCTTCCGCTGTAAAAACTATTTTACATGAGATATTTTGAAGAATAGATCCACTTTCAGGATAAAACGTAACAATATAGTCGGTCTCCCGTTCCGATGCAGAAACGGGAGATACCAAAAAAAGAATTTGGATAATACTAATGATAATAGATTTCATAAATTTATATATTCATTAGTACCGGCAAATCAGGTAAGCGACGTTCAGGGCACACTTCTATGTTGGGAGAACAAGTTCCATAGTTTCTAGGGCAATTAGTACCATCTCGAAAATTTCCACATGGATCAGAAATGCCAAAAGCCGCATTACATGAGTATCCTGTTGCTCCACAATTTGTATTACGCTCGTTACAAGGCCGTCCTCCTATAAGTTTAGCCATTGTAAATTCATTTAGACGGCTTTTTTCAATCACTTTAAAATTTTTCATAACGCAATGATATTAAGTTTTTAAATAAATAGCCTTTTTATTATAATCTTATTCAGCTATTTTGTGACAAATGAATTTTTATAAATTCTTTGAGAGAACCCTTAAGGTATGTACATGTATCATAATGTTTATCTTTAAATATATTTTCTATCCGTTTATGGGGGCAACCTCCAAAACAAATAGGAAGATAAGGACATTTAGAACATGTTTTATCTTCCAGTGGATCTGCGGCATAGAGGTATCGGTTAAGAATTTTCTGATCTATGGATTGAATAGTTCCTTCTGAATCCAATTTTGCTATGGCATATTTTTGATCGCCTATAATTTCCCAACATTTATATAAGTATCCTTCTGGATCTATTGTAAATGTGTGTTTATTTCGAATAGAACATTCTGTAAAAGAGGAATCTGGATATCCACATAAATTGGTTACGATACCTCTGTCATAGTAGAGCTGTTGTATAAACTCAGATTTCTCTTGTCTATTGAAAAGTAAAGAACAAGAAGAACTTGATTTAGAAGAAGTAGATGTTATAAAAGCAGGATAAATTCCAATCAATGGGTTGCTCTTATATCGTTGTAATATGAAAGAATATAAAGTTATAAATTCAGAAGAATTCTCTTTATTCATATTTACTCGTATACTAATTCGTATTTCTGGGGCAGAAGATGCTAGCAAGTCTATATTCTTTATAGTTCTAGAAAAAGTATCGTTTTCATTTTTTGTGAATTTTATCTTGTTGTGAGTCTCTTTTAATCCATCTAGCGTAATTTGTATGTGTTGTAACTTCATCTCCTTAAAGAGTTTTATAATATCCGGTGATATCAAGAACCCATTAGAGATTATTGAGAAAGAATAATTTTTATCGGGAATCAGAATCATCTTACGATAAAGTGATTCTATTTGCTTAATGCCTAGAAGAGGTTCTCCTCCAAACCAAACTACGTGAATATTTTTAATGTTTTCATATTGTTCTATGAATTTAATAATTGAGCTTATGACCTTTTCTGTCATATAAATATTACGTTTGCAATTTTCAAAACAGTAAGAACACGAGTAATTGCAATCCATGGTTGGAGCTATCGTTAGATTTAAGATATTGATGGAGCGTCCTGCTAGGATAATACTTTTATACAGTAAGAACTCATCCCGATCATTTTCAGTGATCATATGGTTTTCTTTCAAAGTTTGATAAAGTTCATCACATCCCAAGTCTTTCTCTTGTAAAGGTGTATGTCTATTCTTGTTGACTAATAAAATCTTATATGTATCCTCTGCTATTTCGATCAAGGCATTAGACAATGTATTATATGCATAAAATTTACTGTCTATCTCAAATAGGAATGTGTACATTGATATTTTCATGGTATTTGCATATTTAGATTGTTAAGTGATTAATTCCCCAACTCCAACTGGTTCTTCACCAACTTATAATAAGTCCCCCGCAAGGCCGTGAGCTCCTGATGCGTCCCTTCCTCCACGACGCGTCCCTTGTCCAGCACCACGATCTTGTCCGCGTCACGTACCGTGCTTAGCCGATGCGCCACGACCACCACCGTCCGTCCTTTGTAGAAGGCGTGCAACTGCTCCATGATCTCCCGCTCGTTGTTGGCGTCCAAAGCGTTCGTGGCCTCGTCAAGGAAGATGAAGTCGGGATTCTTGTACACCGCCCGGGCGATCAGGATACGCTGTCTCTGCCCTTGGCTCACTCCGTTTCCCTCCATGCCGATCTTCGTATTATAGCCCAACGGGAGAGAATCGATGAAATCCCGGATATTCGCCACCGTCACGGCATGCAGCAGGCGTTCCTTGTCCACCACCTCTTCGCCGGGGGCGATGTTGTTGGCGATCGTATCCGAGAAGATAAAACCATCCTGCATAACCGAACCGGTCTTGCTACGCCATACGTGAGGATTCAAGTTCTTGAGGGAGGTATCGCCGATCCTCACATCCCCCTTGTTGGGGTTGTAAAAACCGAGCAGGAGTTTCACGATCGTCGTTTTTCCGCTCCCGCTGGCCCCCACGATGGCGGTCACCCTGTTATGGGGTATCGTCAGGTTGATATCCTCCAGCACGTAATCCCGGTCCGCGCCGTCATAGCTGAAGCTGAGGTTTTCCAGCCGTAGCGTCCTGTCATCGGGAAGAACATTCAGCCTTATCCCGCCTGCCTGTTCCTCGTCCTCCTTCCCGTGTATCTCGCCGAGCCGCTCCAGACTGATCTTCGCGTCCTGTAGGGATCGTGAGAAATCGATCAATTGCTCGATAGGCGAAGAGAGCTGCCCCACGATGTAGGTCACCGACATCATCATACCCAGCGTCATATCCCCTTGCACGACGGCCCGCGCCGCGATGAAGGAGATGAGTATGTTCGTGGTCTGGTTGAAAAAGACCGCCCCGAGTTGCTGATATTGTTGTAACGCCAACCCCTTGATCCCTATCTTGAAAAGTTTTACCTGTATCCGTTCCCATTTCCATCGCATCTTAGTCTCGCAATTATTGAGCTTGATCTCCTGCATTCCGGTGATGAGCTGGAATAGGTTGCTTTGCTCCCCGGCCGCTTGCGAGAAACGCTTTACGTCCAGCTCCCTCCTCCATCTCATGAAGGCGAGTACCCACGCCACGTATAAGCCGTTACCCGCCAAGAAGAGTCCCAGTATGGTCCAGTCATAGTAGGCGAGCACGAACCCGAACACGATGAAGTTGACAAAAGAGAAGAGCGTATTGATGGATGTCCCGGTCATGAAAGCCTCGACGCGGTCATGGTCTCCGATGCGCTGCATGATATCGCCCACCATCTTGGTATCGAAGAAATGCAGGGGCAGGCGCATCAGCTTGGCGAGGAAATCGGAGATCAAGGCGATATTGATCCTCGTGTTTACGTGCAGCAATATCCAGCTCCGTATGAAGTCCACGGATAGCTTGGCGATAAAGATCACCAATTGCGATATAAGGATCAAGGTTATGAAACCTAGGTTGTTGTCCCGTATACCGGTATCTACCAAGCTCTGCGTGAGGAAAGGCAGGATGAGTTGCAGTACGCTGGCTGTCACCATGCCCAGCACGAGCTGTGCCATCTCCCGCCTGTAGGGCGATATATATCGGAAAAAGAATCCGAGGTTACGTTTCCTGTCTCTCTCCTCGTCCTCCATCCCGTAGAACTCCGGCCCCGGTTCCAGCAAGAGCGCCGTCCCGGTATCCTGCCCGTCCACCTTGGTACTGACCCAGCACCGCTTGAACTCCTCCCTCGTATAGGTGATAAGTCCCGCCGCCGGGTCCGCTATGTAGAACTTCCCTTTCTTTATCTTGTAGCAAACCACGAAATGCCATTGGTTCCAGTGCAGTATGCAGGGTAGGGGACATTCCTTTTCCAATTCCTCCACCGTGATCCGCACGCCCTGTGTTCGGAACCCGATCGCTTCCGCCGCCTCGCTGATACCCAGCATGGAGACTCCTTCCCGTGTGATGAAGGCTTTCTCCCGTAAGTTCTGGATCGAGTACACACGACCATAGAACTTGGCGATCATACGGAGGCAGCTAGGACCACAGTCCATAGAATCCAATTGCTGATAATGTGGAAACGATCTTAGCATAAATTAAAACATTAGGATATAGACATGATTTAGTTCTTAGTTCTTATTTCTTATGTTTTATCAGCATAATCACCGGATTGGACTCTTCATCCAATTTAGCCGCAATCTCTTTCAGTTTGCCCTTCAGTACTCCTTTCCCGTAAGCCTCGGCAAGTTCGTGGGCTTGCAATGACTGTCCGATTACGAATTCCGGATCTAAAGGTCTCGACGTCATATCCACTTCTCTTTTGCTGGTATAATCACCATTGTATATTTTAGGTATGAATAATGAACTTTCCAGTCTATCGTACATCAATCCGGAAGTTGGAAACCCTCTCCCTGTTTCAAAATTAAATTCCGCTTTCAACAGGCTCATGAAATAATAACGGTCGGTAAAAACGGTTGGTATAAGAAATACTTCAGGAGGATCCATGGAGTGTATGGAGGGGGTTCTTACGATAAGGGGGATTGTCGTATTAGCATCCGGCAAATAGTGGTATATGGTATCGGATGATGTCTCCATAAGTACCCAATTGGTATGATCTGGAACTATTTGATACATGGCGGTTGGTACTGGAGCGGCCCAGTTCTCCCAGTTTTCCCCATCTCTTGCGACCGGGCTTTTAACTTCATCAAAAGGAATTGATATTTTCCGGGTGATACTTCCATCCTGCTTGGAAAAGATTAAATAATATGGAGGTATGGCGTTTGACGGGTTTTCCAGACTATTATCTGGTACATAAGAGATCAAATTATCCCGGTCGTAATTAAATGTATTTATATGAGATTCCGTACCTTCGGCTTTGAAACTCCTTTTAAAATTTCCGTATAGATCATATACAGAGATTTTACTTCCGGTATAGGCTATAACAAATATTTCCTTGTTTGCTTCATCCAGAACAACCTCCGTAATACCTACATATTCCTCGCCACCTTGCCCTTTCCTGTTTATCTTCTTCAAGGCTTTGCCGGTTTTTCTGTCAAAAACAAACAAATTCCCGTCGTTGGCCCAGTTGGTTATTAATATAACTTCTGCACCAATGGCCATTACTTTGCCTTGGGTAACAAACTCATCATTTGTTTCCAACGGGATGTATTCCACATCCATGAAATCCTGTAGTGTCAATTCCTTTTCAGGATAATTCTTTGTAACATCAACTGTGATGAGTTCATTTGTTGATTGTTTATCTTTTCCACATCCCGCTAACGCAAAGAGAAGGATCGCTGAAATTGTGATTATCCATTTCATTATTCTTACGATTTAAGGTTAAACACTTAGGGCGATACATTCGCTCAATCATGCCTAATTACAAAAATAGGTTATTTTTTCTCGATATCTCTTCTTTTTGCTCAAAACTTATAGCGGTGAATGGAATTCTATCCGTTATTTACATAATTTAGGCAAAGGCTTAGCAATGGATGTTGTTTCCTCTCGCTATCTTGCTATCTTGTGGGTCACTTATCAAAAGGTCGAATAGTTCGTTTATTTCCGGGTCGTTGATTCCCAGATCATCCTTTTCGGACTCCAGATGCCAGCTGACCCATGTTTGTCCTTCCAACTTATCCAGTCTTCGCTATCTAAAAAAGCGATATACTCACCTTGGGCAATCTCCAAACCTGGGTTACGGGCAGCGGACGCTCCCTCGTTCTCTTGATGAATCACCTTGATACGATCCTCTTTCTTAGCGTATTCGTCAGCGATCTTTCTGGATAAGTCGGTCGAGCCATCATCCACCAAGACAATCTCCAAGTGCAGATCGCCTTGGTACATCAAGGAATCTATGCATGTGGTCAAATATTTTTTGCTTCTTGGAAGGCCCTTGTATAATCACCGTTACCGGCTATCAGCAAACGACTATTAGGATGAGCTTCTAAGACCATATGGAACGCTTTGATCAAAGAACTCACACCCTTTATTTCGTCAATCCGATCGGCAAAAAAAATAATTGTTTCTCAATTTTTGTATTATAAGAGACAGCCTCCATTGGATTCATAACCATTAGGGATTGGTTTGTTTTTTGTGTTTTATTAACATGATTACCGGATTGGATTCTTCATCTAAACTTGCGGCAATTTCTTTTAATCGTCTCTTCAACTTCCCTTTTTCATAATCCTCAATGAGCTGGGAAGCCTCGATACTTTGCCAAGATGCGATTTTATCGTCTACAGGAAGTGATTTCATATTCACCGCTCTTTTCTCAGAATAATCGTTGTTATATACAATATATTCAAAAATAGCCTTTTCTTGTTTGTCATATAATAAGTCTGTAGTGGGAAATCCCTCATGTGTCTCGAAGTTATATTCTTTTTTAACCGTTTCCATAAAATAATAGCGGTTAGTAAGAATCCCTAGGAAGAGGAATACTTCCGGATTCATGGATTGTACGGATGGGGTCCTTGCTATAATCGGTATCATTTTATGGTCTGATTGGTACTTATATACTGTATCGGATGATTGTTCTACAAGTACCCAACAATCAAAATAGGGAATTATAGGATTATAGTTATCAGGGATCACGTTGTAATATATATCCTTTGCTTTATCAGAATAGTTTACAGCCATTGATATTTTTTCTTTAAATGGAATCTGGATTTGTTTGGTTGTTCCATCCTGTTTAGATATAATAGTAAAAGCAGGCTTGTCTGTTACCCAATAATTATTAGTTATTAAACTTGTTTGGTTGAAATTGTATAAATGAAAGAAATAGAGTTCATCACCTCGTTTAAGGCTTCTTTTAAAATTCCCATCTAAATCATATACTGATATTTTCCTTGAAAAATGATCGAGTACAAATATTTCATTTTGTTTTTCATCAAGCACAATTCTTTGGATGAACGTATATTCTTCTCCACCTTGCCCTTCTCTATTTATTTTTTTTAATCCTTTTCCCGTTTTTCTGTCATAGATAAAGATATCTCCATCTCTGATTCGGTTTCTGGCAAGAATAATATCCTTTCCGATTGCTAGGACAAGACCTTGGCAAATAAAATCGTCCTTTGTTTCCAAAGGAATATATTCGACATCCATAAAATCTTGAAGAATTAGTTCTTTTTTAGGGTAACTTACCGTAACATCAACAGTGATAAGCTCATTTGTCGATTGCTTATCTTTTCCACATCCCGCTAACGCAAAGAGGAGGATCGCTGGTATTGTGATTATCCATTTCATTATTCTTCCGATTTAAGGTTAAACACTTGGAGCGATACGTTCGCTCAATCATGCCTAGTTACAAAACTAGGTTATTTTTTCTCGTGATCTCTTCTTTTTGCTCAAAACTTATAGCGGTGAATGGAATTCTATCCATTATTTACATAATTTCGGCACAGTCTTAGCAATGGATGTTGTTCACCCTCGCTATCTTGTGGGTCACTTATCAAAAGGTCGAATAGTTCGCTTATTTCCGGATCGTTGATTCCCGGATCATCCTTTTCGGACTCCAGATGCCAGCTGACCCATGTTTGTCCTTCCAGCTTATCCTGATCATTCTCTAGCTCATAATGCAATGTGGGAAGGTGGAAAACGACTATAGTCGCCTGTTGGAAATATTTCCTGTCGGTGGTTATCACCCAATCAACGGGTACATCCTCTATTTTCAACTGTAGATCTTCCCCATTTATCGTGTTGAATACGAGCATCACTTTTTTACCAGCCTTTATTTGGCAATCTACGCCTGCTACCCAATCAGACACACGCCAATCCGTATATTCTTTCAGCCCGGCTTCTGCCTTGTAGTAATAATTTCTGCATCTTTGTATAGATTCCGGAATCATTTGCCCGCAATCCCTCCAAAATCGATCCAGATAATGTTTGTGTACTATGTATGAGGAATCTTTTATGTTGGGAAGTAGTGTGAATGCCTTAGAATAAAGCCTGAGGATGTTTACATACCACCAGCTTCTCAAGTCAACGCTCGTCTTAGAGGAAACAAATTGATCAGAGAATTTAATCAATCCCTCAGTAACTTGAAATAATGATTTCAGCCTTCGGGCTAGGCTTGTCGTATGCATGACCGATTCTTCGTTCTGGCGGTAATAATAAAACTCAATGTTGGTGATAACCATCCTCTCCGCTTGGCAAAGGACGATGGGACACCATAACTCATCCTCATGCATGATGCCTTCCTCAAAACGAGCCTGTATTTTATGCAGATATTTCCTATTGTATATGTATTTGAAGGGCATGGGCAAATAGAAACAAGTTTTGACTAATTCTATGAAACTTTCTTTACCGGAAAGCAATTCTTTTATAGATCCGTTGGAAATACATTTAAAAGGTTTATCCATACTTCCGTCTTGATGACATAGCCACATATTTCCCATCACGACATCGGCATGATGTTTCACCGCCTCATCATATAAAAGAGATAATGATTCATCTTTAATCCAGTCATCACTATCTAAAAAAGCGATGTACTCTTCCGTGGCAATATCCAAACCAACGTTGCGGGCTGCGGATGCTCCCCCGTTCTCTTGATGAATCACTTTGATACGCTCCTCTTTTTTAGCGTATTCATCAGCAATTTCCCCTGACAAATCAGTCGAGCCATCATTAACCAATATAATCTCCATACGAAGGCCACCTTGGTTCTTCAACGAGTCGATACAAACCGTCAAATATTTCTCCACGTTATATATCGGGATAATGATCGATATGTCGATTTGATTGAGCGTATCCATATAGTATCAGGTTCGTTGATTATTATTTACATTCTTGGAATAAGGATTTATAAAATGCGATCATGTTTTTCCCGAATACTTCCGAGGAATATTTCTCCAAATACCGTTTGCGACCGTTCTTCCCGAGTCGTTTCGCTTCTTTCGGGTTCTGTAATAGGTAGACGATCTTCTGCGCTAACAGGGAGGTGTCGATCTCTACACTATCAGGAGATACTATTAATGGTACTTTCAATCCGCAAGATTCGTCTACGACCTCGTTCAACCCGGATGTGGCGGTTGCGACGATGGGTAATTCATGCATCATCATTTCGACAGGTACATAACCAAAAGGCTCGAATAGGGAAGGTACGACACCGACATCAGCTAAACGGTATAACTCAAAAAGCGAGGTTTGATCAACGAAACCAGTGAAAGTTATTTTGGAGAAGATAGGATTGGCTTCGGAGAAAGAATTTTGATAATCGCCATCACCAACTATCCATAAACGGCAATTGGGGCTTTCTTGTAAAATTAATTGAAAGGCTCGAATCAAGAAATGAGTTCCCTTGATCTCTTCTAACCGTCCGACAAAAATAATCATTTGTTCTTCTGGGTACAAGTGCCATTTTTTTCGTAATCTCTTCTGGTCAACTTCTTCTTTTATCTTGTCGCTCATTCCGTTTGGAATAATTATTATACGATTTATATCTACTCCATAATCGTGATACAATAATTCTTGCATATAGTTTGACAGGCTGATCACTTGATCCATTCTTTCATAACATGTCCTTTCCTCCTCGAATGATTTTTGGATTAAATCTTCCAATTCATTTGTTTCTTTTTTTCGTAAGATAATTCGAAGTTTTTCTAAGTTATCATGAATAACTGAACTCCATTCAGAAAAATGAGTGACAGTAATCACTTTGCAATCAAATGCAATTTTTAGTTCTAATGCAAGTGATTTATCTCTGTATGAATTTAAATGAAAAACTAGATTTTTTTGGTCTTGAATATAATTTCTGAGTAGATAGACAATATTCCGAGAGTAAACTTTTCGTTGTTCTTGATCTAGAAGATTCCATTCTTTTGAGATCGGCTCTGGGAAATACCAGTATGAAACATCTTTCACTTCTTTTTTTTCGATTTGAAGTTGGTCACATAATATGTGAACTACATGGATGTGGATACTATTACTTTTACTTCGCAAGGCGGTAATCAATTCACGAATATAGGTACCTACTCCGTATAAGCCACCTCGACTTTTGTTCGAGAAAATATATAGATTAATCATTTTTATGGTATGTTGATAGAATATACTTACAACTTATATTATAAAAGCTGTTGCCACGAAGTCTCAATTGCTCCAAGGGCAGTCAATCTATACATGCCCTCACCTGCATAACCACCAGATAACCCCATATTCTCCAATGTTAAACTAGGTTTAAGCTTCGGAAATATTCTGTTCGACTCTAATTCTCTAGTGTGTGCACGCAAAAAAAGATATATGTCTTGTTGTTCATTTGCTGATAGATCATTTCTATTATTTTTGATACTCTCTGTGATAAAAGATAAACATTCGTTGCTCATTTGGCTTTTGGCACGATGAAGCCAATACCATCCATATCCAATCAATCCTTCATCACGACTGTAATTAGGGAAAGGGTCGTGAATGACGGCTCGGTACATCCGCTTATCGAAATCCTCAAATAAATCTTCCTCAATCTCAATAAGATTATTGTAGGATAAATAGTTGATCCCTACCCCAATACCAGCTATGCCTTTCTCATAATCTGGACGATAATTTACATGGAGCTGTTCTTGGATTGCCATGATCAAATCCCATGCATATTCTTCGAATAATGTTTTTCCTGTATAACGAGCATAATGGAAGAAGAAAATAGCTATTCCTAACTTGCCATGTAGTAATCCTGGGCATTTTGTTAATGTCCCATTTAAAAGAAGCCAATCTGCAATTTTTGTTAGTTCCATAATAATTACTCTAGGCAGTTACTTCTTTTGTTTATATTTTGCAATCATAAGAACTGGATTGGATTCCTCATCTAAGCTGGCTGCAATCTCTTTTAATTTGCCTTTTAAATTCCCATTTTTATAGGCATCAACTAGATCAGGTGCTTCTAATGTTTTAACAAAGGCTATTTCTTTATTTATAAAGGCTATTCCTCCATAACCCAAACTTACAAATTCTTTATGCACATAATCAGCATTATAAAGAGAGTATTCATAGATAATATTTTCTTTCATATCATACATTAAATCTGTTCTTGGAAGTCCTACCCGACTTGAAAAATCATATACTTTTTTTACTGTCTGCATAAAATAGTAGCGATCAGTAAGAACTGATGGATATAGAAATATCTCGGTTCCCATTGATTGTATGGAAGGAGTTCTTGCTATAAAAGGGACAACTCTTTTATCAGTAAAAACCCGATATATCGTATCTGATGAGTGATCCATTAAAATCCATGAATCATGAAATGGAACAAATTCTTCATTTCGAGGTCTTGCAGATTTAGTCTGTTCCTTATTAATAATTAAACTGGTTTTTTTCTTGTCATATGGAATATGAATTTCTTTGATAAGTCTTCCGTCCTGTTTTGAGATAATATAAAATATGTTTTTGATTTCATCGGTAAATAAATTGTCTCCATCATTACAGATTAAATAGTCACTTCCTAAATTGAAAACCCGATCATAGGATGCCCCTTCTATATTTTTAAAACTTCGTTTAAAATTACCTTGTAGATCATATATATATACTTTTTTAGATCGATTATCAACTACAAATAATTCTTCATGTTCTTCATCTAGGGTAACTCGCAAAAGAAAGCTATATTCTTCGGAACCAGAACCTTGCCTATTTATTTTTCTAATACCTTTCCCTTTTCGGTCAAAAATGAATATATCACCATCTGAAGATAATTTCAGATTTCTGACAATAATCATATCCTTACTGATATCTTGCATATACCCCATAGTCGTAAACGTACGACTGGTGTCTAGCGGGATATAATCTATATCAAATATATCTTGGAGAGCAAATTCTTTTTGAGGGTAATCTTTTGTGACATCTATTGTGAGCAAATCTTTACTTTGTTGCATATTTACACAGCCTCCACTCAAAATAGAAAGGAGGACAGATAATGCTATAATTTTATTTTTCATTACTTTTTATATTTTAGAATTAAAGATTCTCACAATTTGGATTATGAATATTTACATGACAAAGGTTAGTTTGCCCAATCATTATTTCATAATCAGAAGGAGACGGACATAGCCATTGATAAATACATGCATTGCAAGGCTCTTGATTGCGTACTCGCAGCCAAGATTTTCCTTCTTCTATTTCTTTCTGTATTAACTCAAAAATACTATGAGTACATATGTTGCCTAATGCTGGATAATTTATATTCGAATGCACATCTCCATTTGGCATTATGTTGATTTTCCCAAAGTCATTATTATTTATCATTTGTTTGATAAAAAAGTCTTTAATGGACATTGATGTAGATAATATATCGCTCTTTTTTAGAAAAACATTTTCTTTGAAAAAATCGATATTATACCCTGTGTATATTGGATTAAATTGATATTTGTCAATTTGATATTCTTCGATAATTTCCCAAGCTTTTAGATAATCATCTAAAGATGCTATATCAAAAATAAGTTCAAATAGATTATTCTGATCTTTTAACGATTGTGTAGTTATGATTAATTGTTTTATATCTATAGGAAAATGAATATGTATTTTGTATAAAAAAATATTTTTGCATACTGATGCTGGAATTGCAAAATTAATATAATTGCATATTATTTTTTTTGACGAATTATATTGATTCAAAAAATCAACAAGCTTGTCAAATTTAGCAATATGTTTTAAATCCCCACTGATGCTATATGTTATATTATCTGGCATTGACTGCAAATAATCAATTAGCTTATCTTGATCTAAGATATGATCAAGATGAATGATTATTTCGTTTAAAAAATGCAATAAGTTGGCATTTTTTATAAAATTATACTTTTCGTTACGTTTATTGCAGAAATTAGTATGTGGTAATATTTGTATAGGTTTCCCTTTAGATAAAGATATATCTATAATATCTCCCATGTATTTTTCTCTTAAATTTGTAATAAAAGAATGTATATCATTTTGTCTATATTGCTCATTTTTCAATATGGTAACACCGCAATTTTCATCTTGAAGTAATTCTTCTAATAGATTAATTACTTTTTCATTATTAGAGATTATGGTTTCTTTGTCTAATGTGTTATACAATAACATATAGCCATTTGCAATGTTTATATGCACATAAGGCTCAATCATAAACCAATAGTCACTTGTTCTTTCCATTACTCTGTTATTAAATGATTAATTATTTGAAAGAATTCACTAGGACATTTTTCCAAATATGAAAAAATGCGATTTAGTTTATCTTCAAATGTTTTTTGATTCTGAAAGTCTGGACAAACAAATTCCTCTACACCTAGTTGATCCAGATTATCCAAACTTAATAAGCAAGTGGAGCAAGCTCTTCCTCCGTAGCAATATTGACAAACTTTTTTGCAGTGTACATAATAAGAATTGTACCTTTGTACAATTTCAGGAATGTTAATAAATACATGATCATTTACTTTGCCTAAAAAGTTTTTGTAGCTAACTTTTTCACAAGGTAACAAGTTATTGTGCGTGTTTAAGAATATTCTTGTTTGAAAGGGCAAACAAGTTCCCGTTGGGAAGGAATCTATCAAATCATACAATAAGTAGAGTGTGTTTGAAAGATACAAATTGAGAGAATAATGTTTCAAAAACTTTTTTGATTCATTAAATGGGATCAATCGATTACTTACTATGGGTAATACGTCAGATCCTTCCTTTTGGAATTCCTTCTCGCTTATTTTTCTGGAATGAAAAATATCATCAAAAATATTTTTTTTATTAAGATTTATATGATCTGAGCTTAATTGTGATATTCTTGGAATTTTACCATATCTATTATAAATAAACTCGTAAATTCCTTTTATGGAATTGCGATTATTTAGTACTGCATTAAAATTCACATATTTATCGAAATAACTAGGATGTTTTAGTTTTATCATATCGGTATTCATTAAAACATCATGAAATGAATTTTTGTTGTTGCTTGCATAGGTACGATAACTATGAGCTTTTTCGTTTCCATCAAAACTGATTAATAACTCTATATTATTTTCAACTATAAAGTCGATATATTTGTGTATTAAGGTGGCATTTGTTGTCATATTGAACATTAAGTCCAATTTTTTGTTTTTGTTTAAAAGTTTCGCTTCTTCTATTATTTGTTGTATAGCAGGAAAATTGACAAGTGGTTCTCCCCCAAAAAAGCTAATTGTTAATTTGGTCTTTTTATGTTTTACATTGAAAATGTATCTTAGGAAATTTAAAGCGTATTTTATATTTATATTTTTGGATTCTTTTTTTGAGAAGTTGTATAAATCACCTAGTGAACAATATTTGCATTTTAAATTACAATAATCTGTTATTTCAAATACAATAACTTTCGTTTGAGTGATATTTTCCTTTATGCTATTTTCGCTAATATTAGCTTTAAATTCAAAAGGTTTTGCTTCTCCAAAAAAACCATGATTTACAAGATAAGAGTATTTTTTCAAATAATAAGCATCTATATTTATATCTGTCGACTTTTCATGAATTTTTTTTAATTCGGGATGTATTAACATAGATAGTATGCGTTGGGTATCATACAAATAGAAGTTGTTATTTTCAGTGGAATGTATTATTGATTTCATTATAGTAGATTAATTAAACAAAAAGTTCATTCTATGCATTACATTCAAAAAATATTCAAGGTCGGTAAAGACCTTGAATATGACAACTTGGAGTCTTTGTAATAAGATAATACTAGTCGTAGATGTTGATAGCAGTAGATTATGAATACTTATCAACAGTTGCATTCGATATGCTGGTATTTGGAGAGCAGCCATCAGGACAATCAGATCCACCTTTTAGGATTCTCATTTCACGTTTCTCCAACTCATTCTCACTAAGCTTATTCAGCTTTAATTTTCCAAGGATTTGCTTTTTGTCTTTTTCCATAACTATTCGTTATTAGATTGTTAATAATTTGTTCTTTACAGAAGTAATATTACAAATGTATAGTATTTAATGCGCAAAAACAATAGTCTATTTGGGCTTTTTTTGTTTTTTTTGCGCAGAAATTCACCTTCTTAGTAGTTTCTTTATGATCCAACTGCGAATTGTACTTTCTGCGATATCGACCATGGAAGCAATTGAGCGGATGCTTTTACCTTTATCTAATAATATTTGTATTTCACACATCAACTTTTTATTGATTTTTTTGGGGGAGCTATGTATTGTTTCATTTGGAAAATCGATCTTTTTTTCTTTGTATGGGTGTAGGAGGTTACAATGGTTTGCTCTTTCGATGGCTTCTTGTATAGAATGAACATTCAATTTAACGAATAGGGCCTTGATTTGATTTTGTATCGTATGTTTACTACGACATAAGGTTTCTGAAATCTCATTTGAATTTAGTCCTTGCCGGGAAAGATTTAATAAAATTCGTTCCCGCTCGTTTAGGAGACTCATTGTATGTGTGCTCCAAGAACCGACTGCAGGTTCATATTTTTCATAAGTTAGCGAGTTTTTGTAATGTAAGTAGAAGCCGTTTTTTTTATATGCTACACTTTCTACAGAACAGATTAAATAGCTTATTTTTTCATTCTTCCAAACAGGAATCATTCTTTGGTAGAGCACTTGTGATAGTGGATCTTTAGTATAAGAGTTCTTACGAATCAAGCGGACTGTACATGAAATATGATCTATCTCATTTCGCTTTTCATGTAATGCTTGTAGGTGTTGAGGGATAATTTCTAAAAAGTTGTTCCATAAAGATAGATCTTCAGGATGGATAATCAGAGGAAATAAATCAAAGTTAAGTTTCATAGCTTCCTTTACAGAATAACCACATAGTAATAAATCATCCGGTTTGATATAAATGAAACGTTTTTTTGATATATCTAGTACGTAAAAACTACCAGTAATAACCGCAGAAAACATTCTACAATATTGAATCAGAAGAGGTTCTTGTTCTTCTGAAATTTCAATTATATTATTTATATATTGGTAGATCGACTCTTCAATGGGGTTCATAACAACATCTATTTATCAGTTATTTTCTATTAGTTTAGCCAGCTGCCGAAAAAGTAATGTATGGCAAATGACTTCTCTATCTTACTCTCTACATTCTTGGTTGTTTCATTGTTTATGATTGTTTTTATATCTGTATAGGTTAGAGGTGCTATTAGTTCTGCTGGAATTAATGTCACACGCTTTTGATAATTGCTGTTTTTGTATACTTGAGTGGTCATGCAGGGGCCTGTTGTATTAAGAATCAACTCGCAAAGATCAGAGTACATGTTGCTATTTTTCTCAGTACAAAATACAGTATCGATCAGCTCTTTGAAATAAGGATGCTCCGGAACTGTCGCCATAAAAGCATTTCCAACAATGTAAGGCACATGGATACGGAAAGCGTGAGCTTCCGGTTCCAATCCCATGGCACATTCTGTATTACATAATATAGGAGTGATATTTTCCGTACATTCATAATCCATGTCTACATATAGACCACCAAACTTATAAAGTATTAAATACCGGATTGCGTCCCAACGTTGTACATTATGTGGAAAAGCATTATAGGCCGGAATAAATTCCGGATAATAGGTTTTCAAAAATGTCTCTATATCATTTTTATTCCAAAACCGATACTCCCAATCGGGATTTAGCTCTTTCCATGATTGGGAAATCTCGACTAAAGAAGGAGGTGGTCCCGCTAAATCCTCATAGATCTGATGAATGATCTGTGGAATTTTAGGATGTATATGATTATTTCGGATTGCGGTGACAAAGTGCTCTTTTAAGTAAAAGTATTCTTTAGGCATATACAGTTCCTCGAAAGATGTATTATATTCTTTGGTTTGTGAATATAAATCGGCTTCTATGTCCGGACAGATGAAAGATGGATGAACAATATGGTCGATTTCCTCGTTTTTGATGTTTGTAAAAGGATGATTCTTTATGGCATGGGGCGTTTTGTCATTATATGCGATCTTTGTTATTAAATTTTTGTTTGGAATGATCGATAATCTATTATTGATAAGGTTTGTGTAAGCATATTTGGCCTCCCAAAAACCTTCATTGTCATGATTCGCCATATTGAAGAGTCTGTTCCAACGATATTGGAATGGAGCGTGAGAGGGTAAATTTGATAAGTAATCTAATTGTTTAAAAAGGTCGTACTTGTTTTCGTGAAGGCAGTGCTCTTGCCAAACTCTTCTCCAACCAGCCCATCCGGATACGTGGGTTAGGTTTGAATAATAGAAAGTACCGTCTCCCCTGTTTTTCCCGAATTGGTAATTGCTTCCGGATATGTGTCCGATGCGTTCATCGTGTCTGAACTTTTCCAGCAATGTCGTACAAAAACCAAAGAATGAAATGGAAGGTACACAATCATCTTCTAGAATGACTCCTTCTGGCTCTTGCTCGAAGAACCAAGAAATCGAATCAAAACAGTGTTTGTCGTATCCTTGATTTTTTTCCTGATATAGTTTAAATACTTGGCATTCCCAGTCAATGTGGGAAACAATGAACGTTGTTTCCTTACTTATTTTACGCTGTGTGTCATTAGTTGATCCATCTACTGCGATATATAGTCTTCTCGGTTTCACCACTTTGATGCGATCAAATACTTGCTTTATATTTGATCGATTAAAAGCTATAAGGAGAATCGCTATTTTGGGGTCGTAGATTATCATAATATGTATTAGTTCTTGATTAATGACAAACTTAGTATTTTTGTTAGGTTACGCTTAGAATTCCTAATAACATAGTTCAATGCAAGCATTCAGGAAAAACGTATCATTGGGGGCACTGTACAGTGATTATCACAATAGTGATGGATCAACTATATAATACTGTTTAATCCTGAAGCTTGCATATGATAAAGAATAATACCTAATTATTTTGTATGATGAATTCTCCCATAAGCCAACCTAACTGATGCTCTAACTTTACGTAAAATCGTCCTGTACTCTCATTGTTTAAAATGATAGTTATACATTCTCCTGTTTCACCAGAGATGTTGTCTTCCATTATTACAGTACCTTGTTCGTCGGTTATAGTGATGGTTAGGTTTTCAAGCGCATTCATAAAATCCACACTCAAAATGTTCCCTTGTATGGATAATGAAGGTGGAAGAGGATTAATTGAGCGATAATATTTATCCCCCCATTTCCCTCGTGTCTCAACCGGATCTCCATAGACCAACTGCACAGAAAGAAGAGCTATAAGCCCTAATAAAATAGCAAATCTTTTTCTCATGGTATTAAATTTTCTTGTAGGCAAATGTAAGACTTTAAGGATGAACTTGTTTTTATAAAACTGCACATTTTGTAATAAAAATTTGTGCAGTTTTGTAAAAAATTAAATGTGAAAGTGTTATATATCAAGTATATATCTATCAAACTCCTTAGCCGGAACATCTTTGTTGAATGCTTTTTTATATAATCGCTTTCGTAGCATCGTAATATTTGTATCGCTACAACATAACAATCGAGCAATAACTGTTGGCTTTACTTGTATCTTTAGTAGATAACATAAACGTTTCTCTGAGATGGTTGATCCGGGTAATGTTTTACTTAATGTAGAAGCAAGCGTAGGATAAATGAGATCGATTTTATCGAGAAGAGCTTGCCAGTCTTCCGGGGCCGGTGTCCAATTTTTCTTATCATGGAATTGTGCATATAATGATGAATTTTTAAAAGCTATCTCTTCCGCACGGTTTTCTTGAATATGCTTTTTATGTTTGAGTGATTGTATCTCATTCTCCAAGTGCGTGCGCATAGTATTCAAACTCTCTATTTTCAAGTTTTGATCTTGTAAATGTTCTTTCAAAGAATGTAAAGTTTGCTCATTCAAGGCTATTTGTTCTTCATAGTCGTGAATCTGGTTTTCATAGATGGACAATCGTTCTTTGTTTTGGATATCTTTTTCTTGTTGTCGAAGAATTAGCTGACTTTTTTCTTGTTTGTGTTTAAAATAAGCATAAGTTGATAGCGAAATTACTAAAAAACAGACTATCATAACGATTATGATCCTCAAATTAGATACCGCATTCTTGGCTTGTTCTTTTGTTAGTTTTAGTTCTGTCTCTTGATGATCATAAAGTGCTTGATATTTCCGGATAGATTCCATTTCTCCTTGTGCATGAAGAGAATCATGCATACTTGTATATTTCTGATCTAACAGGACGTATTGCTTCCAGTCATTTTGCTTATAGGCTATTTTTTTGAGGGTGGCATATGCGGAAATACGTGTGTCTAGCCTTGTCGTTTGTTCTTTGCAAATATTCAAATAGAATAAAGCGGAATCTAATTTATTTACTTGATTGTAATAGTCTCCTAATGTCGCATGAAAGGAAAAATCGATATTGTCAGAAAAATTATTCGCTTGCATTCTATCCAAAAATGATTTCATTTTCATTAAATACTGATTCGCTAGCGAATAATCTTTCTTTTCTATATATAAATTTCCTAACTCCGAATAAATAGACCATTCATCGAAAGATCGTATTAGGGCAATTGCGTCTAAGTAGCAAGCGATTGCGCTATCAGGAAGTGCTAGCATTTGATAAACACGGCCTAGATCACGTGAAGCGTAAGCTTGACCGATAGAATCGTTAATCGCACGAAAATTTGAGACAGCTTTTTTCTGGAAAGATAACGCTTTTTCGTAGACATCTTGAAAAGTGTAGAGTATTCCAATATAGTTATTTACTCTTCCCAGTAAAGCGTGATCTTTTATCGATTCTTCATCCCGTAAGGCTTTTAGATAACACTCTTGGGCCTTTAGTGGATGGTTCTGATCTTGGCTGATTCTTCCCCTATAATACCAAGCTTTCGCTTTTCGTTCCAGATCGTCTGTTTCCTCATAATAATCCGTTGCGATCGTGATCAGCGAGTCGGTTTCATGCTTAACAAAAGTTTTGTCTTGCGCTTCCGTCAGCAATAAATAATAATGTGCCTTATCTTTTCGGGATAGGTTTTCTTTGTTCTCTATTTGCTCAAGGAGCATTAAGGCGCTATCCGGATGTTGGGGCATAAGGTTCTCTATTTTTCGGAAGTCTATGGTTTGATGGCCCATTCCGTCGCAAGAGATCCATATAATAGGTATTAGAATTAACAGGAAAACAATGTTTTTCTTCATCTGCGTATTATTTGTTGGCGATAAAGATAATACAAAAAGGCGAGGATATTCCGGCTGGAAAGTCCGACTTTTTTGAACGGTTTTTATTTATGTTGTAAATGCATTGAATAACAGATTGTTACGCTAGGTGTAAACTGTCTGTTTATGGCTTGTCAAATGAATAACTTACGGTTTGTCAAGTGAATAACTTACGAGTAGGGGTAGCCGTAAGCTTACGAGTTGGGAAATGATTAGTTATTCACTTGAGGAGCCTTTTGGGGGAGAAATATACTTCGATGCCACTTGAAGTATATCTTCTCCGGGCATAGGATATATACTGTATCGGCAAAGTAAGTATATCTGGATAAAAACATGACTTTTTCACCCAACCAGCCACTTCTCGATATTGCGGGTCTCGGAAGAGAAGTTCACGCCGATCTTGAAGACTTCCCGGTCGTCTCCGGCGAAGGGTAGGGCGTAGCCTTTCTCCTCGATCTGCCGCAGGGCCTCCTCGGCGGTTCCGTTGAGCTTGAACTCCATGATATATACATAGCGATCGGTTTGCAAGACGAGGTCTATACGCCCGTTCGAGGTATGGTACTCCACTTGCGTGTACAGGCCGACCAGCTTGAAGACGATGAAGAGGACGTTCCGGTAATGCAGCTCCGTGTCTCGTTCCGGCTTTTGCCCGGCGATCACCTCGTAGGGTGTGTCGGCGAAGAAGCTTTGGAGGCGGTGGAAGAAGGCGTCGTAATTGCCAGACCGTATCTCCCGAACGAACTGTCCGATCTCGAAGGGGGTCTTAGAGGCTTGTATGCTCGTATAGAAAGGAAGTAGGTATTTGACGAAACCTTCTTCCACCTCCTTGTTCGGGAAACCCAGTCGATAAATGCCAAACTCAGGATCATAGCCCTTGATGGTAAGATACCCGCTTTGGTAGATGACGGGTATGGGATTGTTCGAGGCGGAGTCGATGCTGTTGAGCACGTCGGCGTCGGTCTCCGTGTTGGCCATCTCGTAGAGGTCGTAATGGGTGTGCTTGAGCAGCTCCACGAGGTAGGAGGGTGTTCCGGTCTCGAACCAGTAGTCTCCGAATTCCATCTTAGCGAAGGTATTCAATAGGCTGAATGGATTGTATATACCCTCGGACTTGGCGGTGAAATGGTATCCGTCATAGCGTTGCTTGAGTTTTAGGCAGGTTTCCTCGTAGGTCGTCATTTGGGTATCAGCCAGTTCCTTCACTTCGTCTTCCAGATAGGCATGTATCTCTTTCTCTGTGATGCCGCATATCTCGACGTACCGATTATCCATCGACAGGTCCATGAGGTTGTTGAGGTCGCTGAACACGCTTATCTTGCCGAACTTGGTCACACCTGTGAGCAGGGCGAAGCGGATGGCCCTATCCATGGTCTTCAATACGCCGTAGAAGGGTTTGAGCATGTTCCGGAGCCGGTTTTGCATCTCCTCGTCGTGCAAGTTCTGTAGCAAGGGCTTGTCGTACTCGTCTATCAGGATCACGGCCCTTTGTCCGGTTTTGCGGTAGGCCCGGTCGATGATTCCGGCGAAACGGAGGGGCAGGGTCACTTCCGAGGGACGTGTCCCATATTCGTCTTCGTACCGGGACAGGATGTCGTTTAATATCTTGTATAAGCTATCCGGAGAGTCGTATTGGGAGATATTCAGGTCAAAATGGAGGATCGGGTATTCTTTCCAGTCCTTTTCCAGTTTCTCCATGGCCAGTCCCTCGAACAGCTCCTTTTTCCCTTGGAAATAGGCCTCCAGCGTGGACAGCAACAGGCTTTTCCCGAAGCGTCGGGGGCGGCTGAGGAAGTAATACTGTCCGGTAGTAACCAATTGATAGACCAAGGCTGTCTTGTCAATATAGAGATAGCCGTCCTTGCGAATTTTCTCGAAGTTCTGTATGCCGATGGGATAAATTGTCTGGTTCATATCGTCCTATATTTTATGCGACTTATAAGCAAAGTTACATAAAATATAGGAGAGGAACCGTATCTTTAGAAGTAAATTTTCAACAATAATATCTTACTATGAAGTCGATTTACAATTCGCTGATAATAAGATAGATAAATATGCTTGTCGGATTTCCGTAAAAACACGTACATGTTTTCACGGATTCACGTACGTGTTTTTGGGAATTCACGTACGTGTTTTCCGAAAAACATGTACGAATAAAAAACAAGTCTGGAAAAATAGACAATAAGTAAGAAGTTTTTTACTCCTTATACTTAGCCACCATAATCACGGGGTTGGATTCCTCATTCAATCCCGCTGCGATCTCATTCAAGCGGCCTTTCAGCTTACCTTTCCCGTAGGCTTCCACCAACTCATTGGCTTCTAGTTTCTTTATGAAAGCGATCCCATCGTTATTGATGATCTTTAGTATTCCGTGTTCGTACCACATATCAACGGGTGTCTGATCTACGAAATCGTTATTATATACGACACACTCAAAGATAGCGTCCTCTTGTTTATCATATACCAAGTCGGTTCTGGGGAATCCGGTTTCTTTCTCAAAATCCCATTGTTTCTTTGTTGTTTGCATGAAATAATACCGGTCGGTAAGAATACTTGGATAAAGAAATACTTCCGGGGCCATAGAGCAGATAGGTGGAGTCCTTACGATAAAGGGTTTGATAGAGTGATCTTGCGAATAACTATAAATCGTATCTGTAGATGGCTCTACTAAGACCCAACTTCCATTTTGGGAAATTAATTCGGTATTACGAGGTCCTGCGGCCCAACCTCCTTTCGATAAAAACGGTGATATCTTATGCTCATAAGGGAGTTCGATTTCCTTGACAATGCTCCCGTCTTGTTTGGACAGGAGCCAAAATGCGCTTTTTCTCAGATTTTTATAATTGCCAATCTCATCGTAGCAGATTAAGTTGTCTTGATCGAAATTGTATATCTTCCCGCTATTGAAATTAAAATCTTTATCGTACTTTAAAGTTCGCTTAAAGTTTCCGGACAGGTCGTATACGATAAACTGGCTCGAATAGTAGTTGTTGATAAACAGCTCACCTTTCTCCTCATCGAGGGCAATAGACCCGATATTCGTGTATTCTTGGCTACCTTGGCCGCTGCGGTTGATTTTTCTCTGGCCTTTTCCGGTCCGGTCGAAGATAAATATATCTCCGTCTTGTCCGTTCTTGTTTCTAAGGATTATGAGATTTTTGCCGATGGCTTGCATGCTGGCTGAGGTTATGAACTCCTCATTCGTTTCTAATGGGATGTATTCCACATCCAAAAAGTCTTGAAGAATCAGTTCCTTCTTCGGATAATTTGCTGTGATATCCACGGTTAAAAAGTCGTTAGCCGGTTGCTTGCCACTTTCGCATCCCGTTATCAGGAACAGGATCATCGCAGAGATTGTGAGTATAAGTTTCATGGTAGTATGTTTTTAAAGGTGTCCCTTTAGCAAACATATGCTTTTCTCACTGTCAGAAAAATATTTTATACATCTATTTTCGTGAATGTGTTGTTTAACATTATCTTTGCAAGTCAATGAACGTGAATATGGAAGATGATTTTGATATAAGGGATGCCCGGATGCCGGAAAACGAGCGAGAGTACGAGAACGTGCTTCGGCCGCTTTCGCTCCGTGACTTCAGCGGACAGGCGAAGGTGGTGGAGAACCTGAAGGTGTTCGTCATGGCTGCCCGCATGCGTAAGGAGGCGCTGGATCATGTGCTTTTGCATGGGCCTCCCGGGTTGGGAAAGACGACGTTGTCGAATATTATAGCGAACGAGTTGGGGGTTGGTTTCAAGGTCACGTCGGGGCCGGTGCTGGATAAGCCGGGAGATCTGGCCGGGGTATTGACCTCGCTGGAGAAGAACGACGTGCTTTTTATCGATGAGATTCACCGGTTGAGCCCGATCGTGGAGGAATACCTGTATTCCGCTATGGAGGATTACCGGATCGATATCGTGATCGATAAAGGACCAAGCGCTCGCTCGATACAGATCGATTTGGCTCCGTTTACATTGATTGGCGCTACGACCCGTAGCGGCTTGCTGACTAGTCCGCTGCGTGCCCGTTTCGGTATCAATATGCACTTGGAGTATTATGATATGGAGACGCTGACGAAGATCGTGCTCCGTAGTGCTAATATTTTGAATGTAAAATGTGAGTTGAACGCCGCTAGGGAGATCGCTTCCCGTAGCCGGGGTACGCCTCGTATCGCCAACGCTTTATTGCGCCGTGTGCGTGATTTCGCTCAAGTGAAGGGGAACGGAGATATCGATAAGGCGATCGCTTGCTTCTCTTTGGAGGCGTTGAATATAGACCGGTATGGCTTGGATCAGATCGATAATAAGTTGCTAACGACGATCATTGATAAATTCCAGGGAGGCCCGGTCGGATTAACGACGATCGCCACGGCTTTGGGCGAGGACCCCGGAACGCTAGAAGAAGTGTACGAGCCTTTCTTGATCAAAGAGGGCTTTATCAAACGCACGCCCCGTGGCCGTGAGGTCACCGATTTAGCTTATACCCATCTGGGACGTAGCCGGGTGGGGGAACAAGGTTTTTTATTTGATTAGACAGATAGATATGGCAGGAGGAATGAAGCGGCTCGCTAAAGAGACAGCCGTTTATGGATTGAGTAGTATAGTGGGGCGTTTCCTGAATTGGATGTTGGTGCCGATGTACACACGTGTGTTGGCCGGAACAGGGGATTATGGGATCGTGACGAATTTATATGGTTGGACAGCCCTGTTGCTGGTCTTGCTTACTTATGGCATGGAGACGGGGTTCTTCCGTTTCATCAATAAGAAAGAGGAGCAAGAGCCGATGCGGGTGTATGCTTCCGTGCTGTATTGCTTGCTGGGAAGTTCGGCGCTGTTTAGCGTAGCGGTTTTCGCCTTATTGCCATCTATTAGCGCCGGCTTGGGATATGGCGACCATCCGGAGTATATCGGGATGATGGCGGGTATCGTGGCGGTAGACGCTTTTTGTTGCATTCCGTTCGCTTATCTTCGGTATAAGGGGAAAGCATGGCGTTTCGCCGGGATTAAGTTGCTGAGTATTTTCTTGAATATTATCTTGAATATATTCTTCTTGATCACTTGTCCGTGGTTGCATTCGCACTATCCGGAGGCGATAAGCTGGTTCTATCGTCCGGATTATGGGGTAGGCTATGTATTCGTGGCGAACGTATTTACGACACTGATAACCTTATTGCTTTTGATCCCGGATATCTTGCCGGGCATACGGGCGAAAGTAGACGGAACGGTATTGAAACAAATCTTGCGTTATTCCTTCCCGATCCTCATTCTAGGTATTGCCGGTATCTTTAACCAGACGGCAGATAAGATCCTGTTTCCATTCTTGTTTGATGATAAGGAGTACGCGAACGAGCAATTGGGTATATACGGCGCATGCTTCAAGATCGCCGTGGTGATGGTGATGTTCACGCAGGCTTTCCGGTATGCCTATGAGCCGTTTATTTTCGCTAAAAACAAGAGCGATGATAATAAGAAAGCCTACTCGGAAGCGATGAAATATTTCATCATATTCGCCTTGTTTATCTTCCTCGGGGTAATGTTCTATATCGATATCTTGAAGTACTTTGTCGGGCCGGCCTATTATCCCGGATTACGGGTAGTGCCGATCGTGATGCTGGGCGAGTTGTTCTTCGGTATTTATTTCAACCTCTCCTTATGGTATAAGCTGATCGACCAGACACGATGGGGCGCCTATTTCTCCACGATCGGATGTGTGGCCACGGTCTCTATCATCTTGCTGTTCGGTCCCTCGTACGGTTATATGGCTTGTGCGTGGGCATCGTTCTTTTGTAATTTATTGATGATGCTTTTATCCTATTTTGTAGGACAAAAGAAATTCCCGATCGAGTACGACTTGAAATCCGCGTTTCTTTATTTCGGAGTGGCGACGGTGTTATACGTGGTAGGCATGGCACTGCCGATACAGTCTGAATGGCTCCGGTTGGGATACCGCACGATCTTATTAGGCGTATTCATCGCATTTATGATTAAAAGGGATTTACCTTTACGAGAACTCCCGTACGTAGGACGTTTCTTTCGTTAATCGGTAAGTTCGGAGGGCTTGGACGGCGTGGCGATTGGCATCGTGATAACGAAGCGTGAGCCTTTCGTATAAGACGGATCTGTCTTTATCTTACCGTTTAGCCGGTTAACGATCAAGCGACATAGGTAAAGCCCCAGGCCAGAGCCGGGAATGAAATCATTGGTCTTCGTGAAACGCTCGAATATCCATTCCTGTTTGTCTTGAGGGATGCCGCAACCCGTATCTGTTACCGACAGGGTCACTAAATTGGCTCCGCTATCCAGATGGTATGAAAGTGTGATGCTTCCTTTCTCCGTGAATTTATTTGCGTTTGCCAGCAGATGCGAGATGATCAAGCTGAAATAAGCGCGGTTGGTCAAGATCATATCATTCTCCTTATCGCCTTCCACCACATAGTTGATCTCCGGCTTCTCTTGATATTTCTTTACCTGTTGCATCTCATGTAAACAAAGCTCATGGATTCGTGTGGGAACAAGAGGAAGGGAATCATTGCCGCTATCGAGCTGGGCGATCTCAAGGAGATTGTTCAGCATGGAAGTCAAGTGGTAACAGTTTTCATAGATAATACGGCTGAAAGCCTGTTTCTCGTCCATGGAGATATCGTCGTTGGTGATGAGTTCCGAGAAACCGTTGATCGCGTTTAAGGGAGTCCGTATCTCATGCGACATATTCCGGATGAAGGCGGTCTTCATCTCCTCGCTCTCTTGTGCCTTCTGGTTCGCTATCAGGACCTGCTCGTTGGATTTCTGTAATGCTTGATAAAGAGATCTCATCTTGCCTAACCGGAAAAAGATATAGAACACGGCGCATAAGGCTAGAAGCAATAGGGATATATATAGGTAATTCTCCTTCTTGCTTTTCTGCAATTCCAATTCCAATGATTTCTTTTCGATCACCAACTCGTTCGCCCCTTTCTCGATCTCGAGATTCTCCATTTTCTTCCGGAGTTCCTGCATGCGCAAGGTATCTAGCAAGACCGCGTATTCCTTGGATGTCTCATACGCCTCCTTGTACATCCGGAGGCTGTCGTAGGCGGCGGCTTTCGCAGATACATAGGCGATTACATGCTCCTTGTAAAGCGGTATTTGTTTGGAGAAATTGATCAAGGAGTCGCTGAACTCAATGAATTTCATGTAGTCCTTGATGTTTAGGTAATAATTGGCGGAAGTATAGTATAGCTCGTATTCCGGGGTGGTGCTAGCCGCCTCCGGATAAGCCTTCAATAACTTTTGGAACTCATGGAAATAGGAAGTGCCCAAATCCTTCCCGATAGCCTCGGCGCTGATGGCGAGGTTGGAGTAGGCGCTTAGCAAGTGGCGCTTGTTAGTCGCGTAAGGACGTTTGCTCATCTCCGGGATATTGGAGTATCCTAAGATCGTATTGAGATAGCGGGTTGCGTATTTCCCTCTCTCCCAAGGGTCGGCAGCGTAGGCGCATAGCATGAAATAGGTGTTAGGCAAGAAATTGTATGCGTATCGTAGGGGCAGTTTTTCAGCCTCGGTCAAGACGTTGTCGAAATATTCTTTCCCTTGCTTGAAGTCCTCCTTAAGCATGTTCTCCTCCATGACGCTGTTGCTGACAGCCATGCCAAGTACATAATTACAGGCTATTTTCTCATAGGGAGACAATTTGTCGGGTTCCTCCAGCTTGAATAGGCAATTCATGAGGACTTTCCTTCTCGGTTCACCGGATGTGTAGAATATGACGCGCGTATCTTGGATCATTTTCATGAACGATACGAGGCTGGTTCTGGCTTCTCCTTTTAGCTCCTGCTCGGCTTTGGCGATATAGACATTTGCGCTATCGGTTTGGTCCGTGTTGATATAATGCCGGAGAATCTCGGTCAATGCCGCTTCCTTATAGTAATTGTCATTCGCTTTTAAGGCTTCCTGATAGAGTTGTTTAGCGTTTACTAATATGTCATCGTTTCGTGAGATATCCATTAAATTGGTAAGGATTTCCAGTCTAGAGCGTTCGGAGGTTGCTTTTTGCAAGGCGCTTTTAAGCGAGTCTGGCGTTGTCGTTTGAGATGAAACGACAAAGGACGTAAACAATAAGCATAAAAGCATTAGATATCGTTTCATACAAATAGGATCTCTTGTTGTTGTATTGTAAATGCAAATATACGTAATCTCACCATAAAAAAGCTATTAAATAGTTAGAAAAACAAACAATTGGAATATCTTTGCATAAATATGGGACAAGATTAATACCGCATGGAAAAAGGATTGCTACATAAACAGATTATGGATTTTTTCGTCCGTAATTTTGATGTCCGGCAGGAAAAGGAAGATGAGCTGGAGACGATAGAATCCATTAAAAAGGGGATAGAGTTTAAGGGGACGAACTTATGGGTACTTATTTTCGCTACGTTTGTCGCTTCTCTTGGGTTAAATACCAACTCTACGGCCGTGATTATTGGCGCGATGTTGATCTCGCCGCTGATGGGACCGATCATGGGATTCGGCTTGGGATTGGGTATCTCCGATTTCGACTTGATCAAGCGATCGTTCCGTAATTTTGCCACGGCTACGGTCTTCAGCGTAATAACGTCTACCTTGTATTTTCTTATATCACCGATCAGTGAGGCCCAAAGCGAGTTGCTTGCCCGTACGCAGCCCACGGTATACGACGTGTTGATCGCTTTCTTTGGCGGTCTGGCGGGAATTGTCGCTAGCTCTACGAAAAGCAAGGGAAACGTGATCCCGGGTGTGGCTATCGCCACGGCGTTGATGCCTCCGCTTTGTACGGCTGGATTCGGTTTGGCGAGTGGTAATTTATATTACTTTTTCGGCGCTTTCTATCTGTATTTTATCAATACGGTATTTATTAGCTTGGCTACTTATGTGGTGGTACGTTTATTGAAGTATCCGAAGAAAGTATTCTTGGATAAACAACGGGAAAAGATCGTGACCCGCTATGTCGGTATTATCGTATTCTTTACGATCGTACCCAGTCTTTTCTTGAGTTATAACTTAATCCGTAGCAGTTATTTTAATGAGAGGGTACGAACGTTTGTCACCGAAGAACTGAGTTTCCCGAATACGCAAATATTGAGTAAGGTGATTACGGATACAAGCGAGAAGAAAGAGGTAAAAGTGGTGTTGATCGGACAAACCGTACCAGACGAGATGATCGCGAACGCAAAAGCCAAGATGCCAAAATACGGATTGAAAAATGTCCATTTGATCGTACAGCAGGGCTTTGGCCAGGAAGCGACGGATATCAACGAGCTGAAGAGCCTGTTGATGCAGGATTTGTATAAGAATAGCGAAGAGGTGCTGCGTGTGCAAACCATCCAGATCGATTCTTTAAAACGGCAGGTTGACAAATATCAGAGTTATGGGCGTCTGACATCCGAGTTGATCCCGGAAATGAAAGTGTTGTTCCCCTTTGTGGTAGAGGCTTCTTGCTCGCATACCTATATCGTGAATACGGAGACGGCGAAACCGGATACGGTCATGCTGGTTTATCTGAAGAGTAAGACGAAGGTGAAAGAGGTTGAGCGTAAAAAGATTACAGAATGGTTGTCGGCCCGTGTCGAGGTAAAAAACATTAAGTTACTAATCGAATAATTTAGACTAATAAGAGAAGAATGAAGTTGATGAAAAGAGTGTGGGCGGCTTTGTTGCTTTTAGCCGCTTCCGGCCAGTTATATGCCGATGAGGGCATGTGGGTGCTGAAGGAATTGAATAAGCAGAATTTGGCGAGAATGGCCGAGTTGGGTTTTACCCCATCCTATGATCAGTTGTATAGTGAGACGGATCCTTGCGTGGCGAACGCCGTGGTAATCTTCGGTGGCGGATGCACGGGTATTACGGTTTCGGACGAGGGCTTGATCTTTACGAACCACCATTGTGGTTTCGGTTCTATCCAGCAATTGAGCAGCGTGGAACATGATTATTTGAAGGATGGTTTTGTATCCCAAAGCAAGCAAGAGGAGTTGCCGGTCCCGGGTTTGTCGGTACGTTATCTGAAAGAGACGGTAGACGTCAGCGATCGTATTAACAGCCAGATCGCCGGTATAGAGGACGAGTTCCAGCGTTTATCCGCCGCCGATTCTATCGGTCGTGTGATTTGTGACTCTGTGGGTAATAGTGAGTTCCAGGCAGCCGACGTGGTTCCTTTCTATAACAATAACAAGTATTTCTTGGTCGTATATGACGTATTTCGTGACGTGCGCATGGTGTTCGCTCCGCCTAGCTCTATCGGTAAGTTCGGTGGGGATACGGACAACTGGATGTGGCCCCGCCATACCGGTGATTTTTCCGTGTTCCGTGTGTACGCCAACGCGGATAATAAACCGGCGGAATACAACGCGGATAATAAGCCTTATACCCCGAGATATGTAGCGGAGGTGTCTATGCAAGGTTATCAAGATAAGGATTATGCCATGACAATCGGTTTTCCGGGAAGCACGGATCGTTATTTGTGTTCTTGGGGCGTGCAACAGCGTATCGAGAATAGTAATAAGCCCCGTATCGAGGTGCGTGGCATCAAGCAGGGCATCTGGAAAGAGGCTATGTCGGCTAGCGACGCCGTACGTATCAAATATGCCTCCAAATATGCGGGAAGCTCCAATTATTGGAAGAACTCGATCGGTATGAATAAAGGATTGGCGAATCTAAACGTGATCGAACGTAAACGTGCGGAAGAGACGGCTTTTGCTGATTGGGTAGCGAAAGATCAAGCCCGGGGCGCTAAATATGGCGAGGTCTTGAATTTGCTGGAAAAAGGATATACCTCGACCAATAAATATAGAGAGGCTTTGACCTATTTGAATGAGGCGTTTTCTAGTGGAGCGGAGATTATTCGTTTGGCCCGTATGGTGCAATCGGTGGATATTGAAGGAGCTACCCCGGAAGAGATTACTGTCTTTTTAGAGGATCGTATCCAACCGTTCTTCAAGGATTACGAGCCGTCTTTGGATCAGAAGGTACTGGCCGCGATGATGAAGATCGCGAAAGAACGTGTATCTCCGGAGTTCTTGCCGGATATTTATACGAGCGTTGATAAGAAGTATAAAGGAAATTATGAGAAATATGCGGCGGATGTATTTAAGAAGACTTCCTTATTGTCGTACGACAAGATCGCCGAGATGTTGAGAAATCCGAAGCAATATGAGAAATTGAGAAAAGATCCGGCGGCGGAACTGAGCTTGTCCGTATTGGTGTCTATCTTCCAGTTACAGCAGTTGATGGGTGATGCGGAGTATGATATCGCTAAGGGAGAACGTTTGTATTTCGCGGGCTTGAAGGAGATGTATCCGGAGAAAGCCTTGTCTTCCGACGCTAATTTCACGATGCGTTTGAGCTATGGTTCTATCGGAGGGTATCGTCCTTATGATGCCGCATGGTACAATTATTACTCAACGGATAAAGGTATCCTAGAGAAAGAGGACCCGACGAGCGATGAGTTCTGGGTACAACCGGAGATACTGGATCTGGTTCGTAGCCGTGATTTCGGACCTTACGCGAATGAAAAAGGGGAATTGCAGCTGTGCTTCCTCTCTAACAATGATATCACGGGTGGTAATTCCGGTAGCCCGGTATTCGATAAGAACGCCCGTTTGATTGGACTTGCTTTCGACGGTAACTGGGAGGCGATGAGTGGTGATATCGCTTTTGAACCGGATTTGCAACGTTGCATCGGCGTAGATATCCGCTATGTCCTTTTCATGATCGATAAATGGGGTAAATGCCCGAGGTTGATTGAGGAGTTGAAACTGGTTCGATGAGAGAAAAAAGAGATGGGCATCCGTGATTTCCGCGGATGCCCATTCTAAGGAGCTTATAATGCCCATCGTAAGGTGCTTTGAATGCCTATTGTAAGCGCCTTACGATGGGCATTGTACTAAATGCCTAATTTAGACTTGATTGCTTTCGGTATTGCGTCCTTATGCACCATGATGTAAATCGTCTTGGCACGGACAAAGCTATCTGACATGTTGAGGTAACCGCCGAATGTATTACGTTCGGTTCCCCAAGAGTTCTTCGTGATATAATATTTCGTGCCGTTTTGATCCTTGGCGATGCCGGTAAGGTGCATCAAATGGTCATCGGTCGTGACGAACGCCTCGAAGCCTTCTTGACGGACCTGCGGGGTGACGTTTACTTCCGGGAAAGGTTTCTCGAATTTGTAGACTTCCTCCAGACGTTCCTTCTCGTCCATTTTCTCGAAGCGGGCACGGTCGGTAGTCGAGTAATCTTCCACCTTCTTTACCTCCGGGTTGATCGCCACGCCATTCTTGAAAGAGAAGCCTTTCTCGCTCACGTCGCCATCCCAGCATACCGTGTAACCGTTATTCAACGCATAATCCGCTACTTCCATCATTTCATTCAATGGTAGGTTATACATTTGCGCATGCTCCCAGTTATCGGGAACCTCTACCTCGAATTTCTGGTAATACGGATGATGCGTGAAGCTTGTCAGCTCGATATAATCGTCCATATTCAACCCTAGGGAGGCGGCGAATGTCTTCGGGGTATATTCCTTGCCTTGATAGGTGAATTTCTCCGGAAGCTTGCCTAGGTAGGTATCGAATAGGTTATCGATTAGTTTGTAATATTCCGGGCTCCGTTTTTTCATATCCACGGCGGTCGTTGCGATTGCCTTGATGTATTTTACCATCTCGGCATGATTGTGCCGGTCGGAATCGTAGTTGATACCCGAGTACACCTCTTCAGGAACGATACCTACTTGGTTGAAAGCGTTCATGAAGGTGTGGGAGAGACTTCCTTGACCGATATTACCTCTACCTTGGCGGACATAATTATCCTGCAACTGGTTCATGTATTTCTGGCGGACGATAAACATCTCGGAGAGATCGTACGTCCCTTTTCCCATACGGAGTAATTCGGACTCCATGAAAGAGGTCGTGGCGAAACACCAGCAGGTTCCCGTGGATGCTTGATTCTTGACTGGCGTGGCGGGTACCTTTACTACATCCGTAAATTGGTAGCCTTGGGCGAATGTGCTCAAGGAACCTAACGCTAAGGCGCATGATAGAATGAATGTTCTCATTGTATATGAATTTAAGTTTATATTATTATTGTAGAGACGGGGCGTGCCTCGTCTTTACTATCGGATGTGGTGATTAGAAGCCTCTTTCGAATTGGGTCCAGAATGAGTCTCCCATTTCTCTCCAGCGTAGCATCGTGGCTCCGGCGAAATCGGCGGTATATCCGGTTAGGTATTCTTTTGCGGCCTCCTCACCTTGTTGGGTAAGAATCTCTTTGTAACGGCTCTCTACGAAAGGAAGTTCTGTCTGCCCTTTCTCCGTAAAATGGGCGATAGATGCTTTCATACGATCTTTAGTCGCTCCCCAACGTACGGTGGCGAGTTTGTTGGCACGACGGAAAGCCCATACGGCGGCATCTTCCCGGTAACGGTGCTGTCCGCAAACCTTGAAGCAAGCCGGGAGATCTTTCGTCCCACAGAAGATGGGGATGCGGGGGCTTTGTCCGGGATTATCATAGGCCATCCAAACCACGCCGCCTACCGCGTCGGGCAGCCAGTCACGCAATTGGATCACGGTAGAGTAGGAGCATTGCGGCACGGCTACAAGGCGGTAGCGTTTCACGGCATCCGGTCTGAGTCCGTTTAACATGTTTACCATATCCGTAGTCATCCACGGATTCGCTACCGGGCTGATAATGGTATCTGTCTCGTTACTATCTTTTTTCTTGACGGCGACTTTCAGGTTCTTCGTCATATCATATTCCGTCCCCTCATACGTCTCGGAGAGAAGGGCCATCACGTCGGTCACGTCAACCGGTTTTTCCGGTTTTACGCTGATCGGAAGTTCCTCGGCATCATAAGAAAGATGCAAGGATGGCGCCAGCTTATTCAAAATGAAAAACTCACGGATGCTGAAGGATTTCAATTCTCCCGAATAGTTCCCGCCGCCATAGGCCTCCCAGAAGCGGAACGGTTTCTTCCCGTCCCAGAAGCCCATGCGCTTGGCTACCTCGAATACGTTGGCGGAAGCCATGCAATTCTCCTTGTCGCTCGGATCTACCTTGGAGATACGGGGGATATTGGCCGATACGCCCACATGATCGTCGGGGATGCGGATCGCTGCCCATACGCCACCGATCTTATCCGGACCCTCGCCGAAGACCTCGAAATGCCATACCTCTTTCGGATCCGCTATCGTAAGGCACTCGCCCCAGTCGCCATATCCGTATTTCTCGATCAACTCGCCCATTAAGCGGATCGCGTCACGGGCGGTCGTGCAACGTTGCAAGGCGATTCGCTGAAGTTCCTCGATCATGAACATACCTTTCTTGTTGACAAGGGCTTTCCGGCCGGTGATCGTTGTTTCCCCGATGCCTAGTTGCTTCTCGTTCAGGCAAGGATAGGCCGTGTTGAGGAATTGATACGTAGACCGCGCTTCGGGTAGCGTTCCTTTTGCGATCATCCCCCGGGTTCCCTCGGCGTATTCGGTATGCATACGTCCGGTATAGACTGTGGTTGTCGTATCGTGATCGTACGAGGCGGAAGGTACGATATCCATCCAAGTGCGGTAATTGCTATCGCAGGTGTGGCTGGTCATCACGGAACCATCCGCCGAGGCTTTTTTCCCGACCATGATACTCGTACAACTCTCCGGGTTTAACACCGGCTCCGGATACTGGATCTGTTGCGCCACGGAAACGGATAGGCTGGCGTAAAGCATGATTACATAGGTAAAAAGTTTTTTCATCTTTCTTGTATTTTAAATGTTTGTATCAATTGTCCGAGAAGATTTTTATGACCGTAAATATACGATTTATTTGTTAATTCTTGAATACGATACGACTATAAGCATGGTATAAGACGGAACAAGTCTACTAAAGTCATGAAATTATATATTAGGTGAAAGTGAGAGCGTGCTAAGAAAGGCGGATTGCCCTAAAATCACTTTCTGGGCAATCCTATAGGTTATTTCAAATATGAATAAAACGAATGGCCTATTCACGTCCTCCGCCTAAGGCTTGATAGAGGTTAATAACCCCTTGGATTTCCGTGAAACGATTAGCCACTTGGGTTAGTTGGGCATTTAATAATCCTTGTTGTGCTGTGAGTACTTCTAGATAGGTTGTCGTTCCGTGCTGCATAAGTAGGGAGGTACTTTTATAGGCTCTTTCGAGAGACTCTATCTGTTTTTCAAAGTACACAGCCTTGTCACGTGCTGTATGATATTGCACCAAAGCATCGTTAACCTCGGTTCCTGCGTTCAGTAAAGCTTGCTCAAAACTCAACCGGGCCTCTTCTTGTTGCGCTTTGGTGATTTTCAGTTGTCCTAGAAGTTGTCCTCTGGCAAAAAGTGGCTGGGTGAGTGAGCCTACTGCCGAGGCCAGAAACTTACCCGGATTGGTGATGACTGCACCTGCCGAGTTAGTCCAGCCGGCCGAACCACTTAGGGTAATAGAGGGATAAAAAGCGGAACGGGCTTGATTAGTGGCGTAAAATGCACTTTCCAGAGCATGTTCCGCTGCCCTTACATCAGGGCGGTTTGATAATAAATAGACGGGTATGCCTACTGAGAAATGTTTCGGCAGTTGCTGGTTTTCCAATTCACCTCTTTGTATGGTATGAGGTGTATCAGCCAGTAACAATACAAGGCTGTTCTCTACCTGATTGATTTGTTCTTTCAGGTCGAGGATGGATGTACAGATGCTGTAGTACGTAGCTTCCATTTGGGAAACAGCTGTTTCGTTTACTATGCCTGCATTCATTAAGGCACGGGTGGAATTGACCGTCTCTTTCCAGGAGGAAGCGGTTTGCTCTGAGATCTTCAACTGAGCATCCAGCATAAGCAGGGAATAATAAGTATTAGCTATTCCGGCGATTAGCTGTGTACGTACCGCTTGCCGATAATCTTGACTTTGTGCGTAAAGAGCTTGCGCCTGCTTTTTGGCATTGCGCATTTTACCAAATATATCCAGTTCCCAACTGGCTGTTATCGGAATCGAATAAGTCTGTGTAGCCTTATGGGAGTCGAAACTGCTCACCGCTCCTTGAGGAGCGAAAGCGAAGGCAGGCAGGAAAGCTAGCTTGGCTGACAGTAAAGCTGCTTCAGCCTCCTCTACACGGAGTTGTGCGGAACGATAGTCTGTGTTGTTTGCTAGGCCATGCTCAATGAGTGTTTGGAGCTGCGGGTCGGTGAAGACCTCCCGCCAGCTCATGTCTCCCAAGGATACAGTATCCGTTTGAGCGGTGGCCTCTGAGCCGTACAGATCTGCGGAAACCTCAGAAGCCGGTTTGTATTTTGTATATATACCACAGCTGTTTAACATAACGCATGATACAGCTAGTGTGATGATATGTCGTTTCATTCTTTTTCTATAATTGTAATTAATGGGATTCTCCCGATTTATTTATGATTCTCGCGTTCGTTTGCGCTCTTTTCTTGCTCTTGCAATACCTGTAGGTCTGCCTCTACTTCCATCGGCTTGCGGATCTTCTCTTGTAAGAACTCGAAAGCGATGTAGAATACTGGTACAACGAAAAGTAAGGCCAATGTACCGATAGCCATACCGCCGACTACACCAGTACCCAACGAGGAGTTACCGTTGGCGCCGGCTCCACTCGCAAACATCAACGGAAGCATACCGAAGATCATCGTCAATACGGTCATCAAGATAGGACGCAGACGTACTTGGGCGGCGGAGTAGGCTGATTCGATAATACCCATGCCCTTCCGACGGCGTTCGATGGCATATTCCGTAATCAAAATGGCGGTTTTTGCCAATAGGCCGATTAACATAATTACACCGGTTTGTAGATAGATATTGTTTTCCAATCCGAATAACTTAGCGAAGAGGAATGACCCCATCAATCCGAAAGGTACGGAAAAGATGACAGCGAACGGGATTAGGAAACTTTCGTATAGGCATGCGAGAATCAAGAAAATCAACAGGATACAGATCGCATAGATGAATATAGTCTGTGTACCTCCGGATGCTGCCTCTTCACGCGATATACCTCCATATTCGTAGCCATAACCGGCAGGTAGGCTCTGGTTGGCTACTTCTTTGATTACTTGCTGCACCTCTCCCGTTGAGTAACCCGGAGCTGGGTTCACGTTTACGGTAATGGCACTGAATAGGTTGAAGCGGTTCTCCACTTCTGATCCCATAATCCTCTTAAGAGTGACGAACTGACTGATAGGAGCCATCTCCGTCCCGTTGCGTACGAACATATTGTCTAATGCTTGCTCATCGAGACGATATTCAGGAGAGGCTTGCAACATCACGCGATACACTTTACCGAATTGGTTATAGTTGGAAATATAGGCACCACCGCAATAGCTACCGAGAACATCCAATACGGAAGCGGGCGAGATACCGGCTCGTTTACATTTGGCGGCATCTACATCTACAGAGATCTGCGGGAAGTTCATGGCGTAAGAGCTATAGGCCATCGCTATTTCCGGGCGTTGGTTCAAGGCTCCGAGGAATTGTAATACTGAGTTATAGAAAATCGTCTTATCGCCTCCGGTCTTGTCCTGCATGTTCAACTCAATGGAGTTACCCATGCCGTAACCCGGGATCATACTAGTTTGGAAACTAAAGATCTGTGCTTCCTTGATTTGATGGAATTGTGCGTTGAGCCGGGCAATCACCGCATCGGCGGTGTGCTCTTTTCCCTTACGCTCATCCCAGTCTTTCAGTCGGATGATAACCGAACCGTAAGAGGCTCCTTGTCCGGAGATAAGCCCATAACCGGCAATGCGGGCATAATGCTCGATCTCTGGCGTACTTTCCAGGATTTTTTCTATTTTGGCCATTATTAGCTTGTTTTCTTCTAGCGTGCTACCCGGAGCGATGGACATGTTTACCATGATCGCACCTTGGTCTTCTTGAGGGACCAAACTGGTTTTTGTGGTCATCATCATCCAGACCAACAGCACAAGCGTAGCGATTAATGATACCCATACCATCCAACGATGGTGGATGAAAAACATCACGCCTTTCTTATATTTTTCTAGCACAGCGTTGAACGAGGCGTTATAAGCGGCACGTACACGGCCGTTGATACTCTTGGTACTCTTGTTGCCATCGGATGGACGCATCATAATAGCGCAAAGCGCCGGGCAAAGTGTCAAAGCCGAGATCATGGAGATACCAACGGAAGTTGCCATGGTCACACCAAACTGAGTATAGAAAATTCCGGATGTACCTCCCATGAAAGTTACAGGGATGAACACTGCCATAAATACGCAGGTACAAGAAATGATCGCCATGGTAACATCGCCCATGGCATCTTTAGTCGCTTGATAGGGCGACTTATAGCCGACGTCGAATTTCGCCTGTACCGCTTCTACTACGACGATCGCATCATCCACCACCGTACCAATAGCCAATACCAACGCAAAAAGAGTCAAGATGTTGATACTAAATCCTGCCGCAACCAAGCAAGCGAAGGTTCCGACCAATGAGACAATGATCGAGATAGAGGGAATTAACGTACTCTTGAAATCCTGCAAGAAGAAGTAAACCACTAAGATCACGAGAATGATTGCGACGATTAGGGTCTCCACCACATTATAGATAGAGGCGAAGAGGAAGTCATTGGAACTCATCATAGTCATGAAAGAAGTTCCTTTCGGCAGATCCTGCTCAAGTTCGTTCAGCAAGTTGGTGATCTGTTCGTTCACGGCGGTAGCGTTAGAGCCTGCGGTCTGGAAAATCAAGAAGGTTACGGCTGCTTTACCATCCATTTTATTATCGAATCCATAAGTCAAAGTTCCGAGCTCTACATCTGCGATATCCTTTAGCCGTAGGACTGATCCATCATTTTGTGATCGGATGACGATCTCCTTAAATTCGTTGACATCTTTTAGGCGTCCGCGGTATTTCATCGTGTATTGGAATACGTTTTGTGAGTTCTCGCCTAATTGGCCTGTTGGAGCTTCCAGGTTCTGTTCGCCTAGTACGGCAGTTACGTCTGATGGTACCAATCCATATTGAGCCATACGATCCGGCTTGAGCCAAATACGCATACTGTAAGCATCACCTAACATCATCACATCTCCCACACCTTCGATACGTTTGATTTGTGGAATAATGTTAATGTCCAAGTAGTTGGCAAGGAATGTTTGGTCGTAGCGACCATCATCACAGACTAATGCGTCGATCTGTAAGAAACTCGTCTGGCGTTTTTGAGTGGAGACACCAATCTTGGTTACCTCGGCCGGTAGTAAGCCTTGTGCCTTAGAGACTCGGTTCTGCACATTAACCGCTGCCATGTCGGGATCAGTTCCCTGTTTGAAGAATACCTCGATAGTTGCAGTCCCTGCGTTTGTAGCGGTAGAAGTGATGTACATCATATTTTCCACACCATTGATGCTTTCTTCCAAAGGCATGATGACACTGTTCATCACAGCGTTGGCATCTGCGCCGGTATAGGTAGCTGATACATTTACTGTTGGCGGAGCGATATTCGGATATTGCTCAACAGGTAACGAGAAAAGCGAAATCAGCCCGACTACCAAGATCAGGATGGAAATGGATATAGCCATAACAGGCCGTTTGATAAATATATTCCCTTTCATAATGCACTGATTTCTTTTTATTTAACTTGTGTTCCCTCACGTACCAATCCGGCTCCTTGTGATACGATTTCTTCACCGGCTTTCAGTCCGTCTAATACGACATACTCGCGTCCATCGTTCAATTCAGCTACCGTGATCAAGGATGAGACTGCTTTGCCATCCACTACTTTATATACCATTGTTTTATCCTGTAGACGTATTGTCGCTTCCTGTGGGATTACGATACAATTCTCATATGTACTGGGGATGATTACCGCTCCAGAGGCTCCGCTATGTAGTAGGCGTGCCTCGTTTGGGAAGACAGAACGGACGGTTACCGTACCGGTCTGGCGATCGATCACGCCGCTGATCGACTCGATCTTTCCTTTATGTTCGTAGATGGAGTTGTCATTTAGTCTAAGTTCTACTTCCGGCATGTTCTTCAGTGCGTCATCCATGGAACCATATTGACGGGTCAAGGATAAAAGCTGGTTCTCATTCATAGAGAAATACACATACATGTTCGAGTTGTCGGATACTGTAGTCAATGGCTGTGGAATATTGGCGCTGACTAAGGCTCCGACCCGATAGGGTAACGCTCCTACCACTCCGTCACTCGGACTTTTTACTTCGGTATAAGAGAGGTTGTTGCGGGCGTTTGTCTCTTGAGCCTCAGCTTGTGCCAAAGCTGCTTGTGCGGTGAGATAACTGTTCTCGGAGGTCTTTAGGCTGAACTCTGATACTACTTTCTGGGCATATAGCTCTTTATTGCTGTTGTAGGTTAATTCCGCCGTGGCTAAGCCTGCCTTTGCTGATTTAACGTTGGCTATAGCCGTATTCAAGGCTGCCTTGTAGGGTACTTGGTCTATGACGAAAAGAATTTGTCCTTTCCGGACTTTCTCACCTTCTGTTACGCAAAGGCGCTCGATAGTTCCGGATACCTGTGGATAAATATCGATATCCTGCCGTCCACGGATCGTGGCTGAATAAGAGGTAGAGAATTTCTTGTCACTTACTGTTATTTTCATTGTTGCATAATTGGCATTCATTGGAGCTTGAGGTGTTTGTTTGCAAGACACCAATACTGCCGTAAAACCGACTAATCCTATTAGTCTCATCCATTTTGAACTCATAACCATTTGTATATCCTTTTAAAATTCCGCGCAAAGTTAAAAGGAGATAGCTCATTTTTATATACCAAATGTGCTGGTGAAGTGTTCTGATTGTAATATCTTGTAGTATGGTTTCTCAAAAAGAAAGTATGAGATGCTTTTATAGCTTATTTATAAGATGCTTTCTGTATTGGGTAGGCGACATACCCGTGTGTGCCTTCACGTATTTCCCGAAATATGAGAGATTGGGAAACTCCAAATAATTGGCTATTTCCTTAATGGATTTTTCAGAGTATTTAAGTAGCTCGGTGATATCCTCTATGATAAATTCATTAATGATATCGAAAGCTGTCTTTCCACATACCTGTTTACATATCACCGAGAGATATTTGGTAGTGATAAAGAGCTTATCCGCATAGAAAGAGACGGAGCGTACTTTTACTTTTGATTTAGATAGTAATTCTATAAATCGATTGAATAAAAGATCGCCTTGCTTGAACATCGTGTTGTTTCTGGATATACAATATGTATCCAAATTACCTAGCAACTCATAGAATATAGCGCTGATAAGGGCAGACATGATCCCTTTCTGATAAGGATTGTCTGTTGCTTTTATCCTGGAACCAATTAATTTATGATATAATTCGAAGATTTGTGCTCCCTTTTGTCCTATTGGCAGGACTGGGTTTTGTTCGAGATAAAAAAACTTGTCTCGTGTGCCACCACCCAAGCTGACTAATCTCCTGACTATATTCATGGAGATAGCGATCCCCTTGCATTCCAAATCATCACTACCGATAGCATTGCGAAGTACGGTCAGAGGAAGGCAACACAGAACTTCGTTGGCTCGGATTATCCGTGTCTTGGTATTCACGTCTACTTGCAATGTGCCTTTTGTGCATATCAACAATTTTAATGCGTCAATCTTGACAGGCTTGGCATGGGGCACATGAGGAAGGCGGAGGCGATTGGCAAATGCTATATCTCCATCAATATAGTCAAGCACAGCGTTTTGCGATAAATCTTCTATGGTTAGCTGACGTACTAGTTCTGTTTGCATGTCTTCAGGACTTTTTCCAGTTTTGGCAAAAATAAGGAATTAAGTACCACAAACTTTGTAGGTACGCATAATTTAAGACCTTTATAACCTTAATTAAAAAATGAGCCCGGTTCGATGCCGAGCTCATTAGGAAGGGTTATGAATATCTATTTTTATTTACTGCGTTTTTTCTTTCCACGAGGAGCGTCCTCATAGAATTTACGCTTCGGTTTGTCATCGCCACGGCCGGAACGTCTACCGCCACGGTCTCCACGGTCGCTTTCCCGACGGCTATCTCTGCCTTTTCTACCGCTATCCCGTCGGTCTCTGAAACCGTTTCCGCTACGGCTACCTCCACGGCTACCACGACTGCCTTTACCACCTTCGCCTTTCGCTTGCGCCGGTTCTACGGAGATACGTCGTCCGTCTACCTCGAAGCCGTTCATCGAGTCCATGACACGGTTGGCTTCTCCCTCTTCTACCTCGAAGAATGAGAAATTATCACGTAAGTCGATACGACCGATACGAACCTTACCCGGTACACACTTATTAACCAACTCTATAAGTTGAGGAGGTGTAAGCTCGTCTGTCTTTCCAAAGTTGATAAAGAAACGGGTGTAGCCTTCTTCCGCTTCGCCTCTACCACCACGTTTGCCTCTTTCTCTTGGGGCGCTCTCGTCTACAACCTCGATATCATCGTTATCTTTATAATAGTCGATCATCCGGTTGAACTCCAAGGATACGACACGCTTGATGATATCTTCCTTATCCAGCCATTCCAATTTACGGTAGATAGAAGGCATCAAACTAGCGATTTCCTCCTCGTTCACTTTCACTTTCTCGATCTGGTCCACCAAGTTGAACAATTGCTTCTCACAGATTTGCTCACCGGTAGGCATCTTGCCTTTATCGAATTTCTTGTTAATGATTCGTTCGATCTCGCGGATCTTGCCTTTTTCCCTTACGTGGCAGATAGAGATAGCGATACCCGTTTTTCCCGCACGGCCCGTACGTCCGCGGCGGTGGGTATAAGATTCTACCTCATCCGGCAGACCGTAATTGATTACATGGGTTAAGTCATCCACGTCCAAACCACGTGCGGCTACGTCCGTAGCGACCAATAACTGGATATTCTTGATACGGAACTTCTGCATCACGTAATCACGTTGCGCTTGGCTCAGCTCGCCGTGCAAGGAGTCGGCGTTATAGCCGTCTTGAATCAATTTATCGGCGATCTCCTGTGTCTCCTTACGGGTACGGCAGAAGATGATACCGTAGATGTTCGGGTAATAATCGGCTAGACGTTTCAACGCGAGATATTTATCCTGCGCACGAACCATGTAATAGATATCGCGGATATTCTTGTTTCCCTCGTTCTTCCTGCCAATGACGATCTCTTTCGGGTCCTTCATGTATTTCTTGGTGATAGAGGCAATCTCTTTCGGCATGGTAGCGGAGAAGAGCAGCATATTGCGGTTTTCCGGTATAGCCGCCAAGATCTCGTTGATACTGTCGGTGAAACCCATGTTCAACATCTCGTCCGCCTCATCAAGAATGACGTTCTTTACGTTGCTTAAGTCAACCGTCTTGCGGTTCATCAAGTCGATCAAACGTCCCGGGGTAGCCACTACCACGTGTACGCCTCTCTTCAGTGTCTTGATCTGGCTCTCTATACTGGAACCTCCGTATACAGGGAGAACCTTCAGGTTATCGATGTATTTAGAATAATCGTTCAAATCGTCCGCTATCTGTAGGCAAAGCTCGCGTGTCGGACAAAGGATAAGCGCTTGAGGCTGATATTGAGAGATATTGATCTTTTGCAGGATCGGCAGGCCGTAAGCGGCTGTCTTGCCGGTTCCTGTTTGTGCCAATGCGATTACGTCGTTATCTTCTCCCAGTAAGAAAGGAATCACTTCTTCCTGTACGGGCATGGGCGATTCGTAGCCCATCTCTTGGATTGCCTTTAATATCGGTGCGGCAACTCCTAATTCTTCAAATGTTTTCAAAATGCGATTGTGTATATATGATAATATTCAGTGGCCGCAAAGGTACGTAAATAATTCGGATTCTATAGGATTGTTATGCTAAATTCGCTAAAAATCAGCGAACCACGGATGGTTTTTACCTATTGGGAGAGGGTGGGCACCTCGGTCGCATGCGAACCGTGTCGTTTATTTGTTAGCGAAACAGCTCTTGTCTGATCTTTCTGATAGAAATAGGGCGTATATCGTGACATGTCCTTTTTCTTGATACTATGATATAGCCGGAGGGTAAGGGGATAAAGTGGTGCTTTGGGGGAAAATAGTGCCTTTTCCAAGTGTGATAGGTGGCGAAAGACCGTTTTTCGGTATCTTGTTAATCAATAGCTGATTGCGAAATATTTCTTCCTTATTTGCGAGCGAGCCGTACTAAGTCCCGGAATATTCGATTCTCTGAGGCTTTAGATTACAATGTGTCAAAAAGTGACAGTTTGTTAGAAACGGTCTGAACGGAGATTTTCTATGGATTAAGATAAATGAAAAGTTAAAAGACTTTTTGTTGTATATATTAAGGCCGTCTTGAGCCTGTCTTGCCCGATGAACCTGCTTGTTGCCATGATGGAGGAATCAAGCACTGTGATTTGTTACCGTTTATAAATCTAAAATAGAGAGCTTATGAAAAAAGAAAGAATGATTATTGCTTTTTTGAGTTTACTTTTCCTGTTGCCGGGATGCAAGGAAGAGAAAACACAAAGTGTCTTTGATGCAGATGAGTTTGATTGTGTTGGTTGGCCACACATTAGAAAGGTTACTATTACAAATGTAAATTGTGAGGCAGAGGGAATATTCCTTATTCTAGAGGATTCTTTAGTTTATTGTGATGATGAGATAGTTATACCTTATAAAAATCACTACGGAAAACGTTTAGAAGTAGGCTTTTGTTTTGGGGATAGAAAGAGATATCCATTGTGTAAATCGGATTCCTCAGTAATTGATATTTCTGTACTTTCTGTTCGAGAATTGAATGAATAAACTTTTTAATATGATTGTATTATGAAAAAACTTTTTTAATTATTAGTGTTTTATTGGGTATATTGTTTTATCCTGTAAATGCTCAACAGCGAATAGTGGAGGGATCTAATATCAATATATCAGAGGTTCCTTGGCAGGTTGCGATTCAAACGAAAGGTGTTTTTAACGGAGGAGGGTCTATATTGGCTCCAAACTTGATTTTAACAGCTGCTCATGTGGTGGAAAAATATACTGCAAAAGAGGTTAAAGTGGGAGTTGGTAGTTCTAAATATTCAAATATTGGTGCGAATTGGTATTCTGTTTCAAATATTGTTTATCACCCTTCTTTGGATATTGCTTTATTAATATTGTCTAGGCCTTTGTCTTATTCTACAAATGTAAAAGCTATAGATATTCTTTCAGCTAATAAGGCTTCTTATTATAATGTAGGAAATATACTTCGAGTTACAGGTTGGGGGATTACTTTTCTTGTGATTGATGATCCTTTTAAAGAATGGAAAATGTCAGATGATTTAAAAAAGGTAGATCTTCCTATTGTTTCAAATTCTACTATAGGAGCTGCTAATAGTTTTGTTATTACATATGATGGTAAGCATAGTCCTTCTAAAGGTGATAGTGGTGGAGCATTGACAATTTGGGATTCTTCTTTACAGAGACATGTTGTAATTGGAACTGTACATGGAAATCCTAGTACTCAGAGAGCTTATTGTGCGTATGTTCGATCTTCCTCCTTCCTTGACTTCCTCCTTCCTTACTATCCCATATCCATCACCGGTGGTTCAGACCAAGTCTGTTCTTCTTCAACATTCTCTGTAAGTTATCCAAACTCCACAGTTACTTGGTCATGCACGGGGCCTTTGCGAATAACCTCGCAAAGCAATACTTCTTGTACGGTCTCTTCTACCGGTAACGGACCTGCCGTATTGAAAGCCACAATCAAGAGCGGAAAGTAATTAGTGGAGGCTATACCTCTTGTATGATCACCTATCGGAACACTGTGAATGGAAACGATACATGGTGTACGAGCCATTCCGGAAATATCTTCACCATCGAGTCTGATTATAATTTGAGTTCTTATGAGGTTCGGTTGCTGAGATATCCGGGGTTGAATGTGGTTATGACGAGGACCGCCTCGAAAGGTGATAATGATCTGACTAATATGCTCTCTCCGGGTTGGTATACAATGGAAGCTCGTTTGTTGGGATGCAAGAATGGAGATTGGGTAACTACTGGTGAGGTAGAGGCTGTGGATTGCTCCTCAAATTATAGCTTTTCTTTGACACCGAACCCTGCCACCAGCCTAGTAACGTTAACTCTAAATGATGTAAATACGCCTAGTCCACGTATGGAACCTATGTTTACGACAGAAAATGGAGGTGAGTATGAAGTACAAATCTGGTCGGAAACAAGCTTGTTGAAACAATTTACTTTCGATCGTCCTATAGTTGAAATCCCTGTATCGGAATTGAGAAGTGGAAGGTATTTTGTGCTGGTTTTTGTGAACGGCAAGAAGCTGACTCAACAATTAATTATCAAATAGAACAGGCATAAACGTGGAGAATTACCGAGAGCCATCGGGTAAGTGAATCTTTTCCGGGTGGCTCTTTTTCTTAATAAAGTAATATGTCCTTGAGCCTTTCACGTTTCTTATCAGTAAGACGTAATCCTTTCGACAAATATTTCTCGGTGGAACCGTACTCTTTCTTGATTTTATGGAAAGCTAGGTCCATGAGCCCCTCGTTGGCCGTAAGGAAGACCGTAATGCTTTCTTGGGCGTCTGTGGAGAGATGTTTCACGATATCAGCTAAATGACTCGTATCGATATATTGATTGGATGTCAAGTAGTCTTCCATGATGGCGTCCCGGGGAATATCCAAGGCGGCGAGTAACATGGCGGTGAGAAACCCGGTACGATCCTTTCCGTAGGAACAACTGATGAGAATGGGGTAATTATCCTCGTTCTGGAACTGTTCCAGTACCTTGGCGAACTGATCGGTATTATCTGTCACGAATTGCAGGTACTCGTCTTCCATATATACCCCGGCGTCTCCTTTCCGCATTCGTCCCTCGATAACACGTTGGGGGGCATCGGCGATCTTGCCGACCGAGATGGGGATTTGCAGGATATTTGCTTTCGTATATTTGATAGGGGCGGTGAGGGTTTCTTGGTTCGTACGGAGGTCGATGATGGTCTTGATCCCTAGATTATCCAATCGGATGGAGTCCCATTCGCTCAAGCTGCTTAACTCGCCGGAGCGAAATACCTTGCCCCATTTCACCGTCTTCCCGTTTGTAGAGGTATAACCGCCTAGATCCCGGAAATTCTGTACGCTATCCATAACCGCCGAGCGTGCCCCGATGATCCGTGGGTATTTATCATTAAAAGAAAGGCGGAAATACTTACGTGATATATTATCGTTCGTGATGTAAGTAGCTACGCCATCCTTGATGTTGGCGTAAATGATCGGGGACTCGTTGGTGAAAAGATCCGGGTTGTCGGACACGGTCATCTTGACAATCCCCTCCATTACCGGATCGGTTTCCCATTTTATCACGTAATTTCCGATGTCATCACGTAGGCAAATAGCTCGTATGTCGGGTGCGTTAGAGGAACAACCCACTAACAGGATCACACTGGCGAATAGAGAGAGAATCTTTCCTAACATTGTCTTCTATGATAATAAGCTTTCCTTACAAAGATAGTAAAACAAGTTTTTCCCGCTTCTTCATTAATGATATTTAAGACTGACTAACATACTTCGCCGCGAACTCCTTGGATATATAATTATCATAGCTTTGGCAAACCTCGGAGGCGAGGTCCATTCCGCAGCGGATGATTTTTCCCCAAGTATCCTGATCCAGAGAGGGAAGGTCGGCATGGCGTACGTCATACTTTAGAAGTCCGTAGATAATACCCGCGTTAAAATTGTCGCCGGCGCCGATGGTACTAAGCGGCTGGATTTGCGGGGAATCGAAATGTCGTGTGAAATTACGGGTGTGGAGATTGACTCCGTTTGCCCCGTGAGTTGTTAAGAAACGATCACAATAAAACTGAATATGCTCTTTGTAAACCTCCTGTGCGTCGCTCTTGCCATAAAGGTTCTGGAAGTCCTCGTCCGAGCCCCGGACGATGTCGGCGAATTCCAGATTTTCCAGTACGGTAGGCATGAGGCGGATCGCCTCATGAGCGTGTGCCTTGCGGAAATTGGGATCGTAATAGATGATCGCTTTCCGTTCTTGGGCGTATTGCAGAAATTCTACCATACGAGTCCGCAAGACCGGGTTCAGGGAATAATAAGAGCCAAACACGAAAATATCGTCTTTCTCGATCTTAGGCAGGGGCACCTCCAGCCGTTGCGCCGGGTAATCCTTGTAGAAGATATAATTAGCGTTCTTATCGTCGTCCAGAAAAGCGAGTGATATAGGACTTTTCCCATCGGGGAAACGGTCTACGAACTCGGTCGTGATGTGGTTATCTTCCATGAAATCCCGAATCATGTCACCAACCCGGTCGTTGCCCAGCTCGCTGATAAAGGATACGGGGACATTCAATCGACCTAATGATATCAATCCGTTGAAGACGGAGCCACCGGGAACGGCCTTCTGTGGTTGGTCGTTCCTGAAAATGATATCGAGGATGGTTTCTCCTATACCAAAGACTTTTCTCATGACTATATACTGGTTTGTTATTCGTTCTTGCTTAGCTCACGGCTCTTGGAGCCTAAGTAGCCCCCGTGATGGCGCTTGGCGTAATCCTTGTTGGTGAAATGGATACGCTTCATGGTTCCGACCACGAGGATATCGCCTATTACCGTCATGACGGTCGTGGAGGTAGTCGGCGTAAGGCCTAACGGGCAAACTTCCTTGGGAGCGCCGGTCAACAGGCATACGTTCGCCTCGGCGGCTAGAGGACTATCCGGGTTACTGGTGATAACGATAAATTTCATGTCTGGCACCAAACCCCTCGTGAGATCTACCAATTCCACCAGTTCACGTGTCTTTCCTGAGTTGGAGATCAATAACATGATATCGTTCTTGCATACGATTCCCAGATCTCCGTGTTGTGCCTCGCTGGGATGTAAGAAAAAAGCAGGTGTACCGGTCGAGCTAAAGGTGGTAGCGATATTCAAGGCGATTTGCCCGGCTTTACCCATTCCACTCATGATCAGTTTTCCACCTAGGTCGTGTACATGTTTCACTATAAGCGATACCGCTTCCTCATATCCGGGTGTAACGGGTATGTTGCGAACCGCTTCCGCTTCCTGCTCCAATAAAGAGGTGATATTTTCGTTTACCATATTGTTGATTGATTGTTTTACGGCATTCCTGCCTGAATAACGATCGCGAAAGTATTTATATTTACTGATATTGGCATCATCTATTTCAGACAATTTATCTTTTTAAGACGTTTGCGAATTCGGACTTCGGCTTCCATTTCGGGTATCCGGTATCTTGTGCCAGTTTATAACCGAGGTCGAAGAATAATTGTACTTCTTGTAACAGACCACTGTAATCATCCGTGTCGGGATGGGTCTGGTCGGTCGGTTTGTGGTAAGTTTCCGCCCAATAATGTGCGATATGCTCTTTGGCCCACTCCTTACCCTGTTTGCGGTTGTCGTTCCAACCTTTGGCGAACATGGCCGGGATGCCTTTTTGTACGAAAGGGAAATGGTCGGAGCGATAGAACATCCCGTTATAAGCGTCGGGGTCGGGCATGATGTAACGGTTGTATTTCTTCGCTAGCTCGGCTAGGGTATCATCCAGCTCGGAGTTGCCGTATCCGGTGATCGTGACATCGTTGTTCTCGCCCCATAGCGGGAAGACATCCAGATTGATTACGGCGGCTATCTTATCAATCGGGAACAACGGGTGCTCCACATAGTATTTCGTACCGAGGAATCCGGTCTCCTCGCAAGTAGGGGAGAGGAAGACGATATTCCGGCGGGGTTTCTCTTTCAAGGCATTGAAACAACGTGCCATCTCGAGCATCCATGCGATGGCTACGGCGTTATCGGTAGCGCCGTTGATGATACTGTCGCCGTTGATCGGTGCTCCATAGCCTAGATGGTCCCAATGGCCTAGATAAATAACACTCTCATCCGTGTTCCCGCTACCGGGAATATAACCGATTACGTTGGGGCTTTGCTGGCGGTCGAAGGTGTTCCTCATCGAGACGGTTACCGTAGATTTCAAGGAGATGGGCTTGAAGTCTGGCGATTTAGATTGCTCGATTAGTTGGTCAATGTCGTAGCCATTATCGGCCAGCAATTGCTTGGCGGCATTGAATTGGATCCAGCCGTTTAGCGGGCAATGATAGGCATCGCTATCGCTGTCCACATACATCTTAGATTGGGCGGAAGCTCGTACGACCGACCAAGGATAGCCCGCTCCCCGGTCTTCATGGATGATCAAAACTCCTTTTAATCCCTGTCGGGCGCCCTCCTCGAATTTATACATCCAACGACCGTAATAGGTCATGATATCACCGTTAAAATAATCCGTGTTGTCGCTTCCGAGTCCCGGGTCATTTACGATAACGACCGCTACTTTATCCTGCGGGTTCTCGATTCCCTCGAAATCATTTTTCCCATACTCGGGGGCTACGATCCCATAGCCGGCGAATACCAGTTCTGCGTTGTCTATATCGATCTCCGGCTCGATCCGTGCGGAGAAAGCGGTGTAACCTTCCAACCAATCTAAGGGGATTTTCCCTTTCGGGGTCTTTAGGACCATCGGGTCCGGGCATCGTGTGCGTGAGGATATGATATTAACCTGTTGGAAATAAGAATCGCCGTTGATGGGTTTCAGCCCAACCTCTTTCATTTGGTGAGCGATATAGTTCACCGCACGGTCGGCCCCTTCCGAGAATGGTTTACGGCCTTGGCAGGAGTCATGCGAGATGGCCTCGGTGTATCGCTTTAAATGTTCCGTGGTCGCTACGCTTTTCGCTTTCTCTATATCATTACTTCCTCCTCCACAAGCGGTAAAAACCAAGGAAGTGATTGTTAGTAAACAGGTTATTATTTTCATGTTTCTCATAGAATTACAATGTTTTTTCAATCAGCCATTCACCTAAGTTGCGAGTGGCTGCGTCGAAAGCGACCCCCACTTTGACTACTTCCCGTTCGTCGGCCGTATAAGGAATCAGATAGCCTCGATCGTCGATTTGCCGAATCGCCTCTTCCGCCGTACCTCTCAGCTTAAACTCGAATACGTAGATGTAGCGAGGAGTTTTTACAATGGCATCGGCACGTCCTTGGGCCGAACGTACCTCGGCCTCGGTGAATTGTCCTAGTAGCTTGAATACGATGTAGAAAACCACTTGGTAATGACGCTCGGTCCGGTCATTCAGCTCGTAGGGTATGTCGGCGAAGAAAGCCTTTAGGCGGGTGAGGAAAGCCTCGGTGTTTCCGCTTTCCAGCTCTTGAATGAACTTTCCGATATAAAAGGGAGTCTCGGTTTCCGGTAAATGCGCATACATGGAGGCTACAAAATTCAAAAATCCATATTTAACTTCCTCATTCGGGTATCCTAACGTATATAACCGAAAACGTTCATCGTAGCTTTTGATTGTCAAATATCCGCTTTGATAAATCATGGGCACGGGATTATTGATGTTCGCCCGATCGTCCGAAAGGGATACCTCGGATACCTCTATCCCGTCCAGCTCCCGTATATCGTAATTCGTTTTCCGTAACATCTCCGCCAAGAATGTCGGGGTACCGGAAGCAAACCAATAGTCGTAAAAGACCTGTTTACTCAACACGTTCAATACGCTAAACGGGTTATAAAGGGTGATACCGCTGCGGAAATCAAAATGGTAGCCGTCGTATCGGCGTGTAATTTTCTCGATGGTATCTTCGTATGAAAGCTTATTCGCCTCGGCCAAGGCATAAAGCTCCGGCTGGAAAGTCGCCTCGATCTCGGGCAATGTCATGCCACAAAGGGCCGCGTATTGCGGGGCTAGGCTGATGTCGTTCAAATGATTTAGGTTGCTGAAAATACCGACTTGCGCGAACTTGGTGACACCGGTTATGAATACGAAGCGCAGCCAAGGATCGGCATCTTTGAGGACCGTATAGAAAGCGGTCAATAATTCCCGGAACTCGTTCTGTAGCTCTTCGTTGTGCAGGTTCCTAAGTAATGGCTTATCGTACTCGTCGATCAGTACGACCACCTTCCTTCCGGTTATCTCCGCCGCCCTTCGTATGATGGTCATGAACCGTCCGGAATAGGTGATACCCTCTCCTCCGGTATCATATATTTTTTCCCATTCCCTCAACTGGCGTTCCAGCATATTCTCCAATGCCTTGCGGCTATCGTACAACTCGGCGTTGAGGCTGAAATGAAGTACCGGATGCTCTTTCCACTCGGTCTCTAGTTTCTCTATGGCTAATCCCCGGAACAATTCTTTCTTCCCCTCGAAATATGCCTTGAATGTCGATAGCAGCAAGCTTTTCCCGAATCGCCGGGGGCGGCTTAGGAAATAAGGGACACCTTGGTATGCCATTTGATAAATGAACTCGGTCTTGTCAACATACAAATAGTTCTCTGTACGTAGTTTGTCAAAACTCTGTATGCCTATCGGTAATTTTCGGACGATATTTCCCATAGCCTTATCTGTTTAATTTACACAAATGTAGGTATTTTTTCCAAGGAGGCAAATAGATCGAAAAAAACACGTACGTCTTTTTCCGGAAACACGTACATGTTTTTTGAAAAAGACGTACATGTTTTTCCGGAAAGTCTTTCGTACCTTTGCGGGCTGATACAAACAAGAAGGAAAATGGATTATATCGCTCATACATTGCCGAATGGACTTCGCATGGTACATCTCCCGGTTAATTCCCCGGTCTCTTACTGCGGTTTCGCCGTGAACGCCGGTACACGGGATGAGAACGAGGATGAATTTGGCTTGGCGCATTTCGTTGAACACATGATCTTCAAAGGTACGGAGAAACGGAAAGCGTGGCATATCCTGAACCGTATGGAGAACGTAGGAGGGGAGTTGAATGCCTATACGACGAAGGAAGAGACCTTTGTTTATTCCATTTTTATGGAGGAGGATTTTGGCCGGGCGTTTGAGCTATTGACCGATCTGGTTTTCCATTCCCAATTCCCCAAACAGGAGATCGAGAAGGAGGTAGATGTCATCTTGGATGAGATCAATTCGTATGAGGATAGTCCTTCGGAACTTATATTCGACGAGTTTGAGAACTTGCTTTATAAGGGTCATACCCTCGGGCATAATATCTTAGGGGATGAGGAATCTCTTCTTCGCTTTGACTCCGAGTCCGGTCGTTCTTTCATGCGTCGTTTTTACGCCCCGGAGAATATGGTGTTCTTCTCGATGGGACGAAAAGACTTCAAGAAGATCTTGAAATCAGCGGAATCCGCTTTAAGCGATATCTCTTTCCCGATGGCTGAACGGATCCGGAAAGCTCCGGACCCCATCGAGGCTTGCGTACGCCAGATCCATAAAGATACCCATCAAGCCCATGTACTGATCGGTGGCCGGGCTTTCAGTATGCACGACAAAAAACGTATCCCTTTGTTCTTGTTGAACAATATCTTAGGTGGTCCGGGCATGAATAACCGCTTGAATGTCTCCTTGCGGGAAAAGCATGGCTTGGTCTATAACGTAGAATCCAATATAACCTCTTATACCGATACCGGACTAGCCAGTATCTATTTCGGGACAGACCCGAAGAACCGTGAGAAAGCGATGCGTTTGGTGCATAAGGAATTGGCCCGTTTACGTGACGTAAAGCTGTCCGCCACTCAATTAGCCGCCGCCAAGAAGCAGGTAATCGGCCAACTGGGCGTGTCGGGCGATAACCGGGAGGGCCTTTTCCTTGGCTTAGGAAAAAGCTACCTCCATTACAACCGTTACGACACCCTCCCTGAAGTATTCGCCCAGATCGAGAAAATAACCGCCGGGCAAATCCTTGAGGTGGCTAATGAGGTACTTGCGCCGGAACGGTTGTTTTGCTTGATTTATGAGTGAGGCTAATTATGGAACCTATACCCAACCCCCAACATCAAGTTATTCGGATTATGGAACTTGTGCAGTTGGTATCCGACATGCAGGAATAAATTTCGTGTAACCGATACCTTGAGGGCTAGGATCTGGTATAATCCTTTCAGATCGCCTTTGTTGTAAAATAAATTATGTCCGACTCCTATATTGATCGAGAAGAATGGCATGGTGAATTCGCCACGGGCAGAGAGGCCGATACCGATTTGCTCGTGTAGGGGCGGGCGGTAGAATCGGGGTTCTTCGCCGACTTGGATGATCTCGTCGGAATAAATATTTGCGCTTTCGTCATATTGGCCGTCTAGGGAGATACCTGCTTTTAGGAACCGGTTGAATTTGTACATCGGGTTGAGGTTGAATCCGAGGATACCGAAATGACCGGGAAAGATATGAGCCTCGTCACCAAGCATAACCCCCTTAGCACGGGTCGCGCCGTATAGGATGACATCGTAACTGACACGTTGCCAAAAGCTGGAGAGGTACAACTGATTTTCAGGTAAGGAACGTGCAGTACCTATCTCATGATGGCTTTCCTCGATAGGATTGAGCGTGTAGACGAGTCCGATCCGGCCACCAATCGTATTCAATCCCGCATTCGGAAGATGAGTATTTCCGTTTGAGTAGTGCGTTAAATCCGCCCCGACAAGCAGGTTGCAATAACGGGATAGTTTCGCATTGAGGAAAAAGCCCAGATTGATATAGGCATTGATCTTAGAACCGATGATCTTATTGCGGTAATTATTGTTATCATCATACGGATGCCAACCAAATGAGGCTCCGAAATTCCACTCATAATCGAAGGATAGCCGGGAAGAAATTTTGGCGATGCGGGAGCTTTGGAAAACATACGCCGCCCAAGGATTACCAACTTCCTGCCGGTTTCCAAAGGTATTATAAGAGACGCCTATTCCTTGGTAAGTGTGCGGATAAAGCTGGCCCTCCTTAGAGTTAGGATTCAGTTGGAATCCGTATTTCAAATGGAATGAAGCCGCCTTACGTAAAGTAAGCCCGTTTCCATAGCCGTCATCTTTGAGGAATTTACTAGTAGGGGCGACATACGAGGGACGTACGTCGAATCCTATTTTGTGGATAATGGATTTATCATCATCTTGAGCTTTTACCGTACAGGTCCATATCATCATAACCGCTATGTAAAAGCTTATCATCTTGCTTTTTATCATACTTCAATACGTTTGTCTGATCACCAACACTGCGCTTTGTCTTTCAACTCGGGTATCTTGTTCTTATCGAATACAGGGCTTTTAATACCCGCTTTCTTTTGGGCTACGTAATCCTGTAATAAGAGGAATGCTTGACGGCTCAACAATGAGATCGCGATCAAATTGCAGATCGTCATAAGTCCCATCGTCACGTCCGCTAGGCTCCAAGCCAAGTCTAAACTAGCCAACGCACCGAACATGACCATTCCACCGACTAATATACGATAAATAAATAAGACACTTCTCTTGGACGTGATAAAACGAATATTCGCTTCTCCGTAATAGTAATTACCGATAATACTACTGAACGCGAACAAAAGGATCGCTAAAGCGACAAACGTACTACCGATGCTACCCACCTCGTTACTCAAAGCTTGTTGCGTGAGCTGGACTCCATTGATGGAGCCGTCTAATGGCGCTCCGCTAAACAAGATGATGAACGCCGTGCAGGTACAGATAATCAGCGTGTCGGTAAATACGCCTAATGCTTGGATCAATCCTTGTTTGACAGGATGGGAGACATGCGCCGTAGCCGCTACGTTCGGTGCCGATCCCATACCGGCCTCATTACTGAATAGACCTCGTTTAATCCCTTGCATCAACGCCGCTCCGACACTGCCGCCTATCGCCTGTTCCCAACCAAAAGCGTTTGACAGAATGGTTTCTATAACAGTGGGTAGGCGGGTAATATTAAACAGTACGATTCCCAACGCCAATGTTATATATCCTAATGCCATGACCGGTACGACAATACTGCTTACTCTCGCGATACGCTGAATACCTCCGAATATGACGATTAACGTAAGTACCGTAAGAATCGCCCCGATCCAAGCATGATCGATGCCAAAAGCGCCTTCCCAAGCTGCGCAGATGGTATTGCTTTGCACGGAATTAAAGGCAAAACCAAAGGTTATCGAAATCAATACGGCAAATAATACCCCCATCCATCGTAACCCCAAACCATGTAGCATATAGTAAGCGGGACCGCCAATGAACGAGTCTTTCCCTTTTTCTTTATATAATTGAGCTAACGTAGACTCCACGAATGCGCTGGAAGAACCAAGCAAAGCGATCAGCCACATCCAGAATACGGATCCGGGTCCGCCGATCGCTACGGCTGTCGCTACACCGGCTAGGTTTCCGGTCCCTACACGGCTGGCTAAAGATACGGCGAAGGCTTGGAAAGAGGAGATATGCTTTTCCCCTTTTTCTCCTTTCCCGGCAGAATCGCCTAATAATCGGATCATCTCGCCAATCATGCGGAATTGCACGAACCTACTTTTTATCGTAAACCATACGGCGCATCCCAATAACATGATAATAAGGATGTATGACCATAATATATCGTTGACTCCGTTGATCCAATTATTCAATAGCTCCATGATTTATAATCTGTTGTTTGGTTACAAAGATACGTATCTACGAAGCAAATTCATCGAAATATTATTTTTTTATCATTTTCTTGTAACGTTTTCCAAACGGCTGTCGTCTTATAGTTAGAAACAAATGATAAGCGGGAAAGGCCACCCTGCTATATTCGGAAAAAATACGATAAAAATGAAACGGATGATGATTTGGATCATACTGCTAGGCGGTATGGTACAGGGAGCTTTTGCTCAGAACTTGGAGATAAAGGGAATGGTGCGGGACGCTCGCAACAAAGAAATCTTGGAATTTGCAAATGTGGTATTGCAAACAATGGACTCTTCTTTTGTAGCGGGTACGACTACGGATATGAAGGGGCATTTTTTATTAAATAAGATTAAAAAAGGGAGTTATATTCTATCTGTCTCTAGTCTAGGCTTTAAGACGGAGTATATTTCCTTGGAAGGCTTGTCCAAGAATATTTCTTTGGGAGAAATATCCTTAAATGATGATGCGGTATCCTTAGACGGGGTGACGGTTAGCGCCTCTGCCCAGACGAGCCATGCCGATAAAAAAGTGGTCTTCCCATCGGATCGCCAGATGAAGGCTTCGGGAAACGGTATGGATTTGTTGCAGCAGATGATGCTACCGAGAGTGCAGGTGGATTTGTTGAACAACGAGATCAAGGCCACGGGAAATGGGGTAGTCCAAGTGCGTATCAATGGCGTGAAGGTGGAACAGGATGAGATCAAGGCCTTGAATCCCTCGGATATCATCCGTATAGAATATCATGATAACCCGGGCTTACGTTACGGCAATGCCGATATCGTGCTGGATTATATTGTTCGCCGGCCGGATACGGGAGGTAGTTTTGGTCTGGACATGGCGCAAGGTATCAATTCCATGTGGGGTGAACATAATGCTTGGGGAAAGATCAATCATAAGAACTCGGAATGGGGCGCTTCTTATCGGATCGGTCCTCGTGATTTCTATGGAATGAAACGGAATAACGAGGAAGAGTTCCATTTAGCGAATGGAACGACCTTGAACCGTGTGGAAATAGGCGAACCTTCGCGCGCTCGTTTGTTCATGCATAACCTGAATGTGAACTATAGCTATCAAAAGCCGGATAAGTATATGTTTAACGCCACGTTCCGCTACCGGAATAATCATCAACCGCATTGGGATTATCAAGGAGTCTTGATGAATAAGGCGAATCCGGAGGATAAAGTGGATATGATCGATCTATCGGGATCAGCCTATCAAGCTCCTGCGCTGGATTTATATTACCAACGGGATTTGAAGCATAACCAGACCTTGGTGTTTAACGTGGTAGGGACTTATAACCAAACGAAATCGACCCGTATCTATCAAGAGAGTAAACATGAACAATTGTTGACTGATGTAAATAATGTGGTGGATGGTGATAAATACTCGATTATCGGCGAGGCTATCTATGAGAAGAAATTAACGAATGGTAATCGGTTGAGCGGCGGTTTACGCCATAACCAATCTTTCTCGGATAACAGTTATATCAATGGGCATAACTATAAGACACATATGGAACAGATGGAGAGTTCCGTATATGCGGAATTCAAGGGAAAGGTGAAAAAACTGGATTACTCGTTGGGTGTGACCGTGAATCGATCGTCTTATAGCCAACGGGGTGAGGATGCGGATTATGAACGTTATACGGTGAGTCCCCGGTTGACCTTGTTTTATGCTTTGCCCGGTGAATCTTCCATCCGTTTGAAATCAACGATGGGGAATGTGACTCCTTCTTTGGGTGAGTTGAGCGCTATCGACCAAGTGATCGATTCCTTGCAAATACAGCGGGGTAATCCTAACTTGAAGTCTTATATGAGTTATTATACGGAATTGAATTACGAGTTTCGCAAAGGTCTGTTTTACGTGAATGCCTTGGGCGCTTATGAGTATCAGCCGGACGCTATCATGGACGAGAAATATCTGGAAGGAAATAAGATCATCCAGACTTGGGATAATCAGAAAAACTGGCAACGGGTTGTCGCTTCCGTCAACTTGCGGGTCGGTCCGATCAAGGACATCTTGCAATTTTCTGTCAATGGTGGTATGAACCATTATATGAGTAACGGTAATACCTACACGCATCGATATACGAACTGGTGGTGCGAGGCGAATGTTTCCGCTACATGGAAGAAATGGTCGCTTTGGTATATGGTAATGACAAATTGGAACTGGTTTAAGGGCGAGACGATGAGTGGGGGTGAGAATATCCAAGGAATTCAACTCGGTTATCGGCATAAGGACTTGATGGTTGGCCTGCGTGTCATCAATCCGTTTACGGATAATTATAAGCAGGAGACGGAGAACTGGAACCAATACGCCTCTTTCCGCCGTTCAAATTATATCAAGGAAAGTTCTCGCTTATTCATCGCGACGATCTCCTATAATTTCTCCTTCGGCCGTAAGTTCAGCGCCGGCCAGAAGAAGGTGAATAACGCTGATAATGATTCCGGTGTGATGAGTACCGGTAAGTAAGGGAATATTTTATATCTTTGAGGAAAAATAAAATGAGATATGAAAGCGATTAATCCGAATGAGATCAAAGACAACTTTATCGAGTTGATTGGTAAGGAGTGGATGCTGGTAAGTGCCGGTGATAAGGAGAAGTTTAATATGATGACTGCCAGTTGGGGCGGCGTGGGAGTGTTATGGAACCGTCCGGTGGTGTTTGCTTTTATTCGTTCGGAGCGTTATACCCGTGAGTTTATCGACGCTAAAAATGAGTTCACGATTACTTTCCTAGGACCGGAGCACCGGAAAGCCCATAGCATTTGTGGCTCTAAATCCGGCCGGGAGATTGATAAAGTGGCCGCTACGGGGTTGACGCCGCTCTTTACGGAGGCCGGCAACCCGGTATTCGAGGAAGCTCGCCTTACGTTGGAATGCAAAGTGGTCTATAAGTCCGAGATCGAGGAGGCCAAGTTTTTAGATCCTACCGTTTTCCCTCGTTGGTATGATGAGAAGAACGGTAATGCGCATATCGTTTACATTGCCGAGATCTTGAATGCTTGGGAGAAATAATATCACCCAAGCAGTTCTTTCATCATTTGCTCCGTATGCGTGAGGAAATATTTAGTGAGTTGGTAATGCTCGGTTTCCTCATACGGGGTGACATGCGCTCCGGTATCATCGATGGCGTAAATGTCCGCGTTCGGATAAGCCATCAGGATCGGGGAATGCGTGGAGATAATCAGTTGGCAACCGTTATTCACCAGTTCGTGGATACGCACTAAAAGGGCCAGCTGCCGTTGTGGGGAGAGTGCGGCTTCCGGTTCGTCTAATATAAATAATGTATTGCGGCTGGCATAATTCAGAAAAGCGCAGAGAAAGCTCTCGCCGTGCGATTGCTCCAATAAACTCCTGCCACCGTAAGCTTTATAGGCGTAGATCCGGCTGTACTTACGTAATTCCAGTTGGGCTTGCCTATCCAATTCGGCCGCATGGTTAAAAAAGGATTCTGCCCGGAAGAAGAAATGCTTTTCCGGTTTTTGGGTCTCGATCAGTTTAATATGCTCGGGTAAGACATTGGCGTAAATCTTGTATGCCTCGGTTCCGTCATATAGCATACCCGGTTCTTCCTCATCCCTTTCCTCATATTTACTCATCATCGCTTCCAGCAGGGTGGATTTTCCCGCCCCGTTCTCCCCGACAAGGAAAGTGACCGGCTTGCGGAAAATGAATGATTCCGTGAAACGTACTGCCGGAGCTTTATAAGGATACTTTAGCTCCTCGGGATCGCCGGCTACCAAGTCCGGGTCCAGTAATTTTACTTGCTTCAGATAGATCATACAGAATATGTTTTGTTACAAACATAGTGAAAATATCAATGGAATGAAAGATAATATCGTAATCGTTGTTGTTCGTGCTCCGGAAACTCTTCCAATAGGGATAAATCCTCCCAACCTTGTAATTTCCCTTTTTTCCGGATCATTTTTTCGATGATCCTAGCTTGTTTATAACTGACATATGGGTGACTGGCTAGTTTTTTAGCTGACAGTTGGTTGACAAATAGATGACTAATAACTGACGGGTCCACGGAAAACCACGATTTCATCGCTTCATAACGATCCTCGTCAATACCATATACTTCTCCTAGTTGTTCTACGGAATAAAATCCTCCTAATAAGTCCCTGTATTTAATGATCCGCTTGGCAAAAACGCTACCAATTCCCGGAACCATTTTAAGGGCGGTGGTATCAGCCGAGTTTAATTCGACAACCGTTCCTTGCGGCCATTTTTCTGCTTTGGGATAAGAGGGAAAATGGGGCTTTGATTCCCTTCGGATGCGTTTGGATTTCCCTTCGGAAGGGATTTTAGTTTCGTTCGAATGGGATTCTTTTTCTTTCCGAATGGAATTTGAAGGTGTTTTATTCGAATAGATCTGTGAGGAATCTTGTTTGATTCCGGTGTTTACCAATGGAACTGTTTGAAATTGGGAACGGTAGAAATCCGTCCCGATAATTGCGATCCATGCCATCGCTATTAAGGAAAGGAGTAGGGTAAGAGCCTGCCTTTCCCCCTTGGAGAAATAAAGTAAATCATGCCATTTCATAGTCTTATGTTTTGATTTGTGGAACTTCCACCGACAAAGGTAGAAGTTCCGTTTCTATTGACAAGGAATTCTCGGTATTATTTACCGGTGATCCATTTCAAGATACCTAATTCGTTCAAGAATACGATACCGATGGCGATTGGGGCCACGTATTTCATAAAGAATACGTAAGCGCCGAAAAGACGGAACTTAAGAGTCCCCTCATTGGTCAACTCGGCTTTCAATACTTTTTTATCGACACGTGTACCTACGAAAATACAAGTGAGCATACCTCCCAGCGGTAGCATGATCTTGGCGGTCAAGTAATCCAGCGCGTCGAAAAAGGCCAAGCCTCCAACCGTGAATCCTTTCATCACCCCGAATGAGAGAGAACTGAAAATACCTAAGAAAAATACCCCTAAGGAAACGATCAAAGCCGCTTTCTTGCGTGTCATGTGGAACTCCTCAAGAACGTAGGCCGTAGCTACCTCATGTAAAGAGATCGTGGAAGTCAGTGCTGCCATCGCTAGCAAGATATAAAAAATACAGGACCACAAGCCACTCAGCGGTAATTGCCCAAATACGTTCGGTAACGTGATAAACACGAGTTCCGCACCAGCGGAAGGGGTGATGCCGAAACTGAATACCGCCGGGAATATCATGATACCTGCCAATACGGCGACAAGCGTATTAATGATTGTCACCTGCCAAGCGGTGGCCTGCATATTCGTATCTTTCCCGAAGTAAGAGGAGTAAGTGATCAGGCAGCCCATACCCAAACTCAAAGAGAAGAAAGCCTGTCCTAGTGCGCTCAAGACCACTGAGGAAGTCAATTTGCTAAAGTCTGGCTTGAAAAGGAAAAGCAATCCGGCCTCAGCGTTCGGTAAGGTCACGGAACGTACGCACATGATCAGCAAGATCAAGAATAAAAGCGGCATCATGATCTTAGAGGCCCGTTCGATACCTTTTTCTACACCCGAGACAATCACGAAGTGAGTTAACCCGATAAAAGTGCCCATCCAAAAGATCGGACGGAAGACATTGGAGGCGAAATCCTGAAAATCGGCCGTATAGTCTATATCCGGCTGTCCATACAAACGGCCACTTAGCGTTTGCCAAACATATTCAAGCGTCCAACCGGAGACAACCGAGTAATAACTTAATATCAAAAATGCGGCCAAGATCCCGTTGTACCCGATCCAGCACCATTTTGTTCCGGGAGCCATCTTCTTGAAAGAACCCACCGTATTACTACGGGAATACCGGCCAATGAAAAACTCGGTTACCATCACCGGAATGCCCAAGAATATCATGAAAAGTATGTAGACCAGTAGGAAGGCCGCACCTCCGTTCGCTCCCAGCATATACGGGAAGCGCCATACGCTTCCCAATCCGACGGCGCATCCTACGGTAGCTAGTACTACGCCCAATTTACTACCGAATGTGACTCGATTGTTTGCCATATTATTTATTGTTGCTTTTATGCTTTTAATTGTTACCTATTTTCTTATTTTCGGGAGCAAAAGTAATAATTTGAATTAATTTGTTCGTGTAAAGTATAAATAATTTAGTGAAAGGAGTATGAAACGAGGACGTAAGAAAAAGTTAGCAATCTCATTGATGGATTATATGGGAAAACGAAGAGACATGAAACGGCAGTTAAAGAAAGAAGGGACAGCTGAGTTGTATGAGGTGGCCGTAAGGCATTTTTTAAGATTCGTGAAGAACCCGGGGTTCTGTTTGGCCGATTTGAATCGTGCGTTGGTGATAGATTTCATCACGTATCTTCAGGGAAAAGGATTAGCTACTAATACGGTAAATACGTATATCAGTAGTTTGCGGGCGCTTTATAATATGGCTTGCCAAGAGTCGTTGGTTCCTGCGTCATATTATCCGTTTGAGAATTTGAAACTCCGGCGTGCGATGACGGCGAGGCGTGCGATTCCCGCATCTTTGTTCCAGCAAATCGCTCAGATCAAGGTGGCGGATGACCCGCAAGTGGAATTATCGATAGATCTTTCCCTATTCAGTTTTATGGCTTGCGGGATGCCTTTTGTGGATATAGCGTACTTGACGAGGCAGAATATCCGGGGGAATGAGTTGGTATATCACCGTCATAAGACAGGACGTATGATCCGGTTGGAGATAACCAGTAGTATGTTGCAATTGATCCGGAAATATGCGGATCGGCAGCGAGCGACCGGATCGTCGTATTTGTTCCCGATTCTTCCGCCCGGGAATCCGGACCATTTGAGGTATAAGCGTAGCTTGGCTCAGCATAATGCCCGGCTGAAACGGATTGGGCAAACTTTACGGTTACCGAATCCGTTTACGTCGTATGTTGTTCGCCATAGCTGGGCATCAGAAGCTTTACGTTGCGATATGCCGATGGCCTTGATCAGCCAGGCGTTGGGGCACTCGTCGGAGAAAACGACTCGTTTTTATCTGGAAGAATTGGATATATCACGTTTGGCTCATGCGAACATGAAGGTGATAGGCTCTGTAAATCGGATTTTAGAGAAAAGGATGGATGGTTTGTGAACTTATTTATGGAATAAGGAGTTTTAGCGTTAAAATAGTAACTTTCTCCCTATTAGTTCACAAAAATACATAATAAATATTTTATTATCACAACTTTTCTGCATTAAAATTGTCAAGTTCTTTTCACCAAATAAGGAATTTAGGGGAAGCTATGTCTTTAAAATGAACCATATTCACCTTTATTGATTCACTCTCTCAACTAAAGAGGAATTTCTATACTCTACAAATTCCTCCTGAATATCAAAAACAAATAATACAATAAGCTCGTTTGGATAGGCCTATATGTAAGCCATTGATTGGCAGCTGTATAGAAACACCATAATATTTATTGGATTTCATGTACGTGTTTTCCAAAAAACATGTACGTCTTTTCAGGAAAACATGTACATGTTTTTCTGAAACGTTCCGTGTGGTCTATTGATATACTATATAAACGACAATAAAATGTTGTTTAACGTTTATTCTCCGCTGACGTTTTTGAAACGCTAAACCTTATTCCATAAATAAGTCCACGGGCCATTCTTGCCGTTAGTTGATTTTAGGAAGTTGGGTCTTGAGGGGGCAGAAGGGTGAGAAGATATAAGATTAACAACCATAATGAATAAGAAAGAATGAAGAAGACGATTTTCATGCTATTCTTGTTGGCAGTCCCGTTTCTTTCGAGAGCGCAGGGGGTACCGGCCGAAGGGAAAGGCTCCATGATTGGGATCAAGAGTAATATTCCTTATTGGGCTACTGCCACGTTTAATTTGGGGGCTGAAGTTTATCTCGCCCGTCATTGGACGCTTGAGTTGGAGGCAGGCTTGAATCCGTTCAGCGGCAAGAACGATGATGGGAGTTATGGCCGTTCACTGAAGCATTTGCGTCTGCACCCGGAGTTGAGGTATTGGTTTTGCGAGACGTTTAACGGCCATTTCCTCGGCGTGCATACTCCGTACCTATTATATAATGTAGCCGATATCAAATGGCTGGGTACAGAGGGCGAGCGTCACCAGGGATGGGGCGCGGGAGCCGGTATCAGTTATGGATACTCGTGGCTGCTGTCTCGCCATTGGAACTTGGAGGCCACGGTGGGCGTGGGCTATCTGTACTTGAAGTCGGACAAGTATCCCTGTGCGAATTGCGGTCGCAAGCAAGAAGGGATCAAGAAGCATTACTTCGGGCCTACGCAGGCGGCGATCAATCTGATTTACCAATTTTAAATCGATGGAGGACTGAAAAATGAAGAATCTACAAGGATGGATGATACTTGGGATCGCCTGTTTGGCCGGTTGTGTGGGTACTACGATTCCCGTACAGGCGCAGCAGACGGCTACCGCCATCGTCGTGAAGGAGCGGTTGGTGGAGCATGTGGGCGATCGCTTGATAATTGATATGAAACTAGCGCTGGATGAGTTGTCGCTATCGGCCAACCGGAGTTTGGTCTGTACGCCGCTGATCGAGCGGGGCGATAGCGTAAGGGCTTTGCCTCCCGTGATCGTGAACGGGCGTAACCGCCAGATCCAGTACGACCGGTCCGGGCGCGACGCGGCGGCGAACGGGGAGTTTGTCTTACGCCGTCACAATGGGAAGGAGCAGACGTTCGATTACCATGCCTCCATTCCTTTCGCCAAGTGGATGGAGCGTTCGGAGGTGTCGCTGGTAGCCGATTTTTGCGGTTGCGGTTGGGAGGCGTTGAGTAATGACAAGTCGCCGCTTTTCCCGATCCGAATCGCGGAGCCTGTGGTATTGCGGCCGCTTTTGGCCTACGTCACGCCGGAGGCGGAGCGTGTGAAAGAGCGTGTGAAGGAAGGAAGCGCCTTCCTCGACTTCCCGGTAAACCGCACGGAGATATATCCTGAGTATCGCGACAATCCCTCGGAGCTGCGCAAGATCCTTGAGACCGTGTCGTCAGTGAAGGAGGATCCTTACGCTACCATCACGGAGGTCTATATCAAGGGTTTCGCATCGCCGGAAGGTACCTATAAGCATAACACTTATTTGGCCGAGCATCGCGCCAAGGCGTTGATCGAATACGTGAAAGGCCTTTACCACTTCGAGCAGGCCCGTTTCACGGTGGATTTCGAGCCGGAGGACTGGGCCGGATTGGAGAAACGGGTGGAGAACTCCTCGCTCGCAGACAAGGAGGAGTTGCTGGCCATCATCCGCACGGACGAGCCGAAGGATTACGACCGCCGCGAGGCGAAGCTGAAGGCGTTGAACGGGGGGGCCTCGTATCGGGTACTCTTGCGTGATATTTATCCCGCCTTGCGCCATTCGGATTACGCGGTGCGCTACACGATCCGTTCGTTTACGGTAGAGGAGGCCCGTGAGTTGATCTATTCGGACCCCAGGCAGTTGAGTCTAAACGAGATGTTTCAGGTGGCGCAGACGATGGAACCGGGTAGCGACGCTTACCGCGAGGTCTTCGAGATTGCCGTGCGTATGTATCCGGAGGATCCGGTGTCGAATCTGAACGCCGCCCTTACGGCGATCGACGCGGGTCGCTTGGAATCGGCCCGCCGTTATTTGGCGAAGACTTCCGATTCTGCGGAGCGTACCTTGGCGGAGGCGGCCATCGCCATGCTGGAGAACCGCTTGGACGAGGCGGAGGCCCTGCTGGGCAAGCTGTCCGGTGATCCTTCCGTAGCCTCGCAGGTGGAGGAGAACTTGAGGCAGATCGCAGAGAAACGGCAAGAGTAAAAATAGGATAAGATAACAGACAAAAATTTTAATATTATGAAAAAGAAAAAATGGTACGTAGCGATGGCAACGGCACTTTTATTGGCGGCCGGTTGTTCCGATGATCTCGACAACGGAAAAAATAACACCGGGGCGGAAGAGGATGGCGAGAAGGTCTATATGACGGTGAACGTCTCTACGGTTTCGCAAGGAACGCTAACGAAAGCAGATCCTACTCCTTCTAATCCTAATTCGGGGGGAGCCGGTTGGGGCGAAGATGGTAATGGTTCTCTAGGTGAGCTTTCCGGCTCTAAGGAGGGTATGGTATATGATGTTAATATATTCTTGGTGCCAACAGATGAAGAGTCTTTGGGGGATGGCAATCAGCTAGAGTTACTAAATACTGACAATGGTAGTAGTATACAGATCGCAGGCCAAGGTTATTATTCGAATCTGGAAGGTATTGATGCGAGTTTAGGTGGAACTGAGCCTGGTCATGGTGACGGAAAGGTTACGATGAAAGTAACCATGAAGAATCCTCTGACACAAGATAAGAGCAATTATCAGGTATTTGCCGTTATTAATGCGGGAGGAAGGTTGACCGGTATTAGTACGTTGGCAGACTTGCGCGATAGAGTTGCCGCAAACGATAGGGCATTGTGGACTCCTGCTAGTAATATGGCGGAGTACCATCATTTTGTAATGTCTACACATAAGATGATAAGTGGTGCTATTCCTTCTAACGGCAGTTCTATCGTTGAACTTTCTGCTGCGAATATGGATGAGACAAATCCGGCTCAGACAACGGTGTTCGTAGAACGTTTAGCCGCTCGTATTGATTTGGCATACTCCTCGAATTTAGATCTGACTAATATACCGGGAACTTCTCCTGTAAAGAATAAGGGTACGTTCACGTTGAAGAGGTATAAGGTAGTGAATCAGTGGAAGGGCGAGAGTTATCTTTTTAAGCAAGTTTCTCCTACGGTACAGTATAACTATGGTGCTAATGCGGTATTGCCGGCAGATGGTACCAACGATCCTGTTCGATATTTAGGTGATGAGAAATGGATATGGAGGAATAATGACACTGGTGCCGGATCGTACAATTATGTGTTAGATCCGAAGATCCGGGAAAAGAAATTGCCGGAAGGGGAAAGTTCTTCTTGGGATCAATTTAAAGATTCATATGTTAATTATTTTAATCCGAGCAATTCAACTGATTTGAATAACTTGGATAAGATGGTGTCTATGCCTACTTCTGGATTAAGCTATACACAGGAAGTAAGTGGTGATAGTCGGACATATTACCCGGTTGTTTATACCAAGGAAAATACGTTGGATCTGAACTCGCAGGTACATGGCTATACTACTGGTGTAATCTTCGAGTCTGAATTTACTCCGAGTAACGACTTTAAGGTGAGTTCCTATGAAAATGGGGAGATCAAGTCTGTGAATTTGCCTAATGGTGATAAAACGTTTCTTTCCGCGGCTCATTATAATAGTAATGGTTCTGTGTCACGTCTTGTTTATAAAGATGTGAAGAGCGTTGCCGCCCGTGCGTTCAATTTGGAAAACGACAAGAAAAATTTATTGAAAGGCTTTATGGATGGTTGGGACGATATAACTGCGGATGTCAATGCTGTGAAGAAGGCGGTTCAAGATATGTCTTCTCAAAATGGATTAGAAAGCGCGTTTAAGGAATATTTGGATGGGATTTTGACTGGTAAAGCAACTCTTGATGAGGATCTTAAACAGAAATTGACTTATGCGGCTTTTAGGAGACAAGCTTCGCATCTTCCTTCTAATATTACCCCTGTATCTCAATTCAGCTCAGAGCAGATCGGCAATTTATACCAATACTATAATGTTTCCCTATACAAAAGCGGAAGAAGCTATCACAAGTTTTGGATCCGTCATAACGATAACGGAAACGATGGTCTGATGGGCGTGATGGAATTCTGTATCGTACGCAATAACGTGTACCAGTTGTATGTGAAAGGTATTCGTGGCTTGGGCGATCCGTTACCTTATACCCCGGGTAAGGATGATCCCGGTACGCCGGATGAGAGTGATGATGTCACTATCGACGTGACTATCTACGTGAAGGATTGGGTAAAACGTACGAACAAAGACATTATCCTATAACTTTACCCTTCGGGGGATTCTTACGATGGGCATTGTAAGCACTTTATGCTGCCCATCCAAGCAACCTTACGATGCCCATCATAAAAACCTTATAATGGGCATCATGGTTTACCTCCATCTCCGGTAGTACGGGCGGAGGATTACTGTGTATCTTAATAAAATGATTATGAACCGTTTATTTCATACCTGCAAACAGTTGATTGGCATAGCCGCCTTGTCCGTGGAGCTATACGCTTGCGATTGGATACACGACGACTCGCTGCCGCTTTGCGAGTTCCGCCTGTATTTCAAGTACGACTATAATATGAAATTCGCCGACGCTTTCCAGCATGAGGTAGACTTCGTTACGCTCTTCGTCTGCGACCAAGAAGGGAACTTCCTTTTCCAGCGGCGGATCGAGAAGAGCGAGCTGGACGAGCGGAACTCCATCGCCTTCGACATGGAGCCGGGTACCTATCAGGTAGTCACTTGGGCCGGGCTGGACAAGGGCAGTTACGCATGGAACGACCCTGCCGAGACGTCGCAGGCTGTCGAGAGGGCGCAAGGCGTCAAGGTACGTACCTTGCGTGAGGACGATACGACACAACCCAACGAACTGCACCCGCTTTGGCATAGCCTCGATACCTTCACCGTGACGCGCGACATGCCCGAGGCCGACACCATCTCACTCGCCAAGAATACCAACAAGCTGCGGGTCGTGCTGCAAAACGTGATGGGTGAGGACATGGACGTGAACAACTTCTCCTTCCGGATCGTGGCCGACAACGGGTATATGGATTACGACAATTCCCTGCTGCAAGATCCCACCATCCACTACCTGCCTTATTATACGGAGAACGTGGAGTTGGGAGCCGACCCGACCCCCGGCGCTACCGTAGGCGGGCAATACGTGGCCGTGGCCGAGATGAACACCATGCGCCTGATGGCGGGCCGTAACTACCGCCTCATCATCCGTCATCACGGATGGGAGAAGGATGTGCTGAACGTGAACCTCAACGATTACCTCCTTCTCACCAAGATGGAGGGGCACCGTATCTCCCCGCAGGAGTATCTGGACCGGCAGGACGAGTATTCTATCATCTTCTTCCTTACACCGAAGGTATGCCCCGATTGTCCGGATAAGCCTACGCCTCCGGATCCTTCGGGACCTGACAATCCTGATAATCCTGACAATCCTGATAACCCGGATAATCCCGATGGTCCCGATCCGGAAGACCCTACGATCGTGGGGTACGCCTGCTTCAAGATACAGGTGAAGGATTGGGTGATTCGTATCAACGATGGCATATTGTAAACAGAGATTTATTAAATATCGCTAATGATGAGACGCTATACCATATATAACCGATTGACGGCGGTCGCCGCTGGTCTTTGCCTCTGTTGGCTTTTTATGGCTTGTGGTGAAGACCGGGGGGGCGATCTCCCGGATGACGACCCGAACCATTGTGTTGTAACTATCACTTTGCGGACATCCCGTTCGGTACGCCCGCCGCAGACGAAGGCCGGAGGGATGATGACGAAGGCGGATGAAACTACTGAGACGGATTTCTGGGCAAAAGATGAAGAATACGAGCGAGACATCACGAACTGGCTGGTGGTGGCCTATGATGAGAATGCGGATTTTGCCGGATATATATCCGGCAAAGATGGAACATGGACTCCGGATATCAGTAATGAGGATTCTCGTACTACGGTGGAGATGAAACTACCCTTTGGCACATACCATTTTTATGCGTTCGCCAATTTACAATCGTTGGAAGACGGTACATCGTTGTATCAAAAAATTACCGAAGCCCATTCCTTGGCGGAACTGTCGGAGGTGAAGATATTGGACTCGGGAACGAGTATTGATACAAGGAATGAGGAGAAAAAAGGTAAATTCGGAGGCGAGGAAGCGTCTCGAAAGCGTATTCCTATGAGCAGCTACGCCCAAAAGCATACGGTATTGCCCGCTCCGGCAGAGAACAAATTCGAGATTCCCTTGATCCGCATGATCGGCAAGGTGCAAGTGGAGATAACCAATAACTTAGATAAATCCATAACCGTAAACCAATTGGACATCATGAACCTCCGCAAGGGAAGCCTGCCGATCTGGCTCTTGCCTTGGGGAAATGAGAATTATTTGGAGTTTAAGGATAACAAGGACTTGGAAGAGCCTTTGGCTCCATCTTTTCCGAAAGATGCGAATCCTCCTGTAGTAAGTCTAGAGGATCTTTATACTGAATCTATCAAACCCGGTGATAATGAAAAAGAAATACAAGCCAAACATGTGGACGGCGAGAACGGTAGTAAACGAGCTTATATTCGCTACATTCCTGAGACCAATGCGGCCGTCGGAGAGAACGGCGGTGGCATCCACCTCGGTGTAGAGATCGAAGGCCGCCCTCGTACGGAGCACCTCACGGGCTTCGACTTCGTACGCCGCAATGACCTGCTGGTCATCCCTGTCTTGATAACCAACATCACGACGAAATTGGAAGTAGCCGAGCAACGTCTCCCCATCGGGGTCTACCCGACCGCCTTGTTCTATGGCGAGAAGACGGGCGTGCAGATACTGACGCCTGTTGAGCATACCCTGCAAGCCGCCGGTGACTTGTCGATCCGTTTCGAGATATCTAGCATAGAAGGCGTGACAGGAGATTTCACGATCAAAGGTCTCCCGCAGGAGGGAACGGTTACGGAAACAGCGAAAATCAGTTCGATCCAAGTAAAAAGCGACGAGAAACGTCTCATTACGGCCGTAAACGGAGAGGATTGTGACAAGAAACAGCGTTTCTACCTTCCCGAGGCTTCGATCAAGGAAGGAAAGAAAGGTTCCTTCACGATCCGCACTCGGGAACTGGGTGGAAACGTGGATGCTACAGTCATCCTCACGCTCATTATGAACTATTATGTGGGTCAGGAGAAGCAAGAGATGCAAATCCCCTACACCATCAAGATCAGAAACTACAAATAACAACCATAATATAACAACAATAAACTAAAAAAGGAGGACCTGACGGATGAAACCATCAATCAACCTACGATATAAATCCTTGTTATTAACTTGCTTGTTAATTTTTTCCGCTGGTGTGGCTGTGCCGGCGTGGGGGCAGACGTACACGATCAATTATAAGAATGGTTCACCCCAAACCGGTATTACCGAACGTGTGGATACGGTGTATGTGGCAGATGGGGAAGAGAGGGAGTTGTTTATTCCTGAGTTGAGGAATAATGATGGTGTATCGGATCCATATTATAGATGGTATGTGCGTTGGTATCGAGAGGATGGGAATAAAAACATGCTGTCTATAGAGGGCAAGATCGCAGGGACAGATATTACTTTTGACGAGGATCATCCACCAGTATTAGGAGGTACGGTTCTTAGTGCTGCTACTTATCAAAAGACATTGAAATCAACCAGTGATGGCAAATCTCTTTTTGCATATGATTTTTTTTATAATCCAAGTGGAAGCAATGAGGAATTGCGGAAGTCTGCTAGTGCCACGGGAGCTTCTACTGTCAAATATAAGGTCAATACTGTAGAAAATGACGTAGTGGTTTGTGATGTGAGTCTGAATACAGACCTTGTGGGATCTGGAACAAATGAAATTATAGAACCGACACTCTCTATACGTTATAAGTTTGTTATTCGTCCAGCAAGTGTTATTGCTGGACAAATAAGAAGTTCTGGTGCGGATCAATCCAATGCATTTATAAAAGAGGATATATTTACGTCGCAGAGTAATGAAATTTTTAATGTACAACTAGGTTCGATCGCAAATAATTATGCGTGGTATGAGGGTGAAAATATAATAAAAGGAAAGACCTATGCGTACAAATATGTTTGTGGTAATAGTACTAAGACTGGTAAATTAAAACCATTAGAGCAAATAGTTGATTCTTTAAATATTACAGAACAATCTATATTGGAGGTTTGGGCTGTTGATGAAACAGGAGGAAAGAGGAGTCCTTTACTTTATAAATACACGTTGATACCGATCAGCGGCGCAGGATTTGTATTAGAGGATAATTTGAATACAATAACAGATCCAAAGCGGAAACCGGATGAACATCCAGATATTTATGAAATGATTGGTTATATAAATTTTGACCGGGGAGATTCAATTACACTTGAACAATTAAAGAATAATTATACTTTAAATATGGTTAAACCTCAATTTCCTATGGCAGATACTGATAAGGGAATGTGGTTGGAGCCAGATGTTACGGGCTATGCGCCATTGGATTATCATCGTACACGTGGACGTTTGACTCCATTGCAAAATCAATATGGATTATATCGTACTGCCAATTTATTAGAGGTTTCTGAAACAAGAGCAGAGAAGGCTACAACTATTGTTTCATATGAAAATTTTAGCTCAAAGAAAACTACGAATTTGCAGTATTACTGGTTTCCGACTTTAAGAGAGAATGCTCCTAATAATGATAGATCTAAAAGAAGTTCTGTTGCGCAAAGGACAATATATGACCGAACATATTATAATACAAATCACCAAAAATTGGGATTTTTCTATTATGTAGATGCTGCGAATCTGCCGGGACGTTTGGTGAAGATTAAATTAGACGGAATAGTTTGTAGTCATACGGGTATTTTGGTGAATTTTTGGGTAAATGATATGACTACAAGAGCGAATGAAACTTCTACAGGTTCGAAAGCCGGCAAACCTATTCCTCCTAATATTAATATAAATTTTATAGGTAGGAAAAATGGAGCCGATGTGATTCTTCATCGGTTTACTTCTGGAGATGCTTTGACAAATTATACAATGCGCGAAGCATATCAAGGGTATGAAACTAATGAATACATTGGTAAATGGCAGCAATTAATGTATTCATTTTCATTCTCTGAAAGATCTAATGACTTTGATGAATATTATTTGGAGGTGCAAAATAACGCCATCCATTCATATGGTGCGGACTACGCCATCGATGGTCTGCGTATTTATCGCTCCATACCGAAAATTGACGTAAAGCGAGTGGACGTGTGTTCCTCTGCCAGTCTAACCGTTGCCACGGATTACGAACTTCTACTCAAGAATATGGGTTGGAGCATTAATCCGGATGTATTGTCCGATCTGAATATGGGGGATGGAATAACGGAAGATTCAAAGCATATATGGAAATACCGCTATGGTTTGATGGGTGGAGATCCAACGAAAAGAAATGATAATCTTAATGAAACGATCGGAAACGTTTATATTGGAGCTACCGATAAAAAGGAAAATGGGGATATAACGAAGCCTGAAGATTGGATTACATTGAATACGGATTTGAAGGACTATAAGAATGAGAACTATAACAACCGAAGCAAGGTGTATCGTATTATCGTTCCGACTAAAGATGGGTTAAAGCATCAAGGATTTGAGGATCTGACAAATTATGAAACTGCGATGCGACGACAAATTGTCGTAAACCTGCGTATGATCAATGATTTCTTATATGATGTAGCTGAGCAAGGAGTTTGGGATGAAGACATAGACGCGCATGCCCAAAAAACAAATGGGGATCCGTTCCCGAAAGAAGAGTATATCGCATATTTGAAACAAAATTTGGGAGATCTTTGTGACAAATCAGGATCAGAGTGGAACTATAAGATTCCTGATCCGAAAGACATGGAGAGTCAGATAGATCAAATAATGGATGGATATGACAATAAATATGAAGAACTGATACGAGCCGTATGTTCCGTGATGGGTATTTCTCGTCCTCGTGTGCCTTGGTGGGATGAAGGAAATAGCAATACCATCCATTTGAGTGCCATTGATGTGGACAAGACTGAGTTGAGATATAAAGGTGAGAGACCTTACGGAAGCGGGACGAAGGTAGAGCCTGCCTCCGGTAAGTATGATGTGGTAATCTTTAGTGCGGCCGCGACAGTTACTAGCGATAAAGTCGTGGATTTCCCGAATGCCTATGCGGGAAGTAGTTTCCAAGATCCTTGCTTGCTGACTACCCCTTTCACCGTACTCCCTTCCTTCACGGTCGTAGCGAATACCAAAAGTGATTTGCCGGAGGGCATGATCGCTTGCGAGGGACGGATCAGTCAGATCGAGGAAGCGACCGTATGGGTTGAAGAGGTGGATGATGACCAAAATCTGACAGGGGAACTGAATAAGTTTGAAGAGATAGAAGCTTTCAAGAATTATTCATATACGTTCGATTGGTTCTTGGGCGACTCGCTGGAATTTGCGGCGTTCCATGAGAGGCATGGGGTATCATTAGAAGATATATTGAGGTCTTATAGAAATCAACTTCCTGATGAAAAGAATGCCTTGTCTTTCCAGGCAGAAGCTTTGATTGAGTATTGTAAAGACAAATATAAAGATAAGCCTGATTTAATTGAGGAATTGAAGACACTGCTCTTAGGTGATGTGGACACAGAGCCAAAATTAGTGATTGGCGGGAAGTTTGGATATGCGGAATTCCGTTGGGTAAAAAAAGTGGTAGCGATTCCTTATCTGCCAGAGAGTATTACTGAGAGTGATCGACGCAAATGGCTCTTTTGCGAAAGACCTCAGGAAAAAACATTGGAAGCCGCTCCCGCCCCGACACTGTTAGTCGGTTTTCCGGATGTGGAATACCCGGAAGAAATGGCTCATTATCCCAATGTGCCCCTGCGTATCGGCTTGCCGAATATCATAGAAGGAAGCATAAACGATATTCCTATTCAAGGAGAAGGCTTGACAATGGGTATGAAAAAATCTAACCAATTGGGTAAGCCTAACGGTAACGCTACGACTATATTCTTGCGGCAAGGGCAGACTTATATAGAGGTAGGTGATTTGACGGCTTTGTCTGCGAAAGCTGAAACTGAAACAGATAATGGCGGCGGGTTATTCTCGATGACCTTTAAGGAGGGTGCCTATGAAAAATTCGCCGAAGGCCAAATCTATTCACTTTATATTCCATTCGGTGAATATAAGGATGGAACTTTCGTAGAAGGCTCTTGCGAGGGATATGCGACCTTACTTATCAAGATCGTACCGGAATACTTGACTTGGACGGGTAAGAACATCGGTGAGGATGCTGAGGCATGGTATAATGATGCGAACTGGCAGCAATCCACGGAAGGGGATTTGTATATAGATCAAACGGGAGAAAGCAAAAAGGATGCCAACGGTAATGATCTTGTGACTGCCGCCTTCGCCCCGCTTCATTTCACCCGTATCACGATCCCGGGAGGGCAGACACTGGAATTGGAAGACTTGAAAGAGGATAAGAATTTACTGCAAGGAATTGATACGACATCTAAAACAAAGGCTACCCAATATATCCAATACGATATGGCGGTAAATAAGAATGATAAAGGACTTATCGTAGCTCCGTACTATATAAATAAGGTAAAGGCTATCTATTTCAAACCCGAGGCGCAGTTACGCCGTCAGCAATTCCTGACGTACGACACTGCCCATGTGGAATTCGAGATGACACCTGATGCGAAATATTGGATGGCATCGCCCCTGCAAAGCGTATTCGCCGGCGATATGTACACCGTGAAGAACACGGGCCGTCAGAACACCTATGCTTTCGCCGATATCACCTACAGCACGGCTGACAACGACCGCCAAGCCCCAGCCTTCTACCAGAAAGCTTGGGACAAGGCGATCACGATGTACGTGCCGAAGAGCGAAGCAGATCAAATAGTTTCTTTTCCGGAGAATGGTTTGGATACAACTCATTACGAGGTAGTCCAATCCAACTGGAGCCGTGAATATAACGATGTGAATGTGCCCTACGCTTTAGGAAAGGGATTCTATGCCAGCGTAGAAAAGAAGAATGCGACCGGCTTAGGTGAGAAAGTATTGGTACGCCTGCCGAAAGCGGATGACTCCTACAAATATGAACCGTGGAAACCGGATACGAAAAGCGCTACATTGAGAGCCGCCATGACCAAAGCCCCGACTTTAGCAAATCGGATCAATGCTGGTAAACTGGCAGATAACAAGTCGATCAAGGTGGTATTGACAGATGTGAATGGAACGGAAGATTGGTGGAATACGGATAATGGAACCGTCCGTGTTATTGCTGATGGTGACGGCAAGCACTTCCTGTTGGGTAATCCTTATATGTATCCGTTGGATATCGTTCGTTTCTTGAAAGAGAATGAGGCTATCTTAGAGCAAAAATATTGGACATTGGATGTAAAGGAGGGGCTTGTTGTCGGTACACCTGATGTGGCATGGGAAGGTGGAAATGTTACTGATGCTACATCCGGAGCCGTTATCGCCTCCATGCAAGCCTTCTTCGTAGAGCTGAAAGATGCGGCTCAAACGAAAGCGGAAGGTACGGCAACCGGTACCGATCTGAAGGTGGTTCATTTCGATCCCTCCATGATGCAAGGAGAGTCGGAGAAGGTCTCTTCTTCCTTACGTACCGCTACGGCCAAAAACCCGGTATTGAGGCTGACAGCAGAGCGGGATGCATATCGTAGCACGGCCTTGTTGATGCGGCAGGATGATGCCGCGAATAGCTATGAGGCAGATAAGGATGCCGTAATCTTGCTGGATACGGAACTGGAGGAGATCCCGCAGGTGTACACTATCGCCGGGACTCGTGCCGTGGGTGTGAACGTAGTACGACGGATCGACCAAGTGCCCCTTGGCGTATATGCCGGCGAGGGTAAGGGGGAGGTTACACTGACGATAGAGGGTATCGGCGATTGGGCGGAGACGCTTTACCTGTACGATGCCGTGACCCGTAAAAGTACGGAGTTGTCGGACAATACGTATACCTTGCGTTTGGACGGCAGCAGCCATGGACGTTACTTCCTAAGTGCGGGCTCGCCTACCGGTAATGAGGGGGTGGACAACGTAGAATCTATCTCTGTCTATTCCGCCGTATCGGGTAGGATAGTGGCCAGTGCTAGCGAGGCGTTGAAGCGGATACAGGTGTTTACGCCGATGGGTCGTTTGGTACGTACCTTATATCCCGCCCGTCCGACTTATACGTTCGATCTCCCGGCAGGCATCTACATTATCCGCACGGAGATCGCCTACGACCAAAAGACGGTGAAACTACGGGTATTGTAAATAAACCCCCTTGTTGTTAGTTCGTTTCTACCACTCCATCCTTGATATGAATCACCCGATCCGTGTTTGTAGCCAGCTGTTCGTCATGCGTCACGATGACGAACGTCTGGTTCATCTGGTCTCTTAACTCGAAAAAGAGGGCGTGCAATTCTTCCTTGTTCTTGGTATCGAGGCTTCCCGAAGGTTCGTCGGCGAGGATAACCGCCGGGTTATTGATAAGCGCACGGGCTACCGCTACCCGTTGCTTTTCTCCACCGGATAGCTCGGCGGGCTTGTGTGCCATACGATCGGAGAGTTTCAGGAAGTCCAGCATCTCTTTCGCTCGCTTCTCGGCCACGGCCGATTTCTCCTTGGCGATCAGTGCCGGGATCATCACGTTCTCCAAGGCCGTGAACTCCGGCAGTAATTGATGGAACTGGAAGACGAAGCCGATATTCCGGTTGCGGAAAGCCGCCAATTCCTTATCGCCCAATCGTCTTGTCTCCGTGCCATTGATAACCAGTCGCCCGCTATCCGGTGCGTCGAGCGTGCCGATGATTTGCAACAAGGTTGTCTTACCCGCCCCGCTGGGGCCTACGATAGCGACAACCTCGCCCTTGTTTATCGTGAGGTCGATGCCTTTCAATACTTGTAAGGCACCGAAACTTTTCGTTATTCCTTCGGTTTGTATCATATCAAGTTTCTTAGGACGTGCGAGGCAAGGAAACAACCGAACGTTGCCGGCATATAAGAGACCGTTCCCGTGGTCGTACGTTTACATGTTTCGTTTTCAACTTCGATCACGGCGTCCGGATCGGCGAACTCGGTGGAAAATACGACGGGAATCCCCTTGCTTACGCCTAGAGGACGCAACCGTTTCCGCACCGCTTTCGCGAGGGCGCAATTGATTGTCTTGGAGATATCCGCTATCCGTACCAAGGATGGGTCTACCTTAGCGCCCGCCCCCATGGAGGACACGATGGGGATCTTATGGATATATGCTTGGTACATCAGGTATACCTTGGGACTTAGGGAATCGATGGCATCTACCACGAAATCGAGAGGGGCCGATAAGAGTACCTCCTCCGTCCGTTCGTCTCGCAGGAATTCATTCAGGACGGTTAGTTGCAACTGGGGATTGATATCAAGCAAACGCTTGGCCACGACCTCGGCTTTCGGCATCCCTAGGGTGGAATGAAGGGCGGGCAATTGGCGGTTGATATTACTCTCGTTTACCGTATCGGCGTCTATGATCGTCATCTTTCCTACTCCGGCCCGACAAATCTGCTCGGCGGCATAAGCTCCCACACCTCCTAGGCCAACTACCAATACATGGCTACGGGATAAGCGCTCCATATGCTCCGCTCCGAACAAAAGTTCCGTCCGTGTATTCCAATTGTAACTCATTTATCTATTTTTGAGCACAAAAGTAATCAATTGTTCCGGTTCCTCCAATACTTGCTTTTATCCGAAAGCTTTGTGTCTTGTTACTGCACGGGCGTTGCAGCGTTACTGTATGGGCGTTGCAGTATTACTGCATCAGCCTTGCAGTACCACCGCAACCCAGGTTGCAGTGGATGAGTTACGTCAGATGGGTTGAATATGAAAGACTGATCCTCCGTCGGAGGCCAGCGGAAGGGTGATTTTATCCCTGTAGGTGATCTCCTCAACCTCTTTTACGAGTTTGTTCGAGTCTATATTCGTATCTTCAGCATCTTTATAGATCGTTATCTTATATTTCTTGTCCTTATCCAAGAACTTGAGGTCTACATCGATACTGCGTGCTTGGCTGTTATTGATCGTACCGACAAACCAATCCTCTCCCTTTTTGCGGGCGATCGTTACGTATTCATTGACGGAAGCGTTCGGAACGACTGTTTGGTCCCAAGTCGTAGGCACGGCTTTCAGGAACTCGAATCCCGGTTGTCCCTCGTAAGCCTCCGGCGTATCGCAAATCATGCCGAGATAGCTCTCTAATACCACGTACATCGCTAACATATGGCAGCGGGTACTCATTACGTAAGGGTTACGCTCTTGATTCTTGAACTTATCTCTCGGCAAAGAGCGGAAACCTCCTAAATGATAATCAGTCGCTCCCGCTAACAAACGGGTAAAAGGCATATGGATGTCATGATCCGCATCGGTATCCTTATCCCATTTGCAATGCTCGTAATTAAGCGTACCCTCGCGGGTGAACTCGTTGGGATAGGTACGGTTTAATCCAGACGGCTTGCAAGCTCCGTGGAATTGCACGAATAGATGATGCTTGGCCGCCTTCGCCAAGAACTCTTCTTGGATGCGGATCATCTCCTGATCGTCTCGATCCATGAAATCGATCATCATGCCGGCGATTCCCCATTTCTCGAATTGGGCGAAAGCCTCGTCTATCTTCGCGTACAGAGGTTTCCAGTTGGTCCATAAATGGATACGTACGCCTTGGCTCTTGGCGTAATCGCAAATCTCCTGCATATTGAGGCTCGGAACGACTTTCAAGATGTCCGCTTTCGGACCCGGAGAACCGAATCCGGCTCCATCCTCGTCATACCAAGCTTGCTCGGCGTTCCCGTAGATCGAGTGATAATCCAATCCGTTACGGGCTACGAAATCAATGTAATATTTATTCGTGGGGAAATTGTTTCCGCCAAGGAAAGTCGTATCTGGAACGACATTCCCGTTCCACCACGTAAAAGTAGTCTTACCCGGCTTAATCCAAGACGTATCCTCTATCTTACAAGGCTCATTGAGATTCGTAAGGATATTGGACGCTATCAAGGAACCGATTTGATCGCTGATCATCAAGACCCGCCAAGGAGATTGATGGGGTAGGGATGCCTCTACCTTGATACGTTCTTGTCCCAGTTTAGGTGATAGTTTCCCGAGAAGAGCCCCGTTTTCTTTCCATAGGTACATACCGGCGTAATCACGAACCGCCGCCTCGGTAATCGCCATATAAACATGGTTCGGGAAAGAGAACAGGGCGGGCATATCCATCAATCGTTTATTATCCATGTCGGCATAATCCGTGACCGTATATTTACCTTCGTGGGAACTTTGGTAGTTGGGGAGGAATAAAGTGGTTACGTTCGGGTTACTTTGTAGGTTGAAGGTGGTTCCCTCGTCATACATGATATACGAATCCCATCCTTTTTGCTTCGGAAACTCATAGCGGAAGGCGATACCGTCATCGAAAGCCCTTACGACCAGATTAATCTTGCGGAAAGGTTGAACGGTTTCCTCTAGCGGGATGATTACCTCTTTGGAAAGGCTATGTATATGTTTCGCCTTACCGACGATCAATTCGTAGGTCTCTTCCTTCGTGCTGAACACGGGTTTGTTGATCTTTACATTTTCCCCGAACGCCCCATTATCGAAAGTCAGCGTCAATGGGGAGTCTTGGATCAAGGTCTGCTTATTAAATGTTACGCTGTATACCGGGCTATTCTTATCCAAAGCCAAGGAAAACTTGATCTTTCCGTTTGGAGAAGCCAACCGCACGCTTTTATTCGCATATAAAGAGTGAGCGCAAAGTATAAAAAATGCCAGAACGAGGTAGATTGATTCTTTTTTCATGGATGATAATTTTATAGGCCAAAGATATACATATTTATTTTGTACGGTTTAACTGCTTCAACAATTCCTTAAGACTGACGGTCTCATTCTTGACCAATGGTTTTGCCCAATAGGAAATACTCAAGATATAGCCCAGCGTGATAAATAGGAAAAACATGGAATAGCGCAACCCGATCAGATCTCCAAGTCCACCAATGATGAACGGAATCAATGCCCCACCGAAAATACCCGTACACAAGATACCGGAAAAAGCCCCATGATGCTTATCCACGGAGTTAAGGGCTAAGGCGAATATCACCGAAAACATGATCGAGATCGAGAAGCCGCAACAAGCGAAAGCGATAATCGCTACTTGCGTAGGACCGAAGAGCGCTATCGCTAAATTAAAGATCGCTATCATCGAGAAGATACGTAACATCAGCTTTGAGTCGATTAACTTAACGATCACCAATCCCAACAAGCAGCCGATGGACATCAATCCCCAGAACCAAGCAACCGTAGTAGCCCCGGCTCCTTCCGGGCTGACCCCATGATACATATTCAAGAAAAGGCTCATCCAATTCGCCAATCCTTGCTCGGTTCCCACATAAGCGATAATCCCTAAGAAATAGAATATAACTTGTTTTTGCCTGAGCAATTCCTTATAATTCTGTACCGTTCCCGCCTTCTCATCTTCCTTTAATTCTACTTTCGGGAATTTGACATAAGAGATAACCACTAACATGATGACAAAAACAATCGTAAAGATAAAATAGAGCGAGCTCCAAGGTAAGCTCTCCGGCGTTATCCCTTTGAGGAAACGGATGAAGAAGTCGTTTGCCGAATCCTCACCGGTTAATTTCCGCATAAGTCCGGCCAAGACGAACGGGCTCATGAAAGAAGCGGCCCCGAATACGATCTGGGCCAATACCTGATTAAAGGCATATTTTTTCTCTCCACCCGCCTCACGCATCAAAGGCAATATGATCACCTGTAGCATCGCCATGCCCAGACCGATAGCGAAAAGGGAAGTTAATACGATAGGGTAGGTCGGGAATATGACGAAAAGCCCCGCACCCAAAAACGCCAGACTGAAAGCGATCAATAAGGAAATCTTTCCCCCGAAACGCTCGATGATCATTCCTGCCGGGATCGACATGATGCCATATGCCAAGAAAAACGAGAACGGTAAGAAAGCGGCCAATGTCAGGCTCAGCCCAAAACTATCGATAATCATCGGTAGCATAGGGCCTAATATATTGGTAACAAAAGAAATGACAAACCAAATACACAAGATGAGGAGTACGATCCAATTATTCTTATTCATGATAGATAGATTCAATGATTAAACACCAATGCCGCCGCCCCGAGGCATCCGGCCTTATTTCCTAATCGGGCAAGCTCGATAGTCGTGAAGTACGAGGTTTCCTTCATCACGTATTTCCCGACCTGCTCCCGTATATTGTCAATGTAGAAATCTCCGGATTCCGAAATGCCTCCGCCGATAATCACCTTTTGCGGAGCGAAAATGTTGATAAGGCTCGCTACGCCTAGGGACAGATTCCGGAAATGATCCTCCATAGCGAGTACGGCCTCTTTCTCCTGAGCTTTATAGCGCTCTACTATATATTTTCCATCGATACGGGAAGGTATCTCCCGTCCGTTCTTCTCCAATAATTGCCGATATAAGGTGATCAACGCACTTACGGAAGCGTGTGCCTCTAGGCAACCGGACGCTCCGCAAGTACATTGATTCCCATTCAGACCATGAATAATTAAGTGCCCAAGTTCGGTGCCCCGGTTCCGGTAGCCGCCATAAAGCCGGCCGTTCAAGAACAAGGCGCCCCCTATGCCGGTACCCACCGTCAGGAAAACGATATCGGAGAGACCTTTAGCCGCCCCATATATCACCTCGCCCAACCCCATAAGGTTTGCGTCGTTGTCGATGAATACCGGTAGATTAAATTCCGCTAACGCAAGATCCAATTGTTGGTTATCTAGTTCAGGAAGATTATTGGCAAAGAGAACCACCCCATTATCTACTACGGAAGGTACACCTATGCCAATTCCGTAAATCCCCCAATCCCGGGAACGGGCGTAGTCTGTCATTTTCCGTACGATACTTTTTATGGTATCGGATAATGGGCGTGGATTCTCTTTTGATTGTGTGGTTTCCGACGATTCGTAAAGAATGTCGCCATTCTGGTTCACAAGAGTATATTTTATGCTTGTTCCTCCAATGTCTAATGCGATAGCGTATTTCATGATAATTGTAAAAGCTTAATTAGAACTATGCGCCGCTTCCCTGTCGATCAGGCAAATCACGTTCGGGTGCAGCCACAATAAGGAGGCCGGCAACTCCGTCGAGATCTTCTGTTCAAGGAAAGCTTGAGTAATCTCCCTTTTCTTTATCCCGTTGATAAGAAGGATAATCAGGCGTGACTGAAAGATATTCGCCATGCCCAATGTCAGTCCGTATCCCGGTTTCTCCGTATCCCCGGCGATCATGGGATGTTGCAAGGATTTCTGGGACAGATGAGCCACATGGCAATTCGTATGCAAGGAAGGAGCCGGCTCGTTCAAGGCGATATGGCCGTTCATCCCTATTCCTAATATACAAATGTCGATAGGGCCTTTTTGATCCAGTATCTGTTGGATCCGCTCACATTCCGCCTCAGGGTTCTCCGGATCGCTTTGGAACGCTATATACCGGTCTTCCGGGATTTGAAGCGGACCTACGAAATAGTTCCGTAGATACGACTCGCACGTACCCGGGTGGTCCATCGGGATCCCTCCCCATTCATCAAGCTTTAGTACCGTGAATTGGGAGAATAATTCCGGTTGGCGACTGGCTTCCTCTACCAGCAACTCATACATCCGGGTAGGAGAGCCCCCAGTGGCGGCACAAAGCGTAAGTGCCTTGTGCTGCCCTAACTCTGAGGTAACAATCTCTTTTGCCTTAAGGCTTAATGCCTCATAAGATTGACAAATCTCTATTCTCATACGATTTTAGAGCTCTTTGATTCGGATATTGCGGAAGCAAACACCATAACCGTGGTCTTGCATACCGATGTAACCCGGTTGTTTTCCGCATTGTAGCATCAAGTCGTAAGCTTCCGGGCATTTCTCCGGACTCGTGCTGAACTTGCTGAACTTACTATGATCCACTAACGCACGCCATACCGGTGTACCGAACTGGAATTCCAGCACTTTCACGTCGTTCATGTAATGGATCACGCGTTGGTTATAGACAACGATTCTCGTCTTGTTCCAGTTTCCGTACGGTTTTACGGGTTGTGGATCCGGCATAATCATGTCATATACGGCACCGGCCTGACGGTTACCGTCGCAACCTTCCCATGCGTCCGGCATATTCTCGTTGTCGAGTAACTGATATTCTGGGCTGGAGTAATAAATAGGTGTACCCTCAATTTCTTGCGCTGTATAGAAGATACCGCTATTACCGGCCTTGTCGATCTTCCATTCGATCTCGAAAACGAAATTTTTGAACTTCTTGTCGTAGATCAAGTCGCCGAAGCCCGTGTCTGCCTTATTGTCGCTACCTTTATAGGTGATCGATCCGTCTTCAACCACCCAACCTTGGGGTACATCCTGACGGCAATAGCCGCGCCATCCGTTCAAGGTCTTGCCGTCGAACATGGTGATCCACTCGCCTCCCGTAGGGATACCATCGCTATCGAGGGCTTGGGTTTGGGCGGTTTGCGTTCCGGCATTGTTCGTATTGTTATTGTTGCCAGAGGTACATGATAGAGCCGATGCGAATAAGGCTACGGCCATAATACTGCTATAAATCTTTTTCATCTTTGTATAGTTATTTAAGTAAATTATCTAGTTGTAGAGACGGGGTGTGCCCCGTCTCATCCCATTGTTGTTCGCTTTTATAACTTGAGATCTTCCCATCCATCGCGGTATTTCCGCTTGATGAATTGGTTCGCTTGCTCGAAGTTGGTGATACGCATGTTCGCTCCGTCCCACTGGAAAGTTTTGTTTCTTCCCGGATAGATAAAGCCCTCGCGTTCTCCGTAGATCGAGTCGTTATGTTTCACTTGTTCCCGGATATTATAGCTGCGTAAGATCAGGTTACCCATCAATACGGTCTCCGTCAACGGACCGGCGTAACCTTCGAATGGTGATTCTACGTCCGCCTTGTCGTATCCTGCGATACAAGAGTCGATCCACGCCCAGTAATGACCGTTCGTGCCGCCTTCGATACGTTTGTATTTATGAGGAATGTTCACGTCCTTGTCGAACAGCGGTTTCTTGTTCGCCTTCTGTCCCTTTGGCCAGAATCTCGGGTCGGAACCGCCCCAGCCGCAAGAAGCCATACCTTTCGTACCTACGAATACGGTTGCGCCTTCTACGTCCATCATATCCAAGTCTCCCATCGTGCAGGTCATGTCTGCATCCGGATCGATCTCCTCGAAACGCTCCGGCATGATACCACCGTCCATCCAATAGAGATTCAGGTCGCTTCCGTCTTTCTTCTTGAATTTATAACGGATCGAGCTGGCTACCGGGCAACTCTCAGGATAATAAGCCTCCTCGAAGATACCGGAGTAGACATTGGTCGTGCTGCAAGAAACCTCAGTCGGATAACCTAATTGAAGCAATTTGAATGGAGGGCCGATGATGTGGCAACCCATATCTCCAAGAGCGCCTGTACCGAAACGCCACCAACCACGCCAGTTGAACGGAACAAGATTATCGATATAATCCACATACTCGGCGGTACCTACCCATAAGTCCCAATTTAATCCCTTGGGAACCTCAGGCTTCTGGCTCGGCCAAGGAATACCTTGCGGCCATACAGGACGGTTGGTCCAGCAATATACTTTCTGGATGTCACCCAACAGATCTGCCTCGAGCCATTCACGAAGGGTACGCATACCGTCGCAAGAGTTACCTTGGTCACCCATCTGGGTCACGACCTTATATTTCTTGGCAGCCTCGGTAAGGATACGTGCCTCGTAAATATCGTGCGCGATCGGTTTTTGCAGATATACGTGCTTACCCATCCGCATAGCGCCGAAAGCTTGGATCGCATGGTTATGATCCGGGGTGGAGATACATACGGCATCGAAGTTCTTACCTTCCTTCTCGTACATCTCACGGAAGTCGTTAAAATACTTAGCTTTTGGATAGGTCTTGCGAGCGTCGACAGATTGACGGTCATCCACGTCGCACAGACAGGTGATCGCCGCGTTCTTATGCGGCGTATTCATTAAGCTACCCAAATCGGCGGCTCCCATACCGCCGCAGCCTATTTTCGCGATATAAAGCTTATCGCTGGGAGCTACATGTCCTAATCCCGCTACGGTAAAGCTGGGCAGGATCGTAAGGGCGGCAGCGCCTGTAGCTGCCATCCCAAGGAATTCCCTTCTAGAGATTCCAGTCGGACTGGATTGTTTATTTACCTCTTTCATAAATTTGTTCATATTATGATTAATAATTGAATTGGGGTCTAAAGAATTGATATTAAAAACAGACTGATATGATTAGAATGCCGGATATCCCGGGTTCTGAACCAAATTATTGTTCTTCTGCCAAGCCTTGAACGGGATCGGGAAGATCTTACGATATTCCGGAGTCTGTTTCGGCTTCATATATCTCGGTTTCAGATAAGTCCCGAAGCGGATCATATCTTGGCGGCGGACAAATTCGAATGCCAACTCATAACCACGCTCGTTATAGATATCGTCCAATGTCACGCTCGTGTAATTATGATCGGAATTGCCGTAAGCCCTTTCCCGGATAGCGTTTACCAGACGAGTAGCTTCACCGAGATCCCCGCCCATACGAACCAAGGCTTCCGCTTTCATCAGGTATACATCGGCCAGACGGAAGATAGCGATATCGTTCTCCATATTGGTATTTTGCATGCCTTTCTCATATACCCACTTATTGATACGTGCGCCGTCTTCTTGGTGAACCTCGCCCCACGGGGTTAAGTTACCATCCGCATCGGTTTTCTCAGTTCCCGGTACCACATTTAAGTCGATCGTATGGATCAAGTCATGTCCTAGGGTCGTTTTCAAAATCTCTCCCGTGCTAGGGTCGATCATCGGGCCAATCAAGAACGAACCTTCGTAACGAGGATCTTCCGTATCAAATGTGCGGACAAAATCCGGCTGGGCGTTGATACCATTCCACATACCGCCGGTGAAACCTAATACATCGGGATCCAGATAATGCAATGTCCAAAGATGAATGGAGTTACCCCAAGCATCAGATGCCTTGTAGCAGATCGGGAAAATAATCTCTCGTGATACCTCGTTATGAACCTCGAAATTGGTTTTCCAATTCGGCTCGATGATATATTCGAGTTTCATGATCTCGTCGCACTGCTCCACTACACCTTTCCAGTTCGGCTCGCCGATCCATTCCTCGGCGTTGAGGTACATCTTTGCCAATACCATACGGGCAGCCCCTTGCGTGAACTTACCGTAGCTGGCGTCTGATACATCGGAACGCAGGTTCGGGATGATCTCGGTTAATTCCTTCACCACGTATTTATACAGATCCGCGCGACTCGTGATGGAGGGCAAGGAGGTATCCTCAAAATCTGTCACTAATGGAGCGTTACCGAAAATATCTACGATTACATAATACCAGAAAGCGCGTAATCCTCTTAGCTCAGACAAGTATTGAAGCTTAAGTTCATCGCTCATCGCCTCGCTTTTCTCTATAATATTATATACGGAATTAACTGTGGTTAAACCTTCCGTACAATATGTCCAGCAATTCTCCACGGAGTAAGAGTTCGGTTTCCAACTGTGCATACATTGTTCCATGTATTGTCCGCCGTCCCACCAGTCGCCACCTACACGTGTCGGTGCTATCAAGATATCGGCTGTCATATCGGCCGCTCCCCAAGGACCGTCATAAGCCAGCATGTTCTTTAGGGATTGGTATGCCGGAGCCATGATCGCATTAATCTGCTTTTCTGTTGTCCCGAATTCGTCGGTAGGAAGCTTGTCGTATACGTTCTCGTCCAAATCCATGCAAGAGACAAGTGCTACCGGAGCGAGTACGGCACATATTATATTTTTGAATAATCTTTTCATGATCGTTACTGTTTGTGTATTAGAAATTCAAGTTTAATCCAACAGAGAATGTGCGTGCCTTCGGATAAAATTCACGAGGTTCTACACCCGGGGTTAAACCGTCTCCTGAATCCATAGGAACTTCGGGATCAAGACCTTTATATTTCGTGATAACGAATAGGTTTTGCGCCGTGAAATAAACACGGATACCATTCAATGCTTTGATCTTATAACCTAAAGTCAAGTTGTCGAGACGCATAAAAGAACCTTTCTCTAAGTAATAGTTGGAGAATCTTGGAGTTTCGCTTAACGTATAGGTCAATGGATCATCCAATGCGTTTGTTCCCGGCAAGAATCCGGATTGAGCGTATGCCATGCGGGTCGCGTTCAATATATCATTACCGATCGTTCCACGCAAGAAGAATGACAAATCAAAATTCTTGTAGCGGAAAGTATTGGTGATACCATATGTCAGTTTCGGTTGAGCGGATCCGATGTAGTCATAATCCGCCGGATCGGAAATCTCGCCGTCACCGTCTTTATCTACCATGATATATCTGCCGTTCTCATCGATACCGTTGCAAACCAAGCCATAGAATTGTCCGATAGGGCGTCCCTCTTCCAATACGTGTGTACCGCTGGAGCTTCCACCCCGGATGAATACGTCACCTAATAAGATCTTATCCATTGTAAATACGTCGTTGGATAGACGAGTCACTTCATTCTCATTATGAGCCAAGTTTAAGGAGATGTTCCAATCGAAATCCTTCGTGCGGATAGCGTCTGCGTTCAAACTCAACTCGATACCCGTATTACGCATATCGCCCACGTTAGCCATGATCTCGCTATATAGGTAAGGAGGGGTTGGCACCGGATAGGTATAAAGCATGTCAGAGGTCTTTTTGTTATACCATTCGATACGACCACCTAGGCGGCTATCCAATACGGAGAAATCAAGTCCGATGTTCAACATCGCTGTCTGTTCCCATTTTAAGTCTGGGTTTGCGTTTTGGCTGATTTTATAAGAAGGTAGCCAAGAACCGGTATCATAATATACACCATCTGTGCCGTAAAGCTCGAGGGTTTTGTAGGGGTCCAATCCTGTTTGATTACCAGTGATACCATAACCGACACTTAACTTTAAGTCGTTAAGCCAGTTTACTTTTTCCATGAATGACTCTTGGGTGATATTCCAACCCACGGAAACGGAAGGGAAGGTACCCCATTTGTTATTCGTTCCAAATTTAGAAGAACCATCCCGGCGTACGGTAGCTGTCAACATATATTTCTCATTGAAGCTATAATTGGCTCTTGCGTATAAAGAGATCAGGCGACTTTGCCATTTTTGAGACTCTGCGTCTCCCGGATTCAGATTTTGTCCCGCGGCTAAATTGTTAGCACCTAATAAATCAGTGACGAAACCACGGGTCTGTACGTGAGTCTCCTCATAATTCTCTTCTTCCCAAGAGTAACCGATCAAGGCATTGATCTTATGCTTATTGAACTCAGCTGAATAATTGGCGGTCCATTCCATCAAGTCTTTATCACGTAGTCTGGACCAACGTTCGGCCTTACCGCCATCGTTGTAACCGGCTTGAGACTCGATACTGTTGTATTTGCTCTCATCTTCCGTATTCCGGCTTTTAGCTAAAAGAACTTTAGCCTCTAAGCCATCGATAATCGTATAACCGACATCAGCGGTTCCATAGAAATTATTGATGCGGTTCTTATGTGTATTCTCTTTCTGGTTACGTACCGGGTTTCCTTGGTCGTATTCACGTGTGTCGAACCAAGATCCATCCTCTAGCTTAACCGGGCGAACGGGAATCATATTGTAGGCAAGTAAGAAATTGGTCGCATTGGTCGGCGCGTTATCTGTAACGGTAGCCACGCCGGTGATGCTTACTTTCAAACGATCCTCTAGAGCACGTTGGGAGAATTGGAAACGGGCGTTGTAACGGTTCATGGAGTTATCGCGTGCGATACCTTCACGTTGCATATAAGAAAGGGAACCTCTATAGTTATGGTGTGAACCACCTCCTGATAAAGACACGGCATGATCCTGTTGGAAACCGATTCTCGTGATCTCGTCGAACCAATCCGTGTTCGCTCCCATGTCAAAATCCTTACCGTCCTTACCCGGGGTAGAGGAAGTATAGCTACGCCATTGGTCCGCTGTTAGCAGATTCGGCTTGTTAGCCAAGGTAGATACACCGAACGCTCCATTATAAGCGATGGTCGGTTTGCTGGCGTAACCTTTCTTAGTCGTGATAAGGATAACACCACCCGCTGAACGGGAACCGTAGATAGCGGCTGAAGAGGCATCTTTCAAGATAGAGATAGATTCGATGTCCTGCGGATTAACCGTAGACATGTCCATGCCCGGCACGTTATCGATAACGATTAACGGGCCTTGGTCGTTTTGCAAAGTGGATAGACCTCTTAATTGAATCGTCGAGTTGCCCGTTACGTCGCCGGAACCCGTATTGATCGTTAAACCGGCCACCTTACCTTGTAACAAATCCGCTGCGTTACGAGTCAGACCTTGGTTGAAATCCTCAGCGGTCACGTTGGTGATAGAACCGGTAATCTCACGTTTCGTCTGCGTACCGTAACCCACTACGACTACCTCATCCAGTTTTTGAGTGTCCTCTTTCAAGTTTACATTGATCTCGTTTTTGCCGCCTACCGGTTGCAACTGTGTCATGTAACCGATATAAGAGAACTCGAGAGTTGCGTTTGAGGATACTTCCATAACGTATTTACCATCCAGATCTGTAATCGTGCCGTTGGTCGTGCCTTTCTCGACTACGTTAGCACCGATAATAGCGTTTCCTTCTGGGTCTTTAACGACACCGGTGATGCGTTTCTTAGTCTGTTGGGCAACAATGTTTTTATTAAATACATTGATATTTCGTCCTTCGATCGAATATTTCAAACTCGTGTTGCGTAGTGCTTGCGATAAGATATTTTCTATGGACTTATCGGTTGCGTTCACGCTCACTTTTACGTTCTTTACGTCAGAATCCACATAGAAGAATAAGAAATCGCTTTGTTTTTCTATAATAGCGAATAGATCGGTTAGCGGGGCTTGATCCGTCTTCACGGAAATCGTTACAGATTGTGAATAGGAATTAGTCGCTACCGCTTGGAACAGTGTCAAGAAAAGTAAAATAAAGGACATTTTTAGGACCGAGAGCATTTTTTTTAAGTCTTTGGACCTAAAAGACCTATAATACGAAACATTTTCCATATTTTTGTACTGATAAAAGGTTGATAATATGCGTCTGCCACAAAATTTGGTCGTGGAGTAGCAGAAGCAGGAATTAATTCTTTTTAATGGGGCCGGCTGTATTTTTGCAGCCGGTTTTGTTTTTTTGAAAGATAGGATCCGTGTTATCTCATAGGCATTGCTTGTTTTTTAAGATGTGTTGATATTTTTATTTTATTGAATATAGTAAGTTCCATCTCTTTGTGACCATTTGATCGGCAAACTACGAGAGATCACTTGTAAAATCTCCTTTAAAGATTGATCCTCACTGAATGTTCCGGATACAGTGACATTCGGGTCCAGCAATCTCTTGTTTTCTATATGGATCGGAATCTCGTATCTTTTCTCAAGCTCATTCAGCAAGGTACAAAGCGCTATTGATTTATACTTTAGCAAGCCGTCTTTCCATGCCAGATTTTCTTTTGCGTTGACGGATTGGATATCAATCTTGTTCGTTGAACGGATGAATGTAAGTTGCTGGTCGGGAGCGAGTAAGACTTGTTGTGTCGGGCTTTCGAAACGGATAGACCCTTCCAGCAGGACGGCCGTGATCTGATCCTTCCCTTTATCGGCTTTTACACTAAAGGTCGTACCTAATACCCGTATGGAGGCATTTCCCATATCGACGATGAAAGGTCTTTCCGGATTTTTCGCCACCTCGAAATAGGCTTCTCCTTCCAAATTAACCTTTCGCTGATCCGTACCGTATGCGTCAGAGTAGGTAAAGCGACTATTCCGGTTCAAAATGATCTTCGTACCATCATCTAGCGTAAAATGAGATTTATTTTTATCGGTTATATAGGTATAGAATTGCTGAACCTTAGCTTCCCGGGTATTTAAGTGTATTGTCGCGAAAAACAGAACAAGAAAGGCGATTGCCGCCGCAATGGGAGTAGCGATGAAACGGATCAGCCTCAATCTCTTTTGCCTGCTTTGATCGTCGATCTTCTTTCTCAAATTATCGAGGGACACATTAGGCATTAAGGAATGGCTGAACGAGACTTCCGCATCCCAATAACTCTTTAGCAACCGAAATTCTTTTTTGTTCTTTTCGTCTGCGTTCAGCCATTCGCTCAGCGAAAGAAAATCTTCCGAGGAGCTGTTGCCACTTAATATCCTTGTGATAATATGATCTATGCTATTCTCCATTTTAAGTTGTTTCTATACTAATAGTCGCAACCAAATTTGAAAACCCTTAGTGGGAGCATGGATTTTTTACTTATTTTTTTCGTAGCTCATACACGAGTTCTTTGTATTCGGAGATTGCGTTGAATGAGGGGCATTGTTTGATCCATTCATCCGGCGAGATCGTCCCGTCTCCGTTTAAGTCCTCCGAGAGATCCCGGTGCCCACAGACCCATGAGCCGGGAAAGCAGATTAAGAGATGCCGGATCAAACGTAACAACGAGGTCTTTTGAGCCTGTGTGCGGGTATCCCGTGACTGTCCGGTGATGTCCAGTCCACCCTCGTAGCAAATCCCGATGCTGTGTTTGTTGTGTCCTCTCGCATGAGCCGGAATTTGCTCTAGCGGGCGCAGGTTCACCACTTCTCCCGATTTACGGATGTAGAAGTTGTAACCGGCACGGAGGAATCCCCGTGCCTTGTGGTCACTCTCCAGTTGCTCCGGGCTATAATCCGTATTCTCACGGGTTGCCGAGCAATGAATCACGATCAGGTCAATTTTTCTCATATCTCGTCCGGGCTTTCGCTATCAGAACCTGCGCTCTTTTTCGTAACCTCCAGAGGCTCGAAATTCACCTCATTGCGGGTAGTCCGCAGGGCCGAGCCCGGGAAAAAGATAATACGTACCCCCTTTATCTTGGTGGCGTCGAAGTCCTCGGGCGTATTCGTTCCTTCGGAGTTAATAGACATACGGAAGTTACCAAATTCTCCCAATTGCACCACGTTGCCGGAGGACAGTTCCAGATCCATCGCCCAGTTTAATGAATCGAGCACCGCTTTCACGTCCGCCGACGAAAGCGTGGAGCGAGAGCAAATCAGTTTACATAATTTGTTGAGGTCCGAAGTCCCCGACGTTTTAGCGATCGCGTAGTTCTTTACTGAGTCTTTCTCTGCGCCGTTCAATACCTTACGCTTTACTACTTTAAATTTCACTGCCATAATTTTAAATTTTAAAAGGTTAATTACTAATGACAATGCAAAGATAGACCCTCTGAAAAACGGGAATCGGCGAGTGTCGGTGAGTGTCGGGATATGTAAGTAGTAGTCGGTTTACTTGTTATTCTGGTTTTTTATTACGTAATTTGCGTTACGTGAATTGCGAAACGCAGATAAGATGCTGAATATGAATAATCCTTTTTTAATAGTTGGTTATCAAGGTCCAGAATATTTTTGTGATCGGGAGAAAGAGACAGAAGTGATTTTATCCGCTCTTCATAATGGGAGAAATATCACGTTGGTAAGCCGGATAACCTCTCGCAATCTACGCTGAAGGAGATTTTCGACTACTTGCGGCAGTCTGGAAGAGAATGTTATCTGGCTATTGACGAGTTCCAGCAAATCATGGAATATCCTGAGAAAGGGGTGGAAGGCCTATTGCGTTCTTATATTCAATTTTTGCCGAATGTTCATTTTATCTTTTCGGGGAGTAAAAAGCACTTGATGGAATATATATTCTTCTCAATCAAGCGCCCCTTCTATCAATCCACCCCAAAATTATTTTTAGACAAGATCAGCAAGGAGGTGTATTTTTCCTTTGCCCATTCTTTCTTCGAGAAGGAAGGGAAGGAGCTTCCGGAAGAAATATTTGATAAGGTGTACACATGGGTAGATGGGCATACTTGGTATGTGCAATATCTTTTGAACCGTCTCTTCGCTTTACCGGAAAAAACACTTTCTCCGGAGCTTCTTGATTCTCTCATGATGGAGATCCTACAGGAAGAAGAATATACCTACCAGACTTATTTCCAATTGTTGACATTTAATCAAACCCAGCTATTGAAAGCGATCGCCAAGGAAGGGATCGTCCGGGAGGTCAATGCTGCCGCCTTCATCAAAAAGTATGATTTGAAGGCGGTGAGTAACGTGAATACTTCCTTAAGGATATTAATAGATAAGGAGTTTATATTGAGGCAACCGGATGGGTATATCGTGTATGATAGGTTCATGTCTATTTGGCTCAGCCGGATATGACAACGGATGAAAAATATTTAGTTGACACAGTTCGCTCGTACCACCAAAAATTATTCCATTAATATTATGATGGGATTATCTTCTTCTGCCAATTTCTGGAGATCTTCCCTATGCAATAGTTCGTTAAGTTTTGAATTAACAAATAAAAAGTAGGTCAAGTCCTCCCGATTCATTATATTAAGGGTTTCCACATCCTGAAAAAATGAATCTGAACGAACTTGACCAATATTTAGAGCTAATAAATAGTGTGCTGCTTAAATCAGCGGTAAAGCTAAACAAATGGCGTGAGAAGTTTATGCTTGAAGTCCTACTTTTATATTTGATTATCCCCGGGCGGATTAATTTCCTTCAACCGGGTCGTTATGGTCGCTTTGGTGAACAACGCTATCGGACTTTCATGCCTGCTTCCATCCGGAAGTGGTTCAAACACCGCCGATAAAAACACCGGAGCAAGTTACATACACATTAATAGACTGGTATCTACATGTGCCGTGTACACGCAAGGAAACACTTCAGCGACTGGCAAACTATGTGGTTGCGGATGCCTACTTCTCCAAATCCACCTTTGTGTATGGCGCATTTGAAATGGGATTTCATGTAATCAGCCGATTTAGAGATGACGCCTATTTCCGTTATCTCATCACGGAAGAGCCTACAGGTAAAAGAGGGCGGCCTAAATTATATGACGGGAAAATCGAGATGGAGCACTTGGAAGAGGACAGATTTGAAATCGTCAATTTGGAGAATGGGCAAGGACGTATTCTTTCAGCGGTAGTGCATTCACGTTCATTGAATAGGAATATACGGTTGTGCATTCACTTTTTGTTCTTTAAGTGCCCGGTTGTCAATAGCATCTCAATGGGATAGGGTTGGTATCTCAAAGGGATAGGTTTGTAAAGTCAATGGGATAGAGGTGTTGTCTCAATGGCTTTGCGGCCGTGTCCCATTGGCTTTTTTTGTATCCCGTATCAGGGATGTTGCTGATAGGTTAGGGCGCAAAGGGCGCATCTTTATGTATGTTTCTAAAACTTTTTCTGTAAATAACGTTTATACCCCTCTTGTCTGTAGAGTGATGTAAATATTATTTTTCTAAAAATGTTTCTTTGAAAGCGTAAAGATGCGCCTTTTGCGCCCTAGGATTTTTACCGGGGAATTTTCCTGATGCCTTAACATGTGGATATACAGTTGTTTGTGTGGTTCTTCCCTCTTCGGCTTTTTGGGTCTTTGGGGGGCGATATAATGGGTCCTTACCCACGTTTACGTGATCCGAAAGCACTAAAACCAAGTGCATTTCGCATGATTTCATGAGCTAAAAGCCGTTTTTTCTGTGTGATTTCCTATCGGGGCCAAGATGATGTTCATCGTTTTTATTACGTGCGAATGTACTCGTGGAGCACTTGTTTCAAGTGCGTGTGGTGACACGTTAGGCCACGTGGTGGGCCACATGAGCCAAGAATGGATATCGACGTATTATTAACGTATGCGATCCCCCTCGTGAAAAAAAACTTGCAAAATAATGCCCGATAAATTTGGAGGTTATGTTTTATAGCATTACTTTTGCACCCGCATTCGAGAGAGAACGGCGCTTCAGAAATGATGGAAACGTGGAGGTATCCTTGGGTAGGGGATGAGGTTGGCTGGGCCAAGCGATAATTTCCAACCGCCCGGAGATCGGCTTGAGAAAAAAAAACTTGAAAATTTTTCATCGAAAAATTTGGAGGTTAAGAAAAAGTCCTTACCTTTGCAGCCGCAATCGAGAAACGATAGCGACAAGAGTTCTTTGAGAGATTTACATAATTCAACAAGTAGTACAAGTATTGGAGAAGAGATTCTCCGGATTAATACCGTCAATAGAGTATGACTTTGGACTACGATAAACGGATTCCGGAGCGAGGATATGATAAACAATTTAAACAACGAAGAGTTTGATCCTGGCTCAGGATGAACGCTAGCGACAGGCTTAACACATGCAAGTCGAGGGGCAGCACAGGTAGCAATACCGGGTGGCGACCGGCGCACGGGTGAGTAACGCGTATGCAACTTGCCTATCAGAGGGGGATAACCCGGCGAAAGTCGGACTAATACCGCATGAAGCAGGGATCCCGCATGGGAATATTTGCTAAAGATTCATCGCTGATAGATAGGCATGCGTTCCATTAGGCAGTTGGCGGGGTAACGGCCCACCAAACCGACGATGGATAGGGGTTCTGAGAGGAAGGTCCCCCACATTGGTACTGAGACACGGACCAAACTCCTACGGGAGGCAGCAGTGAGGAATATTGGTCAATGGCCGAGAGGCTGAACCAGCCAAGTCGCGTGAGGGATGAAGGTTCTATGGATCGTAAACCTCTTTTATAAGGGAATAAAGTGCGGGACGTGTCCCGTTTTGTATGTACCTTATGAATAAGGATCGGCTAACTCCGTGCCAGCAGCCGCGGTAATACGGAGGATCCGAGCGTTATCCGGATTTATTGGGTTTAAAGGGTGCGTAGGCGGCCTTTTAAGTCAGCGGTGAAAGTCTGTGGCTCAACCATAGAATTGCCGTTGAAACTGGGGGGCTTGAGTATGTTTGAGGCAGGCGGAATGCGTGGTGTAGCGGTGAAATGCTTAGATATCACGCAGAACCCCGATTGCGAAGGCAGCCTGCCAAGCCATGACTGACGCTGATGCACGAAAGCGTGGGGATCAAACAGGATTAGATACCCTGGTAGTCCACGCAGTAAACGATGATCACTAGCTGTTTGCGATACACTGTAAGCGGCACAGCGAAAGCGTTAAGTGATCCACCTGGGGAGTACGCCGGCAACGGTGAAACTCAAAGGAATTGACGGGGGCCCGCACAAGCGGAGGAACATGTGGTTTAATTCGATGATACGCGAGGAACCTTACCCGGGTTTGAACGCATTCGGACCGAGGTGGAAACACCTTTTCTAGCAATAGCCGTTTGCGAGGTGCTGCATGGTTGTCGTCAGCTCGTGCCGTGAGGTGTCGGCTTAAGTGCCATAACGAGCGCAACCCTTGCCACTAGTTACTAACAGGTGATGCTGAGGACTCTGGTGGGACTGCCAGCGTAAGCTGCGAGGAAGGCGGGGATGACGTCAAATCAGCACGGCCCTTACATCCGGGGCGACACACGTGTTACAATGGCGTGGACAAAGGGAGGCCACCTGGCGACAGGGAGCGAATCCCCAAACCACGTCTCAGTTCGGATCGGAGTCTGCAACCCGACTCCGTGAAGCTGGATTCGCTAGTAATCGCGCATCAGCCATGGCGCGGTGAATACGTTCCCGGGCCTTGTACACACCGCCCGTCAAGCCATGGGAGCCGGGGGTACCTGAAGTCCGTAACCGCGAGGATCGGCCTAGGGTAAAACTGGTGACTGGGGCTAAGTCGTAACAAGGTAGCCGTACCGGAAGGTGCGGCTGGAACACCTCCTTTCTGGAGCTTCAGGATTCCGTACCGAGGTCATACGAGGTATTGATCCCCTTGTGCTGCTGTTGAGATTATGTTTATATATAGATCTTACAGACCGGGAGGCCGGTCAAAAAGAGAGAAAATGACGCTGGGACGTAAGTCTTGGCAAAGTTGACAGTCCTATAGCTCAGTTGGTTAGAGCGCTACACTGATAATGTAGAGGTCGGCAGTTCAACTCTGCCTGGGACTACTCCGAATGAGGGGGATTAGCTCAGCTGGCTAGAGCATCTGCTTTGCACGCAGAGGGTCAACGGTTCGAATCCGTTATTCTCCACACATCCCGCGAGGGAAAGAGGATCTTTGACATGTTGGACATCAAAAAGAAGAAACAAGTAGAGCGAGCTTAAGATATATCAACCCGTGCGTCAAGTGCGAGGTGAGAGAAAGTAAGCAAGGGCAGACGGTGGATGCCTTGGCTCTCGGAGGCGACGAAGGACGTGATAAGCTGCGAAAAGCCCGGGGGAGGCGCAAATAGCCCTTGATCCCGGGATATCCGAATGGGGCAACCCGGCAGGCTGAAGGCCTGCCATCCCGTAAGGGAGGCGAACGTGGGGAACTGAAACATCTAAGTACCCATAGGAGGAGAAAATAAACAATGATTCCGTAAGTAGTGGCGAGCGAACACGGAAGAGCCCAAACCCATGTCGTCTAGGCGACACGGGGGTTGTAGGACCACGACGTGGCAAGAAGGAAGGGAAATGGAACGACTTGGAAAAGTCGGCCATAGACGGTGAAAGCCCGGTACATGACTCCCTTACGAAGCCTAGTGGTATCCTGAGTAGCGCGGGGCACGAGAAATCTTGCGTGAAACAGCGGGGCCCATCCCGTAAGGCTAAATACTCCCGAGAGACCGATAGCGAACCAGTACCGTGAGGGAAAGGTGAAAAGAACCCCGAGCAGGGGAGTGAAATAGACCCTGAACCCGTCTGCCTACAAGCGGTCGGAGCGTCGTAATGACGTGACGGCGTGCCTTTTGCATAATGAACCTACGAGTTACCTTCCCCGGCAAGGTTAAGTTCTTGAGGAACGGAGCCGAAGCGAAAGCGAGTCTGAACAGGGCGCCAAGTCGGGGGGGGTAGACGCGAAACCGAGTGATCTACCCTTGGCCAGGTTGAAGGTTGGGTAACACCAACTGGAGGACCGGATGGGTAAGCGTTGAAAAGCTTTCCAATGAGCTGAGGGTAGGGGTGAAAGGCTAATCAAACTCGGAGATAGCTCGTACTCCCCGAAATGCATTTAGGTGCAGCCTCTTTATAGTATATCGTGAGGTAGAGCGACTGATTGGATGCGAGGGCTTCACCGCCTATCAAGTCCAGATAAACTCCGAATGCGCGATATATATTTACAGGGAGTGAGGGCGCGGGTGCTAAGGTCCGTGTCCGAGAGGAGAAGAATCCAGACCACCGGCTAAGGCCCCCAAATGATCGTTAAGTTGAACTAACGAGGTCGGATCGCAGAGACAGCTAGGATGTTGGCTTGGAAGCAGCCATTCATTTAAAGAGTGCGTAACAGCTCACTAGTCGAGCGATCTGGCGTGGATAATAATCGGGCATAAACGATCTGCCGAAGCCGTGGATGTCGCAAGACATGGTAGGGGAGCATTCCATGCCGCGTCGAAGATGAGGGATGACCCTTGTTGGAGCGCATGGAAAAGCAAATGTAGGTATGAGTAACGATAAGGGGGGCGAGAAACCCCCCCGCCGAAAGACCAAGGTTTCCTGATCAACGCTAATCGGATCAGGGTGAGTCGGGACCTAAGGCAAAGCCGAACGGCGCCGCCGATGGAAGAATGGGTTAATATTCCCATACTGCCTCATGGAGTGACGTGGAGACGGAGAAGTGACAGTCCTGCCGGCTGACGGAATAGCCGGTTGAAGGGTGTAGATATTGATTCCCGTAGGCAAATCCGCGGGGAGAGTCGAACCTGAGAGTATACGGAGCGCTTGCGCAACGTAATATGGACGTAACCATGCTCCCGAGAAAATCCGCTAAACTTATCCATGCGGCACCCGTACCGTAAACGGACACACGTGGTCGGGTTGAGAATACTGAGGCGCTCGAGTGATTCACGGTTAAGGAACTAGGCAAATTGACCCTGTAACTTCGGGATAAAGGGTCCTCGTCGTAAGGCGAGGCGCAGAGAATAGGTCCAGGCAACTGTTTAACAAAAACACATGGCTGTGCTAAATGGAAACATGATGTATACAGCCTGACACCTGCCCGGTGCTGGAAGGTTAAGAGGAGATGTCATCGCAAGAGAAGCGTTGAATTGAAGCCCCAGTAAACGGCGGCCGTAACTATAACGGTCCTAAGGTAGCGAAATTCCTTGTCGGGTAAGTTCCGACCTGCACGAATGGTGTAATGATCTGGACACTGTCTCAACCGTGAGCTCGGTGAAATTGTAGTATCGGTGAAGATGCCGATTACCCGCGATGGGACGAAAAGACCCCGTGAACCTTTACTATAGCTTTACATTGAATTTGGGCAGACGATGTGTAGGATAGGCCGGAGGCTTTGAAGGGGGTACGCCAGTATCCTTGGAGCCGCCGTTGAAATACGGCCCTTCGGTTGTTTGAGTTCTAACTCCTAGATAGGAGGACACTGTATGGTGGGTAGTTTGACTGGGGTGGTCGCCTCCAAAAGCGTAACGGAGGCTTCTAAAGGTGCCCTCAGACCGATTGGTAACCGGTCGCAGAGTGTAATGGCATAAGGGCGCTTGACTGGGAGAGATACAACTCGATCAGGTAGGAAACTAGAGCATAGTGATCCGGTGGTTCCGCATGGAAGGGCCATCGCTCAAAGGATAAAAGGTACTCCGGGGATAACAGGCTGATCATTCCCAAGAGCTCATATCGACGGAATGGTTTGGCACCTCGATGTCGGCTCGTCACATCCTGGGGCTGGAGAAGGTCCCAAGGGTTGGGCTGTTCGCCCATTAAAGTGGCACGCGAGCTGGGTTCAGAACGTCGTGAGACAGTTCGGTCTCTATCTATCGTGGGCGCAGGAGATTTGAGGGGCTCTGACACTAGTACGAGAGGACCGTGTCGGACGTACCACTGGTTTACCGGTTGTCCCGCCAGGGGCACCGCCGGGTATCTAAGTACGGATCGGATAAGTGCTGAAAGCATCTAAGTACGAAGCCGGCCTCAAGATTAGATCTCCCTCAAGGGTGGTTATAGACGATGACCTTGATAGGCCACAGGTGTAAGGGCGGCGACGTCCGAGCCGAGTGGTACTAATAGCCCGGGACTTTCCTCACAGTGAAGGTTGATATATTTTAAGACGATAAGGCGAAGCTGGTCTCTTCGGATTGATGTCCGGTCAAAATCTTGATAATGATATTAAGGTGGCTATAGCACGAGGGATCCACCTCTTCCCATTCCGAACAGAGAAGTTAAGCCTCGTCACGCCGATGGTACTGCGTAACAGTGGAAGAGTAGGTAGCCGCCGTCTTAGGTGAAAGGAGTCAGTCGAAAGATTGGCTCCTTTTTCTGTTATATACACCAGCCGTTGTAGAGATGTGGCACGCTACGTCTTTACAAAGAGGGAACGTGGATAGATTAGTCGTTTATTTCTTTAGCTAGAGATTCCCGTAGTTTCCGTACTGCCGTGGCGATGTGGGCTTCTAATGTCTTTACTGATATTTCTAGGATATTTGCCGCATCCTTATATTTCATCTTATCTTCACGGATCAGTTTAAAAGCCATCTTGCATTTATCCGGGAGCGTATTGATCGCCTCATTTAAATGATCGATGCATTCTTTAGAAATAAGTTCTTCCTCGGGCGTAGTATCGGTATGTGCGAATAAATCGATCGTATTCTCATCGATCTGGACTTTCTCCATATGTTGTGTCCGGTATAGGCTGATGGCTTTGTGGCGGGCTATGCCATAGATATAAGAATCGAAGTTAGAGATCTCCGGTAATGACTTTCTATTATTCCAAAGACTTAGAAATGTATCAGAGACAATTTCCTCAGCTTCTACAGAGGAAGGCACATAAAGGGATGTAAACCGCATTAGCCTCTGAAAATAGGCTAAATAAAGCGATTTAAAAGCAGTTTGAGAATCGGATAGTGCGATTTCACAGACCCATTGCATTATTTCTTTGGAGTGTTTTTCCAAGTAACTAGAATCTTGTTAACTTATTTCCCTTCTAAATATATAGTCGCAAATGTATATAAAAACCCTTAGTGGATCTCTCTCTTAAAAGAGAAATACTTGATGTTAATTTCAACCTAATTTCATATCTGGTTGTTTTTGAATCTAATCCGCAGGTTGTAACATCATTGTAATATGTATGTAACGGATGCGAAATAATTGTTTCAGAACTTTGCGCAAGAATTATAACAATCAGTATGGAAACATTTTATTTGTTCTTGGTCATATTTTTGTTTGTATTGGCCATCGTAGATTTATCGGTCGGTGTTAGTAATGACGCCGTGAATTTCTTGAATTCAGCTATCGGCGCAAGAGCCGCATCCTTTAAAGTTATTATCGCTATCGCTGCCGTGGGAGTCTTTGTTGGTGCGGCGTTATCCAATGGTATGATGGATATTGCCCGGCATGGTATTTATCAACCCCAGCATTTTTATTTCTCGGAGATCATGTGTATCCTTGCGGCCGTTATGCTTACGGATGTGGTGTTACTGGATATTTTTAACTCGTTAGGTATGCCGACCTCGACAACGGTTTCCATGGTGTTTGAGTTGGTGGGTGGAACGGTAGCGATTGCCTTGGTAAAGATCGCTAGTTCTTCAGGCGCTTTGCAATTGGGGGATCTGCTGAATACAGAGAAGGCTTTTACCGTGATTCTGGGTATCTTTCTTTCTGTGGCGATCGCTTTTTTCTTTGGTGTGATCGTGCAGTATCTGTCCCGGATCTTGTTCTCATTTAATTATAAGAAAAGTTCTAAATATTTTATTGGTCTGTTCGGAGGTTTAGCGGCCACTTCCATCATTTACTTTATGCTGATAAAGGGACTGAAGACAAGTTCTTTTATGACGGGTGAGTTCAAGGATATGGTGTATGCCAATACGGGGATGATCGTTTTGGGATGTATGGTATTTTTTACGATCTTGATGCAGGTATTGCATTGGTTGAAGGTGAATGTATTCAAGGTGGTCATTTTGATGGGTACGTTTGCCTTGGCGTTGGCTTTTGCCGGGAATGACTTGGTGAACTTTATCGGAGTCCCCTTGGCTGGCTATTCCTCTTATATGGACTTGATGGCGCAGGGAGGGACCACTACCACGGATACATTTTTGATGACCTCCTTGTTGGGACCGGCCCAGACACCTTGGTATTTCTTGGTGGGGTCCGGGATCGTGATGGTAATCGCCTTGGCTACCTCCAAAAAGGCTCAGAACGTGGTGAAGACTTCCTTGGATCTGTCTCGTCAATCGGATGGAGAGGAGTCTTTCGGTACATCGCCTGTCGCGCGGGTATTGGTACGGAATTGCAGTAATATATCCGCTACGATATTAAGTATCGTGCCCACTCCGGTTAAGAACTGGATTGATAGCCGTTTCGACCAAAGCGAGATGATCATGGATGACAAGGCTAGCTTCGACTTGGTACGTGCCTCGGTTAACGTGGTTTTGTCCGGATTGCTGATCGCTTTGGGAACCTCCTTGAAATTGCCTTTATCTACGACGTATGTGGCTTTCATGGTCGCTATGGGTACTTCGTTGGCAGACCGTGCTTGGGGGCGTGAGAGCGCCGTATATCGCATCACAGGCGTATTGTCCGTGATAGGTGGTTGGTTCATTACGGCAGGGGCTGCTTTTACGATCTGTTTCATCGTCGCTCTTTTGATTTATTGGGGAGGTATTCCAGCTTTGGTCGCTATGATTGGTTTGGCGATCTATTCGTTGGTTCGTAGCCACTTCGCTTATAAGGCTAAATTGCGGAAAGAGGCATTGAAGGAGGAGGTGAATTCTACGGTGTCTAAACTTCGTAAGGCTACGGATACCCGTGAGGCTTTGGCCCTGTTCCGCGAGCATAGCCGTGAGGAATTACAATCCGATCTGGATTTTACGGCGGAAGTATTCGGCAAGGCGGTAAATGGATTCATGAATGAGAACCTCCGTGAGTTGCGCAAGGTCTTGACTGCCGTGGAGGAGAAGAAGATTCACTTGAAACAAGTGAAACGTGTCGGTACGCTTGGCGTTACCCAATTGGATCACGATATCGCCGTGGAGAAGGGGCTTTATTATTATCAAGGAAATGACTTCGCCAGCGAGATCATATTCAGTATCCGTCGCTTGGCAGAACCGATGAAAGATCATATCGATAATAATTTCAGCCCGTTGAGTCCGGTACAGAAAGATGATTTTGGTAAGGTATCTGAACAAATCATCTCCTTCTTGAGAAATTGCGCTACTATGATCCGTAAAAACGATTATATTGGCTTTGAGGAGCTGATCGCTGAGTCGATTACCTTGATGAACCAACTTACCGCCTTGAAGAAAGGGGAGTTGAAGCGTATCCAAGGGCAGTCCGGTAGCACGAAGGTAAGCATGGTTTATTTGAACATGGTACAAGAGGCCCAGAACGTGGTCTCTTTTACGGCGAACCTTTTGAAGGTGAGCAGGAAGTTCCAGAAGGAATAATCAGTCTCTATTATATTGGGATGATGGGAGACGGGGCATGCCCCGTCTCTACTGGTTTATAGGGTTAGCATCTTCTTTTCTTTGACTAAATCACTTTCGTCCATCCGCAGGGATGGGACTGTACACATCTTGATAAAATCTCCTGTTTGGCAAGTATAATCATAGTAGACCTGTTGTTCCGGGGTAAAATCTTCTTTATCGATCAGTCCGCTTTTCCGGCTCATGAATTCATCGATCTCCGTGCTTTCTGATTCCTTGATAAGAAGGATTCGGCGGGCGATCGGGTTACGATTATAATCTTGCCCGATGTATAATCCTCGTAATTGGCGAGGATTCTTGAAAAATGGTATTTGCAGGTATATCGTTACCATCGTGAATTGGGGCGCTTGGTTCTCGTTCAGCATGCAATGGAAATTCTGAGGATCGGGCATGATCCCGAATCCCCATTGAGCCTCTCCATAAGCGCTGATCCGCCCTACACGGACTTGATGATCCGAGGGGGAGAGTAGGAAGGGTTCCATCTTGAGGCAGTCCGAGGAGGAAGAAAGGCTGTAACTGGTATAGATTCCTTTGAAAGCCTCTATTTTAGAGGCGGAGAGCCGTGTCTCCTCCATCAATTGCTTGGCGAAAGGATTATCTTTTAGGCTATCCGGTTCGGCGAGCTCCATCTGGTCTAGGCGAAGGATCATCTCCTCTATATGGGAAAGCAAACGTTTTTTCGACACGTTATTCACTAGGGCGAGCGCCGAGTCCAGCGCTTCTTCCGGCGGGTAACTCTTGATGCCCTCGAAATAATTCGGCAATACGGTCGTATATAGGGAGGACAATATGCTGGGAGCCATATCGATCCAGTCGGCTATCTCTTTCATTTTAACCCCATTGCTTCGTAGATATTCGATCTTTCGGTAGAATTCTTGAAGATTGTTCATGTGTTTATATTCTTGATTTACCTTACAAAATAAGAGGACATATGTTGCGTTTCCGTTTCATGAATGTTACATAAATATTTCTTTATAATTTATTGATTCCTAGTTGGGTATTAATAATATACATTCATGGGTTCAGTAATATGTCTGTAACATGGCGGCTGTACTTTTGCCTTCGAAAATAAAACGACAGAAGATTATGGACACTGCGATACAGAGCAATAAAACATCCCGGAAACGGATTTCCGATCTCCTTTTCATCCTATGGGCCGGAGGGGCCGCCTTGCTTTCTTATTCCTTGGTATATATGTTGCGTAAGCCGTATACGGCTGCCGCTTTCGAGGATCTGGAGGTATTCAATATGGACTATAAGGTGGCGGTCACGATCGTGCAGATCTTGGGATACGTGGTGTCGAAGTTCATGGGAATTAAGTTGATATCGGAGTTGCGGCGGGAAGAGCGTTTGCGGTTCATCTTGATGTCCGTGGTGATGGCGGAACTTTCGTTGGTATTCTTCGGGTTGCTCTCGGCTCCTTATAATATAGCGGCGATGTTCTTGAACGGGCTTTCGCTGGGGTGCATGTGGGGGATTATTTTCAGCTTTATAGAAGGACGTAGGATGACGGATGTCCTCGCTAGTTTGTTGGGCGTAAGTATGGTGATCAGTTCCGGTACAGCGAAGTCTGTCGGCTTGTACGTGATGGATATATGGCAGGTCAGCGAGTTCTGGATGCCGGCTTTGATCGGGGCGGTGGCATTGCCTTTGCTAGCCTTGTTGGGATATGCGCTAAACCGGCTTCCACAACCTACGGAGGAGGATATCGCCTTGAAGTCGGAGCGGGAGACCTTGAACGGGCGGCAGCGTTGGGAGCTTTTCAAGAACTTCATGCCTTTCTTGACGATGCTTTTCGTGGCGAATATAGCGATCGTGGTGTTACGGGATATCAAGGAGGACTTCTTGGTGAATATCATTGATATGTCCGGTTACTCGCCTTGGTTGTTCACGCAAATAGATAGCGTGGTGACCTTGACTATCTTGGCGATCTTTGGTTTGATGGTGCTCGTGAAAGATAATTTTAAGGCGCTTTCAGTCCTGTACGGTTTGATTATTACGGGCATGATGGTCATGGCGTTCGTGTCGTTCGGGCAGGAGCGGATGGGATTGAGTCCGGTGACATGGCTTTTCTTGCAGAGCCTCTGCCTGTATATGGCTTACTTAACCTTCCAGACGATTTTCTTCGATCGCTTCATCGCTTGTTTCAAGATACGGGGAAACGTCGGTTTCTTTATTGTCTTAACAGATTTTCTGGGGTACACGGGTACGATACTGGTATTGGTGCTAAAGGAATTCGTGGGTACGAGATTGGATTGGGCAGTATTTTATAACCAACTTGCCGGATATGTAGGGATCTTTTGCTGCGCCACTTTTGTCGCTTCCTTCGTATATTTGCGGCAACGCTATCGCAAGGAGACCGCTTTATGTGGCTGCGAGGAAATAGCAACTCTTGAGCCTACCGAAAACAATGTCCTTACGATCGCTTAAACAAGAAAATTATTAAATACGATACATACAGAATATGAAGAAGATTTCAGGTGTCATTATGGATTGGGCCGGTACGGCCGTGGATTATGGATGCTTCGCTCCGCTGAACGCTTTCCTCAAGGTATTCTCGGAAGAGAAAGGGATTGATATCACTTACCGGCAGGCCCGTGAGCCGATGGGTCTCTTGAAGATCGATCATATCAAGGCGATCTTGAGTATGCCGGAGGTGAACGAGAAGTTCCGTGCCTTGTATAAGAGGGACTGGAACAAGAGGGACGTGGATGAGATGTACACTAGTTTCGAGAAACATTTGTTCGCTTCCTTGAAGGATTTCACCACTCCGATACCGGGAGTCTTGGAGACGATGGCGATGCTTCGCGAGCAAGGTATAAAGATCGGCTCTACGACCGGGTACACGGCGAAGATGATGGAGATTGTCCGTCCCGGAGCCGAGGCCAAAGGATATAGGGTAGATAATCTGGTGACACCGAACGAGGTCCCGGCCGGTCGCCCCGCTCCGTATATGATCTATAAGAATATGATCGATTTGGCGATTCCTTCCGTAGATCAAGTGGTGAAGGTAGGAGATACGATCGCTGATATTAAGGAGGGCGTGAACGCCAAGGTATGGAGCGTCGGTATCGTGACCGGTAGCAACGAGATGGGCGTGAGCGAGGAGGAATATAACAGCCGTCCGGCGGAAGAATGGGAATCTCTGAAGAAAGAGGTGCGTGAGCGTATGTTGGCGGCGGGGGCTCATTTCGTCTTGGATACGATCGCCGAGCTGCCTGCTTGCATTGAGAAGATTAACAACAGGGATCAAGCCTGATAACCGAATAAAATAAAACAATCATATGAGAAACTATTTATTATTGACACCGGGTCCGTTGAGTACGTCGCAGACGGTACGTGAGGCCATGCTTCAGGATTGGTGTACGTGGGATAAGGATTATAACGAGGGTATCGTTACCCCGATCCGTAAAGGCTTGCTGGCGATAGCGGGACTGGACGGGGATGCGTACACCAGTGTCCTGCTGCAAGGTAGCGGAACGTATTGTGTGGAGGCTACGATCGGGGCCACCGTGCGTCCGGAGGATAAATTGTTGATCCTCGCTAATGGCGCTTATGGCAAACGTATGGCGCAGATCGCCGATTATTATCATATCAATTACGTACTGGTCTCTTTGCATGAGACGGAACTGGTAACCGGCGAGGTAGCCCGACGTGCCTTGGAGGAGCATCCCGGTATCACGCATCTCTCAATGGTACATAGCGAGACCACGACCGGTTTGTTGAATCCGATTGAGGAGGTAGCCGAGGTGATCAAGGGCCGGGGAATTACCTTTATCGTGGATGCGATGAGCAGCTTTGGCGGTGTCCCTATCGACGTGAAAGGTTTAGGTATCGACTTCTTGGTCAGTAGCGCGAACAAATGTATTCAAGGAGTTCCCGGCTTCGGCTTTATCCTCGCCCAAAAAGATAAATTGATGGCGACGAAGGGGAATGCCCGCTCGCTTTCCTTAGATATCTATGCCCAGTGGGAAGCGATGGAGAAAGGGGGAGGCAAATGGCGTTTCACGTCTCCGACGCACGTGGTTCACGCTTTCTACCAAGCGATGAAGGAATTGAACGAGGAAGGCGGTATCACGGCTCGTTATAAGAGATATCAAGAGAATCACCGAGTATTGGTGGAAGGTATGCGTGGATTGGGCTTTAAGACGTTACTGTCCGATAATGCGCAAGGACCTATTATCACTTCGTTCTTATATCCCTCTGCGGATTTCGATTTCGCCTCGTTCTACGTGCGGCTAAAGGAGAAAGGCTTCGTGATCTATCCGGGTAAGATCTCGGATGCGGATACATTCCGTATCGGTAATATCGGAGATATCTTCCCGAAAGATATGGAAGCCTTGATACAAGCGATTAAAGAGATCCGGTAATCGATGCCCGTAACGTAACGAGTCCTTCGGGGCCCATATTGAACAGCAAATCAGCAATACTCAGATTGGGGAGGAATCCGAATTTCTCCCGGAATACTTGATAATAAGGTTCCGGGCGGAAGGCGGGATCTTCCCCTTCGTGTTTCGGGCGGATCGTTTCCCGGAAATCGTTGGCTACCTCCGGTTCATAATGCTCGGTGTAGACGACTGCGGGTTGCATATCCAACAGGTCACAGACCAGACGGCGCAGTTCCTCGTTGAAGTCGAGGAGGAACTCGTATTTCTTTTCGTAGAAAGGAGCGAGGTCATCGGCATAATACTCGAAAAACGGACTCATATTGTAGGCCGACACCAAGGCGCTCCAGTGTAGGTGCCGCCAGTTTCCGTGGTCGGAGATACGGATGTCCTTGGTCTGGCATTTCAAGGTATCCGGCTTGACGATGGGGATGGATAGGGAGAGCGGGCCGTTCGCGGCGGCGATGACGCAGCGGTTACGATAGGTTTGCTTCACGTAATTCTCGGCGGTCTCGATACGGACTTCCGGGTATTGGAGCATCTTGCAATATTGTTGTATGGGGCCTAGATAGGCGGTCGCTATATATACAGGTCGCATGATTAATGAACGGGTTTAAAGATTCGTTGTTTGTCGGGGCTGTACCAGCAGAGCCAAGCGTTGCCGACGATATGGTCGGCCGGTATGAAACCGAGATGGCGGGAATCTACCGCCTCGTTGGTATTATCGGACAGTACCCAATAGTAGTCTTGTCGGAAAAAGAAGAAATTAGTCTCCCGCCCGTCCAGATATAACTTTCCGTCGCGGAAGGAAGCCTTGCCATCCGTCTCCCGCAGGATGATCTCCTTGCAGGCGGTGAGCGAGGCTGCGTCCAGCGGGTAAGCCCGGTCTTTCCGGGGGACGATCAACATGTATTCTTGCATTTGTTCCCCGATAAAATGACGGTTTATGGCATCGGGCAATTCCTCCCTCAATTGATATTCCTCGAAAGCCGTGAGGCTGAGCATGCAGCCAAAACTTTCCTGCCTGAAATCCCTCAGTGGGATGTCCAACTTCTCTAACGTCTCCAAGAACGTCTCCTTGGCGCTCAGTGTTATGAAATAGGAACTGAGGGAGCGGGGAGAACGGGGGATTTTCTGCCCGTTTATCGTATATCCGTCCATGCTGACCCGGATCGTATCGCCCGGCATACCGATGCAGCGGCTGATGAATAAGGGAGCATCCGCTGAATCTCGAGAGAGCGGACTGGTAAAAAGCACGACCTTGCCCCGGACGGGCTTATTCTTCCCCGGTATTTTATTGACTAGGATATAATCCCCTTTATGTAAAGCCTCTTCCATAGAGTCCGTGGAGATGCGATAGGACTCTATGCAGAAAAGACGTATGAGCATGACGATCCCCGAGGCTAGCGCGAAAGCTGCCAGCCATTTCATGAGAACTATCAGGAATCGTTGGATTGTCATAATACGAAGTTTTCACCTCTTAATCCGGATGAACCCAACGGAACAGGCGGTTCCAACGGATACCACCGTCGAACAGACTGCGATCCTTGTCCAAGGATAGCCAAACCAAGATCGGCTTGCCGACAATGTGATCCTCGGGTACGAAACCCCATGAGCGGCTATCCGCGCTATTATGGCGGTTATCGCCCATCATCCAGTAATAATCGTATTTAAACGTATAGGAAGTCTCGGGCTTGCCGTTGATGTAGACCTTGCCGTCCTTCACTTCCAAGGTGTTGTTCTCGTAATTCTTGATACAACGGCTGTACAACGCCAGATTACGTTCGTCCAACGGGATGGTAGCCCCTTTCTTCGGGATCCAAAGCGGCCCGAAGTTATCACGGGTCCAGCCTGTATTGTATCCGACCGGATAGGTAGGGCCGCCCAACGTCTCCGGCTCGATGATAACCTTCTTCACGGTAGGTAACTTCTCCGCTACCGCCAAGGCCTTTTTCGTGAGTGGCAGGCGATATACCGGGTTGTACTGTCCGTTCGCGTTAGGCGTAAAGCCTAGGTATGACAATAGGTTTTGGTAATAACCGCCGCTGGAGGCCAGCATACGGTCATCCTTGCTTACGTCCATCAAACGGAATTGCTCCTCTGTGATCGGGGAACCGTCTGTTTCGATGAAGTAGTTGAATTGCATATCTTTCGGGTTCTCGGCGGGTTTACCGTCTATGTACACTTGGTTGTCTATGAGTTGGAGCGTATCACCCGGCATACCGATACAACGCTTCACGTAATTCTCCCGTTTGTCGACCGGGCGGTACATTACCTCGCCGAACGTGGCCTTATCCAATAAGATACGTTCCCATCCGTACTCCTCGACCAAGGAGTAGTAATCCGGGTTTTGCACTTTCACGGCGATCGTGTCGCCTGCGGGGAAGTTGAACACTACGATATCATTACGTTTCACGTGGCCCAAACCTTTCACCCGTTTGTAGCCCCATTCCGGCCAATCCAGATACGATTTGCAGTTTAAGATAGGCAACGTATTTTGTACCAACGGGAAGGAGATCGGAGTGTTCGGTACGCGAGGGCCGTAACTTAATTTGCTGACGAACAGGTAATCTCCTACCAGCAAGGATTTCTCTAGGGAAGAACTCGGTATCTGATAGTTCTGGAAGACGAACAAATTGATGAAATAAACGGCTACCAGCGCGAATACGATATCGTCCACCCATTCCAATACGTTGCGTACCGCCGGGTTCTTAGACCGTTTCCAAGCTCCCCAAGGGATGTAGTGCGTCAAGAATATATCGACTAGGACGATTAATCCCAGCAGTAACCATAAGTTTTGCATCCAGATAGCGAACAACGTGTATAATACGGCCGCTATACTAAACTTGATCCATTGTTTTTTCGTGAACTTCTTCATCTTTTAGCTAATACGTTTAGAATTTGAATAAGTCATTCATGCCTAGGAAACCTTTCTTTCCGGCGGTAAACTCTGCCGCTATTACGGCGCCTAGCGCAAATCCAGCACGGCTCTTGGCATCATGCTTGATGCTGATCGTATCTACGTCCGACTCATACGTGATCTCGTGGATACCCGGAACCTCACCCTCACGGATAGCGTGGATCGGCAGGTCGGTCGCGCTCTCGGCGTTCTCTAAGGTCCAGCGGTCTTTACGATCGATATTTTCCAAGATTCCTTCGGCCAACGTGATAGCCGTTCCACTGGGTGCGTCCAGCTTGTGGATATGGTGGACTTCTGTCATTTTAACGTCGTAGGAGGGGAAGTTGTTCATGATTTTCGCCAGATACTTATTCATGGCGAAGAAGATATTTACGCCGATGCTGAAGTTGGAGGCGTAGAAGAAGGTTTTGCCCTCTTTCTCGCATTTCTCCTTGATCTCGCCGATACGGTCCAGCCATCCGGTAGTACCCGATACGACCGGCACGCCTACCTCGAAACATTTCATATAGTTATTGAAAGCGGTAGCCGGGGTAGTAAACTCAATCGCCGCGTCGGCGCTCTTGAACGCTTCTGAATATATATCCTCAGCGTTATTGATATCTATGATGGAAACAATTTGATGTCCTCTTTGGATGGCGATCTGCTCGATCGTTTTGCCCATTTTCCCGTAACCTATAAGTGCAATTTTCATACTTTAATTCAATTAATGTCGCAAATATACAGAAAATGAATTACATTTGAATCCAAAATCTTAACTCTGAAAGAATATGGAACGTTTATTACACTATGTTTGGAAATACAAACTCTACGCGAGTACTCCATTGACTACCACCGAGGGGCTTCCTATCGCTGTTATCGATCCCGGAATACAAAACACCGACGCCGGTCCCGACTTCTTCAACGCCAAGGTAAAAATCGACGGCACGGTATGGGCCGGAAGCGTGGATATCCACGAAAAAGCTTCCGATTGGTTGCTACATCATCATGATTCGGATAAGGCATATGACTCCGTTATCTTGCATGTAACGGGTGTGAATGACGCATCTATCTGCCGGATGAACGGTGAGCCTATTCCTCAATTGATATTACCCGTTCCGGAACCTGTCCGGAAAAATATCGATTGGTTATTGGTAAGAGAGGTGCCCGTCCCCTGTCTTGAGCGGATTCAAGATGTGGACTCCGTGCATCTGGCCTCATGGATGGATACCTTGCTCAGTGAGCGGCTGGAACGAAAGACAGAGGATATATACCGTCTGCTGGATCAGTATCAAGAGGATTGGAACGAGGTGTTCTATATCCTATTAACCCGTAGTTTCGGCTTTGGCGTGAATAGCGACGCTTTCGAGTGGTTGGCGAAAAGCCTCCCCCTGCGATATATCCAAAAGCAAAGGGCTAGCGAGTCGCAAGTAGAGGCGATGCTTTTCGGACAAGCGGGTATGCTCTCGGAAGAGGGCTCCTGCCATTACTACCGTCTGCTGAGGCGGGAATATGAGTTTCTCCGCCATAAGTTCGGGCTCAAGCCTTTGGATGACTCCTTGTTCAAAAGCCTCCGTATCCGTCCAACCAACTTCCCGCATGTGAAGTTGGCGCAACTGGCCGCTATCTGGCATCGGTACGATACGTTATTCTCGATGATCCTGTCCGCTTCTTCTCCTAAAGAGATCAAGGATTATTTCCGTATCCAACCCTCGGATTATTGGAAGAATCATTATCATTTCCAATACGCCTCGGTGGAAAAAGATAAAATGATCGGGGAGAATGCCTTGAATATCCTGTTAATAAATACGGTAGTCCCTCTGCTATTCGCTTACGGCGGTCGAAATAAACTTCCTGAGTATTGCCTGCGTGCGACCCGCCTCTTGGAGAGTATCCCGCCGGAACGCAATCATATCGTAACCGCTTTCGCTCGATCCGGTATCGAAGTCCATAACGCTGGTGATACGCAATCACTCATCCAGTTAAAACGAGAATATTGCGAGAAGCGAAAGTGTTTGTATTGCCGGATTGGGTTCAGGTTGCTAAAACGAAGTGTTAATCCTCCTCCTTGATGGGGGCATGTATGTATTTGCCGTCTTTGTGGTTGTTAGTAATATAATTATATATAAGTCTTCCTGCCGGGAGAAAAATATATACCAAGTGGTATGCTTACTGCTTTTCCTTTTAAAAAAGGTATATTGTAAATTCTGCCCGTATCTGCTGAAATAGACTTGAGCGTAGGGGGTAAGATGATAATGTGGCGCATAGGGGATCGTTTTTACGAAGTCAATGATATCATCTACGATGTTTTCTCCATGTTCTATGTATGAGACGTAATCTTTCTCAAGTAAGGTTTGGGCTAAAACATCTAAAAAATCGTAAACTTCAGGGAGTAAGGCTACTTTATTGGTTTACTTCATGGCTATGTTTTTGATTGAATAATTCTCTTAATCGTATTTTCGCTTCTTTCCGGAATGTCTCCGGGTCGAGTGCTCTTTCCCAATCCTTGTCAAATTGAGTTTGTCCGATAACTCCTAGCTGTTTCAATATAGGATTGATCATATCCCCATATTTCTTTAAGTCGATACGGACGTAGCTGTTGTTCCCTGCCGCATCTTTCTCCAATTCGATACCTGATACTTCTGACATAGTCGTTGTATTTATTTGGTTATATTCCTATTAGATGCAAAGATACTGTTTTATATAAATGCCCGCTTCATTTTTAGTGATTTATTTTACAATAAGTTCGATACGAATTGCCATTTTGTAAATGATTGATAACCAATTTCAGAAAAACACGTACATGTTTTTTGCGAAACACTATGGTGTTTTTTCGAAAACATGTACGTGTTTTCTGGAAAACAAGCTAATGTTTTTTCCTGTCTGAGTTGCGATGACATACTTTAAGAGAAAAAAATGACAATAAGGGCTTCTGTTTACTGTCTTACAAAAATTAGTTGATATGAAATCCGTGATGTGGGAATATCCGGACAATGCTTTATTTATAACATGATATGATTAAGAAAATCTCTCTTTATCTACTCAAATATCTTGGAATAGTTAAATATAAGACCTATATTTGTTGATAGGATTTAACCTATTGTTAATAAAGAAAGGACGGTGGAAGTAAACAAAAATTTTATCATGTTATTGGCATATTTATGCCTTAGTCATATACTGACGAATATTCGGGGATACGGAGTACTATATATGCTTGATATCTCTGAGGTTGGATCGGGAAGTTATCAGTTAACTGGTAAGGGCTTTGGGAGGCTATCTTTATGGAGTTATTGAAAGATAGTTTTTATATCGAATATTTATGAACGTGCAATATGGGATGGAGTATGAGTAAGAAGTATATACTGAGGAGTAAATGGTTTTTGTCTATGGCTGTTCTTTTATTATTTGCGACATCCAATGCGCAGGAGATTACAAAGGAAAAGGAACCGGCTCGGTTTGGTATTGGTATCGCCTATGGTTTTAAAGATCGGGTGAAGGAGCTAATACATCCGATAGAGCTTACGGTACGGTATAATCTTTCAGAAAAGCATTCATTTTATGTGAATGTGCCGTTGGGATGGAAAAGTTGGAGAGACGATTATGCTTCTGTAGATCCCGTCATACGGGGTTACTATACTCATAAAATGCGATTGTATGGCTTGGGCATTGGATATGATTATTCCATTGTGTCGTATAAGAACTTAGATCTGTTTGCGGGTGGAGGATTGGAATACCAAAGATTCTATTTTCGATATCAGGAGGTTCAAGAAGGAGAGCCTTACCCTTTTCTGCGAGATAGATTCAATGATTATTCTTTATATCCCAAAGTGGGATTGAGATATACGTGGCGATTTGTAGGTGTTGAGTTTGATTATAGATGCTATTTCTCCGTGAGAGGGTTGGATCATTATTCCGAACAATTCTCAGATCTTCCTCGTGAAGTGGATTATGATACACATATCGATCATGCTTTTCGATGTGGAGTGTATTTTTTGTTTTAAACCTTTAAATTGATTTATTATGAAACGAACAAAGTTGTTTTTATCCATTTTGGTATGTTTTCTTTTGCTATTTGCGACATCCAATGCGCAGGAGATTACAAAGGAAAAGGAACCGGCTCGGTTTGGTATTGGTATCGCCTATGGTTTTAAAGATCGGGTGAAGGAGCTAATACATCCGATAGAGCTTACGGTACGGTATAATCTTTCAGAAAAGCATTCATTTTATGTGAATGTGCCGTTGGGATGGAAAAGTTGGAGAGACGATTATGCTTCTGTAGATCCCGTCATACGGGGTTACTATACTCATAAAATGCGATTGTATGGTTTGGGCATTGGATATGATTATTCCATTGTGTCGTATAAGAACTTAGATCTGTTTGCGGGTGGAGGGTTGGAATACCAGAGATTTTATAATCGATATCAGGAGGTTCAAGAAGGAGAGCCTTTCCCTTTTCAACGTGATAGATTCAATGATTATTCTTTATATCCCAAAGTGGGATTGAGATATACGTGGAAATTTGTAGGTGTTGAGTTTGATTATAGATGTTATTTTTCCGTGAGAGGGTTGGATAATTATTCCGAACAATTCTCAGAACTTCCTCGTGAAGTGGATTATGATACACATATCGATCATGCTTTTCGATGTGGAGTGTATTTTTTGTTTTAAACCTTTAAATTGATTTATTATGAAACGAACAAAGTTGTTTTTATCCGTTTTGGTATGTTTTCTTTTGCTATTTGCGACAGCCAATGCGCAGGAGATTACAAAGGAAAAGGATTTGGCTCGGTTTGGTATTGGTATCTCCTATGGTTTTAAAGATCGGGTGAAGGAGCTAATACATCCGATAGAGCTTACGGTACGGTATAATCTTTCAGAAAAGCATTCATTTTATGTGAATGTGCCGTTGGGATGGAAAAGTTGGAGAGACGATTATGGTTACGTAGATCCCGTCATACGGGGTTACTATACTCATAAAATGCGATTGTATGGCTTGGGCATTGGATATGATTATTCCATTGTGTCGTATAAGAACTTAGATCTGTTTGCGGGTGGAGGATTGGAATACCAAAGATTCTATTTTCGATATCAGGAGGTTCAAGAAGGAGAGCCTTACCCTTTTCTGCGAGATAGATTCAATGATTATTCTTTATATCCCAAAGTGGGATTGAGATATACGTGGCGATTTGTAGGTGTTGAGTTTGATTATAGATGCTATTTCTCCGTGAGAGGGTTGGATCATTATTCCGAACAATTCTCAGAACTTCCTCGTGAAGTGGACTATGATACACATATCGATCATGCTTTTCGATGTGGAGTGTATTTTTTGTTTTAAACCTTTAAATTGATTTATTATGAAACGAATGAAATTGTTGTTATCCGTTTTGGTATGTTTTTTTCAGTATAGTTAGTGCGATGGCACAGCATCCAGTGTTAAAACCAGACAAAGACGTACCAGAGTTCGTTACTCCAAAAATGGGATATTATTATGTATTGGATGCAGGGAGTAATATTGCCCGAGTAAATTGGACTGTCTCGGGTGGGTCTTTTTCCCTTGGTTCATCCCAAACCTCAATCCCCGGTGGGAATTTCTATGGTATAACCGTATATTGGGATAATGTGAAGTCTACAAATGGTAGTACTCCTCAAGGGAAATTAACGGCTGAAGTTTATTATAGTTCGGGAGTTAGCGGAGTGCAGTCAGCCCCTTGCACTCAAAAAATAAAAAGTTTGAATGGGGTGACTCCGCCTCCTTTAGTGTCAACCGCATTTTCTAATTTGGATTATGGAATCCAAAATATGACGGTGAAACTTGATCGAGAATTTAATTATCCAGGGAAAAATTCAGACGGAAAAGTAAATCCAGTATTGTTATATGAGTGGACTTTACCTGAAGGATGGAAAAGTGGTACTCAAACAGGTGTATTTACTACTTCTTCTGAATCCATCAATATTACGACAAATAATGTCGGTACAGGGACAGTCAAGGTACGTGGTGTAAATCAAGGTGCTGAATTTGATAAAAGTGGGTATTCCTCTATATCTTTCACTCGTAAATTTGGCTTTACGGCTTATCCTACTTCTGTTCCCTTTGGAAAAACTCAGACTAATACATTTACCACTCAATTAGTGAAAGGAATGACTTATGAATGGAGTACGCCCTCCGGATGGAAAATCAATAATGGAGGAAATACGAAGGAAGGGTTGGAATTGAATAGCGTAAGTATCACCTCAAGTGTGTGCCCTACAGATGGAATAGTTAAGGTCCGGTTGAAGAAAAATGGTGAAGTATCTCAATGGTATAATTGTCCTTATAAAGGAATTTCAGATCCAGCGATAACTTCTACAGCTGCTTACCAATTTGAATATAGTACGTTAGCGTTGGATGTCGCTTCTTCTTCGTTAAGCAAGGCTACATGGTCCGGAACGGGTGTATATGTGGCATCAGGGCAAGGAACAGCTGCCCCTAAAGTGATATTTACGAAGTCCGGATCTGTTACGGTGCAAGCTGTTGTTAGCTTGTCGGGTTGTTCCGGTGTGCGAACTATCTCTAAGACATTTACCGTATCACCTTTCCGTTATCTGATTTCTGGAGAATCCGTGATTTGCTATAATGGTAATTATACGATTAGTAATGTAACTGTTCCTTCTGAGGTACAATTGACTTGGAGCTATACTAATGGCAAGCTAGAGATACAGGGAGGACAGAGTACGAAAACAGTATCTGTAGGGATAGCTCCGGGTAAGTTTGGAGATGAGTGGATACGCTTGACCGCTAGTTTAGGAGGACAAAGTGCTGCGGTATCTAAAGCGATTTATGCAGGATATCCAACAGTAACTAAAGTTACCGGACCTTCGAGTGTACGCCTAAATCAAGGGGGGAGTTTTATAGCGAATCCTCTTTATGATAATAGTGTTTGTGAGTATAAATGGACCGTATCACCAAGTCAGGGAGCGAGCCAATCTCCTTCTCGTAATACAAATTATATAACATTCTCGATTCCGGGCAGTTATTATATAGCGTGTCGTGCTTATACTACTCAGTGTGGGGCGGCGGGCTCTGCGGCATCAACAACTGTATCCGTGCAAAGCTCTTATATGGTTTATTCTGATGGATCCAGTAAAATTGTGGATGTCATAGAAAATCAATTAGAGAATGACGAGTCATCTATTTTGTCTGATGTGGTTGTTTCAAATCAAGTCTCTTATCAGCTATATAATCAAGCGACAGGCCTATTAGTCGCTGAGGGGAAAATGGAACGAAGCGGGGGTACGCTTGATTTTAATCAAGTGAATTCCGGCATATATATTTTAAGGATACAAGTAAGCGATGCGATTTTTGAGGTTCATAGAGTAGCGTTCAAATAATTGAGATACTTGTAGAGCCCCTATCTCTTTTATTTAATAGGAGATAGGGGCTTTTTCATTTTAAGATAGATTAATTAGCGTATATATCCTTATCGTTCACGGGATTTTTCCCTATTTTTGTCCCTCAATTGAAATGAGAGTATTGAATGGAAGATAAATATGTGAGAAATAGTTTACGGTTCTTTATAGGGGTACTTCTGCTGGTCGTGCTGTATTCGTGCGCGAATATAGCCTCGCCGAACGGAGGGCCTTATGATGAGGCTCCGCCTAAGTTCGTAAGCAGTACGCCGTTGCCCGGCCAGATAAACTATAAGGGAAAGAAGGTGGAGATTATTTTTGATGAGTTGATCCAGATCGATAAGCCTACCGAGAACGTGATCATCACTCCACCCCAAATGGAGCAACCCGTTATCCGGGCGAACGGCCGGAAGGCGGTCATCGAGCTGATGGATACGTTGAAGGAGAATACGACCTATACGATAGACTTTACCAATTCGATCTCCGATAATAATGAGAAGAATGTATTGGAGAATTATTCCTTTGCGTTCTCTACCGGCGAATCCATCGACAGTATGGAGGTGTCCGGAGTCTTGCTGAACGCCGAGAATCTGGAGCCTATGCCGGGTATTACGATCGGCGTGCATACGAATCTGGAGGATTCCGCCTTTACGACGATCCCATTTGTCCGTACTTCCCGTACGAACGACAAGGGAGAGTTTACGATTCGTAATATGGCCCCCGGAACCTATCGGATCTATGCCTTGGAGGATGTGATGCGCTCCTACAAGTACAGCCAGCCCGGGCAGCAGATCGCTTTTTACGATTCCTTGATCGTCCCCGCGTTCGAGTTGACGACCCGTCAGGATACGATTTGGAAAGATAGCTTGACGATCGATACGGTGATGACAGTCGGTTATACCCATTTTATGCCGGACAATATCGAGTTACGCCTGTTTAAGGAGAAAGTAGAGCGTCAATATATGTTGAAGCCGGAGCGTACGGATGAGAAAATACTAACCTTGCGTTTCAATACCTCCTTGGATACTATTCCGGTACCGGTTCCTTTGAATTTCACCCCGGCGGATAGCAATTGGTATTTCTTGCAGACAGCGGAGGAAGGAAAAGCCGTGCATTACTGGTTGACCGATTCTTTGATCTGGAAGCAAGATACGCTGCAAGTGGAGGTGAATTACCTGAAAAGCGATTCCATGAATATACTTCGTCCGCAGACCGATACGGTACAATTTACCATGCGTCGCCGTCCTGTGGAGAAGAAGAAAAAGAAAAAAGACGATGAGCCGGAACCCATCGAGTTTCTGGGAATGAACGTAAACGCTTCCGGTTCGATCAACCTGTATGATACGGTCGCTGTTACGTTTAGCGAACCGGTAGCGGGGTTAACGAAAGATCATTTCTATCTGGATCAGAAAGTGGATACGCTTTGGGAAGCCGTAGACTTCGATTTCTTTCCGGATACGACGAACTCTTTGAACTTCTTCATCAAGCGCCCGTGGAAGTATGGAGAGGAATACCGTTTGGAAGTAGACTCCGCCACGATATTCAGTGCCTATGGTAAATGGAACGATGTGTATAGCGGGGAATTCAAGATCAAGAAGGAAGATGAGTACGGGCATTTATATATCAATATTGAGGGAGCGGATACCACCGCTTTCGTGGAATTATTGAATAGCAGCGACCAGCCGATCCGTAAGGTGAAGGTAAAAGATGGCGGCGTGCTTTTCATGGACTTGAAACCGGATAAATATTATGCCCGTTTAGTATTAGACGTGAATGATAACGGTGTCTGGGATACCGGTAATTACGCCGATAAACGGCAGCCGGAACTTGTCTTCTATTGCCCGAAGATATTCAATATCATGCAGAATTGGCAAGTGGAGGAGACTTGGAATATCAAGGCTACACCGATGAAACGGCAGAAACCGATCGATATCACGAAGAATAAACCGAAAGAGCTAACGAAAAAGAAAAGAGATTACAAAAATGAGGGAACACAGTCTTCGTCCAATAGGAACAGCGGTGTGGGCGGCTTGCGCTTCTAAACTGTATATATGCGTTTTCTTTTTGTGTGTAGCGAGTCTTACGTCTTTGCGGGCACAAACGTTGCCGTTATCCCATGGGGAACGGGTGGATTACGATCTTTATTTCAAATGGGGGCTGATTATGTCGAAGGCCGGATTGGCTACCCTTTCCGTGAAAGAATCGGAATACCAAGGAGCGCCGTCATGGCATTATAACCTGTTGTTCCGCTCTGCCGGCGTGATCGAGAAAGTCTTCAGGATGCGTGATACGATGGATTGCCATTACTCAAAGGAGCCTCGGCTCTTGTTCAGCTCGAAGCGCACGAACGAGGGAGACTACTATCTGGTGGATAATCTCCAGTTTGAGTATCAAGGAAGCGGTAGGATCGATATCCACTCGCATCGCCATACATTAAAGGAGACGAAGATCGACACGATGCTAATGGCGAAAGGGCGTGTATTCGATATGCTGGGAGCTACGATGTATCTCCGTTCGCTGGATTGGCGGACGATGAGTTATGGTGCGGAGTTCCCTTTCATGATCGCTATCGGCCGGGAGCTCGTGAACGCTCGTTTCCGCTATACGGGACAACAGATCGTCGAGCATAAGGAGGCGAAATTCCGTACTCGTCATTTCTATATCGATATCTACGATGAGGCATTTTCCCAAGCCAAGGAAGCGGCGGAGGTTTGGATCGGTGATGACGAGAACCATATCCCGGTAAAGATCCGGGCGAAACTGAAGATCGGGGCGGCGGAGGTCTATTATAAAGACTCCTATAACCTGCGTGCCCCGCTTACTTGCCGTATCGTGGTGCAGAAGAAATGAAAGCTTTTTAGATAGGCTTGTGTTTCTCGCACCCAGCTCATCACGGAGCTGGGGCGAGAGCTTTTTATAGAATTTCTTTTTTAAACCAACGGAGTGAAGGGTAATTCCGTGTCTTTGCGGTAACCTGTACCATTAAAAGTCGCGATTAATTCTTCGGCTTCATTGGTGATACGGACTTCGCAATTCGCCAGTCTCTTATGGCTGAACGCTTCTTTCGCTTCCGCATATAAGTATCCCTTACTCTCCGCCTTAAAGAAATTGATGTTTGAGGTAATGGATAATGTCAGGCGTGCGTGGCTATTAGTCGCCGCGGCGAAAGCCAGATCCGCCAACGTGAAGATCGCCCCACCTTGACATACGCCTCCACCATTTAAATGTTCGGGCTTGATGAGCATACGCGCCTTGGCGTAACCGTTGCCCGTTTCTAATAATTCAACGCCCGCAAGCAAGGCGAATTTATCGCCTTGAAGAAATTCATGGATTGTCATAACCTCTTACTATTCGCTTGGTGGATTATTTGCTTAGTTTCCATTCCGCACCATCCTTGGTATCCTTTATCTCGAATCCCATCGCGGTTAATTCGTTACGGATTTTATCGGAAGTCGCCCAGTCTTTGTTTGCCTTCGCTTGTTGGCGGATGGATAATAATAAGTCTACGGCCTTGCTGAAAGTCTCGTAATTACTGCCGCTGGCGGAAGCCTCGTCTTTCATGCCAAGGATATCGAACAAGAATAAATGGAATACCTCTTGTAACTCTTTCAAGTCTTCCTCGGACAGAGTAGCCTTACCGTCTTTTACGGAATTGATCGCACGGGTAGCGTCGAATAGATGAGAAATCACGATCGGTGAGTTCAAATCGTCATTCATGGCCTCGAAACATTTCTCACGAAGACCTTTCGTGTCTACGGTAGAGGTAGCGGACGGCTGCAACTTCATCAAATGTCCGTATGCCTCCATCAAGCGTGACAAGCCCTTCTCGGCAGCCTGTAAAGCCTCGTTGCTGAAATCGACCGTGCTACGGTAATGCGCTTGCAGGATGAAGAAACGGATGGTCATGGCGGAATACGCTTGTTGCAAGGAGGGATGATCACCCGTGAAGAATTGCTCCAGCGTGATGAAATTACCTAATGATTTACCCATCTTCTGGCCGTTGATGGTGATCATATTGTTGTGCATCCAATAATGAACCATATCATCTCCTTGGGAAGCCACGGCTTGTGCGATCTCGCATTCATGGTGCGGGAAGATCAAGTCCATGCCACCCCCGTGGATGTCGAAATGCTCCCCGAGGTATTTCTTGCCCATAGCGGTACATTCGCAGTGCCAACCGGGGAAGCCGTCGCTCCACGGAGACGGCCAACGCATGATATGCTCCGGCTGGGCGCATTTCCAAAGGGCGAAGTCGATGGCGTTATGCTTCTCGTCCTGCCCGTCCAACGCACGGGTCGTATTCAACATATCCTCGATATTGCGACCCGAGAGGATGCCGTATTTATGATCTTTATTATATTTCTCTACGTCGAAATAGACGGAGCCTTGGCTTTCGTAAGCGTAGCCGTTATCCAGAATCTTCTTGACTAACTCGATTTGTTCGATAATATGTCCGGAAGCGTGCGGCTCGATGCTGGGAGGAAGTACGTTCAGCGCATCCATCGCTTGATGATAACGATTGAGGTAATATTGAACCACTTCCATCGGCTCCAACTGTTCTAGCCGTGCCTTCTTGGCGATCTTATCCTCCCCATCATCGGCGTCGTGCTCCAGATGCCCTACATCCGTTATATTACGTACATAACGCACTTTATATCCTAGGTGGGTAAGGTAACGGAATAGCAAGTCGAACGTGATCGCCGGACGTGCGTGTCCCAAGTGGGCGTCACCATAAACCGTGGGGCCACATACGTACATACCTACATGCGGCTCGTGCAGGGGTATGAATTGCTCCTTCTTTCTCGTAAGCGTGTTGTAAATATTCAATGGATGTTCCATATTCTATTATATATTTAGGAATCGCGAACTTACATAAAATCCTTGGTATTATCAAGCTGATCGTGAATAGTCTGTAGTTTTCATAGGCATTCATTGACTCTTGATGACTTCCGACGGATTCTCATTGGCTGCCTTACATACCTGTTCACGTATCGTACCTAGAACCATGCTGGTAATGGTGATGAATATTCCCACCAACCACCAGATCTGGATTTGGATGCGATAGGCGTAGCCTTGCAACCAGTAGTTCATGACGAGATAGCTGATCGGGAAAGCGATGATTCCGGCGATGACAATTAATCGCATGTATTCCTTGAAGAACAAGAAAATGATCTCGGAGGCTTTCGAGCCTACTACTTTCCGGATAGCGATCTCTTTACGCCGCCGTTTCGTGGAGGCTGTAGCGACGGCGTAGATGCCGAACAAGGAGATTAGCAAACAAGCGAAAGCGAGGAACGAGAAGATCTTCAACCCGACGATCTCGGATTGGTTCAGTTGATCGTAAAGCGTTCCGATCGGGGTGATCCGGGTATCCGCTAATGTCGGGTCTATCTTGGGCAGTAGCTCCGTGATATGGTGGGCGATGTTTCCTTCCTCGCCCGGTATGACCCGGATATACAGATTATTCACCAGTCCACCCGAAGGAATGAATAGCATCGGATGAATACTTTCCCGGAAAGATAGCGCATGGAAATCGTTGACGACACCGACGATCTCGTATTCTTTGATCACGCTGAAATCTGACCACCACGGCATACGGATGATGCTGCCGACTGGGTCTTGTAAGCCCATGGCACGAACCGCCGACTCGTTGAGCACGACACTAAATTCGTTGCCTTCTGTCCACCACCGGCCCATTAACATCTTTAGGTCGAAGGTCTCACCAAATCGGTGATCGGTTCCATAGAGGTGGAAGTCCACCTTTGTGTCCAGTGGTTTTCCCTCCCATTCCACATTCGTGAAGATCGCCATGGGATCGACATGATGTTGAGGCTTAAAGTTCGTGTCGGTGAAACTTTTGACCTGCGGCAGGGCACTTAACTCTTGCATCAACGTGGATTCTATTTTCCCGGATACGTCTACGAAGCCGGATAGTTGGATAAGGCCTTTTGGATCGAAACCTAAATCTTTTTGATTTACGAATCGCATTTGCTCCATGACAACCAGCGATGCTACGATAAACAAAATGCTGATGATTAATTGCAAGGTCACGGCCATGCGGCGTAACAAAAGGGGTTTGACTGTCTCTTTGGGAACGAGCGAGGTGGTTGCCGTATGGCTGAACTGTCCGAAGAATACTAATCCTGCACATTGGAGGATGAGGAATGTACCTATACCTACCCCTGCGAAAAGAAACAGGAACCGGCCCATCTCCAAATCAATCTCCAGCCATCGGGCGAAAAGCGGCTTGACTTGGACTATGAAGATCAAGGCTACCAACAAGGATGCAAGTACGGAACAGCCTAGTTCGACAGACATTTGTTCGATCAATTGCTTTCTCGTAGCGCCGTTGACCGTCCGTAAACGCCATTCCCGCACACGTTGCCGAAAGAGATCCATATAGGAATTCAAAAAATTGAAGAGGGCGGCAAACAATAATAGGGCACCAGATACGACAAACAAGCCGATGAAATTTAAGGTAAAGGGTGTATCCTCATTCAGATGGTGACGGATCTCACGGATGGGGAGTGTTCGCAACTCGATCTCCTTGTTCACCCCGATACGTTTAGGTAGCTCTTTTAGTTGATTGGCAAAGGCTTTTGGGTCTGCGCTTGGATGGAGTTTCACGTATAAGTCCATTACGAAGAAGCTCCATTGCGCCTCCGGAGGTAACTGGGAGAAATGCTGTATCATGTTATGGTTGATGATTGCGTCGAACGGTAGATTAGTATGGGTTGGTGGGTCTTTCACCACAGCCGTGACGATGTAGGGAGGTAAGGAGGCTCTCATCAAGGTGTGTATCGGTTGCCCGATCGCCTTTTCCGCGTCGCCAAATAGACGGACCGCCGTACGTTCGCTCAAGATCATGTTGTTTACGATTTGTAGCGGATGATTCATTTCTCCACAAACGAAAGATTGCGGGAATACCTCTAGGAACGTGCTGTCTGTATAAAGCATATTCATTTGGATATAAGGAGTCGCTTGGGTTCGGCAGTTTTCGGTTGAAAGCATAAGCGTGGTGGAGGCTTCGATAGCTGGGACTTGCTCTCGTAAGCTATTCTCGATACCTTTCGAGGCTCCTTTGTTCACTTTCCCGGATTGTTTCTCTACGCTATAGACACGGTAGATGGATTCGGAATCCTTGTAGAAAGAATCGTAAGTGGTCTCATGATCCATCCAATAGAGTATGGGCACGAAACAGACGAGGGCGAAAGCCAGCCCTAGGATACTGATGGAGGCGCTGACTTTATACTTCCAGATGTTTTTGAAGGCAATGACACAGTAATGTATTAACATGGCAATTCCGTTTTTTGATGATATCGCTGATGACTCAATTTCGCTGAATCCGACTCAAATATTATGCCATAAATGTAACGTATTAGAAAATAGAATTATAGAAAAATCTGTATTTCTTCATGTAGTGCGATAGCGTACATTTTTTGTGCGATAATGCACGTACAAGCTGTCTTTATTCCCTTTATCTTTGTCCGTATGGAAGAAAAGGGGAAAATATTGATCATCGACGATAATAAGGATGTGTTGTTCGCATTGAACTTACTGTTGGAGCCGTACATGCAAAAGGTCAAGGTAACGACACAACCGGCACGTATCGAGTATTTCATGCGGACGTTCCAACCGGACGTGGTCTTGCTGGATATGAATTTCCATCGGGATGCCGTGAGCGGGCAGGAGGGTTTTGAGTATTTGGGACAAATCTTGGAGATCGATCCGCAGGCGGTCGTGATCTTCATGACGGCCTATTCGGATATAGAGAAAGCGGTCAAGGCCATTAAGGTTGGCGCTACCGATTTCATCTCCAAGCCGTGGGAAACGGAGAAGTTGCTGGCTACCCTCTCGTCGGGCATTCGATTGAGCCATTCCCGTAAGGAGGTAGGACGTTTGCGAGAGCAAATGAAAGCCATGAAGGAGGACGACACATTGCCGGAATTGATCGGTGAGTCGCCGGCTATGCTGAAGGTAAAAGACACGATCTACAAACTTGTGGAGACCGACGCGAATATATTGATTACCGGTGAGAGCGGTACCGGAAAAGATCTGGTTGCCCGTTTGTTGAGGCATTACTCGCCCCGGCGTGACGATGCTTTCGTGACGATCGACTTGGGAAGTATCCCGGAACAATTATTTGAGAGTGAGTTGTTCGGCTATGAGAAAGGTGCCTTCACGGATGCCCGAAGATCCAAGCCGGGACGTATGGAGATGGCTTCCGGCGGTACGCTCTTTCTGGACGAGATCGGTAACCTGTCCTTGCCGATGCAATCTAAATTGCTGACAGCTATAGAGAAACGTCATATCACCCGTTTGGGAGCGGTGGAACCGATCTCGATCGATGTTCATTTGATCTGCGCCACCAACGCCAATCTGCGTCAGCTGGTGGGCGAGGGGAGTTTCCGGCAAGACTTGCTCTATCGGATCAATACCATAGAGATAGCCATACCACCGCTGCGTGAGCGGGGAGAGGATATCTTGATGCTGGCCGATCATTTCCAGAGGCTGTATAGCCGGAAATACAAGAAAACGATCAAAGGGTTGAGCCGGGAGGCGGGGAGTAAGCTGATGAAATACCCTTGGCCCGGTAATGTCCGGGAGTTGCAGCATGTTTTGGAGCGAGCCGTGATCTTGAACGAGGGTACGGTGCTGAGACCGGATGATTTCCCTCTCTATACAGCCTCTTACGAGCGGAAGAAGGAGCTGGACCCTGATTTGAATCTAGAGCAAGCCGAGCGGAAAATCATCGAGCGAGCCTTGCGGCAAAGCAATGGTAATATGAGCTATGCCGCCGAGCTATTGGGTATCACCCGTTTTTCCTTGTATCGTAAAATAGAGAAGTTCGGCTTATGAGATCGTATGCGTTCACGGTCATCTCGCACATCGTAGGCATCGTCTTGTCTACGGGACTCCTGTTCTATTGCGTGCATGAGGAGATTATCTTTTGTCCTACTTTTTGCGGGATCGCGATCTTGTATTTCTCGATTCATCTTTATTTCATACAGATGCGGCAGGTGAAGTATTGGCGTTATGTGGTGGATTGCTTGCGGCAGCAAGACTTGATCCAGATCGTTCGTTCACCTTACGAGGATAAGGTGATGCGGGAGTTGGCGGACGATTTGTCCGCAGCCCTGCGATCCTTGCGTGGCCGATTGATGGACGAGGAGGTGAGGCGGCAGTATTTTGAGAGCCTGTTGAATAAGGTGGATACAGCCGTACTTGTTACCGACAAGGAAGGGGCTATTGAATGGAAGAACCGGACCGCCGACGCGTTGCTGGATACGAGGTGTCGGTTACCCAATGAGTTTTTGGAGGCTATCAAGGCGGGGAAGACGGTGGTGCGTTACGGAAAACCATCCGTTCCGCAAGATTGGGCGATCGATGCCACTCGTATCGACTTGCGAGGTTGCGAGCGTTGGATCGTCAGCTTGAAGAACATCCATTCTACCTTGGAGCGGAATGAGATGGAGGCTTGGCAGAAATTGATCCGTGTCTTGACGCACGAGATCATGAACTCCATCACACCCGTTATCTCGTTGTCCGAGACCTTGAGCAAACGTTGCAAAGCAGATCCGGATGATGTCCGGAATCGTTCGTATATCCAGCATGGGGTAAATGTCATCCATCGCCGGAGTAAAGGGTTGCTGGATTTCGTTGAGAATTACCGGAGATTGACCCGGATCGCCTCTCCGGTAAAGACCCGTATCTTAGTGAAAGATTTCTTTTCGGATTTAAGGCGTTTGTGCCCTGAGCCTTCTATCCGTTTCCGCTTGCCGGACGAGCCTCTGGAATGGTTCGCGGATCGGGCGCAGATGGAGCAGGTCTTCTTGAACTTAGTGAAGAATGCTTGTGAGGCTTGTGCGGAAAAGTCAAACCCCGAGATTATCGTGGCGGCTCAGCGGGAGGGAAACGAACTTGTCTTTACCGTGCGAGACAACGGTATCGGTGTCTTACCCGAGGTTATCGACCGGGTTTTTGTACCTTTCTTTACCACCAAGCCCTCCGGCTCGGGTATCGGTTTAAGCATCTGTAAGCAAATAATCACCTTGCATGGCGGCCATATCTCGGTAGAATCCGAGAATGGAAAGGGTAGCTGTTTCTTTTTGTACTTTAATTGATTATCAGCCTATTGCAGTTTTTCTAAATTTCTTATACGGAAAACTTTAGTTTCTTCAAGGAAAAACTTTCGTTTCTATATAGGGAAACAAAAGTTTCTTACTGAGGAAACTTTTGTTTTATTAGGAGAAAACTCAGGCTGCTATTATAGGAGATTCGTGATAGGATTCATGAGACGGAAAGTTGTTGTCTGTTTTTAGTGCGCTTACCCTGTAAAATACATACCTTCGCGGATATATTTAATTGATTTTCTATGAAATGGTATCTATGGGGGGCAGTTGTCCTGCTTTATTCCCTGTTTGGAAGCGCTTGTTCTACGGAATGGAGGTATGATTTGTCGGCTTATGGTTTATCCCCGGTCGAGAATGTGGATAATGCGCCCGCTATGGCGAGGGCATTGGAGCAGATACGGGAGAAATGCGAGGAAAACCAGACAATTGTGGTGACCTTGCCTAAGGGCCGCTATGAGTTTTATCCCGATAGCGCGGCGGAGCGTGTCTATTTCATCTCGAATCATGATCAAATGAATCCGAAGAAAGTAGGCTTGCCTTTCGAGGGGATGAAGAATATGGTGTTCGACGGGCAAGGTTCGGAGTTAATCTTCCACGGCAGGATGTTGCCGGTCTCTTTGCTGGATTCGAGGAATTGTGTCTTGAAAAACTTTAGTATAGACTTCAAGCACCCTCAGATTTCACAGGTAAAAGTGGTGGAGAACGATACGGTGAATGGTGGGATCACTTTCGAGGTGGCTCCGTGGGTACACTATGAGATACGGGATAGCGTGTTTGTAGCGAAGGGAGAAGGCTGGGAGTTGACTCCCGGTTCCGGTATCGCCTTCGAGGGAGATACACGTCATTTGGTGTATAATACAAGCGATATCCCGGTAGGCGTGCGGGGCTTGATCGAGGTTTCTCCAAGGCTGATAAAGTCTCCCCGTTGGAAAGACAACCGTTTGGTGCCCGGTACGGTGATCGCCATGCGTTCTTGGGAACGCCCGGCTCCCGGTGTCTTCCTGTATCATGACGTGAATACGACTCTGGAGAATATCAAGGTTCATTATGCCGAGGGAATGGGCCTCTTGGCGCAAATGAGCGAGAATATCACGCTGGATGGTTTCTCCGTTTGCTTGAAAGGGGCGGACGATCCGCGGTATTTCACGACACAGGCGGACGCTACCCATTTCTCGGCCTGCAAGGGAGCGATCATCTCCAAGAATGGTTTGTACGAAGGGATGATGGACGACGCTATCAATGTGCATGGAACTTACCTGAAAGTGGTGAGACGAGTGAATGACTCTACCTTGGTAGGCCGGTATATGCACCCGCAATCGTATGGTTTCGAATGGGGAAGGGTAGGGGATTCCGTGCAGTTCATCCATTCGAGCACCATGGAATTGATAGGGGCGAGAAACCGGATTACCGCTATCAAGGCGGTAGATCAACCGGATTACCGAGGGGCGAAGGAGTTCGAGATCCGGTTTGAGAATACGGTGAATCCTTCGATCCATGAGGGAAGCGGTTTCGGCATAGAGAATCTGGAGTGGACACCGACGGTCCTATTCTCGGATAACTTAATCCGTAATAACCGTGCCCGCGGTTCCTTGTTCAGCACGCCTCGGCAAACGGTCGTAGAGAATAATGTTTTCGATCATACCTCGGGGACGGCGATCCTGCTGTGCGGTGATTGCAACGGCTGGTTCGAGACCGGCGCTTGCCGGAACGTGTTGATCCGTAAGAATAAGTTCATCAACTCCTTGACGAATATGTTCCAATTTACGAACGCTATTATCTCTATTTATCCCGAAATCCCGGATTTAGCGTCGCAAAGGAAATATTTCCATAGTGATATCGTGATCGACGCGAATGAGTTTATCACGTTCGACAGACCTTTGGTATACGCCAAGTCCGTGGACGGGTTGGTGTTCACGAATAATATTGTCAAACAAAATAAGGAATATCCGGCTTTCCATTGGAATAACTATCGTTTCTATTTCCAGCGGGTGATCCATTCGAGAATTGAGAAAAACTATTTTGATGAAGGATTTATCCGGGAGAGAGATGTCTTAGAGGAAAATAACTGATATGATACATAGAAAATTAGTGGTCTTGGCAAGCCTTTTGGTAGGCTTCGTAAACATTGCGTTGGCCGGCGTTGGTGATCTCGATACGTTAAACGTACGTTCTCAAGCCCCTGTCAAGGAGAGAATGCCTGTCATCGCCTATAAGTTTAACCCGAAAAGCTTGATTCTTCCGGCCTCATTGATAACGGTGGGAGCCGTAGGCACGGCGATCGACGGGATGAATGACTTTCACCTGTTTTCACGGAAAGATTCCGTGAAGCAAATCCATATCGACAATTATTTGGAGTGGGGAATGCTCGGTTGGGTATTTGTCTGCGACCTTATGGGAAAAGAGAAGCATAACTGGGTGGACCAACTTTGCTTGGTTGCTTTAGCGGAGGGGATGAACGGATTGATGGTGCATGGACTGAAGAACTGGGTAAATGAGCCTCGCCCGGATGGGGCGCCTTATTCGTTTCCTTCCGGACATACCTCGAATGCTTTCTTAGGGGCGCATATGGCTTATAAGGAATTTAAGGATAGCTCACCTATACTCGCTTACTCGGGTTATGCGATAGCGGCGTTCGTGGCGGGTTCCCGCCTATATAATAACAGGCATTGGGTAGCGGATGTAGTGGCTGGTGCCGGCTTCGGTATCTTGTCGGTTGAGTTATCGTATCTGATCTATTTCCCGATTCGTAACGCTATCGCCCGGCGGATCAATCGAAATGTGAAGAACTGCCCGATCGTGGCCGCTCCGGTATTCAGTTCGAATATGGCGGGATTCTATCTGACTTATCAATTTTAATGCGTCTTATGAATAAAGCGCATACCGGCTTATAGAGACTGGTTGATGCGCAAAAGCTCCTCTATATGCGTGCGGTCATTGCTGAGGCGTGGGATCTTGTGTTGGCCGCCTAATTTACCTTTCTGCTTGAGCCATTCATAGAAAGCACCGTCGTGGGCGATAACGATTTCCAGCGGTTGAAGGGAGATCTCTTTATACCGCTTCGCCTCATAGTCCGAGTTCAGCTTTTGTAAGTTCTGATCTAATAAAGTGGCGAATTCATCGAGAGATTCCGGTTTCTTGTCAAACTCGATAAACCATTGGTGCCGTCCTTTTGCCTTATCCAGCATAAAGAGTGGGGCGGCGGTATATTCTTTTACTTTCGCCCCGGTTCGTAGGCAAGTCATGGCGATCGCCTTATCAGCGTTATCCACCATTAGCTCCTCGCCGAAGGCGTTGATAAAGTGCTTGGTACGTCCGGAGATAACGAATTTATGAGGAAATAACGAGGTGAAACGTACCGTATCCCCGATCTGATAGCGCCATAATCCTCCCGAGGTCGTGATCACCATCGCGTAGTTTTTCCCGGTCTCTACCGATTCCAGCGGCAACACGGTCGGATGGGCGCTACCCACCTCGTTCATCGGGATGAACTCATAGAAAATACCGTAATCCGGCATCATAAGCAAACTGGGGTCTGCCGGATCGTCTTGCAGCCCGAAGAAGCCCTCGGATGCGTTATAGGTCTCCATATAATGCATCTTATTCGATGGAATCAAGGTTTTATATTGCTCCCGGTAAGGCTCGAAACTGATTCCCCCATGGAAGAAGACCTCCAGATTAGGCCATACGTCCGTAAGATATTCCTTACCCGTTTTTTTCAATACGGCCTTGATCAAGACCAACATCCAAGAAGGAACACCGGATAGGCTGTTTACATCCTTATTCCAAGTGTTCTCCACGATCGCCTTGATCTTGCTTTCCCATTCATCCATTAGGATAATGGGTTTCTTGGGGATGCGTATTAAATTGACGAGCGGATTGAGATTTTGAAGTAATACGGCGGATAAGTCGCCTTGATGAGCCTCGGAGTTTAGCGGGGAAGGGCTATGGCTACCGCCCAATATCAAGCCTTTCTTGGAGAAGAAACGGCTTTCCGGGTTGTTCCGCAGATAGATGGCTACGCAATCAAAGCCGCCTTTATAGTGGCAACCCTTTAATATCTCGGGGGTGACGGGCAGGAATTTACTTTTGTCGTTCGTGGTCCCGCTACTCTTAGCGTACCACCGCACCACCGAAGGCCAGAGAATATTCCTTTCTCCGTTTATCATTCGGGTGACATACGGCTTTATCTCGTCATAAGTCTGTAAGGGAAGACGTTGGCAGAAGTCAGAATAAGAGCGAATGCTTTTATAATCATATTTGAGTCCCCATTCCGTCTTGCGTGCCGTCGAAAGCAGAGCATGCAGCTGTTTGCGCTGGATATGGTCTATATCCTGCCCAAATCGTCCGATCTCCGTTTGTCGATGGCGGAAAAGGAGCGAAATCGTCTGTGTTAAAATATCCATGCTCTTTTTATTTGTTCGAGTGCAAATGTAGGCATTCTCTTTTTATTTATATCTTTGCTAGGTACTAAATTAACGTTACGATGAAAATAGGGATTCTCTCATCGGGTGGCGATTGCCCCGGTATCAACGCTACGATCCGTGGTGTTGGCAAGACCGCTATCATGCATTACGGCATGGAAGTGATAGGTATTCATAGCGGTTTTATAGGTCTTTTGAATAAAGACGTCCAAGTTTTCGATGAACGGAGCTTATCCGGCATATTAAATTTAGGGGGAACCATTTTAGGAACGTCCAGAGAGAAGCCTTTCCGTAAGCTCTTGGCCTCGGGAGATTCGGAAAAGCCGGAGATCATTAAGAAAAATTATGAGGAGCTGGGGCTGGACTGCTTGGTTTGTATCGGAGGAAACGGTACGCAGAAGACGGCCAATCTGTTATCTCAGATCGGATTGAACGTGATAGGCGTTCCCAAGACAATCGATAATGACATATGGGGTACGGATATTACGTTCGGTTTTAATACCGCCGTGAATATCGCCACGGAATCTATAGACCGTCTTCATTCTACGGCTAGTTCACATAAGCGGGTGATGGTCGTGGAGGTGATGGGCCATCATGCCGGATGGATCGCCTTGTATGCCGGGATGGCTGGAGGTGCCGACGTGATCTTACTTCCGGAATTGGGATACGATATCGATAAGGTGAACGAGGCGATCTTGGATCGGGCTCGCAGGGGCAAACCTTATTCCATCGTTGTAGTAGCCGAGGGTATCGAGACTCCGGATAAAAAGCGTCCTTCTGATTATATTACCCGGGCTATCGAGGCGGGAACGGGTATCGAGACCCGGGATACCGTATTGGGATACACCCAACGGGGTGGAAACCCCTCTCCGTTCGACCGTAACCTTGCTACCCGCTTGGGAGGCCATGCCACGGAACTGATCGCTACTGGTGAATTCGGACGTATGGTTTGTATGAAAGGAGACACGGTGGAATCCATTCCCTTGTCGGAAGTAGCGGGAAAACTAAAATTGGTGACACCGGACCATGATTTGATCGTGCAAGGGAAACGGATGGGCGTGACATTCGGGAAATAAAATAAAAAAGGTTGTGCGTTCTCTGACACACAACCTTTTTTACTTTATACTAGTAGGCGACCGTTTATTTCTTAATACCTTGAACGGTTTGGCTCCCCTTTTCGGTAGTCAAGCGGAAGATATACATTCCAGTGGCAAAATCACCCGTGCTGAGACTGCTTCCCGGTTGCGGGATGCTACGTATCAACTTTCCATCGGCCCTGTAGATCTCAAGCGATTTCAGTTGTTGATAATTCTGGATCTGTACTTCATTCGAGAAGATACGTGGTTGAATGTCTACTTCTTCGCCTGTTGGCTTCAGTTCGTTACCTACGCTCGTTTCCGGAATTACCGTAGCCGGAGCGCTCTCGTCGGTACCATAAAGTGCCGTTACTTGGAGCAGAGGGGTACTTGTTGCCAGATTTTTCACCGTATAATTCCGTTGAGAAACAGGTAATGTCGTCAGTTCCCGAGTATCTTGATATACCTTATAACCGGTCAGCTCCGGAAAAGCCGTAATCAACTCTGCTTCTTGCGCATCGGAGGCGATAGCCAGTTTCCGGAATGATAATCGGCCCGTTCTCATGGGTTGCGGTTTCTCCGAGAAAGTGCTCGTGGAGAATACGGAACTTGAGGGGAGCTCACCTTCTTCCGCGCTTATTACGATCGATAACACAACATTGGCATCTAGCTCATCATCTGAGAATGTTTCCCATTTTTTTCCGTCCAAAGAATATAAATTCCCTTTTCCATCGACTGCGGGGCCTTCATCGGAACATGCCGGGTATGTGTTATTGGCATAGCTTATCACATGAATGGCTACCAGTAAATCCTGCTTCGCGTCGATTACGAATGGTGTTTTAAGTGTGACCGAATTTATTTTACCTGATTTCAGTTGAGTGAAACTCTCTTCATACTCCCGGTTTCCCTGTTTGATATAGACTCCATAGGTGACTCCTTCCTGCGGATAGAAATTAACCTTCCGGATCGTTTTTTTATGCACCGGTTGTAGATCTTTCGTATCCCATTTCTGAGCGAAATAGAATGGATCTCCTCCGAGACCGAACTGTTGATAACGATCTTGTGATCCCCAACCAGCTATTTTTTCGAGGACTGGGGCATTCCATGTCAGTTGAATCTCACCCGTGGAGATCTGTTTGTATTTCAAATCAGTCGGACTTTCATACTCGTTTCCGATCGTTTTCCCATCCTGCGTCATTCCCTGCAACGAGGTGACGCCCGTTCCGAGTGGATCTAGCCAGACATCCATCCGGGCTGTATCATTATCACTGTATTTATTCCAGTGATAATACAATTTACCGTATAAATTCAATCCTTCGGGCAGTTCGCAACTGGAGCTTCCACCGCTCAGCGTACCTATAATCAAACCTTTGCTATTAAATAAAGGCGAGCCGGAAGAACCTCCCTCGGTCACCCCGTGTCCGTTTGGCGTGGCATCGAAAGTCGCGTTCCAATGAGCGTTTGTGGCCCCGGTTTTCCCAACATCACTATTACGCCATGTAATCGATTCTGTCGGATAATTTCCATAGGTGGAGATTTTCATATAATCGCCGGAAGGATGATGGATGCCTACGCCCGAGAGTGAAAGCATATTTGAACGATCCCATCCGTTAAAGAATACATTATAATCGTCGGGGATCTCGTCGTTAAGCAACAGCAACAGTCCGTCGGAACCGTTTTCGACAGGGGTAGAGGCTTTCCGTGTACATCCTACCATGGTTTTTATCGGATAAATGGGTGACTCATTATCGCAGCCCACATGTTCTTGGTGGAAATAAAACAACCAGACCGCTAATTCCTCGGGAGTAACCGTCTGTTCGCCCAGTATATCTTGCGAACAATGGAAGGCGGATAATACATAAGGCTTTTTGTCATGGGCCGTATTATTTACCAGAGAAGCCGTACAAATATAGCTTCCTCCTTCTCCCTCTTTATTACGGATGTATTGAATCATTTGTATCACCCCCTTCTTTTGCTCCTGCCAATCGGCTCCCTCCTCGCAATTGATATTCACTTCGCAAGCTCCTGAAAAGTCGGCTCCCGGCGCTTCCTGTACTTCTGGCATGATCGCTTCAAGATGATTATACCCGTAACCGACCTCCCGGATGCGTAGTCGAGGTGTCTCGCCGGATGGTGCAGGTACATATTCGAGGATCACTTCATCGCCTGCTACGGCTTGGGTTGCGAACGGTCCGTTTTTAGGATGCGTACGATGCGTATAGGCACCCAATACTTGGGTTTTCGCTGCGTTATACAGGTATAACCGGGCACCTTTGGGTATATAAAAATCGGAGTAATACAGGATCAAGGCGATCGCTCCTTTCGCTTGAAGGTGAAGTTGCCATATTTGGCTACCGTCGGGTAGTGAAATCCAATCGCCGCTATCGGCGATGTCGAAGCTGGTTGGGATCGACTTGGCTACACGCAACGGAGCGCCTTGGCTGACCCTCCACGCATCGACCGCCTTGAGGTCTTCCACACTGAAATTCACTGGAACTTGTTCTGCTAGCTTTTCACTTCGAAGTGAACCTGCGAATTGAAAGCTGGGGGGGAGTCCTCCTTCGCTGATCTGCGCCAACGAACTTGAAATCGAGAAATAGCCGATATATAATATGCTGGTTATTAATATTCGGAGAAATTTACTGTACTGTTTTTTCATACATACAACTTTATATGAGCTTATTCTTATATAACTAAAAACTTGGGTATATCAAACGATATACCCAAGTTCTGCTATTTATCATACAGTTTCTTCCTCTGGGAGGTCAGAAAACTCTTTTTCATCGGTTAGTTCACCAGTCTTCTTTTTCTTTGTGGCAGAGATACGTTGCTGGAGTTCTTTGTCTGTCCGCAATCTTTTGACCGCCATTTTAGAAGCCGCTTGCTGGGATTCTTTTTTGGAGTAACCGATACCTATGCCAATTTGCTCGCCGAGCAATTTAATCGCGCTTTGGAATACAGGATTTCCATCATGATCTGTAAAAGACTCTATTAGATCGAACGAGATCGATATTTTGTTCTTTTGGCTCCATTCAATCAAGTTTGACTTGAAATTTATCTCTTTCCGGACGAGTGTATCTACATCGATATACTTTTCTATCATCACGTCACGGATAAACTTATAACAAACGTCATAACCTTGATCCAGATAAATAGCGCCGATCAAAGCCTCGAGCGCATTACCATACATATGATTGTTATGAGAGTTTATCTTGGTTGAATAGACTACCATTTGATCGAGGCCGAGTTGTACGGCGACCTTATTCATCGTTTCCCGTTGTACGATCTTGGAGCGTGTGTTTGTCAAAAAGCCTTCCCGCTTATTCGGGTAGCGCTTATAGACAATATCGGCGACCGCCGCATCCAAAATGCCATCTCCTAAAAATTCAAGACGCTCATTGTTAAGCCATTTACCATCACCCGTCTCTACTGATGATGATTTATGCAACAAGGCCTGCTCGTAAATCTGGAGATTATCCGGATAAAAACCTAGAATCTTTGATAAAGACAAATAAGGCTCCCTACCTTTATTATGCAGGAGCCTTATTCTTTTATGTAGCTGTTTGTATAGCTTTCTAAACACGTTATTTCACGAATTTTTTAACAATGGCGCAAGCGTTGTGTCCACCGAAACCAAACGTATTCGATAAAGCGGCTTTCACTTCTCTCTTTTGAGCCTTATTGAATGTGAAATTCAGTTTATAATCTATTTCAGGATCATCGTCGCCTTCCGCATGGTTAATGGTCGGCGGGATAATACCATCGTTTATAGCCATAATACACAGGATCGCCTCTACCGCTCCGGCAGCACCAAGCAAGTGACCGGTCATTGACTTTGTGGAACTGATATTCAGTTGATAAGCATGTTCTCCGAACACATCTTTGATCGCCTTAACCTCTGAGATATCGCCTACGGGAGTCGATGTTCCATGAACATTGATGTAATCAATATCTTCCGGAGTCATTCCCGCGTCTTCCAATGCGTTGCGCATAACCAGCTTCGCTCCTAAACCATCCGGATGAGAAGCGGTCAAGTGATAAGCATCGGCAGACATTCCGGTTCCTGCGATCTCGCAATATATTTTAGCGCCACGAGCCAATGCGTGCTCCATTTCTTCCAATACCAAGCAAGCTCCACCTTCACCCATCACGAATCCGTCACGGCTAGCGCTGAACGGGCGAGATGCGGTCTCGGGAGAATCATTACGTGTCGATAACGCATTCATGGAGTTGAATCCACCTACACCCGATTCAGAAACAGCAGCTTCCGCTCCACCGGTGATGATGACGTTAGCCTTGCCTAAACGGATATAATTGAATGCGTCACTGATAGCGTTTGTAGAAGATGCACAAGCTGAGACGGTCGCAAAGTTCGGGCCGTGGAATCCATAAAGCATGGAAATATGTCCAGCCGCGATATCCGAGATCATTTTCGGGATGAAGAACGGGTTAAACTTCGGACCGATCGTATCCTTGATCTTCGCATAACTCAATACTTCCTCGTCAAATGTCTTGATACCACCGATACCTGAAGCGAAAATAACGCCAATACGGTTCTTATCTTCGTTATCCAAGTCCATTGCCGCGTCCTCGATCGCTTGTTTCGCCGCGTCGATCGCGAATAAGCTATAACGATCACACTTGCGGGCTTCCTTACGATCCATAACTTTCAACGGATCGAAGCCTTTAACTTCGCATGCAAATTGTGTCTTGAATTTGGATGCATCAAACTGAGTAATAGGTCCAGCGCCACTTTTTCCATTGATAATACCTTCCCATGTTTCGGGGAGGGTATTACCAAGAGGAGTAATAGCTCCAAGACCTGTTACTACAACTCTTTTTAATTCCATACCTTTAGTTAAAAGGATTGATTACTTCGCGTTAGCCTCGATGTAAGCGATAGCGTCACCTACAGTTGTAATCTTTTCTGCTTGATCGTCAGGAATTGAGATACCGAATTCTTTTTCGAATTCCATAATCAATTCTACAGTGTCAAGAGAGTCTGCTCCTAAATCGTTAGTAAAGCTTGCTTCGTTTGTAACTTCTGTTTCTTCAACACTTAACTTGTCAACGATGATAGCTTTTACTCTTTCAGCAACTTCAGACATAACTTTTTCAATTTAGATTAATAAATACGAATATACTTTTTAAATTTGCAGTGCAAAGAAAAGAATTTTTTATGTTACAAAGCAAATTTAATAAGCTAAAAATGCGGAAAACTGCACATTTTTTCTTTTCTTGTGCATTTAAACATCTAAAAATATGAAAAACATAGCGATTTTTGCTTCCGGATCTGGTACGAATGCCGAGAACATCGCCCGATATTTTGCTAACAGTGAAAACGTTAATGTTGCGGTTGTTTTATCAAATAATCGTAATGTTGGCGTGCATGGGCGGGTAAACAAATTGGGAGTGCCTTCTTTCGTGTTTTCACGGGAGGAATTTATTGCCGGTGTGCCGATCTTGGAAAAGTTGGCGGAATATGATGTCTGCCTTATCGTGTTGGCCGGTTTTATGAATAAGATCTCAGACGTGATTCTTCAGGCTTTTCCCGGTAAGATCGTGAACATCCATCCCGCGTTACTCCCTAAATATGGCGGCAAGGGGATGTATGGCATGCATGTGCATGAGGCGGTCGTGAAGGCTGGTGAGCGGGAGTCGGGTATTACTATACATTATATTAATGAGCATTATGATGAGGGCGCTATCATCTTCCAGGCTTCTTGTCCGGTATTACCTTCGGATACGCCGGAGGAGGTAGCCTCGAAAGTGCATGCCCTGGAGTATGCGCATTATCCTCATGTGATCGAAAGTTTATTGTAAGGCTTTTTTGTCATTAGCCTACTTGAAAACCTAGTTTCTGGAGTACGGCGAATTCTTCCGGGTCAGCTTTGATCGCTTGGTAAGCATGGAACTCACGGGGATGGTCATACGCTGCCCTAAATCGCTCGAAATGATGAGGATTCGCTCTTAGTGCTTGGTCGATTACTTCTGGGTTGAAACTTCTCAAGATGGCTTCTTCCACCCGGTGCTCCTTGAATTGTCCCAAGTCGATGAACGGGTTGGTTGGGGCAGGTGGAATGACTTCCTTGATCTTTTCGATACGGATACCGAAAAAGCATCCTATATTCTCTAGGCACATTCGTGTCCCGTTCGCCTTCCCGTCGGCGGAGAAACCGGCTATATGAGGAGTGGCGATCGTGGCTTCCGACAGTAATTCCCGGTCGATATCCGGTTCGTTCTCCCAGCAATCAATGATCAGTTCGCTGACCTTGCCGGTTCGTTTGGCCTGCAATAAGGCCTGCGTATCATGTACGGCACCCCGGCAACTGTTGATAAACCATGGTTTTCGTTCCAATCTGTCGAAAAAAGCATGATCGGCGAGATGGCGGGTGGCGAAACGTCCCTCTTTGGTCAACGGCACATGCAAGGTTATGATATCCGCCTCTTTCGCGATCGTGTCCAAGGATACGAATCCATCCTCACCTTCCTGCTCGGCACGGGGCGGGTCATTGCGAAGCACACGCATCCCCATGGCCTCGCATAGCATCTCCACGATACTCCCTACATGGCCTACGCCAACGATACCGATAGTCTTCCCTGCTAGTCTCTCTCCTTTGCGGAGGGCGACGGCTACCAAAGAGGATAATACATATTGCCCCACGGAAGCGGCGTTGCAACCCGGGGCGTTCTTCCACGTGATCCCTGTCTTCTCGCAATAATGGATATCGATATGGTCGTACCCGATCGTGGCTGTCGTGATGAGGCGAACCCGGCTACCTTCCAATAGCTCGCGTGTACATTTATCTATGCTACGTACGATCAAGGCATCCGCATCTTTTATGTTCGTGGGAGTAAACTCTTTGGAGTCAAGGTAGGATACGTCCGCTATCGGCTCCAAGATCCCTTTTAGGTAAGGAACCGTGTTATCTGCTATTATTTTCATCTTATCAGCTTGATTATCGTTACGCGATATTAAGTAAAAAACAGGGGATATACAAGTGATGATGGCTTCTTGTCGATTTCTATATGCGCTTTTGTTCTCAGCCGAAAGATTCGGGAAAACACGTACGAGTTTCATCCAAAACACGTACGACTTTTTGAAAAAACATGTACGTGTTTTGACGGAAAGATTCTCGTGTTTTTTGACGCTGATTCTTAGCTTCTTACGTGCGCAGTTCATGAGTAGGCTTATTGTATGGAATTAAAGCTTCTCGGCTTAACTAAGAACGGATAGATTAATGGAAGAGCCGTGCAGTACTTATCTTAGCTTGTGCCGGTTGAAATGCGGCCCTGCCTTGAACAAAAAGAAAAACGTAGACAATACCGTAAGGCAAGCGCCGGACAGGTAGGCGTAGTTGAAGCCACCCAGCTCTTGTGCGATACTGCCCCCGGCCATCAACCCGATACCGATACCTACATCCCAACTAGTTAGATATGTAGACGTGGCCGTACCCCGCTGGTTATTGGGTGCCAGATTCACGAAAAGCGTGTTGAAAGCAGGGAACATGGTTCCGAACGCCACGCCTTGCGAGAGGGCTATACCTATGTAGAGATAAGAGGAAAATACCGGATTCCAATGCATCAACTCCTTGAGCGCCGCAAGAAGAAAGAATGTGGCCGCCGCCAAATACATCCCGAGGGAGATAACAAGCGTGATCCGTCCTTTATCCACTTGCCGTCCGGAGAACAGGCGGGAGACAGCGAGTCCCACGGCCATAAAGGTGAAATAAAGTCCGGAGTTTACGCTGATCCCGATCTCAGCGGCGTACATCGCTACATAAGTGGTAGTCATACCATAAGGAATGGAGAGCAATAATAGGGAGATACCCGCCCAAGTTCCCTTCACCAAGAAAAAGCGGTCTAGGGAGATCGGTTCTCGTTTGACCGGTTGCTTATAAGGAGTCTTGACCATATAGGCCATGATAAAACCAAGGCTTCCGGATAGCAACGAGCAGGAAAAGATCACGTCGTATGTGAAGTTCCCTTGCATGAACAGACCGATCATCGGCCCGAAACTCATGGCGATGTTATTGGCTAGGCCGTAATAGCCAATACCTTCCCCACGGCGGGAGGAGGGCAAGATGTCGATCAGTATCGTATTTCCGGCCACCGTCACCATGCCGAAGGCGAAACCGTGTACGACGCGTAAGGCGATAAAGAGGGTAAGCGCCGTGGCTACCATGTATCCGCCAAATATGGCGGTGAAAATGAAATAAGCCACCAGATATAAGGGACGGCGGGCGAAAGTATCCAGCAAATATCCGGCGAACGGACGGATACAGAGCGCCGCTAGCGTATAGCACGACAAGATAAACCCGATCATAGACTTCCCGATCATGAATTCTTCCTTCAGATAAAAAGGTAAGATCGGCAGGATTAGATAGAAAGCGAAAAAAAGCAGGAAATTCGCCGCTAGTATATAGCAAAAGCTGGGTGTGACGATCTTATCATTATTCATAGAGACGTGTCGTTTATAAATGACGCGAAATTAGATGAATTTATTGAATAAAAGGGCTTAAAGTAAGTTTTTTGTACGGGATTGGGACCGATTGCCGCAAATAGTTAATTTAATTCACATGTAAGGCTTTTTTATACTCGGTAGGCGTCATCCCGATCTTATTCTTGAAGAGGCGGTGTAAGGCACGTACGTTTCCCAATCCGGAATCGAGGGCGATGGCTTCTAGGTTGTAATAAGGATATTGTTTCATTAGGTGTATGGAGTGTTCCATGCGGAGGTTGCCGATATAGTTCGTGTAATTGTCTCCCGTATTGCTCTGTATCATCCGGGAAAAACGGTTTTTGTCCATGTGGAGCCGTTTTAGTACGTCCTCACGGGTAAGATCTGATTTTAGATAGAGTTTCTCCTTATGCATTATTTCTTCCAACAGGATGAAAGAATCTTGGTCGATTGGTTGATCTGGGTCAGTTTGTGTCTTGCTATCTGATTTGGGAAGTTCTTCTTGGTGCGATAGTTCTGCCTCTTTGTCACGTTCCTTGATCGCCAATAGCTCATTCTTGTAGGCTAGGAGTTGGTTTACTTGGTTCACTGTGATCTTGTTCTTTCGCTTGATGACCTTGCTGTTCCGGTACGAGATCCAAAGCAAGAGAATAAGGAGGATTATGATGCCTAGAGAGGCTCCGAGAAATGTGTTGCGCTGCTTCAGCTCCATTTCCTGCTTGATGATCTTGGTTTCCTTTTCGTTCGTCTCATAGGCGATGGCAAGTTCCATGGCCGCGTTTTCCTTGTCGCGGGCATACAGTTCCTTTCGTATGTTGGAGAGGCGATCACTGTATTGGAGAGCTGTTTTATAGTCGCCCATTAAGGAATAGGTATTCTTTAGCTTCGCTAGCATCACCGTATAATCTTTATTGATGGTATCTTGCGCCGGAGTCAGTCTCTCCCGTTCCAAGGTATTATGGATCACTTGCTTATAATCATTTATTAATAGCAGGTAAGGGTCCGCTCTCGTTCTTCCCTGCGGCTTTTGGGCGAATTTGGTGGTGAGGAACTTTTGGTAGTAACTGGCCGCTGCTTGTTCCTCTCCGATCAGTTGATACGCTTCGCAAAGGAAACTATATAAATAACCTAGGTGCATATCCACCCTTGTCTCTTGCATGTCGCCTGTTTGTTCCATCTTTTCCAGAAGTGCCTCTACTTCCTTTCCGGTATTTATTGCTTCTTCATTTTTCTCCTGGATCATGATGTTTCGTAGCTTCTCCATATAAAGTGAGATCAACGTACACTTTTCTTCCGGATCGGTGGTGCCTTGTAGCAGTTCAATCGCTTGGTCAAGTGTCTCGATAGCCTTGTCTTTTTGTGCCAGCTCGTTTTGTGCCCGTGAGATGGAGATCATAGAGGTAGCCTCGACGCTCTTATCGCGTTGGGAGCGTGCGATCCGTATCGCTATCGTTGCGTATTCTATGGCTTCGTTCTGGCGGGATAGCTCGATATAGCAATTACTTAGTATCTGGCAAACATTCATGTAGGCCGTGGAGTCGTTTTGCACGGAATCGGTGTGGAATGCGGCTAGAGCGTATTCCAGCGCTTTCTTCTCGTTTTTCAACCGGGCGTATGCCCGTGACCGGATGATATGTGCTTTGTATTCCGGTATGATCCGTAGGTTCTCGGCGCTATCGGCTAGGTTTATCGCTTTTTCGGGGGTTGCGATGATCTGATTGAATATGGATTGGTAAGATAATTTTTCTTGGGGGCGGTTATCTGCGGAAGGGTTTGCCGCTCTCAAGAGTACGATAGAAAAAAAGAATAAAGTTATATATGTTAGTTTCATTCATTTACTTTTTAGCGAACAAAAATATAAACTTTTCTTTGATTTATAAGTGTTTTTTGTGACGATTAGATATGAAAAGGGCCTAGTTTACCTCGAATCCGGATTATATGTCACACTGTTTTTGGACTAAATGTCGTAAGGTAGCGGGGTTTCTTAATGAAAGTCCGCATTTAAAAGCCTTACTTTGTATCACAATAAGACAGATAAAATGGCGCATTTAAAATGTCGTGGCTGGCGTGATGAGACGAGCTTTACGTCTTAATTGAAATATAATGGAAAAGATGGTTAATATGAAGAGAAAATCTATTTTGTTATCGCTGCTTCTAGCGATTTTTGTGGTAGGAGGGATGTTTGCCCAAGAACCTACGTATTCCAAGATGTCTCCCTATACACGTATTCTTTTAGACAAATTAGCGAAGAAAGATACGGCGAACTCGTTGTTGAGGAGTTCTATCTCGGGAGATTATCTCTCGGCTTTCGTGAAGGTGGCGACGGATGAGGGATGGGCTTCCTTGGATTCGGCCGGGTGCCGTATCCGGACAAGGACGGGAGATATCGCTACGGTGTTGATCCCCCTGTCTGCCGTGGAGTCGGTGTCTGGGCTGGGTTGTATCCAATATGTATCAGCCTCGCAGCCGATGAGGGCCAGTATGGACTCGGCCCGTTACTACTCGGACGTGGCGGATGCCTATGCGGGGACTAAGCTTCCCCAGCCTTATACGGGCAAGGGGGTCATCGTGGGTGTGGTCGATCAGGGATTAGATTTTACTCACCCGAATTTCTATGACAAGGAGGGTAAAGCGTATCGTATCAAACAAGTTTGGGACCAAACGAGTCCTTATAGTAAAGCGGAATACAGGACGGAAGAGGAACTGCTGGATGCGGCTTGCTCGTTTGATTCGGATGTAAATACGCATGGTACCCATGTCACGGGCATAGCTGCCGGAGGAGGGTTTGATACGCCCTACCAAGGTGTGGCCAACGAGAGTGATATGATCTTGGTGGCTACTACCATGCAGAATTCTGATATCGTAGACGGAGTGGACTATATATTCAAGGAGAGCGAGAGACTGGGTAGACCTTGCGTGGTGAATCTTAGTTTAGGGGATGGTATTGGAGGACACGATGGTACTAATTTTATGGATATAATGTTGGACCGAATGGTCGGACCGGGAAAAATCATCACGGTTGCCATGGGAAATTCTAGGGACATGCCAGTATATACCGAACTGATGTCGCCTTCGGATACCTTGCGTACTTTTGTTGGCAGGTCTAATACGGGTCTTTCTTATGGACTGGTGGATATTTGGGCGGACGAGCCCGGGGAACCTTTTTCTGTTTGCCTGGATCTGTATGATAGAGAAAGCGATGAGATATTAAATACTACCGGGTTTTTCGCCTTGGATACAATGCCTAAGTCTTCTGTTTTTACTAGTGAGAGCATGGATGGTACGTTGGTGTATGAGGCGCGAATGGAATCTGAATTATATGTGTTTAATGGGAGATACCGTCTTTTTATTCAGTTCAATTATCCGGAAGGCACCAAAAATGAAAAGATATTCTTACTTCATGTGGCGACAAATAACACGCCGGTCCGGGCTTGGGGCAACAATGGCGAGAGCTTATTTACGGACTTGGGAAAAGGGTATCCTTATACGGTCGGTACGGGAGATTTCACTGTCGGCTCTCCGGCATCGGCCAAAAACGTGATAGCTGTCGGGGCTTATGCCACTCGTATATGCCCGGTAAATGTAGATGGGGGTACCTCTTATTTGGCAGGTAATAGTTTGGGTGAGTTAACATCATTTTCAAGCGTAGGCCCTACGCTTGATAATCGCATGAAACCAGATATAACAGCACCCGGACTTTGGGTGGCATCCTCCTATAACTCATTCTATCTGGAGGGTGAGACCGGTGAAGGAGCCAAGGCATCACAGGCTCGCTATTCCACTTTCAATGGACATCGATATCCATGGGGGTATATGAGTGGAACCTCGATGGCTTGTCCTTTCGTGACTGGCAGTATCGCTCTCTGGTTACAGGCGAATCCTGCTTTATCCCCGGATGATATCAAGGATGTCTTCTCCCGTACGGCTGTTCAGGATAAACCGCTCTCTTATCCGAACAAGCAATGGGGATGGGGAAAGATAGACGTGTATAAAGGTCTGCTGGATATATTGGGAATCCCTACCTCTACGGAGAACGTATTCGAGGAGGCTCCGCAAGAGGCCGTGTCCGTATATGCTAGCGGTACGAAAGGAAGTTTCCATGTCCGTTGGGCGGAGGTCCCCGGTTCGTTCAGCATCCATGTACATGACGCTTCGGGCCGTCATCTGTATGGTGAGAAGGTAGATTCTCCAGCCTCGGTGGATTACGCTGTTTCCTTGGGAAATGTCCAGCCCGGCGTTTATTTCATACGGATAGATACGGCAGAGGGTACGGTGGAGCGGAAGATACGCCTATAACCCGGACTCGTCTGGATCGTTTATAGCTGGTAGCGGATCGCTACCAGAAACTCCCGGGGACGGATACGTACCCATGAGGTATAGCTTTCCAACGATGCGTATTGCGTGTATGCGTAGGTACGTTTGTCGAACAGGTTTGTCGCCGTGGTGGTGATTTGCCAACGCCCGGATTTCCATGAGACCGAGAAGTCCGCGAAAACGGCGTTGACGGATTGGTCTTCATTCACGTCATTGTGATAATGATCTACGGAAAGGCTTGCCTCTATGGGTGAGAAAATGTAGGAGAGTTGTACTTGTTGGGTGACGTTCCATAAGGGCGCCAAACGGGTACGTTCTCCTATTTTATTTCCTCCGTACCGGATATCGGTTTGGTAGCTGGTCTCCCAATGGCGGTTGGGAGTCCAGATCACTTTGGGTTCTAGGCGCATGAGACGATATTGATAGGGAAGCCTTTGTCCCCCGCTGATTTGCTCGGCCTTGCTGATATTGAGGAGCACAAGGAACGAGGTCTTTAGCCCTAACTCGTAAAAGCCCTTGGATAGCGTGCTTTTGACGGTATATCCGGAGCCGTGGTTGGACAGTGGTAAGGAGACTCGTTGTACCTGTCCGTTCTCTATACGTTGCTCGTATATACGATTGTACCACTCCCGGTTGTGTGTCAGGTTTACTGTGGCGAAGAATTCCCGTGCCGTATTCTTGTATTCCCCATAAACGGAATAAAGCTGTTGTCTGTAAACCGGGAGGATTCCGCAATTCCAGACGCTATTCCGGTAATCCGTTTGATAAGGCCGGTCGTATAAGTCGGTCATCTCTCCGTATCTTTCCTTATAGGAGGCGTGCGCCGTGAAACGCCATGCGTAATTCAGTTTGTAGATAATGGACAGGGACGGATTAACCGAGATGCGGGAGAAACCGCCCCCTGTATATCCGGTCCATCTGAGAGGAACGCTGAGGGATAGGGTCCATTTATAGGTATTCCATTGGTAATCGGGTGAAAGATAAGTTTGCAGGCTTTTCTCGATATTGCTGATCTCCTCGTTTATGCCCACCGTATATCGCTGGGTGAGGGAACCGCTCTTTTTCAGGAATGAGAAGGAATTATCGGTATAAAAGTCGCGTAAGCTCATTGGATAAGGGTGGTTATCCAAGCGAAGATCGGCCGCGTTGCTGTGGTAACGGAGCGAAGACTGGGCTTCCAACGTGTATTTGTCCAAGCTCCACAGGGTCCGTAAATTATTACGCAAGTCGAGGTTCGGGGTTTTGATGCGTTGGTCCAATGTTGTACGGCCGGTGGAAATTGTGTTTTCAGTTATATGGGAAAGGCTGGATTGCCAATCTCCGGTGGCTGAGAACTGGTTCTTGAGATACCTTTCCTGCGAGTTGTTTTCCACTCCGATATTTAGGTTGGCTTGATCCGAGCGAATGCGGCTATCGCTTTGCTCCGTTAGATGAATCGTGTCCTCGGATTGGTAATAGGTCGTCTCACTCCCCCTTTCCTGTGTTCGCAGGTCGTGGATATAACCGGCGTTTATACGGAGTTGGGTGTTCTCGTTCAGTTTATATAGGCGATTTGCGGATAGGCTGTGTATATGGTTGAACAGCCAGCGCTCTTTCTTTAGCGGGGCGGAGAATGAGGGTTGTAGCAGAAATTGGGGAACCTTGGGCTCGGATAAACGGGATTCGGGTGATTCGGTAAGCGTATTTTGCTCGCCCGATACATCTTGCCCGGTATTATTCCCTTTATATAGATAAGCGGATTGGCTGCTGCGGCTGATCTGCAAGGCGTCAGCGGCTCCTTTCCATAAGAACGGGGATGCGCCGAGACCGCCTTCGGCATTGATCAGCCAGCGATCCCGGAATTCCGGTCTCAGTTTGAGGTTCAACGCTACGTCTTCGGTCTTGATCTTTCTCTGTAACACACGGATCGGTTGGTGGTTCTCCATCACTTGTATGTTCTGTACGGCGTCGGCTCGCAGGTTCTCGCTGATTTGCTTGTATTTCCCGTTGGTGAGATCCAGTCCCTCCACATAGAAATTACGGATCTCTTTCCCGTTGTAAGAGATCTTCCCCAGATCATCGATATCGATACCCGGAAGTTTCCGTAATACGTCCTTGATGGATTGATCCTTTGGGGAGAGAAAGCGGGTGACATCATAATTGATCGTATCTTGCTGCCCCCAGACACGTCCCGGACGGATTTCCACCTCCTTTAGGCTGAATACCTGCGGCTCCATCTCAAAACGAAGCGTTTGTCCGGCATGTACGGCTTGTTGCTGGGTTTGGTACCCTAAGAGCGAGACGGAGACGAGAAGTGAGTCCGTCCGCTTCGGTTGGGTGAGGGTAAAGGTCCCTTCATTATTACTTAACGTATAGTTGATCGGAAGGGAGACGTTGCCTCTAGTTAATTGCACGGTGGCCGCTTCTACCGGCAGTTGGCTTTCCCTGTCGATCACGATCCCTCGGATGACGGATTGGGCGGCCAATCCTGCCGGGCAGAGCAGCGTAAGTAAACAAAAAGTGTGTATATGCAGTATGATCCGTTTCATCTTTCTTCCCTTTCTATAGGGTTATACGGCATGTTCTTGGGTTGGTAAGGTTTTCCGTTATCGTCGGTGACGGTCACTTTCACCTGTGGCGAGGTCAAGGCGATGTATCCGATAGGATCGGCGGCATATCGTTCGTAAGCCTTTTGCAGGTTCTTGCGGCTGATCGGCTCGAAATCGTTTCCCCCGAAAAGGATCGGGTTCTTACCCCGGCTCAGTTCGATACCTGTGCAGATGAAAGTGTAATGTCCTTGGCTGTCTTGGGCTTTTAGGATCAGGCCCGGTAATCCGCATAATTTCCAAGGACCCTCGCTTTTCGGTATCTCCGGCGTGTACCAAGCCTCATAATGTCTGCCCTTGAAATGACAGGTCGCTTTCCGGCAAGGATAGGACAGGATGGTCATCGTATCGGGCAGTAAGGTCCATTCCGGGCGCTCCTCCTTTTCCTCGCAGCGAAAGCGACTGGCGGCAAGGGCATCCAAGGTCGTGGTCTTTCCCGCCGGATAATTCTTGTAGACCTGTGCATTGGTCTTGGAGGAATATCGTTGCAGGTGTTCATTGATGACTTCTTGTGAGGCTCCGGCGGCTTTGTCGGCCTCTAGTACGGAATCGGTGAGGAATTTGGCGTAACTATAGTAAACGGAGCATTTATCCCCGACCTTCAGCATGAGGGTCTCTTCCTCTTTCTTGTCGGGTTGGAGCGTGTCCGGCATGGACGTGGTTTGGTATTGTACCGTGAAACGTGTCTCGTCGATGGGCTTGGCTCTTAGTACGTCGTTTAGGTTGAAGATGTTGATTGTCACTTGGGCGTTCGTCTCGTGTCCCGCCCCTGACAGACCTACGCAAAGCAGGCCGATTGTCGCTATGATTCGTTTCATGATCTGTTGGTTTTAGAAGTTATTTGTCGCGAATGTAAGAGAGGAACGTTCGCCGTAAGGAAGATTTTTATTACTGAAATATTACTCCGCTTATAAAAATGGCTACATGTACGTTGTAATCATGGAGTAGCTATCTATCTTTGCCGGAAAGGAATGAGACATGGGAAAGAGAATTCGATGGATATGGGTAATCTCGTTGTCGGCGGCTTTGGCGGCGATCGGGGTACAAGGCTATTGGCTGTTCAATCAGTTCCGGTACGAGATGTGTACTTATGCGGATGAGATCGCCGGTGAGGTATTTCATGCCGGGCAGGAGGAATTTCGTATACGGAAGGAAGAGGCGGAGATGACGAAAGGTACTTATATCATAGAACGCCAGTCGAAATACCAGTCTGGTGATAGCGTGTTAAATGGGTTGAAAAACTCGTTCGGTTTCCAGCTTTATCCCAAGGATACGACAAAGATCCATAGTTTTCGGCTTCATCTGGACCCGAATATGCCGGAAGATAGCTTATTGGTTGGGGTAGATCGTTCGGTCGTGGAGTTCTTTGTGCCTTTCTCCGCGGAGCGTTTGGACTCCATCTTGTCTGTCGGTCTGCCCGGTCTGGATTATCGGGTACGTCCGTTCGTAGCGAGCGATACCTTGTCCGGACAGTCATCGGCCTTATGGTTACCATTATCGAAAAACCTGTTTTCAACCTCTATCTCGATATGCTATGTGTTCGCCCCGATCGAGCGAAAGGCGGTGTGGGTGGATGTGGATCTTCCCATGAATCCGTTATTGGGCCGGATGGGATGGCAGCTTTTCCTAAGTATTTTCCTTATCTTGTTATTGCTGGCTTGTTTGGGTCTCCAGATCCGTACGATCTGGGAGCAAATGCGCTTGAACGAGTTGCGTGAGGGATTCGTGCATACGATGATCCATGAGCTGAGGCGACCGGTACAAACCTTGAAGGTATTCGTCTCTTTCTTGAATGACCGGGAGATGCGGATGGATGAGGCCACGACGGAACGGGTCCTTCAAGACTCCATGTTCGAGTTGGATAATCTTTCCGCCTATCTGGGAAAATTGAAAGATATGGTCTGTGCGGACGAGCGGGAGACGCTTCTGAGACCTTCCGCTTTTAATCTCCGTGAGTTGGTGGAGAAGGTGGTACGCCTAACCAATATCCCCGCCGGGAAAAAAGTCTCTTTCTCGACGGCCTTTCCCCCGGATATGCCGGATCTGACGGCCGATCCGGTACATGTGGCGAATGTCTTGTCTAACTTGATAGAGAATGCGATCAAATATTCGGGAGAGGAAGTGGATATCGATATCGTAGTGCTTTGGAATCAGCAAAGGGTGGAATTGACCGTTTCGGATAATGGCTTCGGTATCGCTCCGGATGAGCGGCGAAAGGTGTTCGATAAATTTTACCGTTCGTCTCATCTGCCGGATAAGCAAATTCCGGGTATTGGGTTGGGATTGAGCTACGTTCGCCAAATAGTAGAGGCGCATCATGGCTCTGTATCCCTGCGAAGTGAATTAGGTGAAGGCACTCGAATTACTATAAATCTACCGACTACAGCCTTATGAAATCGACATTGAAAATACTTTTCGCTGACGATGACCTTAAGTATTCCCTCGTCTTGAAGCGATTCTTGGAACGGGAGGGGTATGAGGTGACTTATACCGGCAATGGTACCATGGCTTTGGAGCAATTCCCGGTCGTGAAACCGGATCTGGTCTTGCTGGATATCAACATGCCCGGCCTAAACGGTTTCGAGGTAGCGGAAAAGATCCGTGAGCAAGACCGCCATGTCTTGATCTTTTTCCTTTCCGACCGTTCCGATAAGAACGACCGTTTGAAAGGTTTTAGCTTGCGCGGAAACGATTACTTGGCGAAACCCTTCTATCCGGAAGAGCTGATCGCCCGTATCAAGGACCGTTTTGAGATCGGTGTCCATGAAAGCGTGCAGGAGGAGAGCTTCCATTTCGGAAACACGACCTTCAACTACACCACGAACGAGATCCGTACGGGCAATAACAAGGTATTGATCACTTCCCGCCAAGCGGATCTTCTGCGAATCCTGGCGACAAACCTGAATCTGGCGGTGGATCGTGACCTTCTGCTGGAAACCGTCTGGGGAACTAGCTCATACGCCAACTCCCTGGCCTTGAATGTGCAGGTCACCTATCTCCGTAAAGCGCTTCATAACGATCCGTCTACCGGCATCGTATCCTTGCCGAAGAAAGGATATATGCTAAGAGGATAGAATTTATCCGGTAGAATTGGGTTTCTGATCTGTAAGCATTATCTTTGTCCCACAAAGTATTCACAGAAAGAAAATGAATCATATATGAACTTCAGCGAACAATGTTTCCGCATTTTTGAGCAAGCTACGGAGGCTTATCATGTAACTGACAATGTAGATGCTACAGTGCATAATCCCTATGCGGTAAAGAGCATCGAGTTTTATCTTTATCTTAAGAACTGGATCGATGCCGTACAATGGCATTTGGAGGACATTATCCGGAATCCGGAGATCGACCCGGTGGAAGCGCTGGCTATCAAACGCCGCATCGACAAGTCGAATCAAGATCGTACGGATTTGGTAGAGTTGATCGATAGTTTCTTTCTGGATAAATATAAGAACGTGAAAGTCTTGCCGGACGCTACGATCAATACGGAAAGCCCGGCTTGGGCGATCGATCGTCTCTCTATCCTTACGCTAAAGATCTATCATATGCGTGAGGAGGCAAACCGTCCGGATGCTACTGCCGAGCATAAGGCTCGTTGTGAGCAGAAACTGGCGGTGCTGATGGAGCAGAAGAAGGATTTGTCGATGGCTTTGGATCAATTGCTATCCGATATCCGTGACGGTAAGAAGTATATGAAGGTCTACAAGCAAATGAAGATGTACAACGACCCGGCCTTGAATCCTGTGTTGTACGGTAAGAAATAATGGCAAATATATTAGTAATACGACTTTCGGCTATCGGGGATGTGGCGATGACCGTTCCCGTTATCTATTCCGCAGCCAAGGCGAATCCTACGGACTCGTTTACCGTGTTGACGCAAGCGTTCTTGATCCCGGTCTTTATCAACCGCCCGAAGAACGTGAACGTGATCGGCATCAATACGAAGAGCACGGAGAAAACGTTGGCGGGGTTGCTTCGTTTTGCCTCTGCCTTGGTAAAATATGATTTCGACGTGGTTCTGGATTTGCATGACGTATTGCGGACCATGATTATCCGTACGCTGTTCCGCTTGAACGGCAGACGGGTGTTTGTCGTGGATAAGGCCCGGAAAGATCGTGCCCGGTTGACCGACGCGAAGCATAAACGATTTAAACAACTTCGCCCGGTGATCGAACGTTATGCGGATGTTTTCCGTAACGCCGGACTTCATTATACGGAATCGTTCACCTCGCTTTATGAGACCTCGACCCCTGATTTATCCGCCTTGGAACCCCTTGTGGGAACGAAGACGGGCAAATGGATCGGTATCGCCCCCTTCGCCAAGCACCGGGGAAAGATTTATCCGACCGGGGAGATGGAGCTGGTCATGGCCGAGCTTTCCGATCGAGAGGATTTTACCATCTTCCTGTTCGGTGGTCGTGGCTACGAGGAGGCGCTCTTGGATCAATGGGCTTTTGAGTATCCCCGGGTAAAAAGCGTGGCGGGCAAGTATTCCTTGGATCAGGAACTGGCCTTGATCAGCCGGTTGGATCTGTTGATTTGCATGGATTCCGCCAATATGCATTTCGCTTCCTTGGTCGGTACACGGGTGCTTTCCGTTTGGGGCGCTACCCATCCCTATGCCGGATTTTACGGATATCATCAGGATCCGGAAGATTGTATCCAGTTGGACTTACCTTGCCGTCCTTGTTCCGTATTCGGCCAAAAGCCCTGCCTGCGGAAGGATTGGGCGTGTATGAAACAGCTCAATCCGGATCTAATCATAAACAAGGTATTAACCTCTTTAAATGAAATGGTTTCGGATGAAGGAGGTCATTAACCCGGCGTACGGGCGATTCGAGGATTTTGTAAGGCGTGTACCTCGTATATTTTCAGAAGAGGGAAAAACGATTTATAAGGCGAGGAATGAGATCAAGGTTTTTGAGGTAGATGGTGTGGAACTGAATGTCAAGCGATATAGAGTCCCCCTCTTGATAAACCGTGTTATTTATCGTTTTTTCCGTCAGCCTAAGGCTGTGCGAGCCTATGAGTACGCTCTGCGATTGGTTGCCAAGGGGTTTGAGACTCCTGCCCCGATCGCTTATGTCCTTTTTCGGGAGAAAGGCCTTTTGGGATATAGTTATTTTATCAGTTTGCAATCCAGCTATAAGACATTGTATAAAGTCGGACAGCGTCCGGTAGAGGAGAACGAGGATATTTTTCGTGCGTTAGGCACTTATATGGCAGAGTTGCATGAGGCGGAGGTCTATCATGCCGATTTCTCTCCCGGAAATGTATTGTACGATCGTACGGAGGAAGGGGTTAGGTTTTCCTTGATCGATATAAACCGGATGTATTTCGGGCCTGTCTCGCTAAAACGAGGATGCGCGAATTTCTCCCGCTTGTGGGGACGGGAAGCCGCTTTTCATTTAATGGCTGAGACCTATGCCGAGAGCCGGCATTTTGATAAAGCGGAATGCCTTCGTTGGATATTATACTATCGAAATCGTTTCTGGAAGAAATATGCGTTGAAGCATGAGATTGAATTTGAATTATAGACTTTTATGAAAATACAAATACTCCGGTTCTGTTTAGTTGTTAGTTGTCTTTTGGCCTATGTATCTCCGGTTAAGGCGTTAGAATGGTGGGAAAAGGTAGAGTATCTGACTTACTCGCCCCGTTATTTCGGGCCAAATGCCTTTCCGATTCCCGAGTTGGTGGGAGGAAGCCTGTCCAGCCGTTGGGAAGTGGAGCTTCGGGGGGAATATCATAAGACGCGAGGCGATCAGACAAAAGATATCTTTACCCGTTTGTACATTCCTGTCGTAAAGGGGCGTGTAGGAGTGAATGTCAGTTGGGTATTCCAAGAATGGTATGAGATGTCGCCGGAAGTGCGGGATGAGCGTTATGCGGTAGAACTGAAATCCCCGATTGTTTGCCGGGGCGACGTGATCTTTAATTTTTATTTCCAAGCTCTCCGGAGCGAGAAGTGGATGGATATCGTGGTAAGCGCCAACCTGAAAACCGCCAGTGGCGGACGCTTGTGCGACGCTCGTTATACGGATGCGGCCTCTTATTGGTTCGACGCCAATCTGGGACGTACGTTGTGGAAGCGGAAAGATGTAAACGCTTCGATCCGTGTACAAGCTTTAGCGGGTTTTTATTGTTGGATGACGAACGATGTCGTTAATCGTCAGAACGACGCTTTCTGTTATGGGGCAGGTGTGTTAGGAACCTATCGGGGGGTCTCGTTGGATTGTAATTATGCCGGTTTCCGGGGATATCGGGATAATGGGGATAAGCCGATGATTCTACGGACAAAGCTAAATTATGAGCTTAAGAAAAATATCCTGTCCTTCCAATATAAACATGGAATGAAGGACCATCTTTATGATAGCTATTCATTAGCTTATATCCGTTGTTTCTGAATCTGTAAATAATCTATGCTTTCTTGATCGACCTGAATAACGTGGCGAAGCCGTCTGTATAAGCCTTTACGCTGAAATCTTGGATGATATGCTCACGTGAGGCCTTGGCGAACGCTTCCAATCGCTCCGGGTTATCGATAAGCGAGCGGATAGACGCCGCCATTTGTTGAGGAGAAGAAGGCGGCACTAACAATCCGGTGACTCCGTCTATGATTAAGTCTCTTGCTCCCGGTATGTCTGTTACGATACAAGGTACTGAACAAGCCATAGCCTCTCGCACGACTCTTGGGGAGGCATCCCGGTGCGAGGGAAGTATAAACAACTGGGACGTGACCAGAAAAGAGATGGCGTCGGAACGCTGTCCCAGAAAATGAATTTGTGCGCTTACCTTCGACTGTTGGGCTAATTGGAAATCATTTTCCCCATATTCTCCCACGATTGTAAGATGTACCCGTGGATCATCCAATAAGATAAACGCATCAATCAAATCGGTTAAGCCTTTGAACGGCCTGTTCTTCGTCGCTCCGATATAGATGCAACGAAAGGCGTCGTCCGGAATATCGTCTGCTTGTTTGGGCGTACGGACTGCCTCCTTGATCCAATCGATATCAAATGGCTTTGTGCTGGTCGTTAGTCTTTTTCGTGCGATGAATCGGGAGAGATATTCCTCGATATCTTTGGTCTCGCATACGACATGCTCCACGGCGGGATTTAATATGCCTAGATAATAGGTCGGATCGAACCGCTTCAATTTAGCCTGCGTACCTCGGTATGCGATATTCTTCGCCCGTGTGCCTATGGAGGCGAATAGAGCGTTTGATAAACCGGAACTACTCGGTGAGTAGATAAGGTCGATCCGATAAGTCTTGATGATTTTGCGCAGGGCACGAATAACGTTCCAGTTGAACTTCGAGGTAATGACCGGCAGATCCAAAGGTGTACAATTCCCATAGATCTTTTTGTCGGTATACGATTGGGGAGAAGCGATATAGATGTTGAAGTCCTCAAGCTTGGACAATCCTTCCAGCATTTTGTAGGTCGCTATATCGGCTTCTTTATAGACTAAAAGTATATTCATTGTGTATGGATAAAATGGATTTGCTAAGATTGTGAGATATTCTCGTATACTCGCATGAAATGAGCCGCTAATACGTCGGGCATGAATCGCCGTATATTCTCTCGTCCGCCGGAACGCATGGATTCGGCCAGCTTCGGCTCGTTCAATACGGACTCTATCAAGCTGCGCAGCTCTTGCTCATTTCTCGGATCGGTATATAGAGCGGACGATCCGCCCGCCTCTTCCAGACAAGAACTGGTAGCCGCTATCACTGGAATACCGGCAAGCTGGGCTTCTAAGATCGGGATACCGAATCCTTCGAAAAACGAGGGATAGACAAATAAGGTCGCCATCTGATAGAAAGCGGCTAATTCGTTAAAAGGTATATGAGTCAAGATACGGACACGACCGGACAGGTTGTTTTCCCGGATATAGGTCTCTACCGTGTCCGTATAAGGCGTATGCTTACCGATAGCGATCACGGAGATATCTTCTTTCAGCTCTTTCAGGGCTTTTACCAGAAGCAATAAATTCTTCCGTTCCTCGATGCTCCCTACATATAATATATAAGGCCCGTTTATCTGATATTTCTCGCGTACGGACGATTTCACGTCTTCTTGAACCGCTTGGCCGAATATCGGGTCACAACCTTGGTAAACAACCTCGATCTTGCTTTCCGGAATGTGGAAGAAGTCCCGGATGTCTCGCATCGTCTGCCTGCTGATCGCTATGATCTTGTCCGACCGTAAACAAGCTTGCTTGAATTTGTAGGTATAGATGGAACGATCGATCGGTTTATAGAGCTGCGGGTAACGCAAGAAGATCAAGTCATGTATCGTTACGACCGCCGGGATTCCGTTCTGTTTTAGGTTCATCGGAATCTCGTTGCTCAAGCCATGGAACAGATCGACGCGCTCTTTTCGAAGCGTAGCCGTCAGGCCCGAGGTACGCCATAAAGAGGGAAATAGCTTATCGAACCTGCCCTCCGGATAATGGAATGATACATTCGGACGCTCCTCGATCCGTTTCCGCAACGCCTCTTTGCCTTTGCCCGGCGTATAGAGTTGATAGGTATGCTCCGGGAAAGAAGCGGACAGGCTATTCACGACGAACCGGCTATAATTACCCAGTCCGGTAGCGTTATGCGTAATCCGTTTTGCGTCGAAAGCGATCTTCATAGGCTTGAATTCGATATATGGGGCAAATATACGATATAATTTTAATTACCTTTACCTCATTTCCTTCCGAAATCCGCCGGGATCTCTCCCCATACGGAGGTTTCCCATTTGAGGATCCGGGTGGTATAGGTATGGGTGTTCAACCATTTCTCGGCCCGCTCGATGAGGTCGAAGATCGGCTCGTTGATCGGTTTACGTTCCAATAAGGTTTTGCATTTCTTTTTCTTGACCCAGCTGATGGCGTTGCGGCTATCCGAATAGATCGGCAGGTCGCTTCCCTTTTGCTGTAGCAAGGCGAGGCCGTGCACTAAGGCGAGGAATTCCCCGACATTGTTCGTGCCCTCCTTCAGCGGGCCGATATGGAAGATCTCTTGCCCGGTAGCGGTATAAACGCCCCTGTACTCCATATCCCCGGGATTACCGCTACAGGCGGCGTCTACGGCAAGACTCTCGTTGATCGGGTTCCCGATCGGGGCTTCCGGCGCGAGACGGGCCACGGCTTTCGGGGAAGAGGCGGTCTTTAGGTAATGGGTATAGCCGGCCTCGAAGGCTTTGGCGGCTTCCTCCCGGTTCTCGAAGGATTTATATTTGGCTCCCTCTTGCCCGTCTACCTGTGCCTTGCATTCCGCCCAGTTATCATAGATTCCCGGGTTCAACCCTTTCCATACGACATAAAACTTATTCTTGGCCATGGCTCTTGCTCAAGATTTCTTGTGAGAATTGCGTATAGGTACCGAACGGCGCTCTTTTGTCCTTGAAGAAACGGATCAAGGCATCCAGCCTTCTTTCCATGCCGCAACCGGAATGGTTGGTCATGATAAACGGTAACTTTAGCTCTTTCCGATCACTTAAGGAGGTGAACTCCCACGGATGGAAATAGGTCAGGAAATAACCGTCCTCTTTCCACGTCCAAAGCGCCAGCTTACGGTACAAGGAGGCCGGAAGGTTATGGTAAGCCAGCCAAAACAAGGGGAAACGGACGATCGGGGTCACCGAGGCGGGCAGTTGCAATACGCCATCTTTCATGAAATAGGTACGGGGCTGCCCCAGATGGTTGTAACGGCCGGGAATGCAAGTCGGGTTCAAGGACGAGTTGTATAGATAACCGGCCTTATGGATCTCTTCTTCTTCGACGGGCATCATGCGGGCCATACGGAAACCGTTCACCGGTTGTCCGGTCAGTTCCTCCAATGCCTCTTTGGACTTGCGTAGATCGGCGGTCTCGAACGACGAGTGATAAAAACCATGCGAAGCGATCTCATGTCCACCCTTTTGGATGTCCAAGATCAAATCCTTCGCATGAAGGGCGAAGTTCGCCGTGCAAAAGAAAGTCGCTTTTACCCGGTGACGGGCCAGACATGCCAATATCTTCCGGGTTCCTTCCACGGAAGTACGCATTTGTTCCTCGAACGGCAATTCCACGCCGTGTTCCAATGGAGCGTCAAACTCCTCGATATCAAAACTAAGTAATATCATGAATGTTAATTAATCTCTATGAAATAAGATGGATAAGAAGTTCAACGCTTCCCGCCGCAGGACCTTGAATCCCATATCGGATACCGCTAGTCCTTCTTTGATGTTCGCATTGATCGTCCGTAAGTTTATCTCTTTCCGGCGACTTGCCTTATAGATAAATTCTGTATCGAACAGGAAGCTATTGATACGGGTGGTCAGGAATATCGCTTGTCCCGCTTGACTGAATCCTTTCATACCTCCTTGCGTATCCTTGATCTTGATCCTCAAAATCCATGTGTTACATATATGGGATAGCTTGGATAGCACTTTTCGGAAAGGAGGCAAATTCTCCTGATAACTTTTGCTACGGGTAGCCACGACCACGTCCGCTCCTCCTAGCAACGTCTCGACCATCCTGCCGAACGAGTCGTTTGTATAAGGGAAATCGTAGTCCGTATAAATAATGTAGGGAGAGGTACATCGCTTTACTGCCTCTCGCAAGGCATATCCTTTTCCCCTGTTGGGCTTATAGTCTACGACGCAGACATTCGGTATCAATTGCCGGAGGCGGTCAATCGTTTCCGGCTCGTATCCCCGTCTCGAACCATCACTGACAATAAAAAGGTGGAAACGTACCGGGCTGAATAATCGCTCCACTTCGTGGAAATGGGTGGCTACTCGTTCCTCCCAGTCCGAAGGCGGGTTGTAACAAGGTAATACCAAATCTATGTCTGCTCGTGCGTTCATTCCATTTATACCTTTACCGGATTATAACTCCTCGTACACATCTCAAATGTCAGCTTTAGCCAGATCAGCATACAAGGCAACGCTTTTAACGCATACGGGTATACATAATGCACTCGTATGTATTTCGGGAAAAGATCGGACGGAGACATGCTGGTCAATATAAAGGCGAAGACCATCAAGACAATATCCAATGTCGAACGTTTCCACGGTACAGCCGTATACCAAATAGCGACTCCGATAAACGCTATGATATAGGTACTGGACTCGCTACCCGTGCTGAACAGTACGACAAACATCAACACCGAGGCCAATAACGTTTTCCGGAAAGCCTCATATTTATATTGACTGATGCGTAGATAAGGCAGGCCGAATACTATTAATCCCCCTATTATCAGATAAATGTCCGAGTAACTGACCGATCCCGATATCTTACGAACCATTCCCAAGAAGGAAATGTTCTGCATGAGCGCGAATAAGTTCTCCGAATTTTTTCCGGATAAGTCCTCGAACCAACCGGTATATTGGGACATTATATAATCCGGCCCGGACAATATCATCGGGGCTACGACCATGACGACCGCCCATCCTACGCAAGATAGGCTGAACTTCATCTTATGGCGAGAGAAAAAGAAGAACGCCAATCCCGTGATCCCATACAATTTAGTAAAGGTACCCAACATGATCACGAAAGTGGCCCATACGTCTTTCTCTTTCTCTATCAATGCGTAGGCGAGGACAATGATAGCGGCGATACTGATATTAAATTGCGACATGAAAAGCGAGGTAAGCAACTCGTGGGCACAGAACCAATAGATAAAGATACGTTCCCGCTTGATCCCCGGTAGCATCTTGACCGCCCAGAATAAGAAAAGGCTTTGCGCCACTGACCAAGTAAGCAGTCCTAACCATAACGGTGTAATGGCGAACGGAGCCACTACCAAGCTAAATACCGGCCCGTAGTGAAAAATATCGTTGTATTCTTCCGGATAGGCGGCATAGAGCGGTAACTCATTCAACGTATGCCAAAAGGATTGCCTGAAGATGGAGAAGTTGTTATATTTCCCGGGGAAATACTTGGTAATCCATGCGATAACCCCCAGCAATGCCCATAGCCCCATTAAGGTACTATATTTGCTGAAAAATGGCTTATGGATGATTGTATTGAACTTATCTATAAATTTCATCATCGAATCTACATCTGTCTACGGGGCAAAATTACATAAAAACGGTGACTTTTATGCGAGTTAAATAAAAATACTATTTTTGCGTCCAAAACTGGTAAGAGATTATTTATGAATGAAATGTTGAGATACACGATCATTCGTGTCATTCTGTTTGTAATGGGAGGCTTTCTTGTTCTCGGATGTTCGGATGAAGATGATGTGGGTAATAGTGGAGGAACGAGTAAATATGGTTTGATACGGATGGCGGAGGAGGATTATGATTCGTCGAATACTTCTTACATCCTTCAGGATGAGGAACCGGACGAGGTTCTTTTCGATTCGTCAAAGCGAAAATTCAAGGTGAATGAGCCTTTGCAGGTGTCAGTTACCGGGCAGAAGGAGTTGATGCTTCGTTTCTATTCTCCTAGAGCTATCCATAATGTGATTGTCTGGGCTACGGTTGAGGGTTATGAGGATGAGGTACGGTTTGCGGAGTTTACTACGGTTTTACCTTTTCAGGAGTTTAAAATGAAGTTGCCTTTTCTAGAACGGGCGAAGGTTTATTATACACGTTCCGGCGAGGAGGTTACCATAGATGCCCATCCGGATATCGTGGCCGAGAATATAAGTTTGCGGGTTGAATGTGGAGATCCGGTCTATCAAGGAATGATAAACGTGAAACCTAAGTGGGATATTTGGTTTGGTAAATATTCCGGTTCGAACTGGGGCAACTTTAGGCCACATCTGGCTCGTGAGGCAGTTGCCCTTTCCTTGAATATGGCCGCGATGTTTTCTTCCTCGCTTTTTGATGAGGAACTGGAGAAGTGGCGTGGCAAGCTGATAAATAACGAGCAAATCGTGGATATAGATGTGTTGAAGAAACAGATCACGAATCATGGCGGGTTGTGTTATGGACGCGTGGTGAATGTTGTCGGTCTGGGTGGAGGAAATACCTTTGGGCTAGGTGAATATGTCTATCTGACCCATTATGCCGACGATGCCAATGGTTCTGACACGCCGTATCATGAGCTGGCACACTGCTTGGGGTATGGGCATAGTGGGAATATGACGTACTATCCGGCGGAAGGCGGTTTCCCTACAATTTGTATGAAGGTTTACTCACAGCTTTCCGTGAGCAAGAAATTACCGGTTTATTCCCGCCGTTTCTTGCATACCCGGAGGAATAAGAATCTGGTAGAGAATAAAAACGTGTATACTTCCTCGAAATACATTATCGATGATCCGGAATTGGATGCCATAGATGGCGGGCTTGGGCTTGCTCCGATGGAGACGGATAGGGCTGGTGATGAGGGTTCTCCTCTCTCATTTACACTTTCTGTCTTGGATATTCCCGGTGCCACTGTGGAAACTTTTCATCCGAAAGCGGTCCATCTTTATGGGAATACGCTATATGTAGCAAATGACGCTCCGGGACATTATAGTTTGGAGGTCTTTGATGTATCTTCCGGTAATGTGCGTCATGTGAAAAGTATGGTTGAGTGGATGAACGGAGATAAGAAAGAGACCTTTGCGGGGGAGCCAAACGGCGTGACTCGCTCGTATGGGAAAATATATGTCACGAATACGGGAAGCCGTACGGATGTGTTTGATGCGGAAACGTATGAGTTCATTACTTGTATCGGTACGGGTACTTGGGGTGAGGGTGGTTATCAGACCGTTCATGCGTTTGATGTGACGGCTAGTCAAGGGGCTGTCTTTATCCGGGATAAACGGAAACTGGTAGTTGTCTTGGAGCAAGATGTACAGCCCGGTTCCGCTGCTCGGGTACCTATATATAGCCGTAGCGTAAATTTACAAGAGGCAATGGGTACTTATGCAGTAGCGGCACGAAATGATGGCTTTTTATATGTGACGGCCCAGAATAAAAATATAATCTATTTATTCGATCCTGCGGACATTCGGGCAGGGGACACGGGCTTTGCGCCGTATCTGGTGACATTGGGATTTGAAAAGTCTCCCCAGTCGATAGCGTTTGTAGGGGATCGTTTGTTTGTTACGCTTCGTGTCGATGATAAACGGTCGGAGCTATGGGAGATCAGCCCTAAGAACGGAAAATTATTGCAGGACTTTACAGATTCGATGGTCTATCCCGAGAAAATAGCCGGTGCTCGTCATACTTTATTGGTAGTGGATCGTGCGACCCAGACAGTAAAAGCCATTGGCCTATGATTTTTTTATTGATTCTTAGGAATAAAGAAGATGGAGTTCCCGGAAAAAGTTTACATTTGCGAAAACTATTATAATAACGTATGAAACGTGTTTTTTTGGTCGGATATATGGGAGCGGGCAAGACAACGGTGGGAAAAGAGCTTGCCAAGCTCGCCGGTCTTTCGTTCATAGATCTTGATTACTATATCGAAGGGCGTTATCATAAGGCCGTTTCGCAGATATTCGCCGAGAGAGGGGAGGAGGCTTTCCGAGAGATAGAACGGAATATGCTTCACGAGGTCGCTGAGTTTGAGGACGTGCTGATCTCCACGGGAGGAGGCGCTCCTTGCTTTTTCGATAACATGGAGTTTATGAACGCTTCTGGCACGACGGTTTACTTGAAGGTGTCAGTCGAGGAGCTGGCGAAGCGTCTGGAGTTGTGCAAACATACCCGTCCGGTGTTGAAAGGACGTTCCGGGGAGGAACTGAGGGCGTTTATCGCCGAGAGTCTGGAGAAAAGGAATCCGTTTTATACGAAGGCGTCCATAACGTTTGATGCCGAGAAGATGTTAACAGAATCTGATGTACATGACATATCGAACGCGTTAATGAAAATCCTATAGCATATGGAAGCGAACGACGGCCGGCAGGCACAGGGGGCCTATATCCCGCAGGAATTATTGAAAGAGATCAGCAAGGTGAATAACCGTTTGCTCATCGGTATTCCTCGTGAACGATGCGAGGCGGAAAAACGTTTGCCGTTAACTCCGGAGGCGGTGGATATGCTGACCGATTGCGGTCACCGGGTGCTGGTGGAAAGTGGCGCCGGATTAGGCATCAACTATTCCGATAATCATTTCTCGGAGGCGGGGGCGGAGATCGTCGATACGCCCGCAGAAGTTTTCCAAGCGGATCTGATCTTGAAGATATTGCCTCCGTTGCCGGTGGAAATCGCGCTTATGAGACCTCGCACGACCGTTTTCTCATTGGTGCAGTTTAATTTATTCGCTCAAGAGGCTTTCGAGTTGATGATGGCGAAACGGATTACCGCTATCTCTTATGAGTTGATGGCGGATGAATATAATCGTTTCCCGGTGCTGAATGTCACTTCCGAGATCGAGGGGGCGGCTTCCATAACGATCGCTTCCGAGCTGTTGAGCAATACCCAAGGAGGTAAAGGGATCTTATTAGGCGGTATCCCGGGCGTATCCCCTACAGAAGTGGTGATTATCGGGGCCGGAAACGCCGGGACCGTGGCCGCGCGTGCCGCGTTGGCCTTGGGAGCATCCGTGAAAGTATTCGATGATGATATCAATAAATTGCGTATAATACAACAGGTCTTGGGGCAAGGGCTTTTTACTTCCACGTTCCATCCGAATGTGCTGCATAACGCGTTTCGTAGCGCTGACGTGGTGATCGGGGCGATGCGTTATATTAATACGAGACATCGCTATATTATCGCTACGGACTTGGTGCGTACGATGAAAAAGGGAGCTTTGGTGATCGATCTGAGGGTAAGCCAAGGCGGTTGCTTTGAGACGACTTGCTGCTTGTCGAGGGAAGATCCTGCGGTGTTCGAGCAATATGGGGTATTACATTATTGTAAACTGAATATCAGCAACCGGGTGGCTCGTACTACCTCGATGGCTTATAGTAATATATTCGTACCTTTATTATTGTCGTTGGGCGACGCCGGTTCCGTGCAAGGAATGATCAAATCGGATAAGGGCTTTAGGGCGGGAGTATATATGTATTATGGGAAGACAGTGAATAGTTATGTGTCTAACCATTTTAATCTATCATCTAATAATCTTGATCTATACCTCTCTGCTTTTTGATGCGGAAAAGTTTTGAACTCGCAAAGTTTATGCTTTACTTTGCGGACGATCTAAATACCAATAAGCGATAAAGCTAATAAAGTATATTATGGCAGAACAGACAAAAGTTAAGACGCTGGAGAAGGTTGTAATTCGTTTCTCGGGAGACTCGGGAGATGGTATGCAGTTAACCGGTACAATCTTTTCAAACCTGTCCGCGGTTTTCGGGAACGAGATTTCTACATTCCCAGACTATCCGGCAGAAGTACGTGCTCCACAAGGAACACTAAGTGGTGTATCTGGATTCCAAGTGCACTTGGGATCGCGCAAGATCTTCACACCCGGTGATAAGGCCGACGTATTGGTGGCCATGAATCCCGCCGCGCTGAAGGTGAACGTAAAACACCTAAAACCCAATGCGATTGTTTTAATCGACACGGACTCTTTCAAGAAAAGTGATTTGGATAAGGCCTTGTTTACGACCGATGATCCGTTTACTGAGCTGGGATTGACTGGCGTGCAGGTTGTTGCCGCTCCGATCTCTACGATGGTAAAAGACGGATTGGTTGAGTTTGGCTTGGACAATAAATCGGCTCTTCGCTGTAAGAATATGTTCGCCTTAGGACTTGTTTGCTGGTTGTTCGAGCGTCCGCTGGAGGAGGCTATGCACATGTTGCAGAATAAGTTCGCTAAGAAACCGGTTATCGCCCAAGCTAATATCAAGGCTTTGACGGACGGTTATAATTATGGTAATAACATCCATGCCTCAGTTTCTACGTATCGTATCGAGAGTAAGAAAGCCGAGCCTGGATTCTATACGGACGTGAATGGTAATAAGGCTACTTCCTATGGTTTGATAGCCGCTGCCGAGAAGGCTGGTTTGCAGTTGTTCTTGGGTAGTTACCCGATCACTCCGGCTACTGATATTTTACATGAATTATCTAAACGTAAGGATTTAGGCGTTATCACGGTTCAGGCCGAGGATGAGATCGCCGGTATCTGTACTTCTATCGGAGCTAGTTTCGCCGGTTGCTTGGCGGCTACATCTACTTCCGGACCGGGTCTTGCCTTGAAGAGCGAGGCGATCGGTTTGGCTGTAATCGCCGAGTTGCCTTTGGTGATTATCGATGTTCAGCGTGGCGGTCCTTCTACGGGCTTGCCGACGAAGAGCGAGCAAACGGACTTGATGCAGGCTCTGTATGGCCGTAATGGTGAGAGCCCTGCCGTGGTAATAGCGGCCTCTACGCCGACTGATTGTTTTGATGCCGCATTTTGGGCGGGTAAGTTGGCCGTGGAGCATATGACTCCGGTTATCTTGTTGACCGATGCCTTTATCGCTAACGGTTCTTCCGCTTGGAGAATTCCGGAAATGGATAAATATCCGGAGATTAAGCCGAATTACGTAGCTAATTATCAAGACGAGAAAGTCTGGAAGGCGTATCGTCGTAACAAGGAAAGCTTGGTTCGTTACTGGGCGATTCCGGGAACGGAAGGTTTCGCTCATCGTCTGGGCGGTCTGGAGAAAGACTACGAGACGAGTGCGATCTCTACCGATCCGGCTAACCACCAGAAGATGGTGACGACCCGTCAGGCTAAGATCGATAAGATCGCCGACTATATCCCCGAACTGGAAGTGATCGGAGATGAGGACGCTGATTTATTGATCGTTGGTTGGGGTGGAACCTACGGACACCTTTACGAGACGATGGAGACGATGCAAGAGAATGGCAAGAAGGTGGCTTTCGCTCACTTCAAGTTTATCAACCCGCTGCCTAAGAATACGGCTGAGGTTCTTTCTAAGTATAAGAAAGTGGTGGTGGCTGAGCAAAATAACGGCCAGTTCGCTAACTATTTACGTGGAAAGGTACCCGGATTTAACCCGTATCGCTTCAATCGTGTAAAGGGACAACCTTTTGTCGTTGCGAGATTAGTTGAGGAATTCACTAAAATATTGGAGGCTTAAAAGATGACAACAGAAGAAACTAAATTTCAACCGAAAGATTATAAAAGCGACCAGTACGTACGTTGGTGCCCGGGTTGTGGCGACCATGCGGTACTGAATTGCCTGCATAAGGCTATGGCCGAGGTAGGAGTGGCTCCTCACAATATGGCAGTTATCTCAGGTATCGGCTGTTCTTCCCGCTTACCTTATTATATGAATACGTATGGCTTCCATACGATCCATGGTCGTGGAGCGGCTATCGCTACCGGCGTAAAGACGGCTCGCCCGGACTTGAGCGTATGGTTGATTACGGGTGATGGCGACTGCTTGGCTATCGGCGGTAATCATTTTATCCACGCTGTCCGTCGTAATATCGATTTGAATATCGTTCTTTTCAACAATAAGATCTATGGTTTGACGAAGGGACAGTACTCCCCGACATCTGACCGTGGTTTCGTATCCAAGAGCTCTCCTTATGGGACGGTGGAAGATCCGTTTATCCCGGCCGAGTTGGCGTTGGGTGCCCGTGGTAATTTCTTCGCCCGTACGATTGACGTGGATTTGAAGAATACGACCGAGGTATTGACGGCTTCCGCCCGTCATAAAGGCGCTTCCGTTACGGAAGTGCTAGTAAACTGCGTGATCTTTAATGATGGTATCCATAAGGGGATCGTTGATAAGGCATACCGTGCGGATCGTACGATTTTCCTTCGCCATGGCGAGAAAATGGTTTACGGCGCTAACATGGATAAAGGCCTTGTGCTAGACGGCCTAAAACTGAAATCCGTAACGATCGGACAAGATGGTTATACGATGGATGACGTATTGGTACACGACGCCCATGAGAAGGATAACACCTTGCATATGATGCTTGCCATGATGAGCGGTGATATGCCAATTGCGTTAGGCGTAATACGAGATGTGGAGGGACCGACCTATGATGAGGCTGTCCACCAGCAAATCGAGGAGGTACAAGCGAAGAATCCTACACGTAAATTACACGACCTTTTGATGAAAGGTGAGATTTGGGAGGTAAAGTAATATATTTCTGATTGGATATAAGAGAAGGCGCAAGATATTTATCCTGCGCCTTTCTTATATTTATACGCTGGATTTGTTTGTGCGGAAAAAAGTATATATCTTTGTTTCAGTCACAATAAAAGCGAATACCTATGATGACAACTTCGGAAATAGTTGAGATGCTAGCTAAAAGTATATGATTTGTAAACTCCATATTACAAATAGACTAAGGGTTTTGTTAATTGCATGGAAAAGAGTAATTATTACTGAAAAATTTCCTTAATAAGCTGTGTACGATAAAAAAAAATATTACTTTTGTACCGCGGTTAACAAGGTGGAGTCGCAGCAAGCTCCAAAAGGTCGGAAAGCCTCACCGTATCGAACTAGAGTAGAGAGAAAAGTTATATAAAGTCAATCATTTAAATTAAATTCAAGATGGCTAATTTAGATTTAAGCAAGTACGGAATTGTTGATGTGAAAGAAATCGTTCACAATCCGTCTTATGATGTTCTGTTCGCAGAAGAAACTAAACCGAGTTTGGAAGGCTTCGAGAAAGGCCAAGTAACTGAGCTAGGTGCTGTAAACGTGATGACTGGTATTTATACAGGTCGTTCTCCTAAAGATAAATTTTTCGTAAAGAATGAAGCCAGCGAAGATTCTGTATGGTGGACTTCTGATGAATATAAGAATGATAACAAGCCTTGTTCTGAGGCCGCTTGGGCAGACTTGAAGGCTAAAGCCGTAAAAGAATTGTCTGGCAAACGTTTGTTCGTTGTCGATACATTCTGTGGCGCTAACGAGGCTACTCGTTTGAAAGTACGTTTCATCATGGAGGTTGCTTGGCAAGCTCACTTCGTAACTAATATGTTCATCCGTCCGACAGCTGAGGAATTGGCTAACTACGGCGAACCTGATTTCGTTTCTTTCAACGCTGCTAAGGCTAAAGTTGACAACTACAAAGAATTAGGCTTGAACTCTGAGACTGCTACTGTTTTCAACTTGAAGACTAAAGAGCAAGTTATCTTGAATACTTGGTACGGTGGTGAGATGAAGAAGGGTATCTTCTCTATCATGAACTACTTGAACCCGTTGCGTGGTATCGCTTCTATGCACTGCTCCGCTAACACGGATAAAGAGGGCAAGAGCTCAGCTATCTTCTTCGGTTTGTCTGGTACTGGTAAGACTACTTTGTCTACGGACCCGAAACGTTTGTTGATCGGTGACGATGAGCACGGATGGGATAACGAGGGTGTATTCAACTACGAGGGTGGTTGCTACGCTAAGGTTATCAACTTGGATAAAGAGAGCGAGCCGGATATCTACAACGCTATCAAACGTGACGCTCTTCTTGAGAACGTAACAGTTGCCGCTGATGGTAAGATCGATTTCGCTGATAAGTCAGTTACAGAGAACACTCGTGTTTCTTATCCGATCTATCACATCGAGAACATCGTTAAGCCGGTTTCTAAAGGCCCGCACGCAAAACAAGTTATCTTCTTGTCTGCTGACGCATTTGGTGTATTGCCTCCAGTATCTATCTTGACTCCGGAGCAAACTCAATACTACTTCTTGTCTGGATTTACCGCTAAATTAGCAGGTACAGAGCGTGGTATCACGGAACCGACTCCTACATTCTCCGCTTGTTTCGGTGCTGCTTTCTTGTCATTGCACCCGACAAAATACGGCGAAGAGTTGGTTAAGAAGATGGAAATGACTGGCGCTAAGGCTTACTTGGTGAACACCGGTTGGAACGGTAGCGGTAAACGTATCTCTATCAAAGATACAAGAGGTATCATCGACGCTATCCTTGATGGTTCTATCAACGAGGCTCCGACAAAGAAGATCCCGTATTTCGACTTCGAGGTTCCGACTGCATTACCGGGCGTAGATCCGAAGATCTTAGATCCTCGCGATACCTATGCTGATCCTGCTCAATGGGATGAGAAAGCGAAGGATTTGGCTGCTCGCTTCCAGAAGAACTTTGCTAAGTTCACGGGCAACGAAGCTGGTAAGGCATTGGTTGCTGCTGGTCCTCAGTTATAATTGCTTAAAAAACCTTGATCAAAAAAGGTCAAGGTTTAAAAATATCTTTATAAAAAAGCGTGGAATTACTAATTCTGCGCTTTTTTTATGATAACTACGTTAATTTTATTATAAATGTAAAGTAGTTTTAAAAAATATTCCTACCTTTAGACCGGATTATCTGTTATAAGAAGAGCTTAAAAAGGAGTAATGATAAAAAAACTGGCACTTATTATTGGCTTTATAATTTGTTTGTCATCTTGTGGCAAGGATTATGTCTATCGGATTGAAGGGGAACTTTCTAATCTGGAAGATCAAACCGTATATGCTGTATTTGAGAAGGATAATTATAAAGTGGTTGATACCGTGGCTTGTACGAAACCCGGGCAGTTCCAGATCGATCAAAATGAAGCGGGTTTCCATTGTGTGACTATCTTCTTTGCGGATAAAGAGCATTGGGTTACGGCTTATCTGGAACCGGGAGAAACCGTAAAAATCACGGGCGACGCTAACTCTCCATTGCTATTGCAGGTAAAGGGGGGACGGACAAATGATAAGTTGACCGCTTTTAAGAAAAAAATCGCTCCTTTATTGACGGAATTGACAAATTTATCAAATTCTTTAAATAGCAAGGATTTGAACGATACGATCGAGGAGACGGATATCGCCGCTCGTTTGGCGAATGTTAATATGCAATTGAGCGAGGAAGCGATCCGGTACGTGAAAGAGAACCCGAATGAAGAGGCATCCGTTGTCTTGATTCAATCTTTTTTCTCAGATCCCGATGATACTCGTAAAATTGATGAGTTGTTGGCGTTATTGAATCCAAGGTTGAAAGACTTTTATCTGGTGAAGGAGCTGGAGCAATATAGCGCCCGTGCGAAACGTACGGCTTTGGGTGCGGAAGCCCCAGATTTCTCCGTAAGGAATATTTATGGGAATACGGTAAGTTTGGACTCTTTCCCGCAGAAATATTTATTGCTGACGTTTACCGCTCCTTGGTGTGATATGTGCCAGACAGAGGATCTATATCTGGATAAGGTAGCGATGAAATATCCGAAAGATCAGTTGGATATTCTTTTGGTTAGCTTGGACGATAATCCGGATAATGTCCGGGATGTACTGAAGAAGGATAGTATAGCGTGGAATCTGGTAACGGATTCGGCCGGACAAGCGGCTATGTTGATAGATCTGTATAACGTAAGCGTATTGCCACGCTGTTTCTTGATAGATGAGGATCATAAGATCTTGATGAAAACAGAGAATGGAATCGAGATCAAGCAAACACTGGAGAACTTGTTCGAAGACTGAGCGATTGAAAACAGGAGGTTCCGGTTTTAATTTGTAATTAGTAACTCAAAATTCTTAACTATGTTAGTAAAATCTTATGCCGCTGCCGTGCAGGGGATTTCCGCTACGGTCGTTACCGTAGAAGTGAACTGTTCCAAAGGTATCCAATTCTTTTTAGTCGGTCTTCCGGACGTGGCTGTTCGTGAGAGCCATGAACGCATTATCTCGGCTCTTCAAGTATGTGGTTATAAATTCCCCCGTAATCGTATCGTTATTAATATGGCCCCCGCAGATATCCGTAAGGAAGGGTCTTCTTATGATCTGCCTTTGGCGATCGGTATTCTGGCGGCGGCAGAGCAGATAGATTCATCCAACTTATCCAAATTCGTATTGATGGGCGAACTTTCTATGGATGGGAGCCTCCAACCGATAAAAGGGGCATTGCCTATCGCTATCAAGGCTAGGGAAGAAGGCTTTAAGGGCTTTATCTTACCCAAGCAAAACGTTTGTGAGGCTGCGGTGGTGAACGATCTGGAAGTGTATGGAGCTTCGAATATCAAAGAGGTGCTGGAGTTTATGGAGGGGAAACCTACATTGCGGCCTACGGTTATTGATACCCGTAAGGAGTTTTACGACCGCCAGCAATTGTTTGATTGCGATTTCTCCGATGTCCGGGGACAAGAGAACGTGAAGCGTGCGATGGAGGTGGCCGCAGCCGGCGGACATAATCTGATCATGGTAGGTCCTCCCGGAAGTGGCAAGTCGATGTTGGCGAAACGTCTCCCCACGATCTTGCCCCCTTTTACCTTGCATGAGTCCTTGGAAACAACTAAAATCCATTCCGTAGCCGGTAAGATAGGAGGTGGCGCCTCCTTGATGGTACAACGTCCTTTTCGCTCTCCCCATCATACGATCTCTAATGTCGCCATGGTAGGAGGTGGCACTTTCCCGCAGCCGGGAGAGATCAGCTTGGCTCATAATGGTGTCCTTTTTTTGGATGAGTTGCCGGAATTTAACAGGAGTGTCTTGGAAGTCATGCGGCAACCATTGGAAGATCGAGTGATCAATATCTCCCGTGCCCGTTTCACGGTGGAATATCCGGCCGGCTTTATGCTTGTGGCCTCCATGAATCCTTGTCCCTGCGGCTACTACAACCATCCGGACCGTCCTTGTCTCTGTTCTCCCGGAGCCGTCCAGAAATATATGAACCGCATTTCCGGCCCATTACTCGATCGTATCGATATCCAGATAGAGATTGTCCCTGTCCCTTTCGAGAAGATTTCCGAGCAACAGCCCTCAGAGTCTAGTATCGCTATCCGTGAGCGGGTCATAAAAGCCCGTGCGATCCAGGAAAGGCGTTTTGCCGCTTATGAGGGTATTTATTGTAATGCCCAGATGAACTCCAAGCTACTCCATCAGTACGCCGTTCCCGACGCTTCCGGCCTCTCCATCCTCAAAACCGCCATGCAACGTCTCTGCCTCTCCGCCCGTGCCTATGACCGTATCCTGAAAGTCTCCCGCACGATAGCCGACTTGGATAATTCGGAACATATCGAAGTCCGGCATTTGGCGGAGGCGATACAGTATAGGAGTTTGGATAGGGAGAATTGGGGGATGTGAGAGGGCACTTAGAAATAACCATAATAGTGCGGTTTGAAAATGAGAACATGCAAAAATAGTGCAGTTACTAAGCTGGAAAACTATCTTTATATTAGTTGGAAATCGCGCTATTTATGGCTGTTGAAGTGAATAACTGACGGCTTGTCGAGTGAACAACTGACGGCTATACCTAGTGGTCAGCTTACGGCTTGGGAAGTGAATAACTAATCACTTGGGAAGTCTTTTGTGGATGACTTAACGTGCTGTATACCAATCTTGTTCGGTAAACGAGTTTTACTGTTCAACTAGCTCTTCAGCTAAATTAAAGAAGAACCAGTGATTTCAGGAAAAGACACCCGGCCGGAAGTGCTTTAAAAGTAAGCTAGCTTACTTTTTTAGGGTTGTTTAGGAATTGCGGTATTCTTGCGGACTCATACCTACATGGCGTTTAAAATACTTTCCGAAGAAGGACATATTAGTGAAATTCAGTGTATAGGCGATATCGTGGATGGTAAGGTTCGTCGATTTTAGTTGTGCCTTTGCGTCCATGATAACCATCGAGGTGATAATCTCTATGCAAGTTTTTCCCGTACTTTGTTTGACGATCGTACTTAGGTGTGCTTGCGTGATGCCAAGCCGCTTGGCATACCATGCAACGGATCGTTGCATGGTATAGTTTTGCATTACTAGTTGAGTGAAATTCTTACTGATTAGCTCTGCTTTAGAGAGCATTGACAGGTCTTCCGTCTGGTCTTTATACATGCTGCTGATCCCCATCAGCATACCGGTAAACAAATGGTTGGTAATCCCGCGATTTATTTTCGTGGCGTAAAACTCGTATGTTTTGAGTAATAACTCAAAATAATCTTTCATAAGAGGCTGGGCTTTCTCTTTTAGCTTATACACCGGATTGTCTTTCACGATATAGTGCATGTCTATGACAGCTTTGCTGGAGTTCGCTTGGCTGAGGAAATCAGATGAGAATCCCATGAAATAGATCTGTAGGTCCCCGTCTGCCCTATGGATCTGCAGGATTGATCCGGGCATGATGGTGATGAAGCTTCCGGGTTCTACCTTGAGTTGCGTTAAGTTGATGGATGCCTCGATCTCTCCTCCTAGGCATAGCACGAAAATCCCCGCTTTCAATCGGCATGGGTAATTCGCATACAGATTCAGCAGGCCTATATCTTCGATCGAGAGCTTCCCGATCACCCAATCTTGAGGCAGGTCTATTTTGGGAATGTCATTTTCCATGTTTGTTTAATTATTCACTTATCGGGAACGTTTGACAAAAATAGGCATTTTTAAAGATTTGCCGTGTCTTGTGGAAGGAAAATTATACGAGCGTCTGAAACTTGCGGTATTCCGGAGGCTTTTCGGAGTCGCTTGGGTGTTTGGGCTGGACTGGTATGGTTTCTTGTCGAGGGAAGTAGTTGCCATTAGAATTATCTTTTCTGTTTCGTTTTGATTGAATTTGGATGTATATTGTGACAGGGATATTTCCTTGACCTATCAAAATAGCGAAAGAATCAGGAAGATAAGTGGCCTTTTATGTTAAAAAGTAACGTTTTCGGTACACGTTAGACGGCGAATATGTATGCAATAGGCAGCATTGGGCAATGCCTATACTGCCGTTGGGCATCGTGAGTAGTCGTGAATAGGGGTGTAAGTAGTCGTGAATAGGCATTCTTATACTGTTATAACCCTATTGTAAGACTGTTTTTTCCCTCTCTCACTCCCCATAATATGAATTACGATGAATTATTTTTGCTAGAACAAAATGTCGTTTTTTGATATATGGCTATCATTCAAATAATTGCTAATTTTCTCTTATGAATTTGGAAGTAAGTAGTACTTTGCCCCGAAATAATCGATACTCAAGAGGTTGAGATTACAAATTGCCATTTTGTCAAATCCTTTTTTCTTCCATCGAAGCGACTATCTTGTAATCTTGCTTTCTCTAGGGGCGGCTCTTGTCTGAGCGCATTCTGTTTAGGCACGGTTTCTAATAAAAGGAACAATGGGTTGTAAAAATAGGACATGGTCACTCTTTATAAATGGCTCTGTATGTGTAGGGGTGAGGTGTGGAATCTAAAAAAAGGAATAGGTAATAAGACAAATAGACCTTGTAGGATCTTTGTGAAATATATTCTTTTGCATCCGAATTGGGATCGAATGGATCTATACGAATTGAAGTAATTGAAAAAAGCATTTATATGAGGAAAAAGAATTTTACATCTATGGGAATGGCCTGCTTACTGGGCTGTTGTTTGATGTTGGGTAGCTGTAGCTCTGAAGTGGATAATTTGGATATTCCGAAGGGCAAAGGTTTCGTGAAAATAGATCTGGCACCGGAGGTCGGTTTTCAAACAAAAGCCGTGGATGAGAGTGAGTATAAGGATGTGAACAATTATACTGTGCAAGTGTTTAAATCCGGGCAAGAGGAGAATCTTATTATTAATGATTTGTATAAGAATTTGGAAGAGAAATATTCTTTGAATGTTGGTAACTATGTGTTGAAAGCCTTTACGGGTGAAGATAAACCGGTTTCTTCCGATGTGTTGTATTTTTCTGGCGAAGCTGCTTTTGAAGTGAAGGAGGGAAAGGAGGTGACAGCTCCTGTAATATGTAAGCCCAGCTCAGCTCGAATTAATGTTGTGTTCGATCCGAAGATGGATGAGTATTTCTCCGACTATTCCTTGAAGATTGAGACAGAGGCGCAGAAACCCTCTTCTTTTGTTTGGGCAAAGGCGACAGTCGGTCCGATGTATTTTAAGGTAGGTAATCAGGAAAAGGTCCAGGTTACGGTAAGCTTGACTAAGAAAGAGAATGTAAAAGCAGAAGGGACGGTTAAGACCTATACGTTAAGTCCAGCGGATGCTTTGAAACTTACTTTGAAACCAGTAGTCAACAATGGCAATTTAGGAATTTCGATTACAATTGAGGAGACTACGGTTGATCATCCGGTAGATATCGTTATTCCGGGGGATTGGGTATAAATATATATAACAGTAATAATAAGAGATTAGAATATGAAAGCGATCAATATATGGATGTTGAGCACGGTTTTGTTTTCCGGCTTGATGTCGTGTGAGATGAAAGAGGAGATTTTCGGGAAAGAGATCCCAAAGGAAACTGGCTATTTGACACTTGACGTGAGCGCAGGTTCCTCTGCTTCTTTAGCAACGAAAGGAGCAACTGATCAGAAAGAAGATTTTCCGCTCGTGATCAAGGCGATGGATTTTGATCTTACTAAAAACTATGAGTCGTTTGCTAAGTTTAAAGAAGAAAATGCGAATGGTGTGATTGAGTTGCCGAAAGGAAATTATGAGATAGAGGCGCATTCGCCGGGAGAGTTTGCCGAAAAGATGTACGATCCTTATTATGGAGGTGTAGAAAAAGCAGAGATAATGCCTAGTGTGGAAAAAACCGCTACGGTGAAATGTAAGATCCAGAATGTCAAAATTGCGATGGATTTTACCTCCGAGTTTATAAACTATTATAGCAAATGGTCTATTACGGTGGATGACAAGTGCGGTCATTCAGATATTTATACGCAAGAAAATCCAAACCCAACTCCGATTTATTGGAAAATGGCTGCTGAGACAGATAAGATTTATGTGTCGGGAACAGCTATAGTGAAGGAAACGAGTGAAGAAGTTATTATAAATCAGACATTAACGAAGAAGGAAAGTGCTGATTTTGTAGAAAGCGACAGCCCCTATTTTGTAGGAGGAGATGGTTTGGCGATCTCGTTGGCTCCCGGAAAAGAAGTGGATCTCAATAAAACCGGTATCACCATCACGGTTAACGGTTTTAACCAAGAGACAAATGAGAATATTGATATAGAAGTGGAAGGTGATAGTGGCGAAGAGAATCCTGAACCTCCGACACCACCGGTGACGGGTGATGATCCGACAATCACGATACCGCAAGCTCTTTATACGTTGCCCGCTGATGAACAAAAAAATGCAAATGTTATTATATCAACTCCTGCCGGCTTGAAAAATATCACTGTCGCGATAAAGGGAGGAAATGAGCTTTTTGCGTCAATAGTTAAAGATCTATTTGGTGAAGAGTTTAAATTGATAGGAAATGAAGCTTTAGGAGAGACGTTGACGTCAATGGGTGTAACTTTACCTGTTGGTGGAGAAAAGAGCTATGAATTTCCGGTACATGCCTTTTTTAGTTTGTTGCTAGATCCAAGTACTGGTGGAGGTGTTACAACAGATCCAGAAGGACACGTATTTAATATTACGGTGGAAGATAATGATGGTAAAGTCGTAAAAGATAAATTAAGTGTAAAAGTGGCTGAATAATATGAAGACAATATATACACTTTTATTTTTTGTGTTGGTATTAGGTTTGGTCGCTTGCCAGGCCGAGGATGATACATCCATGAAAAATACCGGTTATTTAAGTATGGATATAACGACCAATAATTCCACAGCCACCAAAGCGGGAAGTGAGGAGGTTGTTTATAATCCCAAACAGTTGGCGGTACAAATCTTGAATGATCAAGGAGGTGTTGTTAAGGAAACGGATGACTATACGGCGTGGGATGGAGAGCGATTTTCCTTGCCTACGGGTAAATACGTGGTGAAAGCCTCTTCAAATGGCTTCGATGGTAAAGCTGCCGAGTTTGATAAGCCCTATTATGTGGGATCAGCTGAGGTAGAGGTTATGGCAGGAAAGGATGTGACGGCCGAAGTTATCTGTACATTGGCGAATGTCTTGGTGACTGTTGAATTTGACGAGCTGTTCAAGAAAAGCTTTAAGTCTGCGACCATTGTTGTGGCTGATTCGGCAGACCAAACTGGAACCCGCCTTACCTTTGAGTTAGGTAAGAACGAGACAGCAAAGGCCTATTTCCCAGTTCCCGAGAAGTCGTTGATTATCTCAACGAGCGTAACGAATCAAAAGGGTACACTACATTCTAAGAAAGATACCGTTCGTGCGGTAAAAGCTCGAGATAATGTTCGCTTGATGTATAAAGTGGCTGACTCGCCAAATGGTTCTACCAGTATTGATATTACTTTGGACGGAACAATCAAGACCTATAATTTCACCATAGGTGTGCCTCTGACCGCTAAGACAACTCTATCGGCAAGTGCGGCGAACGCTTGGAGTTCATTTGCTTACTTGGAGGGGAAGGTGCTTTCAAAGGCAGGTGTCTTGGATCAAAGCAAGTTGGCGATGGAATATAAACTGGCAACAGACGAGGCTTGGACTCCGGTTGCGTATCTGACCGTAGGTGAAAACGATACCTATTCGGTAAGGATTACGGGCTTGACTCCTGCAACAAAATATCAATACCGTTTTATCTATAAGGATACGGAAGAGGTGGCAAGCGAAATCGTAGAGTTTACTACGGAGGCGGCTATCGCATTATATAATGCTAATTTTGATTTATGGTATCAGAATGGAAAGACATGGTATGCTGGGGAATCCGGTAAATCATTCTGGGATACGAGTAACCCGGGTACGACAACGGGGTTGGGAGCCATAGTGAATATCAATCCTACCCAAGGTAGTTCAGCGGTTGTGCATACATCGGGCGGAAAATCTGCGGAGTTGAAATCCCAGTTTAAGGTGAAATTCGCAGCGGCGAGCCTGTATACCGGATCTTTTGGTGGGCTGGTTGGTATGAATGGTGCTAAGATCAATTTTGGTCAGCCGTTCGCTTCTCGTCCAACAGCATTAAAGGGCTGGTTCCAATACGCTCCGGTAAATGTAACTCATGTAGGGGATAATCTTCCGGCTGACGCAGTTGTTGAAAAAGGAGATCCTGATGTTTGTTCTATTTATATAGCGATGTCTAAAAAGCAATATACTATAGATAATACCAAAATGGCAGAAACTGCGATCGATTTTGAGAATGATGCGAACATTATCGCCTATGGTGAGGTGCCTGTGTCGGAATGCGTAAGTACCAACGGACAATGGAAGGAGTTCAATATCCTCTTGAAATATAAGAATCTGACGGAGAAACCGACCCATATCATTGTGGTCTGCTCGTCCAGCAAGTATGGCGACTATTTCACCGGAGGCGATGGCAGCATAATGTATCTCGATGATTTTTCACTCATTTACGATGACGAGCCTACAATGTGGAAATAAACCATAGGCTGAAAGTCTATGTAGGGAACAATAAGTTTTTACTATAAATCTATTTGGCAAGTAAGGATATCTTCCTTGCTAAGTAGATTTTAAATATCTTTGTGGCAATATAAAGGATAGAACTAGAAAATGGCAATAACAATAGAGCGAATTATTTGAATGAGTAGAAAACTATTTACCTTATTGCTGTTATTAGCAATAGTGACCGGTACCGTAAATGCACAACGCGGTAAACGCGCCATTAAGCGCATCGACCGAGAGGTACAGGAGGCTGTGTTCATCCCGAAAGGAACATGGATGGCCGGAGGTGCCGTATCGTATTCCGAGCATGACGAGAGCAACTTGAACTTTCTTGTTATAAAGGATTTGGAAGGGAATGGCTATAATTTTGCGATAAGTCCGTACGTGGGCTATTTCTTCCGGGATAATATCTCGGCCGGTGTTCGCTTCGCTTACCGTAGGAACTATTTGGATCTAGGGAATGTGGATGCCAATTTGGGCGACATTACCATCTCGTTCAAGGACCTCTATTATCTGGAGCATAAATATGAGACATCCGGTTTCCTGCGTACCTATATCCCGATTGGGAAGAGCAAGATATTCGGTCTCTTCAACGAGGCTCGTGTGACCTATGGCTACGGTACGGGCAAGAATTCCACAGGCTCGGGGGCTAATTATGATGGTACTTACCAGAAGGTACAGAACCTACAGATTGGTTTCGCCCCCGGACTGGCCGCCTTTATCACCGATTGGAGCGCCGTGGAGGTGTCGGTCGGCGTGATGGGTTTCGATTTCAAATGGATCGACCAGACGACCAACCAAGTGGAGCAGGGTTCGAGCCGTACATCGTCCGGTAATTTCAAGATCAATCTTTTTTCCATTAACATAGGTATGACTTTCTATTTGTAATTGGATATGCGAATAATCAACGATATATATAAAGCGACCTGTCGCTTTTGCCTTTTTGTTTTCTTCGTGCTGGCTTCCTGTGCGATAGAGAATGATATACCCTATCCGATCGTCAATGCGGGTATCACGGACATTCGTGTGGAGGGACAGCGTCCGGCTGAAGGCTCTTCGGATGATGCGGCATTAATTGATGCTTCGGCAAAGACCATATTACTGTATGTAAATGATTCTGTTGATATTTCTAGATTGAAACTTACTCGTTTGGTGGTGAATCCAAGGGATGCGCAGGTTTTGGTTGATTCGGCTCTCTGTGCTAATCCTAATAAATTCCCGTTTGCCGGATTCGCCTCATTGGATAGTATTCCTATGTCATCCAATACGAGGGTCGATTTTACCAAACCGGTCAATTTTACTATAAAAACCTATCAAGATTATGTATGGCAAGTAAAGGTGAAGCAAATCATAGACCGGAAGGTCGAGGCCAAGGGTATGATAGACTATTCTATTGACGAACTGGATAATCGAGTGATTATTTATGTAGGGAAAGGAGAGAACCTGAAGAATATCTCTATAACCTCTTTGGCTTTGGGTGGAGCCTATGGCGAGGTGACGCCAAATCCTACTACCGTGAAAGATTTCACCTCTCCACAGAAGTTTTTGGTTCAGTATCCCTGGAGCGAGCCCAATAAGGGGACAATATGGACGGTATATGTCCGTCTGACCGATGAGGAGGGAGGCTCGCAGCCTTCAGCCGGAGACCTTTCCGTGAATGCCTGGAGCAAGTATGCGTTTGTGGAGGGGAAAGCAACGGAGGCTAATTGTTCGTTTGAGTATGTGAAACAGGGAGAGACTTCTTGGAACAAGGTCTCTGCGAAGGCAGACGGTTCGAAGGTCTCTGCGAAGATCGAGGGATTGCAGCCCGCCACGGCTTATCAATGCCGACTGGTGGATGCCTCGGGAAGCGTGTTGGGCGAGTCTACCTTCACGACAGAGACTGCCACACCATTATATAATGGTAATTTCGATCTGTGGCATCAAGATGGGAAAACATGGTATGCCGGTGAGGCGGGTCATTCATTTTGGGATACGAGCAATCCGGGTACGACAACTGGATTGGGGGCTGTGGTCAATATCAACCCGACTCAAGGAAATTCAACGGTTGTGCATACGCCGGGTGGAAAATCTGCCGAGTTGAAATCGCAGTTTAAGGTGAAATTTGCCGCTGCGAGCCTGTATACCGGATCTTTTGGCAGTTTGGTTGGAATGAATGGTGCGAAGATCAAATTCGGAAGGTCGTTCGCTTCGCGCCCGTTCGCATTGCATGGCTTTTTCCAATACGCTCCGGTTGCGGTAACTCATATAGGAGATAATCAGCCTGCGGGGACGCTTTCAAAAGGAGATATGGATGTTTGCTCGATTTATATCGCATTGGCTAAAGAGTCTTATACGGTGGATAATACCAAGGCTGAGACGTTTATCCAATTTAAGACGGATAATAATATTATAGCTTATGGTGAGCTTCCTCTCAAAGAGTGTGTCTCAACGAATGGAACATGGAAAGAATTTACGATCGATTTGGAATATAAGACGCTGGAGAAGCCCAATGATATGTATCTTATCGTAGTGGCAAGTGCCAGTAAATATGGCGATTATTTTACCGGAGGTGACGGTAGCATATTGTATGTAGATGATTTCGAACTTATATACGACTAAATAATATGATGAAGCAGATTGATAAATTTTGTTGTTGTATATTCTCATTATTTCTCATGGTGGCCTGTCAGGAGGAAGAAATAATGGATAAAACCGCCGGCTTTCAGGTATCCTTGCAGGATATGGGTGTTGCCATTGAGACGAAAAGTACGCCAGCGGAATTGGGAAAGCCACTAGCGGATCAGTTTAAGCTTAAGGTCGTGAAGAACGGGGATTCCTCTCCGTTGTTTGATGGTAATTATACCAGCCAGACGATACCTGCTTCGGCCGGTACTTATACGATATCTGCTTCCTATGGAGATAATCCGGTTTTAGCGTTGGATGCGCCCTATTATTTAGGCGACACTACTAATGTGGTGATTAAGGAGGGCGAGCAGAAGAAAATTACCTTGAGTTGCAAGGTGGCCAATGCGTTGGCTTCTGCCTCTTTCCCCACTGATACGGAGTTGAAGAAAATCTTCTCTTCTTATTGGGTGAAAGTAGTTGTTGGGAAGTCCTCTTGTAAATTGACTTCTGATAGTAAGAAAAGTGCCTATTTTCAAGCAGAGAAACAGGTTGCCTTTTATTTTGAGGGAACAAAGGTGAGCGGTAAGGATTTTTCCGAGGAGTTAAAACATAAGGATTTGCCTTCGGTATTGAAAGCCGGACATCATGTTAAACTGACATTGAAGTTATCGGATGATTTATTGTTGGATGTCGCTAAAGTTGAAATTAAAAAGGAGACAATAACGAGCGATATCCCGATGGATTGGTTGCCTAAGCCGAAAGTTGAGGCGGAAGGATTTGAGAATAATATACTTTCCTTTGCTGAGACAGAGACTAAAACGGCAATATTGAATTTAAATACGGCTTCAGCACTGCAAGACTTGAAGCTGAAATTTACTTTTGGTGATCCGCAATTTTCAAGCTTGAATGATAAGGACTATCTTTTATCTGTTCCGGCAGATAAAGCGGAAATGGAAAATGTGTTAGGCATTGTATTGCCTGAGATTGGTGTAGATAAAGCCTCTTTAGATTTGACTTCCATTGTCGCTAAGTTGCGAACAGATGCGGGTACGACAGTAGAAAATAAGATTGAAGTAGATGTGAGAGCGAATAATCGCTGGAGTAGTGAGGAGATTAAAGGGCAAGAAAACCCAAGCCGGGTTTATACGTTGAGGTGTAATAAGCCGGAAATGGCAGTATCTGTTCAACCCGGAAATATCTGGACGAAAGAGTTTACGATTGATGAACTGACCGTTACTACAGGAGATCCGGAGGTTATCAAGTCTAAGTTGAAATATCAGTATAAAGAAAAGTCCGGAGGTGATGATACTTGGAAAGACATTCAAGATATGAAAGTGTTATTCAATGAACATCCCCAAAATAGATCATATCAAGTGAGAGCGGTTTATCGTGATGTGGTTATGACGGATGCTATTGATGTGGAGCTAGAGAATCCGGTGCAGTTGCCGAATTCTGGGATGGAGGAGTGGCATGAGGAAGATCAGAGTGATCATAAAAATTTGTGGTTCCCGTTTTCTCAAGATTTAAGTCTTCAATGGATTACTAATAATCTGGAAACCACAAATTATAGAGGAGAATCCTTTTGCTCTGCATCTGCTGTTAAGCGTTCTGAAAATAAGTATAATGGTAATTATGCTGCTTTGATTAGAACTATAGGGCATGGTGTAGCAAATACAAATGTAGGTTCATTTCTAGGTATGAATGGTTCTATTACGGGAACTCATACAATAGGGATACTGTCTTATTCTGGAGATTTTCAAGTACGTCCAACAAAAGTGAAATTTTATTATCGTTATATTCCAGAAGGAGATGATGTAGGGGTAATAGAACTAAAAATAGAAAATGAAGATCAAGATCAAGATGTTATTTTATATGAGGCTACAAATGTTGTTAGTAAGACTGAATATCAATTATATGAAATACCAATTAATTATATGGTAGAGAATGTAGTTGCTACTAAGTTGACTTTAACATTGAAATCTGGATCTAAACATACTAATGTTGTAAAAGCTAAAGTTAGGGGGAATGGAGCTGATGAACATTATGGTAGCGAGCTTTATATTGATGATATTTCCCTTGTTTATGACAAATAAAGATAAAGAAGAATGAAACATATCGTTTATATTCTATTAACTCTCATCCTTTTGGCAAGTTGCCAAAAGGATGAAGCCTTTGATATTTCAGAAGGCAAAGGAACTTTAATATTGGAAAATCTTTCTGTTCAAACAGAAAATGTCAATACTGTTTCTACTCGGGCAGTTCAGAATGATCTATATGTGGAGATTTGGCAAAACGGTCAATTAATGAGCGGGCAACAATATGAACCGGGAAAAGTGCCTGCTAAGCTGGATTTGCCTGCCGGAAGCTATCTGCTGAAAACCTATAACCTAGCGTATAAAGACATGCCCAATTGGGTAGATACAGAAACTGGTGGAGCAGCCTTTTATGCTGAAAAGAATTTTAAGATAGACGCTGGTAAAATAAACTATCTGAATGTAGAAGTCCCGATGGTGAATATCGGTGTTTCCTTAAAACTCCCGGAAGGTTTTAGTGATCGCTTTAAGGATTATCATTTTACCGTACAATTCGGAAACCGATCCGTAGAAATATCCAATGGAGAAACCGCTTATTTCCCCTCGAGTGAAGTAACTTACATTTTAAGTGTCACAAATAACGATGGTGAAAATAAAACGAATTCAAAGACGATCAAATCACCAGTGGCAGGAACTATATATGAAATCTCTTATGGCTATGCGACTAAAGGGTTGATTGTTAATGCTAAATATGGCTTATGAAATGAATAACTAACGGCTTCCCAAGCCGTTAGCTTACCACTGGGGGTAGCCGCTAGTTATTCACTTCACAAGCTATAAACAAGGGGGGTGTCGTTCTTTACATATAATATAAAACGTACGTGCGTACATTAAAATATACAGTCTCTCTCTTTAAAGGCAAATCCAAAAACATATCCAGTTACTTTTCTCCCCTTTTGGATTAAAAAGTATCTTAACTGTATCGTTCAACGAAACTAAGTGTGTTGGCCAAGTATCTTAGTTTCGTTGGCCAATGCACCTAGGTGCAAATATGTATTAAAGCATATGGACAATTTCCATCCCTCGTGTCCCAACCGTTATTCGCAAATTATTCCTTACCTTTTCTTGATAAAAGAAGATTTCTTAGCGAACAGGTATAAGAATTGGAGATTTTTATCTAAGTTTGTCAGTATACATCAAAAAGAAAGGAAGATCTTATGATACCTCAGATAACCATTCCCTATGCCGTGGCTGATTTCGCTGAAATACGCGAACGTGGCTTTTATTATGTGGATAAAACTCGGTTTATCCCTTATTTGGAGCGGTATAAGGCTCCGGTGTTTCTGCGTCCGCGGCGTTTTGGTAAGAGCTTGTTGGTCTCTATGCTCGCCCATTACTACGATCGCAGTAAGTCTCATCGCTTTGAGGAACTTTTTGGGGGGACTTGGATCGGGACCAATCCTACGCCGGAGCATAACCAATACATGATTATCCGCTACGACTTCTCGAAGATGGTGATGGATAGCACGATGGACGGGTTAGAGCAGAATTTTAATGATCTGAATTGTTCCCCCGTGGAGATCATGGTAGAGCATAACCGTGATCTTTTCGGTGATTTTAAGTTCTCAGTGAGAGGTAATGCCACCAAGATGCTGGAGGAGGCGTTGGCTTATGTCCGTATGCGCGGCTTGCCCAAGGTTTATATCCTTATTGATGAGTACGATAATTTCACCAACCAATTGCTCACGGCCTATAAGGACCCGCTTTACGAGTCTGTCACCACTGGCGAGAGCTTCTTGCGTACCTTCTTCAAGGCTATCAAGGCGGGTATCGGCGAGGGAAGTATCCGTACTTGCTTTTGTACGGGTGTGCTGCCTGTTACGATGGATGACTTGACGAGCGGCTATAATATCGCCGAAATTCTTACCTTGAAGCCTGACTTCACGGAGATGTTGGGTTTCAATCATGAGGAGGCTGCCGAATACCTGCGCTATGTTATTCGTAAATATGGCAATAATGAGGATCGTTTCGACGAGCTGTGGACGCTTATCGTAAACAACTATGATGGCTATCGCTTTCTGCCCAACGCGCATCCGTTATTTAATTCCACTATATTGACTTATTTTTTCAAGAACTTCGCCGAGCTGTCCGGTGGTGTCCCCGATGAGATGGTGGACGAGAACCTTCGAACGGACGTGAATTGGATCCGCCGCCTTACCATCACCTTGGAGAATGCGAAAGAGATGCTGGATGCCTTGGTGATCGATGGCGAGTTGATCTACTCTCAACCGGATCTTAGGAGTAAGTTCAATAAGCAGAAGTTCTTCGATCCGGATTTTTACCCCGTCAGTCTATATTACTTGGGCATGACAACGTTGAAAGATAATTATGTGATGGTGCTTCCCAACTTGACCGCTCAGAGCATCTACATGAATTATTACAACGAGTTGAATCAGATTAGCGATGACGCTCGCTGTTTTGTTCCCGCTTATCGCCTGTTTATGGATCATCGGAAGCTGGAGCCGCTTGTGGAAAATTATTTCAAGGAATATCTCGGCCAGTTCCCGGCGCAAGTATTCGACAAGATCAACGAGAACTTTATTCGTTGCTCTTTCTACGAGGTACTGAGTCGTTACTTGAGCAACTGCTATACCTTCGCCGTGGAGCAGAACTTGCCAAGCGGCCGTGCGGATCTGGTATTGACGGGCATATCGGGCACCGCCTTCCACAACGATTGCCGGGTGGTGGAGTTCAAGTATTTCAAGGCGAAAGACGCTACCATGGTAGAGGCCTTGAAGGTCGTTCGTCCCGAAGATGCCGATCAGGTGAGAAGATATGCCGCTGATATCAATCGGCAATTCCCCGCTTACCGCATGCGAGCGTATGTGGTGTATATAGCGGCAGGAAAAGTTTGTAAGACATGGGAAGTTATTAATCTCTAATGTAAAGGACAAGACATGAGACATTTGTTGATTATTCTATTATGTCTTGATCGGCAATATATACTATGCGATCGAAAGAGGAATATATCCATCCTTGAATGATATTCCAATCTTTTTTATCTAACCAAATTATTCCGTACCTTTGCCCCTCAAAAAGAGAACACAAGGTATGGAAAAACATTTTAAGAGAACGCTGATTACTACGGCGTTGCCGTATGCGAACGGACCGGTGCATATCGGCCATTTGGCCGGGGTATATGTGCCTGCTGATATTTATGCCCGTTACCTTCGTTTGAAGGGGGAGGAAGTGTTGATGATTGGTGGTTCGGACGAACATGGGGTACCCATCACGTTGAGAGCGAAGAAGGAGGGGATCACGCCGCAGGATGTGGTGGATCGTTACCACGGTATTATCAAGAAATCGTTCGAGGAGTTCGGTATCACGTTTGATATCTATTCTCGTACTACTTCCGCTACGCATCATCAGATGGCCTCGGATTTTTTCCGTACATTGTATGATAAAGGTGAATTCATCGAGAAAACAAGCGAGCAATACTACGATGAGGAGGCGAAGCAATTCTTGGCCGACCGTTATATCACGGGTACTTGTCCGCATTGTGGAAACGAGAAGGCGTATGGCGATCAGTGCGAGGCTTGCGGTACGTCTCTTAGCCCGACGGATTTGATCGATCCGAAATCCGCTATCAGTGGCAGCAAGCCGGTGATGCGTGAGACGAAGCATTGGTATCTGCCTTTAGACAAGTGGGAGCCGTTCTTGCGTAAATGGATCTTGGAGGATCATAAGGAATGGAAACCTAATGTATATGGGCAGTGTAAGAGCTGGCTGGATATGGGACTGCAACCCCGTGCGGTGAGTCGTGATTTGGATTGGGGTATCCCTGTTCCCGTGGAAGGGGCGGAAGGAAAGGTGCTGTATGTCTGGTTCGACGCTCCGATCGGTTATATCTCTAATACGAAAGAGTTGCTGCCGGATAGCTGGGAGACTTGGTGGAAGGATCCGGAGACTAAAATGGTCCATTTCATCGGTAAAGATAATATCGTGTTCCATTGTATCGTGTTCCCTTCCATGCTGAAAGCGGAAGGTTCTTATAACTTGCCGGAGAATGTCCCCGCCAACGAGTTCTTGAACTTGGAGGGTGACAAGATCTCTACTTCCCGCAACTGGGCGGTTTGGTTGAACGAGTATCTGGTGGATATGCCGGGCAAGCAAGACGTGTTGCGCTATGTCTTGACGGCCAACGCGCCGGAGACAAAGGATAATGATTTCACATGGAAAGATTTTCAGGCTCGTAATAATAATGAGTTGGTCGCTATCTTAGGGAACTTCGTGAACCGTGCGTTAGTCCTTACGGATAAGTATTTCGAGGGTAAGGTGCCGGCGGCTGGCGAGTTGACAGATTATGATCGCCAGACCTTGAAGGATTTCGCAGATGTGAAAGAGAACGTGGAACGCCTGTTGGATACCTACCACTTCCGTGACGCTCAGAAAGAGGCGATGAACCTGGCCCGTATCGGAAATAAGTATCTCGCTGATATGGAGCCTTGGAAGTTGGCGAAGACGGATATGCCTCGTGTCGCTACGATCATGAACATCGCTTTGCAGATTACGGCTAATCTGGCGATCGCTTTTGAGCCGTTCTTGCCGTTTAGCATGGAGAAACTGAATAAGATGCTGAATGTAGAGCCGTTGGGATGGAATCGCCTAGGTGCTACGGATCTATTGGAGGCCGGTCATCAATTGGGCAAGGCAGAGTTGTTGTTCGAGAAGATAGAGGATAGCGTGATCGAGGCCCAAGTACAGAAATTATTGGATACGAAGAAAGCGAATGAGGAAGCGAATTATAAGGCGAAACCGATCCGTGAGAATATCGAGTTCGATGATTTCATGAAACTGGATATCCGTGTGGGTACGGTTCTGGAATGTGTGAAGGTTCCGAAAGCGGATAAGCTGCTTCAGTTCCGTATCGACGATGGCCTGGAGAAACGCACGATCGTGTCGGGTATCGCCCAGCATTATAAACCCGAGGAATTGGTAGGCAAGCAAGTTTGCTTCATCGCTAACTTAGCTCCCCGTAAGCTGAAAGGTATTGTTTCCGAGGGCATGATTCTCTCCGCCGAGAATTTCGATGGAAAGCTGGCCGTTATCACCCCGGAGAAAGAGGTGAAACCGGGTAGCGAGGTGAAATAATAAGATAAACGCAATAATGAGGGGGCTATTTCGTTTTAACGACGGGATAGCCCTATTTTTTGAATGGATAAGATGCTAGAGAAACAGATACAGATGGTAGATCTGCGGAGGCAGTATGAACGTTTGCGTAGCGAGATCAATCCCGCCATGCAAACGGTGATAGATGCTTGTGCCTTTATCAATGGCCCTCAGGTGAAGGGATTTTGTAACCATTTATCAGATTATTTAGGTATTCCTTATGCGATCCCGTGCGGCAACGGTACGGATGCTTTGCAAATCTCCTTGATGGCATTAGACTTACATCCGGGCGATGAGGTGATCGTTCCTGCTTTTACGTATATCGCCGCGGCTGAGGTCGCTTTGGCTCTTGGCCTAGTGCCGGTATTAGTGGATGTAGATCCCGGTACATTCAATATAGACCCGGAAAAGATAGAAGATGCCTTGTCTGAAAAGACGAGAGCTATTATCGCAGTTCATCTTTTTGGCCAGTGTTGTGATATGGAACCGATCTTGCGTATCGCCAGCCGTCATAATCTATATGTGATCGAGGATAATGCCCAGTCCATCGGTGCTAATTATACTTTCTCGGATGGAACGGTGAAGAAAGCCTGTACGATCGCCTCTATAGGAACGACCTCCTTCTTCCCTTCGAAACCGTTGGCTTGTTATGGTGATGGTGGGGCGATGTTTACTTCCGACGCACGATTGGCCGAACGACTGCGAATGATCGCCAATCATGGGCAAAAGGTAAAATATCATCATGCTTTGGTGGGCTGCAACTCCCGTTTGGATACCTTGCAGGCCGCTGTCTTAGATGTTAAGCTTCGGTATTTGGATGAATTTGCCGCCGCTCGTTGTAAAGTGGCTGCTAGATACGATGCTGCCTTTTCCGGATTGGATGCTGTACGCAAACCACTAAAATCAGCCTTTTCATCGCATGTTTATCATCAATATACGGTACAGCTAGCTGTAGAAAAGAGGGATCAAGTACAAGCTGCGTTAAAAGAACGAGGCATTCCTTCTATGATTTATTATCCATTGCCTTTGCAGGAGCAAGAGGTGATGAGGGGTCGATGCCGGATTTCCGGGGATTTGAATGTCGCTTCTCGCTTGAGCCGATCCGTATTATCCTTGCCGATTCATACGGAGATGACAGAAGAGGAGCAGGCCTATATTATAGAATCTATAAAGAGTGTTTTATGAATAAGAAGATACGTTTCGCCGTGATCGGCTGTGGTCATATAGGTAAGCGTCATGCCGAGATGATTACCCGGGATGAAGGAGCGGAGTTGGTCGCTTTATGTGATATCCGTCCGAAAGAGGAGCTGGGGATCGAGGCTTATGCGGTCCCTTTCGCCCGGGATATAGATGAACTATTCCGTTTGGGATTGGATATAGATGTGGTGAATATTTGTACACCTAACGGCTTACATGCCGAGATGGCGATCCAAGCGATAGAGAGCGGACATCATGTGGTCATAGAAAAGCCTATGGCCTTGACCTTGGCGGATGCCGAGAAAGTGGTTTATATCTCGTTGAGATTCCGTAAGCAGGTATTTTGCGTAATGCAAAACCGATATTCCCCGCCTTCGGTCTGGATCAAGGAGATGGTTGAGTCCGGAAAATTAGGCCAGATTTATATGGTGCAGCTGAATTGCTACTGGAACCGTGATGAACGCTACTATAAACCTGGAGGATGGCATGGCGACGCTGCCTTGGATGGTGGTACCTTATTCACCCAATTCTCCCATTTCATCGACATTATGTACTGGTTATTCGGGGATATCTGTAATATCCAGACCCGTTTCGCCGACTTCAACCACGAGAAACTGACCGCCTTTGAGGATTCCGGTTTCGTGAATTTTAATTTCGTGAACGGTGGAATGGGCAGTTTGAGCTACTCTACGGCGGTATGGGACAAGAATCTGGAAAGTAGCATGCTGATCGTGGCCGAGAATGGCAGCGTGAAAATCGGCGGTCAATATATGAATGAGGTAGAATATTGCCATATCAAGGATTATGAGATGCCGGAATTGGCCCCTACCAACCCCGGCAATGATTATGGCCCTTACAAAGGCTCCGCTCAAAACCACAACTTCGTGATCCGTAACGTGGTCAATGTCCTTTCCGGCGCCCCCGGCGAGATCATAACGACCAACGTCTTGGAAGGTATGAAGGTGGTGGATATTATACGGAGGATTTATGCGGGGAAGGCGTGAGAATCCATTCCCAGATAGGGACTACCTCGATCGTTCTCTCTTGGACTTGGATGGTTCGTTTCTCGTCTCGAGTGATAATCATCATACGTTTAAGATATAGAAACACATCCGCTTGCTTTTTGTTTTGTATGTAAAACAAAAATAAGCTATTTTATTTTGTATGCGAAATAAAATGGGGATGATTTGTTTTATATTGGAAACAATACGGTGGATTTACGTATTGAAAGCATAAATCCACTGCGAATAGAGATTGAGATTTTAGATCTCGTCAGGGCTTTCGCTGTCTTGGCTACCCCCGCTTTGCGGTTCGGAGAGTTCCTTTTTCTCGAAATTAGTGAGTTTCTTAGCTATTCTCAAGGCCTTTCCGGGGCTAAAGACAACTTTAGGTTCTTTGATCAAGCTGGTGGTAAATTCCTCGGTGGTAGGGGTTCCCGTAGAGCCTACCCCAAAACGGAAATTGCCCAATTCGCCTACATTCACCCTGCGCCCTTGCGCGAGATTTCGTTTCAACACGATATTGATACGGTCGAGTACCGCCTTGACTTGGGCGGAGCCTACTCCACTTCCATCTGCCACTTCCTCGAGGAAAGTCTCGAACTCTACAAGATCTCCATAGATCACTTGCGCATACTGTTTCTTGGGTGTTTCTGTCTTGTCGTTACCCAAGTTCTTTCTCTCGATCAATCTGTACTTTACTGCCATAATTTCTAAATTTTAAAAGATGATTAAATGAATTACCTTGTTTTCGAAAGCATGACAAAGGTATCGCAAGCCGTATGAGGCAAATCGGTCTGTGTTGGTTTATGTCTGTCAATGTCCGTGTATGTGCCTATTAGTCTACGAGTGCCTGTTTCGCATCCTTTAGTTCGCAAGACTAGTAAAATGTAAAAATGTACAATAAGCTATATTAGAATGGGCCTGTTTTGTATATTTTTGATTATTAGTTTATTATATCTAGTAGGTGCGAGACTTTTTAATTAATATCAATAGAAATCCGGATTTCTATTGATACTAATTGGTGTTTTCTATTGATACTAATTCATATTTCCATACGTACTATTTGTTATTTTATACATAAAGTATGAAAAGCTTCCGGGTTTTGCCCGTTACCCAAGAGTAAATGTTTATCTTTGTGGCACTTTTACCGTAAATATCAAATGGCAGAACAATCACTAAAAGATAAGACAGCGAAAGGGCTCTTCTGGGGAGGGGTGAGCAATGGGGTGCAGCAGATACTCGCATTGCTGTTTGGTATCTTTTTGTCTCGCATATTATCGCCGGGAGATTATGGGATGGTCGGGATGCTAACTATTTTTACGGGTTTTGCGAATGCTCTTCAAGAAAGCGGCTTCTCGGCGGCCTTGACAAATAAGTTGGATATTAAGCATGAGGATTATAACTCGGTATTTTGGTTTAATATAGTAGTAGGGATTGGCCTTTATGTGATTTTGTTTTTCTCGGCGCCTTTGATTGCCGTTTTTTTTGATCAGCCGGATTTGTTGTGGGTATCCCGTATCGTATTTTTAAGTTTTTTGTTTGGTTGTTTTGGAACAGCTCAAGCCGCTTATTTGTTTAAAAACTTGATGGTCAAGGAAAGGGCAAAGATTGATATCTATGCGTTGTTATTATCCAACACGGCTGCACTGATCATGGCGTTGAATGGTATGGCTTATTGGGGGATTGCTATTCAAGGAGTACTTTATATCGGTTTAGGCACTTTTCTTAGGTGGTATTATTCACCTTGGAGGCCAACTTTCTCTTTTAACCTTCAGCCTTTGAGGGAGATGTTCCCGTTTAGTGCAAGGTTGTTATTGACAAATCTGTTTAGCCAGATGTCTACGAATATATTCTCTATTCTATTGGGTAAGTTCTATACGGTTCAGCAAGTCGGTTATTATTCCCAAGGCTATAAATGGATGAATATGGGGGGGAGTTTTATCACGGGAATGATATCAGGAGTAGCCCAGCCGGTATTTGCTCAAGTCTCTTACGAGAAGGAGAGGCAAGTACAGGTTTTAAGAAAGATGATCCGTTTTACGGCTTTTATATCTTTTCCATTGATGTTTGGCATGGCGTTGGTCGCAAATGAATTGATCCTGATTACGGTTACGGAAAAGTGGGCGCCTTGTGTTCCTATTTTGCAATTACTGTGCGTTTGGGGAGCTTTTTCCCCGATATGCGAGCTTTATAAAAATATCGTGATCAGTCATGGGAAATCTAATATTTATTTGTATGCTAACGTAATATTTGGCATACTCCAGATATTGTTGCTGATAATGATGTTGCCTTATGGAATTTTATGGATGGTTGCGGCTTATGTGCTCGCTTACCTTTGCTGGCTGCTTGTGTGGCATTGTTTTGCGAGCCATTTGATAGGTGTTAGATTATATCATGTAATAAGAGACATATTGCCTTATTTTCTTATCACTCTCTCAGTTTTGAGCTGCGCTTGGTGGGTCTCTTTCTTCTCGGGGAATATTTATATACGGTTTGCTTTGAAGATTATTGTGTCTGCGATTTTATACATTGGAATTATGTGGGGTGTGAAGTCTGTAATTTTTAAAGAATGCATAGGGTTCTTATGGAAAAGATGAGTTTGAAACGAGTTTCTGTCGTATTATGTACCTATAATGGTGAGAAATATATCCGTGAACAGCTGGAATCTATCGTATCTCAGACTTATCCTATCCATGAATTATTGATACAGGATGATTGTAGCACAGATGCGACACCTTTAATAATCGAGGAATATAAGGAAAAATATCCTTTTATTAGATTTTATCGAAACAAGAATAATCTGGGCTTCAATCGAAATTTTTGGAAGGCTTTCGAAAAAGTAACAGGTGATTATATTGCGATTTCGGATCAAGATGATATTTGGGTAGATACCAAGATAGAGGTCTTGGTTGGTTGTATAGGAAATTATCTGATGGTTTATGCGGATTCTGTGAGTTTCTTCGATAAGATTCCCTCTTATGTTGCGGCGAGGAAAGAAGAGTTTGTTCTTACGGGATTACGATTCATTTCTTTGCAGTATGGTGTATTGGGACATGATTGCCTCATGCGGAAAGAGCTGATCCAAATAACACCTAAAGAGGTGCGGGAGAAATTTGTATATGATTTTGCGTTGGCTTTAGTAGCGAGATCTAAACGCAGTCTTTTACATAAGGTCGAGAATTTAACATATTTTAGACGCCATCCTCATGCTAGCTCTAATTTGTTGCAAAATGTGAAAGGAGGGTTTAGAGGCTATCTGGATGGGTTTTTATCGTTGGGTAAAAGAAACCGTTTGGAGATATCTGATCGATACCGGCTAATGCTTCCTTATTTAAGTATGGAGGAGCCTTTAGTTTATCAATATGCGTTGTATCTTTCGTCGGGTAGGATTCTAGGCATTTTTAGAGCGGGGTGGATCACTTATGTCTGCCGGTCTGAGTTAAGAGGGAATACAAAAAGTATTATGAATAAAGTGCGAGCTTATTTTCTTCCATTATTTTTGTATGGCAAATGGAAATATATCAGGAGCTTGTGGGGTGAAAAAACTATATTAGATAAGTAAGATTAGTATGGATCGGATATTTTTATGCTCATTTGGTAATTCCAGTTATTTGTCTTCTTTATCTCGTTTGAGAGCTCAGGCTGAGGAGACAGGTTGGTTTTATCGTGTCGAATGTAGTACGGAAAAAAATCTATCTGCCTTTTTCCGGCAAGAGGCTGCGGATCTATTAAAACAGGAAGTGCGAGGGTTTGGATATTGGATTTGGAAACCCCAGATTTTACTTCAATGCTTACAACAAATGGAATATGGCGATATTTTGCTTTACACAGATGCTGGTTGTCATATAAATGAGGTGGGGAAGAATATGTTTCTTGCATATATAAAAGAGGTAAAAAAACATCCTTCGGGATTTTTGGTATTTGGCGCTCGCAAAGGTTCATTAGAGAGACAATATACAAAAGGTGATATTTTCTCATACTTTGGTATACAAGAAGATGATGATATTTATAATAGCGGACAAATACATGCTACCACTTTTTTTCTAAGAAAAGATGATCATACTCAAAAGGTTGTAGAATGTTGGAAAAAAGTGATGATGGAAAATAGAAATTTGATAGATGACTCCCCTTCATCCACTCCTAATGCTTTGGATTTTAAGGAGAATAGGCATGATCAAAGTGTTTTTTCAATTTTGATGAAATTGAATAAGGCACAGATATATCCAATAACTCATATATGGTCATACACTTGGTTCTTTATGGGATATTATCCGATTTGGGCTAAAAGAGATCGAGGGGAAACTTTGAGAAAATATTATCCATTGAAACAATATTGGAAGGATTTTCTTTTTTTTGTTCGAAATAGAGTGGAACGTTTATAATAAGAGTTTATGAATAATATGAGTAAGATGAAAGTTTTAGTCTTAGTTCCGATCGGGGGGTTGGCGAATCGATTTTATGCAATATCATCAGCTATATCATTTTGTCAAATGTATGGGATCCGGCTTCATGTCATTTGGTTTAAAGATTGGGGGATGGGGGCTGACTTTCATTCTTTATTAGACTTAGCTCCGATTTTATCAAATATAAAAGTTGTGGATGCGCATTGGCAAGATTATATTTATGATCGGCCTAGGAAGAGAAATTTTTGGCTCCCTTATTTATATCAAAAAGTTGCTTTCCCGGAAAGATTTTATGAAAAAGATATTTATAACCGGTTTTCGGTGGAGAGCTTGTTAAATTCGTTTCAAAAGCATGATTCTGTTTATTTGGTCCAATTTCGTTCTTTCTATAAAAATGAAATAACGTTTAAATGCTTATCTCCGATAAAACCTATTCAACAGCAGATAGATGAACGAACGAAGTTTTTTGAGGACAAACATGTGATAGGTATGCATATTAGGAGAGGAGATCATACGACTCCTACATTAGGAAGTCCTTTGTCTTTATTTATTTCAAAAATTGAGGAGGAGGTTACTCTTGATCCGAATACTTATTTTTATGTAGCTTCAGACTCGTTCTCGGAAAAGAAAAAACTAAAAGATCTGTTTGGCGAAAGGATTATTACTAGATTTGATGAAGTTAGGCGAGATAACGAAAGTGGTATTGTCGACGCTTTAGTTGAATTGTACACTCTGGCTCATACCTCAAAGATCTATGGTTCTTTAGCAAGTTCTTATTCTTCTTTGGCTGCGGAGTTATATTCAATCAAACTTGAAATTTTATCATTGGTATAATGATTTTTCTTTAATTCGTAATTTGGATTAGTCTATTATTTATTGACGATAATGAATAGAAATAAAATAAGAGTCTTGGCATTTTATTTGCCACAATTTCATCCAATACCCGAAAATGATAAGTGGTATGGAAAAGGTTTTACGGAATGGACGAACGTAGGTAAAGCTAAGCCTTTGTTCAGGGGGCATTACCAACCACGGGTTCCGGCAGACTTGGGATATTATGATTTGCGAGTTCCGGAAACACGCCAGGCTCAGGCAGATATGGCAAGAGAGTATGGGGTGGAAGCATTCTGTTATTGGCATTATTGGTTTGGGAATGGAAGGCGTTTGTTGGAAAGGCCTTTTAATGAAGTCTTAGAATCGGGTAAGCCAGATTTCCCCTTTTGTCTAGCTTGGGCCAATCACTCTTGGAGAGGTATCTATAATGGAGTTAAGACGAAAGAGTCATTAATCGATCAAACTTATGGTGGACTTTCTGATTATGAGCGTCATTTCTATGACGTACTGCCAGCGTTTGAGGATAAGAGATATGTGACTGTTGACGGAAAACCTTTTTTCTTAATTTTCGCTCCAGCGGAAATTCCGGATTCAAGGGAGTTTATAGACTGTTGGCAACGTTTGGCTGCCCGGAATGGTTTAACGGGTATTCATTTTGTCGCTCATACGTATCAACCAAATGATATAGATAACTTTCTGTCAATGGGATATGACGCAGTTAATGTCGTGAGATTGTTTGAGTACCAGAGAATAGGAATATCTTTTGTACAGAAAGTTCTTAATAAGGTAAATAGGGAGGTTTTTAAACATGGCTTTTGGTGTCAGTACAAAGATGCGATGAAATATTTTTCTGGTAAAGAGGATGAGAGAGAGAATGCTTATCCTACAATAATTCCCAATTGGGATCATTCTCCTAGGACAGGACGTTATGGTGCTATTTTAAAAGATTCGACTCCTCAACTTTTCCAGAAACATGTAGAGCAAACAGTTCATTTGATCTTAAACAAGGATGATGATCATCGGATCGTGATTCTGAAGTCTTGGAATGAATGGGCTGAAGGAAATTATGTGGAGCCGGATTTGAATTTTGGCAGAGGCTATTTGGAGGCTTTACGTACGGCTTTGCAAAAGGATATCAGATAGAGTCATATGAAAAAACGGGCGATTATACTACATCCGGCGATAGCTCCTTATCGAGTTGATTTTTTTAATTCGTTAGCTAAAGAGTTTGATGCAAGCTTTTATTTTGAGTTTGATAATGCTTTGGAACAGGCTTTTGATCAGGAAAAACTTAGAAAACGATTGTGTTTCGCACCTCATTTTCTTTCTTCAGGTTTTATGGGTATTAAGAATCTGAGGCTTGAGGTACTGACTATTTTGTGGAAGAATAAGGCTGATGTTGTTTTTGTTTCAGAGTATAATTTGTTAGGACTTTTAGTATGTTTTTATAAGTTGTTGTTTAACTGGAATCTAACAGTGGTATCTATATGCGATGATAACGTATCGATGGCTCAAGGAACGCATTTTGTTAAAAAGCTTACCCGTTACGTTATGTTACATATCCTTTCGATCGTGGTACTAGCCGATAATAATGTGTTGACCTGGTATGAAAGCAATTTGAGATTTAAGTCGAAATATGTTTATTTCCCGATCATTCAGTCAGACAACTTTTTTAGAGAACGATTGCTAAAAGCTTTATCAATTTCTGTTTCTATAGCTGATAGGTATAGTTTAATAGGGAAAAAAAATATTTTATATGTGGGGCGTTTGGTTGAGATAAAAAACGTATCTCTTTTATTAAAGGCGTTTCGTCAAGTTAACGCTGATTTTCCAGATGCTAGATTGTTGATTGTAGGTGATGGAGATTTACGAGAAGATTTGGAGTCTCAGGTACAAGACTATATATCTGCGGGTTTAATACGGTTTATGGGAAAACAAGAAGGTTTAGACCTATTGGCTTATTATAATTTAGCACAAATCTTTGTTTTACCTAGTTTATATGAACCTTTTGGTACGGTTGTGAATGAGGCGCTACTGTCTGGTTGCTATACTTTGTGTTCATCTATCGCAGGATCGGCTTGTTTAATAGATGAACCCCAAAATGGTTTAGTATTTGATCCTTCTAATGAGTCCGGTTTATACCATAAGCTTAAAAAAGCACTGATGGGTGCTGTTGGACTTGAAGAGATAGCATTGAAAGGTAATAAGATGCAAATTCGATATGCGGAGAGGATGGATTGTTTGTTAAAGTGTTTATATTTGTCAATTAATTGATACAAAATGGATATTCGTTTAATTTGGGAAAGGTTGTATTGGGCGTTAGTAAAGCGTTTTTTGAAAAAAAAGCAGAAAACGTATGGAGACTGGAAAGCGAAAGGATACATTAATGATCCTACAGTGAGTTTTATCATACAATCTCATAATAAAAGTGTACAGGTAAAACATGTTGTTAATAAATTGAGAAATTACCCGAGAGCCGAGATTGTTGTAATAGATGATGGTTCGGATTACAATCACCATATCTCCTTGATGCGTTTTTTAAATAGGGGTAATGAGTTTCTACTAAGAGCAAATGATTTGTATGAGAATGTGATGTATGACAAAACAATTCGCATGGTAAATGGGCGGTTTGTGGCGTTATTACAGGATGATGATGATTTTAAGGATTTGTCGTGGGTAGATGACGCAGTCTTTTATTTTGAGAAATATCCTGAGTTGGCCATTTTGGGAGGACGAGATTGCCTTGATTTTGCTATAGATAAACAAAAAGGCAGATTTGATATATTGGATTATGATCTTCCTACGAAGGATATTGATTTTTGCTTTGTCCCTCATGTTAATAGAGCTCCGATGTGGCTTAATCGTTCTCTTTTCTTAGAGAAATTAAAACATATTGATTTTGATTTTGCTCCATTCCAATTCGATGATGTAGAGCTGTGTTTACGTACATGGTTGAATGGTTGCCAAGTGGGTTGGTATAAGACGGGGTTTTCTTCTTTGAGTGCGGGGGGGATGCGTATTTGGAATAACGCTTTTACGCAAGAGCAATGTGAAAAGAATATATGTAAGCTGTATGACCTCTATTCTGATAAAGACGTAGAGCTTCATCGGATAATCAATACTTCTAATAATAACTTAGGATGTCATGGATAAATTATATAATAATCGGCCTAACCTGAACAATTCCTTTTATCAGTGCTTGGTTTTGAGCGGATAAATGAATTGTCGGATATGGAACGGGAGGTATATCAGATCTTGCGAGAGGAGCCTACTATCCGTCAAATAGATTTAGCAAATCGTTTGGATTTGACAGAGCAGTATATCCGGAAGCTTATAAAAAAATTGAAAGAGCATGGTTGGATTGAACGCATTGGAGCTAAGAAAAATGGTTATTGGAAAATAATAGAGAAGCCATGAATATATTGATATTAAATACTTCTGAATTAACCGGTGGAGCGGCAGTCGCTGCGAACCGACTAGCGAAAGCATTGGGTAAATCTGGTGTAGAGGTTTCTATGTTAGTACGTGATCGGAAAACAGACCATGTAAAAGTTTTCTCTGTAAATAATTCATGGATTTCACATAGGCTTAATTCTTTTCGCTTCATTTGGGAACGACTGATAATCTTTATCTGTAACTTCTTTAGCAAGAAGAACCTTTTTCAAGTTTCCATAGCCAATACAGGCACGGATTTATCGAAGCACCCATTAGTGCAACAGGCGGATGTGATTCATCTGCATTGGGTGAATCAAGGATTTTTGTGTCTTTCTGATATTAAGAAATTAGTAAATACCGGAAAACCTATTGTGTGGACTATGCATGATTTGTGGCCAGCTACGGCTATTTGTCATTATCCGGGAGGATGTGAGAAGTATATATCGAATTGTTATCAGTGCCCGATGCTGAAACGAAATCCGTTTTTTGATTTAGCGGCTTCTGTTTTTAAGGAGAAAGGGAAAATTGGGTTATCTAAGATTACGTTTGTCGGTTGCAGCCGATGGATAATGGAAGAGGCCCAAAAAGGCAATTGGTTGAGAACAGCCTGTTTTACCTCGATTCCTAACCCGATTGACGTGACAGCCTTTAAGCGTATGGAAAAGCAGGTGGCCCGTAAACGATTCGGCCTGCCGGAAGATAAGTTCCTTCTTCTTTTTGCCGCCGCTAAGCTTTCAGATACTCGGAAAGGAGCGATTTTTTTGATCGAGGCTTGCGAAAAACTAAAAGAGAAATACCAAGATCGCATAGAAATCGTGTTGATGGGAAATAGCTCGGAAGAATTGATTAGCCAGTTTCCTTTTAAGGTGAATACGCTGGGATATATATCGGATCAAGACTCTATGATTTCCGTTTATGCCTGTGCCGATATGTTCGTTATTCCTTCGTTGGAGGATAACTTACCCAATACGATTATGGAGTCGATGGCATGCGGTACGCCTTGTGTGGGATTTGAGACAGGAGGGATTCCGGAGATGATAGATCATTTGAAGAATGGGTATGTAGCTAAATATAAGGATACTGAAGATCTAGCGGAGGGAATTAAGTGGATAATAGATAGTCGGGAATCTTTACAATTAAGTGAGGCTTGCATTCGAAAGGTCCATGATTGTTATCAAGAATCGGTTGTAGCGGGGAGGTATATTGATTTGTATCGGAGTTTAACTTCGCCTTAGAATGAATTCTTTGGATATTTCATCTATATCAAGAATATAGTTACTTTTGTGAAAAATGGAAGTTACTATATAGTATAGGAAGGAATGCTATGAGATGAAAGAGTATTTATCAAATGTTTTAGAGATATTGGAAGAAAAAGGCGTTTTGAACGAATCGTATGATCTGGAGTTCAAAAGTGCGAAGGGGGGGCTTCCTCGGTCTCTTTGGGAGTCTTATTCTGCGTTTGCTAATTCCGAGGGAGGTACAATTATTCTTGGCGTTTCCGAAAAAGATAATTATTGTTATTTGGATGGTTTAGAAGAGGATGTTGTGCGTAAGTGGCTTGATGATTTTTGGAATCAGATAAACAATAAAGAAAAAGTGAGCATTAACCTTTTGACGGCTAAGGATGTTCGTATAGAAAAGGTGAAAGATGATATTAATGTATTAATCATAAGGGTGCCTCCCGCAAGTTTTCGTTATCGTCCGGTTTATATAGGAACGGATATGTTAAAAGGAACTTATAGGCGAGATCATACTGGAGACTATAGGTGCATGCCAGAGGAAGTAAAGCGAATGTTGGCAGATTCCTTGCCTGATAAACCCGATTCTCTTGTGTTGGAACATTCGACGATAGAGGACTTGGATTTGCCAACATTAGATCAATATCGAAATATTCTTCGAAGTGTTAAACCCATGCATCCCTTTTTGACACTTGATAATCTTCCTTTTTTGCAGAGGTTGGGAGCTTGGAAAGTAAATCGAGCGACAGGAACTTATGGTTTAACTGCCGCAGGATTATTGATGTTCGGAAAAACACAATCAATACAAGAATTTTTCCCGGACTATCATGTCGATTACCAAGAGATATCCAATCAAGGGAGTCGCTGGATAGACCGTATATATCCAGATGGTACATGGGAGGCTAATCTTTTTCAATTTTTTCATAGGGTATGGCCTAAATTAAGTTTTTCTTTGCCCAAACCATTTTTATTGGAGAATGGGAGGAGACGTGATGAAGGTGCTATCCATGAAGCTTTGCGTGAGGCTTTTGCAAACAGTATTATTCATGCGGATTATAGGGGGCAGGGAGGAATTGTTATAAAGAAATATCCGGATCGATTCCTGTTCGTGAATCCGGGTTATATGTTAGTTCCTTTGGAACAGTATTATAAAGGAGGATGTAGTGTCCCGAGGAATACTACGATACAAACCATGTTCTCTTTATTAGGTTATGGTGAAAAAGCAGGGTCGGGTAGTCTTCGGATAATGTCGGCTTGGGCTAGTGCGCATTGGAGAAAACCGTTTATATCTATGACCAATAGACCGGATCGTGTTTGTCTAGATTTAAAAATGGAAGTATTGTTGCCTAAGGATAGTTTGGAGCACTTAGAATATATATTTGGGAAGGATGTTCGTAATATGTATGGGGATGCTTTGGTTATATTGTCTACCGCTGAGATAGAAGGGGTTGTCTCAAATCTTCGATTACAGGGTTTACTTAATAAACATTCCTCGGAGATATCTATTATGTTAAAAGATTTATGTTCGCAAGGATATTTAAATCCAGAGAATAAGGGACGTTGGACTTCTTATCATTTGAATAAGGGAATAGGACTTAAACAAGGAAGTTTATTTGAGAACTTGGATGGACACCTTAATGAAAAGATGGACACCTCGGACAAGAAAGATGGACACCTTAATGAAAAGATGGACACCTCGGACAAGAAAGATGGACACCTTGGCAGAAATATGCAAGAAATTAAAAGCTCAGAATTAAAGTCTTATATTGTAGAAATTTGCTCAAGTAGGTATTTAACAATCGAGGAGATCGCGGTAAAAACCCGACGTACTTCAAAATATCTGAAGAATAAGATAGTATCTCAATTATTGAAAGATGGGCTTTTAGAACGTTTATATCCTACTACTCCAAATCATCCTAATCAAGCATATAAAAAGAAACAACAATGAATCAGCAACCTACATTTTCGATCATAACGATCACCTATAATGCGGAGCGATGGTTGGAACGTACGATATTGAGCGTACTTAGCCAGTCGTATCCGAATATCGAGTATATATTGATTGACGGAGCGTCGAAGGATAAGACCGTAGAGATCATCAAGCAATATGAGTCCGGTATCGCTTCTTGGATAAGCGAGCCTGATAAAGGCTTGTATGATGCTATGAATAAGGGATTGAAGCTGGCTACGGGGGACTATGTGTGGTTCTTGAATGCGGGTGATACACTTTATACCGCAGATACCGTGCAAAGAATTGTGGCGTCTTTGAAAAAGAAAGTATCTTTGCCAGACGTGATTTACGGAGAAACCCGGATCGTTGACGCGGAGGGTAGATCATTAGGGATGCGCAGATTGAAAGCACCGGAGAAACTGACTTGGAAAAGTTTCCGGATGGGAATGTTGGTTTGTCACCAGTCGTTTATATCAAAACGGGAGATCGCTCCGTTATATAATACGGAATACCGTTTGACGGCGGATTATGATTGGTGTATCCAATGTCTGAGACGATCGAAAAGAATACATAATACACGTTTGATCCTGTCTAATTTTTTGGAGGAAGGGTTAAGTAGTGTGAACCGGAAAGCTTCCTTAAAGGAGCGATATGAGGTCATGTGTAAGTATTATGGCAAGGTGTCGACGATTCTGTTGCATGGTTGGTTCGCCGTGAGATTCTATTTTGCCAAATGGTTTAAAGGTAGAGTATAAACAATAAATTATAGATAAGTTTTATGCGGAGTATAATGAGTAAATGGGGAAAACATATCGCAGCGATAGCCGTATTCTTGGTATTGACAGTGATTTATTTTTCTCCGGCCGTATTTGAGGGTAAGGTAGTCCGGCAAGGGGATACGGAAAAGGCTATCGGTATGGGGAATAGCCAGATGGATGAATATGAGAAGACGGCCCAACCGGGAGAATTCAGCGCATGGTCCGATGCCATGTTTGGCGGAATGCCTTATGTGTCGGGATATGGAAATCCGGCTCCACGATTTCCCGGATATCTTTTAGTGGAGAAGCCTTTAAAAGCGCTGGGGTATATGGATGCGGGGATGGTGTTTACCGGATTCGTTTGTTTCTATATCTTGATGTGTGTCATGGGCGTAAATTGGTGGTTGGCGATCGCTGGTGCTATCGCTTTCGCTTTAGCGTCTTATAATCTGATCATTATAGAGGCCGGCCATGTCACGAAAGCGTATGTAATCGCTTATATGCCATTAACGTTGGCGGGTATGGCCCTGTTGTTCAAGCGTAAGTATTTATGGGGGGCGGTCGTGTTCTTGTTGGGTGTCGCTTTCTCTATCGCGAATACGCACCTGCAAATCACTTATTATTTATTATTACTTTGCTTCTTCGTTTATTTGGGATATTTGTTCAATAAACTGAAGGAAAAAGCTTATAAAGAACTGGGTACGGTAACCGCTATTATGGCTGGATGCGTGATATTGGCGGTGTTGCCGAATGCCCAGAATATGTATGCTCAATGGGATTTGGGACAGAACTCTATCCGTGGGGCTACGGAATTAACGACAACGACCCCTTCGGGCGAGAAGATCTCTTCCGGCTTGGACAAGGATTATGCGTTCGCTTGGAGCTATGGAAAAGGGGAGTTGTTGACCTTGTTGGTTCCGAATGCCTATGGTGGAAGTTCGGGTGGAATGCTAGGCCCGGATTCTGAGTTATATAAGGAATTAAGGGCGAAAGGCGCTCAAGTCGGAAAAGAGGTACAGGCTCCTACCTATTGGGGAGAGAAGACATTTACTTCCGGGCCGGTTTATTTCGGGGCATTGGTCTGCTTCTTGTTTGTTCTGGGAATGTTCGTGATCCGGAATCCGATGAAATGGTGGTTATTCGGAGGTTCTGTCTTTTTGATATTGCTGGCATTGGGACGTAATTTTGATAGCTTCAATGACTTTATGTTCCATTACTTGCCGATGTATAATAAGTTCCGTACCGTAGAGATGGCATTGGTTATTCCGGGTATGGTATTTCCTATTATCGCTATATGGGGATTGAAAGAGGTGCTATCGGAGACCGTGAGCGATGCCTTGTTGAAGAGAGGATTGATCGTTGCTTTGGCTATCACGGGGGGGCTTTCTTTAATCCTTTGGTTGATGCCGAGTATGCTGTTGGATTTCCGTTCTTCTTTCGACGCTCAATATCAGTTGCCGGATTGGTATTACAACGCCTTGTTAATGGATCGTGCTTCCTTGGCTTCGGCGGATGCGTTGCGCTCTTTGGTCTTTATCTTATTAGGGGCGGCTTTGTTGTTCTGGTTCTATACTTCGAAAGATCGGAAAAAGGTGGCGACATTCGTAGGGATCGGTGTTGCGGTCTTGATGTTGGTTGACTTATGGACGGTGGATAAACGGTATTTGAACGATAGTAACTTTATCCGTCAGAAACCTACAGAGGTATATAAAGAGACGGTAGCCGATCAAGAAATCATGAAGGATAAGGACCTTTCTTATCGTGTCTTGAATTTGAATAATCCTTTCTTGGAGACAACGACCTCGTACTATCACCATTCCGTCGGTGGTTATTACGCTGCGAAGCTGAGACGGTACCAAGAATTGATCGACCACCGTCTGCAAGGAGAGCTTAACTCGGTTATCGGGGCTTTCCAGAAAGCGCAGACCGCAGAGGATTTGATGGGGGCGTTCGCTGCTTGCCCGTCCTTGAATATGCTCAATACACGTTATATTATCTATAATCCGGAGCAACCGCCTTTGAGGAATCCGTTTGCTTTCGGCAACGCTTGGTTTGTGGATAAAGTGGAGGTCGTGGAGAATGCGGATGCGGAAATAGCGGCGTTGAATACGATTAATCCGTTAACGACGGCGGTTGTCGATAAACGTTTCGCCAATGAGGTGAAAGGTTTCACGCCTCAATTGGACTCTACCGCTACGATAACATTGGATAGTTATCGCCCTAATAAGTTAGTTTATACGACGAAGACGAATTCTGAGCAATTAGCGGTATTCTCTGAGATCTATTATCAACCGGGATGGGAGGCAACTATTGATGGTAAGCCCGCTTCGCATTTCCGGGCGGATTGGATATTAAGGGCTATGTTAGTTCCTGCGGGCGAGCATCAGATCGTATTTGAGTTTAGACCGCAAGGTTATATTACGGCGGCTTATATTACCTCTTTCAGTTCGTTGATTATCTTGTTGTTATTGATTGGTGCGGTAGGATATTCGGTTTGGAAAGCTAGAAAGCAAAAAGAGATATAAATTCCGGTTGGTTGTAGAGACGGGGCACGCCCCGTCTCTACAACTAGATGAAACCGCTATTGATAAAATCGAGCAGTTTTCTCGTTAGGGTTTCCCACGAGAGGGCTGCTTTTTCTTTGGATATGTTCGCGGGGATGGTGGCTTGCTGTGAGGGGGTGAAAAGTTCCTCGATACCTTGGGCGAGGGCCGTTGCGGATATCTCAGGCACTACGATGCCTGTACCCGGCTTTTCGATGCTGTTCTTGAAATCGCCTACGGGAGTACTTAACATAGGTAAATCGTAATTGTAGGCTACGGATACGACACCGCTTTGAGTGGCGGAGCGATAGGGGAGTACCAAGGCATCCGCCGCTGAGAAATAAATGGGGATTTCCTCGTCGCTGATATATTCACAGTGGACGAATATACGTTTTTTTGCCGGAGATGCATCGATCAAGGTCTGATACTTCTCAAAACTTCCGTAACATTCACCGGCTATAATGAGATGGTAATCCTCGTTAAGCTGTCCCATCGCTTCTATCAGCAGGTCTAATCCTTTATAATCCCGTATCAGTCCAAAGAATAGAAGATTCTTTTTGGACGGATGGATTCCTAATTTCCGGCACGCCTCGTTCTTGTTGATCTTACTCCCGAAATGATTGTAAAGCGGGTGTGGGTTCTGGATATATTTAGCGCCCGGGTAAAGTTTCCGCAAATCATACCGCACGTTATCGCTCATCACGATAAAGCCATGGCATTGCTTGAAAAGTAACGAAGCTAAAGGCTTGTCGAAGAAACGCGGCTCATGGGGAATTGCGTTGTGGATAAGGGTGATTACCTTGCAATGCTTCTTCATCCGGTTCGCTACGTGGGCGTATCCGGGAACGAAAAAGGACATCCAGTAAGAGATAATCAGTACGTCCGGCGCATAGGAACGAATGGCGTTTACGGTACTGAAATAACTAACCGGGTTGACGCTATCTAATACTCGCACGCTCTCGATTTCGATCGCACGGTCTCCCGCTTCTACGTATTGAGTCTTGCCGGGAAATAAGATATCCGGATAAAGGCGTTTGAAGTTGAAAGCCTTTACTTCATGACCTTCTTTTACTAATTCCGTATAGAGCATCCCGCTGAATTGGGCGATACCGCCACGATAGGGATAAATGGGGGAGAGAATAGCGAAACGCATGGTAATTGAAAATTAAGAATTGAAAATTGAAAATTAAGAATCGAGAACTACAGGAGCTGTCCTCCCTTCATTTTCAATTCTCAACTTTCAATTTTCAATTAATTAGTATCTGTAATGATCAGCCTTGTACGGTCCTTCTACCGGTACGCCGATATAATCAGCTTGCTTTTGTGATAATGTAGATAATTTCACGCCGATACGTTCCAAGTGTAGGCGGGCAACTTCCTCATCCAAACGTTTCGGCAAACGATATACGCCTACCTCATAGGCCATTTGCCATAAATCCATCTGGGCAAGAACTTGGTTCGTAAATGAGTTGCTCATTACGAATGATGGGTGTCCCGTAGCGCAACCTAAGTTTACCAAGCGTCCCTCTGCCAATAAGAAGATGGAATTTCCGTTCGGGAACGTATATTTGTCCACTTGAGGTTTGATATTCGTGTGCTTGATATTCGGATAGTTGACAAGCTTGTCCACTTGGATCTCGTTGTCGAAGTGACCGATATTACATACGATCGATTGATCTTTCATCTGTGTCATATGCTCGATCGTGATGATATCGCAGTTTCCGGTGGTTGTAACGAAGATGTTACCCTCTTTCACGGCCTCTTCCATGGTCGTAACCTCGAAACCTTCCATAGCGGCTTGCAGGGCGCAGATCGGATCGATCTCGGTCACGAGTACACGGGCCCCGTAAGAGCGCATGGAGTGAGAGCAGCCTTTACCTACGTCACCATATCCGGCAACGACTACCACCTTGCCGGCGATCATTACGTCCGTAGCCCGCTTGATGCCGTCCGCCAAAGACTCACGGCAACCGTATAGGTTATCGAACTTGGATTTCGTCACGGAGTCATTAACATTGATAGCCGGAACCAGCAACTCACCTTTCTCCATCATCTGATACAGACGGTGAACGCCGGTGGTCGTCTCTTCCGATACCCCTTTCATCTCGGCTACCGTACGGTGCCAACGGCTGTTATCTTCTTGAAGGATACGATTTAATGTATCCAGGATTACCTGTTTCTCATGATTTCCGCCTTTGCGGTTGATAGTCTCCGCATCGTTCTCCGCACGATAGCCCATGTGAATCAGCAAGGAAGCGTCGCCGCCATCGTCAACAATCATGTGAGGGCCTTTACCTTCCGGGAAACGAAGCGCCATGTCCGTACACCACCAATACTCCTCCAGCGTCTCGCCTTTCCAAGCGAATACCGGTACGCCGTCCGCTGCGATAGCGGCAGCGGCATGATCTTGTGTGGAGAAGATGTTACAGCTAGCCCAGCGAACGTCCGCTCCCAACGCAACTAATGTTTCGATTAACACCGCCGTCTGAATAGTCATATGCAGTGAGCCGGTGATACGTGCGCCTTTCAAGGGTTTCTGATCGGCGTATTTCTGGCGTAGCGCCATTAATCCCGGCATTTCGTGTTCGGCGATCTCGATCTCTTTGCGACCGAATTCAGCCAAACTCATATCTGCCACTTTATAAGGCAGATTAGTTGGAAATAATTGTGACATAAATTAATACTATAAATGGTTGAGACGCAAAGGTACGAAAAAGCGTTGATAGTAGGTGTTCTTTATCTATGAATTTCCATCTAGGGCAGAGGCTTGCCGAGGGGTAGGTGGGTTTGTTACTGCAACCTGCCTTGCAGTAGTTCTGCAACAGCCATGCAGCATTACTGCAACCTGCATTGCAGTAACACTGCAATGCCGTTGCAGTATTGGACTCTCTGTAGTTTTGCGATTTAATGAATACTGAAGGCTCCATCTACCAATAGCGCGTGGCCATCTACGAAGCTCGCTTGCGGGCTGCATAGCCAAAGTACGGCGTTGGCGATCTCTTCCGGTTTGCCGAGCCGCCCTGCGGGAATGTCGCGCACCAGCTCCTTCTCCAAGGAAGGGTCACGCCGCATTAAGTCTTCCGCCATCGGCGTACGGATAACGCCCGGACATACGGCATTGATGCGGATATTCTTTGCCGCATAGTCGATAGCGGCGGTACGTGTCAGTCCGATAACGGCATGCTTACAGGCTATGTAGGCCGCTTGCCCCGGAAATCCCGTGACTCCACCTTGCGATGAGGTGTTGACGATGGCGCCGCCGCCTTGTTTCAGCATTTGCAGGATCTCATAACGCATGCAGTTCCAGACACCTTTCAAATCCACAGCCACGGTACGGTCGAATTCATCGTCGGTGATTTCCGCCATTGGGCGTTGCGGTGTTTGTATGCCTGCGTTGTTAAGAGCCGCATCCAGTCTTCCGTAGGTAGCTACGGTCCAGTCGATCATCTCTTTTACGGCTTGCGTGTTTGATACGTCGCACCGATATGCTACGGCCTTCTGTCCCTCGGCTACTAATTTCTCTACTTGTTCTCCCGGCTCACGGATGTCTGCCAATACGGTTATGTATCCAGCCTTGGCGAAGGCTTCAGCGCAAGCGAGTCCGATACCCATCGCTGAACCGGTTACTAAAGCTACTTTCTCTTCCATTGTCTTTGTCATGATCATTTGATTTACATTTTGTTATTATTTATGTCGCGAAGATAAGGAGGGAGTGGTATAGAGGCTTTGTTATGTGGTTCAAATAGCTTTGTTGTGTGGGCCATTATAAATATTATATATCCTCGGTTGGCGGTACGCCATACGCTATCTTATAGATTTTCGAGAAATGGGAAAGGTTCTTGAAGCCTACCTCGAAACAAATCTCCGAGACCTTACGCCCCCCCTTACGTATCAGCCCATGTGCGGCTTCAAGGCGGCGTCGGATGAGCCATTCCCGGGGCGAGAGAGCGCTACATTTCTTGAAATCACGTTTAAATGTGGAGAGACTGCGTCCCGTATAGTTGGCGATTTCTTCCATGGAAATATCGTTCATATAATTCCGCTCCATAAATTCCAGTATGTCTATCTTCCATGGATCGGTAAAATCGAAGATAGAGGCATATAGATTCTTGTCGGTATTGAGCAACACATAGACGCCCTCGACCATTTTTAGTTGAAGCAATTCGTCTGTCGGTTGGATCTTGGAATTGAAATAAGGGGTCATCGACTCAAACAAGCTTACGATATCGGGACGGTTGGACGGTAGCTTGTAAAGGCTTACCTGATCTCGCTTGGCGTCTTTAGGGAGAGTATTTCGATCTAATTTGCTGTAAAAGTCGCGTAGGAACTTCATGGTGAACATCAAGAAGATCGCCTTGAACTGCTCGCCATTCCATGCTTGTTTCGTCATCTGTACGCTGAAGTCCTTGCGGATGAAAGCGCATTCTCCTTTATGTAACCGGGTGATTTGGCCTTTCTCGTCGATTACCATCTCTCCGGAGTATACATACACCAACACATGCGAATGATTCCGGTGCAGGCAGCTCTTTCCGCCATCGAAATACATCGCTAAAAATAAATCCGAGTAACGCAGTGTGTTGATCCCGTCCATCGTTCTTTAGGAAAATGGGCGACACGGGAAGATCGTGCCGCCCATTATGAGGATTTTAAAGTAACTGTTAACTGTCCACTAAATCGTTAGGCCGGCGTGATACCTTGCTCTTGCAATAGTTTCAGCCCGAGGTCTTTCAACTTGAACTTCTGTATCTTTCCGCTTCCGGTCATCGGGAAGGTATCGACGAAGAAGATGTATTTCGGGATCTTATGCCGGGCGATCTTTCCGCGGCAGAAGTCTTTCACCTCTTCCTCCGTAGCCGTCACACCATCGTGAAGGATGATAAAGGCACCCACTTCCTCTCCATATTTCTTGGAAGGAACAGCAGCTACTTGCACGTCTTTCACGCCGGGGAAATGATAGAGGAACTCCTCCAGCTCACGGGGATAGATATTCTCGCCCCCGCGGATAATCATGTCCTTGATACGGCCGGTGATCCGATAGTTGCCGTTCTCGTCTTTCACGCCTAAGTCGCCGGAATGCAGGAAGCCATCCTTGTCGATCGCCTCATTGGTGGCGGCTTCGTTTTTATAGTAACCTTTCATGTTATTATAACCGCGGTTACACATCTCGCCCTGTACACCGACGGGGCATTCCTCGCCAGTCTCCGGATCGATAACCCGTACCTCGGTAAATTCGAACTCATGGCCTACGGTATTATAACGCACCTCGGCCGGATCTTCGATACGGGAGTGGGTCATACCCGGTGAGGTCTCTGTCAATCCATACACGCTGGTTACACGCATATGCATCTTCTCGTCCACGGTTTTCATGAGTTCAACCGGGCAAAGAGAACCTGCCATAATACCGGTACGTAACGACGTGAGGTCGAACATCTCGAACATCGGGTGGTTCAGCTCGGCAATGAACATGGTAGGCACGCCGTACACGGCCGTGCAACGCTCTTTATGTATAGAAGCTAATACCAATAGCGGATCGAATTTCTCGACCATCACTTGCGTACATCCATGCGTCAATACGTTCATGGAAGCTAATACCACACCAAAGCAATGAAAGAGAGGTACGCAGCAACAAAGCTTATCGTCGGCGGTGAATTTCATATGCTCACCCGTCAAGAAACCGTTGTTGGCGATGTTGTAGTGAGTCAACATGACCCCTTTCGGGAAGCCGGTCGTACCGGAAGTATATTGCATATTGACAACGTCGTGGCAATTTACTCTCGCTTTGGCAGCCTCTAACGTCTCATCCTTGATATTTTGTCCGAGGAGCAACATCTCGGGCGTATTGTACATACCCCTGTATTTCTCCTGTCCGATATATACTACATTTCTCAAGCGTGGGAAACGCTTGCTTTTCAAATACCCCCGTTGAGAGGTCTTCAATTCCGGCAACATGGTATAGACCATGTCCACGTAACTTCCATCAAACACGCCGTCTGTGATACACATCGTATGGATATCGGCGTTCTCAACCAGATATTCCAGTTCGCTTTGTTTATAGTTGGTGTTGATCGTGACCAGTACGGCACCGATCTTGGCTCCGGCATATAAGAAAGTCAGCCAATCCGGTACGTTTGTCGCCCATACGCCGACATGTGTGCCATGAGTGATACCGATCGCCAGCATGCCTTTCGCCATGTCGTCCACACGCTTGTTGAATTCGCTCCAAGTGAAACGTAAGTCACGGTCCGAATAAACGATATATTCCTTGTCCGGTGTAGTCTCGGCCCAATGTTCCAGCCATTGGCCAAGGGTTCTGTTATGTAATTCCATAAAACGCTGGATTTAATAAGGTGTATAGACAACTCCTAGGATTCGGGCCTTGTTGTCGGCTGCCGCATGTACATGATGCGCCACGATGGAATCATAATAGATGCTATCGCCTTCCTCTAGGATATAGGTGTTCTTTCCGTAATTGATCTCTACGACGCCATTCAATACGTAGATAAACTCCTCTCCCTCATGCGTGGACAGGATGAAATCCTCGCCTTCCTCGGAGGGAGCGATCTCGATCAAGAAGGGTTCCATATGGCGGCCGGACTTATCTTGCGAGAGCGAGTGGTAATCCATATGCTTGTGCCCTTGTGTCGCGTTGTTCGTGAACCCGATACCATCGGCCTCGCTGTCCTTTTTGCGGCATACGACCGGGCCTAGCTCCGCTTGGTCATCCAAGAATGTACCCAAACGTACCCCTAATACCCGTGCTATTTTGATAAGAGGGGCCAAAGATGGAAAATCCAAGTTACCCTCGATACGTTCGATCTGTTCGATACCTAACCCGGAGCGTTCGGCTACCTCCTCGATAGAGAGTTGTTTCGATTCCCGGATATTTTTAATTTTCGCGCCTATAATTTTGTTGTTTCCCATGTGTATGATTTGTTATTTATAGTCCTGTAATGTTTGATAATTTGATACTAAACGGCGCAAATTTACATTAATATTTTATTATATCTAGGATTAAGACAAATAAAAAGGGCAATACCCATTTGGGATTGCCCTTTTTAATATTTTCGAGTAAGCTTTTTCTTACTTTCTGATACCAAGTTCTTTGATGATAGCGCGGTATCTCTCGATGTCAGTCTTGATCAGATAGTCCAATAAACGACGACGTTTACCTACCAACATCTTCAATGATCTTTCCGTAGCGTAATCTTTGTGATTCACTTTCAAGTGCTCTGTCAAGTGAGAGATACGGAATGTGAACAATGCGATTTGGCTCTCAGCAGAACCTGTGTTAGTAGCTGATTTGCCATACTTTTCAAATAATTCTTGTTTCTTTGCTGAATCTAAATACATGATTCTTTTTACTTTAATAAATTAATACTATGTTATCTAAGCGGTCGCAAAGGTAGGCATTCCTTTTTGATTTGCAATAGATTCTGCTATCTTTTTTGTGTTTTGAAGCATGAATGTCATATATATATCGTAAAAATATCGTATTTTTGCAGCCAATAAATTAGTCTTCAATGCAAAAGATCAGAAACATTGCGATTATCGCGCACGTAGACCACGGCAAAACGACGCTCGTGGATAAGATGTTATTAGCCGGTAAGCTTTTCCGTGAAGGACAGGCAGAACCGGATCAGTTCATGGATAACAATGATCTGGAACGGGAACGAGGTATCACGATTCTTGCCAAGAACGTGTCTATCAATTATAAGGGATATAAGATCAATATTATTGACACTCCGGGCCACGCCGACTTTGGTGGCGAGGTGGAGCGTGTCTTGAATATGGCGGATGGTTGTTTGCTATTGGTAGACGCCTTTGAGGGGCCTATGCCGCAGACTCGTTTTGTTTTGCAAAAAGCGATTCAACTGGGTTTGAAGCCGATCGTGGTAATTAATAAGGTGGATAAGCCGAATTGCCGCCCGTCGGAAGTGCAGGAAATGGTATTCGACTTGATGTTTAGTCTGGATGCTACCGAGGAGCAGCTTGACTTCCCTACTATTTATGGTTCCGCCAAGCAGGGCTGGATGTCCGAGGATTGGAAGGAGCCGAAAGAGGATATCGCGGCTGTGCTTGATGCGATCATCAAGTATATCCCCGAACCAAAGATGTTGGAGGGTACTCCGCAGATGTTGATTACTTCTTTGGATTATTCTAAGTATGTAGGTCGTATCGCCGTAGGACGTGTACACCGTGGCGAGTTGAAAGAGGGCCAAGATGTCATGCTTTGTAAGCGTGATGGTAGTATGGTGAAATCGAGGATCAAGGAAGTGGATGTATTCGAGGGCTTGGGACGTACGAAAGTTGATTCCGTGCAGTCCGGGGATATTTGCGCTATTATCGGTATCGATGGTTTCGAGATCGGTGAGACTATCGCCGACGTGAACGAGCCGGAGCCATTGCCAACGATCGCTATCGACGAGCCTACGATGTCTATGCTTTTCACGATCAACAATTCTCCGTTCTTTGGTAAGGATGGTAAGTTTGTTACTTCCCGTCATATTTTTGACCGTTTGCAGAAAGAATTGGATAAGAACTTGGCTTTACGCGTAGTTCCTACTGATTCCGCTGATTCTTGGTTGGTATATGGCCGTGGCGTGCTTCACTTGTCTGTATTGATCGAGACGATGCGTCGTGAGGGATACGAGTTGCAGGTAGGTCAGCCTCAGGTTATCATCAAGGAGATCGATGGTGAGAAATGTGAGCCGGTAGAGCAATTGACGGTGAATCTTCCGGAGGAATGCTCTAGCCGTATTATCGATATGGTAACGAAGCGTAAGGGCGAGATGACCATGATGGAAAGCAAGAATGGTCGTATGCACTTAGAATTCACGATTCCTTCCCGTGGTATTATCGGTTTGAACAACGCCGTATTGACCGCCTCTGCCGGTGAGGCTATCATGGCACACCGTTTCTTGGAATATCAACCGTGGAAGGGTGATATCGAACGACGTATGAATGGTTCGATTATCGCTATGGAGACAGGTCAGGCTTTCGCTTATGCCCTGAATAACTTGCAATCCCGCGGACGTTTCTTCATCGCCCCGGGCGAGGAGGTTTACGCTGGACAGGTGGTTGGTGAGCATACCAAGGACAATGACTTGGTGGTAAATGTTACCAAATCCAAGAAGTTGACGAATATGCGTGCCTCTGGTTCGGACGACAAAGTTTCCTTGGCTCCTCCTATCGTATTCAGCCTAGAGGATGCGCTTGAGTACATCAAGGGCGATGAGTACGTAGAGATCACCCCGAATAATATGCGTATGCGTAAGATCATCTTGGATGAGACAGAGCGTAAGCGCCAAGGTAGATAATATATTCTTCTATTAATAGATACAAAAAACGGCGGGCCTTTAAAAAGCCCGCCGTTTTTTATATGATGTTAGGATTTTAGAGATCCTTCAATGAGTGTGTATCCTTCATTCTTTATTTTCCGGATCTTTCTTCTCTTCATCCGGAGTGGTAAATTGTATCACTAACGATTCATCTTTAGGAGTCTCATACCAATCTCCATGTGCCTTTCGGTAATCTTGGTCAAAATTATAAGCTTCGTCGATGCTTTTATTCTCTATACACCAACGGAAAGGTTGATTTTCCGAATAAGGAATATCCAATACATATGGGTATAGATCCGTATTCTTGACGTTTTTACTTACCGGTCCCTTCCCGTTATCAATGTAAGGCATGATCAGCTGAGTCGCACTATATGTTAATGTCTTTGTAATCCCACTTTCCGGTTCCTTGTCGAATTTTCTCACATTGACATATCCATTGACATCGGAGAAAAAGGGAGTTAGTCCATTGGCGTCCTTAAATCCAAATTGGTTGTGGAATGTACAGCCTTTAGCCAGTAACTGGGCATAAACATCTGCGGTACTCTTATCGGTATATGCTGTGATGCTATAATATATGACAGCGTCATTGAAATCGAAATCGCCTTGGTTTGGATAATTATCTTCGAACAAGAGGAATCCTTTCTTGTTCGTTTGCGATTCTATGACGGGAGGGGTTACCGGCTCTGCCGGCTCGATGGCAACGGGATTACTTTCGATTAGACAAAGCATATCGTTGTAGTCTCCATCATAGGCCCTATAGTTTGGGCAGCGATTTTCCATTCCCAGTACATTTCCTTCAAAATCACCTTCTTGAATGTGGTGAATGAAGCCGTTTGCTACGTTTTTCTCTATTTTGAAAGAGGAATTACCATATTTTAAGGTATGGCCTACGTAATTATGGGAGAATGTCCCATTATCTGGTACTTTATTGTTATCCGGCCCATTTAATGCCGGAGTGGAGAACTGTGGACGGTCTGTGCCTCGATATACGAAGCCGACGTTGAGCCCCTTGTCGAATCTTCCCAAGGGTATTCGGGTATATTCTCCTGCTTGGGCCTTTGGCTGTTCTTCTTTGGAGTAGAATATATAATTATCGCCTTGGTTGATCGTATTGAAGTCAGTGACTTGGATAGCACCATTAGTTTTTCCATAGAAGGTGCAGTCATCTAAAGTAAGGTTCTCCATCTTCTCGGAGGGATATGTATAGAACCAAATTTTACCATGCATATTACTGTTGCCTTTGGACATTCCTCCGTCGCTTATATAGGTTAGCCAAATATCCGCTTTCTCAAAGCTACTGGTAAAAACGGTTTCCGTGATTTTTAGATCAGAACATCTATATAAATCTTCGCTTTTCACATTGTATGACTTTTCCGGGAAGTATTTGTTATTGATCAGATGAAGGACTTCATCACTGATCGCATTTGTAGCCCGTAAACTGCTTTTGGTTCCGCTACCGATCGTGATATCCTTTACATCGCTCTCAATAAGTTCCCCATCCCCTCTTAGGATATAGAGTTTCTTTACGTGTGTAGGTACTTCCAGAGCCATATGGATCGGAGTTTTACCAATTAAATAAGGATCTTTGACTAAAGAGCCTTCCTCATAAGGATATTCATAATAAATAGAATATAGGGTCCCTTCATGCTGAGAAGATATGTTAACCTGTATGTTCTCGAAATTCTCGAACTGGGCTATGTAATCTTCTTCTTCTTTGGTAGGTTCTTGAGGATATACCGAGGGGTCTTCTCCTTGATAAATGTCATGCTTAACGCATGATTCCATAAGGAAGAGCAGACAAAATACCCACACCATTTGTTTCCAGATTTGTGATCTCATAATTTCTTTACCCTATTTGATTAATATTTACAACAACTTTATTGAATTTTGCAAATCTACGGATTTATTTTATAAAAAAGTCATTGATAATCAATATTTATTTTGAAGTGTTGCAATATTCTGAAATATAGGCTTGAGTGGGTGGAATATAAAAAAACCCCATCCAAAAGGATGAGGTCTTTTTCTTATTTAGAAAGAATATTTTCTAATTATTTTACTAAAGCTGAGAAGTCAGAGTTAGTCGCATATTTAGCGAACTCTAAGTCGATAGCAGCTTCCTTAGCCAAGCTCTTGTCAGCAGCGATAGCGGCCTTCAAGTTGCTTACTACACCGTTAGCGTCGTTTGTACGAGCAGCAACAACAGCCTTCAAGTAAGAGGTGATAGCATCAGGTTTAGCAACACCGTTCAAAGTCTGAGAAGCCTTGCTGTAATCCTTAACCAAGATCTGAGCCAAAGCAGCGTTGTTAGTCTTAACAGAACCGAAAGAGTTAACAGCCTTAGCATATTCGCCTTGCTCTAAGTAAAGAACGCCAAGAGCCTCGCTCAATTCGTTTACGCCGGCAGCGTTACCGAACAATTGTTGAGCCTTAGCTTGGTCACCCTTCGTTAATGCGATCAAACCTAAGTTCATGTTAGCGGAAGCGTTATTCTTAACAGAGTTAGACTTGTTAAACATTTGCTCAGCCTTAGCCAAATCACCAGCCTTGAATGCCATCATACCGATGTTGTTCCAAGTGCGGTAGCAGTTAGGATACAATTCAGAAGCTTTTGTATAGATAGCCATCTTTTCATTGTCGTTGTTCGTCAATGTAGCGGCGTAAAGGATTTCCTCGATATTCAACTCAGAAGGATTGCTCTTAGCCAAAGCGCTGATCTCGTCGTCAGACTTACCGATGATCTCGATGTTAGCGGTCAAACGAGAACGACGTAATTGCGGAAGGATAGTCTCAGCCAAGTCAGAGTAAACAGCGGAGATATTCTTGATTTCTTTCTCTCTTGTCTCAGGATCTTGGTACATAGAGATCACACGCAATACTAAGTCTTTATCTTGCAAGTTAGAAGCAGAAACTAATTCCTTGAAGCCTTCCCAGTCTTGAGCTGTGTAACGAGCGTCAACCGGAGCGTCAACTTTCATCTTCTTCAATTCCTTGTTCAAATATTTCGTAGTGTTTCCTTCACGATTCTCAGCCAACGTGTTGTTCAATTTGAAACCACCATCAGGAGAAGCGTAAGCGCTGATCTCGATAGCTACATTCTGGTTCGGAGCCTCGTCTGCGTTCTTAACAAGATCTTTCCATTCTTTGATAGCGTCAGAATTCAATTCTTGAGCGCGAAGGTTAGCTTGTTGGATCAAGAACATGATGTTAGCGTCATGAGCCTCTTTGATAATACGTTGGAATTTATCAGCTGCGATAGCTGCTGTAGCAGTAGCTGCGTCTGCCAATTCGGAAGTAGCGATAACGCCTTCACCGATCTTTACGTCCGGCAATTTAACAGTCTTGTTTTTGATCTTCGCGTCGAAAGTCAAATACAATTCTGATTTTTTCATCTCGGGTTTGTAAGTGAAAGAAGACTTCATAGTTACGTTAGCGCCTTCTTTTTGAGGGATTACTTGGTTGTTACCTTTTACTTTCTCACCTTGGTAAGTGTAAGAAGTGCCCCAAGCTTCGCCACCCTGGTAACGCAATACCGGAGTTACAGTTACAACAGCTTTCTTGTTGAACCATTTAGCGGGGAAAGTCGCATTGATCGTTACAGGAACTTTGCCTCCGATAGCCTCTAGCGGCTGCGGCTCTGCTTTAATGTACTGTTCTGCCAACGGTTTCAACTTGTTTGAACAAGAAGAAAGAGTTAAAATGGCTGCCAATACGAAGAATGGCAATAAAAACTTTTTGTTCATAATCTTGATGTAAGTTTAAAATGTTACTATGTTAATATATTCACTTCCAAATTATCCCTTAGCCATTATCGTGCAAAACTAAAGTATTTTTTTGTTATGGATAGCAAAGAAGCGATAAAATCTTTTTAATTAATACTTATTAATGAATCCTAGGCTTGTTTTATACATAAAATATGGGTAGAATTATTGAAAAAATATGGCTGTGTACCTCTTGCCATTCTTTTCAATGGATGGTTTCCCAGAACTCTTATTGTATATTTTTTGATTAAAATATAATCTTTTGTGTATAATGCTCCTCGCCATAATGCACGGTTAGAAAGTAGACTCCAGATGTTAATTTTAGGAAATGGAGTGTAGCTTGCCTGTCCGTGATCTCTCCGTTTTCCGACACTTTTCCTTGTGCCGAGTGCAATGTATAAGTCGCTTTCTCCATTCCATCCGGCAAAACAAGGTGTACCATGCCTTTCTCCGGACCGAGATGAATGAGTACCTGCTCGTTCGCCTCGAGCTTTTCGTTGCTGATGGGGTTACCGTATTGAATGACGGGATCGATAAACAAGGAGGTGCTAAAACCTGCTTGCGTATATTCGGTAGCTTGTCTCCAGCCGTTTTTATCATGAACCCAAGCCGTATTCCGGGTCGTTTTGCCTTTGGGCAAATTGTAAGCGGAGAAATACGTGTTCTCCGGGACGCTCTTGAGCTTATAGCCGATGTAGAACTTTCCGCTGACGTTCACGGGCTTGGAGAAATGGATATAACTTTCCTGTGACCGATTTAGGGATTTAGCGGTCTCAATAAACGTATCGTCCAATATCGATTTATTGCTATAGGTGGGTTGGAATGTCTCCGTATATAATAATGTAGAGGGCTTAGAGTCGCCGCTGTAAACGGTAACTTCCACTTCCATCTGTTTGTAATTCGCTCCGGCAGGCGGTGTTACGAAATAAGCTCCGTATAAGGTACCCGCTTCGGCTACTTGGTAAGCTTCCGCATATTCAGTGATATTGGCGGGGTTGTTCCCGAATAAATACGCTTTTTCAGACCCGGGATAGAGCGTACATTCGGCGTTTTCTTGATTACCGGAGTCATAGATGTTGCTCAACCGGAAACAAGGGGCTGATTTATACGGATCAAGTCCCTCACAAACCTTGGTCTCGTCATTGGACGGGTTCAGCCAATATTTGAGCTGTCTCTCGGGGGTATCGATTGCGTCCCATGGTTTCATCAAAGAGAAGAAGTAATCATCCTTCGGGCTATTCTCGCTGGACTGCCCGCCGGATAACGCTCCGATAATCTCTCCGTCGGCATTGAATAAAGGAGATCCGGAGGAACCGCTGGCCGTATAACCTACTTCCCAAGTCTTGACATGCCAATGAGCGTTCTTGTAAAAAATCATGTTTGGATCTGTCAAGGTAAAGGGAGCCAGATCCTCATCGGATATACTGATTCGCTTTACCGAGTATTGGGGATGTTGGATGCACGTATAGGGGGCAGGTCCTACCTCTTGTGCGTTCCAGCCCGCGTAATAAGGCCTGTAATAAACCGGAGGTGTGGCGGTAAGTTCCAACAAGGCCATGTCTGCCATTTCATTAACCGCCTTGAAGTAAGTGGATGCGGTAGACATCTCTTCCGTTCCCCTTAGGATCGGGTCGCAGAAAGGGCTGTTGAAGTTGAAAAAGCAGACGATACTTCCGGCTATTTTCTCATAATCGGGGTTTTTCATCGTGAATTGCTTGTTCAGGCAATGGGAGGCGGTGAGTAGATAAGGCTTTCCGTCATTGTCCGTATTATTTATCAGGGTGCCCGTGCACCCTACGCTTCCGTCTATGATCAGGAGAACGACGCTTTGCCCCCATTGGGCGTAATCGTTTGTCCCATCTTGATAGCAAGCTAACGGTGGAATTTTACCGATCAGTGAGGTGTTGTCTCCCGGTTCTAACCCCCGCAAGCTCCGGTAGCCATGGTTGACTTCCCCGACGGTCAGTCTTCCTTGAAAAGAGGCGTTAGCCGGTTCTTGATATTCTATGATCAGGCGATCCCCTTGGATAGGAGAGACCGGCAATAGGTTTAACTCCGAGTTGTTTAGGTGATTGAACGAGCCTAATATCTGTGTCTGGTCCTCATTATATAGGAAGAGCTGGGCGCCTTCGGGCAGTTCATATTCCGTGAAGAGCACGTTGATGGAAAGGGCCCCGGGCGAGTAGATCCCGAGTCTCCATACACGTGTCCCATCCGGCCCGGTGAAAGTTACGCCCGAGTTGTACCGATTGTAATCCGTTATGAATTTATAGGCAAAACGGAAACCGCTTCTTAGGTCGCTCTCATTCAGCGAGTCGATGCGTAACTCCTCTTGGACGTCGAACGGAGGCATTTCTTTAAACATCTGTCCGTTTGTACTTCGCATGAGCGATAGCGGAAGCGGGCGGCCTCCGTGGCTAACCTGCGCTTTCAGATTTCCTTGAAAACCGAGCATCGTTAGCAGGAATATAATGTATAAAGAGGTCAACTTTTTCATATCGGGCAAATATAACTATATTTCTTTACCCCATGATCTATATATCAAGTTTTTTCGCTAAGTTTGCCAATCGAAAAGTACGGACAAACTTAAATAAAACCAATATATAATTAAATTCTAAAGATATGGCAACACCTCCGTTTCACTACGAGCCGATGTTCCAAAAGGGACCGGACACAACAGAGTATTATTTGCTTACAAAAGATTATGTTTCCGTTTCTGAGTTTGAAGGAAAACCGATCTTGAAAGTCGCTAAAGAAGGTTTGACCGCTATGGCTAACGCCGCTTTCCGCGACGTATCATTCATGCTTCGCCGTTCTCACAACGAGCAGGTCGCAAAGATCCTAAGCGATCCGGAAGCTACGGACAACGATAAGTACGTGGCCTTGACATTCCTTCGCAACGCCGAGGTAGCGGCTAAAGGCGTACTTCCTTTCTGCCAAGATACCGGTACGGCTATTATCCACGGCGAGAAGGGCCAGCAGGTCTGGACCGGTTACTGTGATGAAGAAGCGCTTTCCTTAGGTGTTTACAAGACCTACACGGAAGAGAACCTTCGTTACTCCCAGAACGCTCCGCTGAATATGTACGATGAGGTAAATACGAAATGTAACTTGCCGGCCCAGATCGATATCGAGGCTACGGAAGGCATGGAGTATGAGTTCCTTTGCGTGACAAAAGGAGGTGGTTCCGCCAATAAGACTTATTTATACCAAGAGACAAAAGCGATCTTGAATCCGGGTACATTGGTTCCCTTCCTCGTAGAGAAGATCAAGACATTGGGTACGGCCGCTTGTCCTCCGTATCATATAGCGATCGTGATTGGCGGTACTTCCGCTGAGAAGAATTTATTGACGGTGAAGTTGGCTTCTACCCGTTTCTATGATAGCTTGCCTACGACCGGTAGCGAGGGTGGCCGTGCTTTCCGCGACGTGGAGTTGGAGAAAGAGGTATTGGCCGCCGCCCAGAATATTGGCTTGGGCGCTCAATTCGGTGGTAAATATCTGGCACATGATGTTCGCATCATCCGTTTGCCTCGCCATGGCGCTTCTTGCCCGGTAGGTTTGGGTGTAAGTTGCTCCGCGGACCGTAATATTAAATGTAAGATCAATAAGGAAGGTATCTGGATCGAGAAGTTGGATAGCCATCCCGGCGAATTGATTCCGGAGGAACTTCGTCAAGCGGGTGAGGGCGACGCTGTCAAGATCAACTTGAACCAACCGATGGCGGATATCTTGAAGGAATTGGATAAATATCCAGTATCTACTCGTTTGTCATTGAACGGAACGATCATCGTGGGCCGTGATATCGCTCACGCTAAGTTGAAGGAGCGTCTGGATCGTGGCGAGGATCTTCCCCAATACATCAAGGATCATCCTATTTATTACGCGGGCCCGGCTAAGACTCCGGCAGGTATGGCTTGTGGCTCTATGGGCCCGACGACCGCGGGTCGTATGGACTCATACGTTGACTTGTTCCAGAGCCATGGCGGTAGCATGATCATGTTGGCGAAGGGTAACCGTAGCCAGCAAGTTACGGACGCTTGTAAGAATCACGGCGGTTTCTACCTAGGATCTATCGGTGGCCCTGCGGCTATCCTGGCTCAGAACAATATCAAGAGCATCGAGTGCGTGGAATATCCGGAATTGGGTATGGAAGCGATCTGGAAGATCGAGGTAGAGAACTTCCCCGCATTTATCTTGGTAGATAACAAGGGTAATGACTTCTTCAAGCAGATCAAGCCTCGTTGCTGATTCCTTGATCGGTAAAGATAAATGAAAAGCGGTATCCGGCGGCAAGCTGGATACCGCTTTTTTCTAAAAAAAAAGTCGTACGTGTTTTTTTAATAGGTTAATCCCACGATCCACAGCGGTAGTTTCTTGCCGGTGGCGAACTCCATATTGTCAGCCAAGATGAAGGAATCGGGGAGATCCGCTATTTGCTTGAATGTTTTATCCGCTCCTCCTACCTCGAAGGTGTAGGCATGGTCTACGATAAAGTCACCTTTTGTTTTTCCATATTCCACGTTATGATTTACGGATAACTGGTTGACGACAAAAGTTTCCCTTGCCGTCCCGATCTGTACGGGAGCGGAAGCTATGGCGTACAATAGGTTGGGATTCTGTAGGTAAATCTTATCCGGTTTTTGCATCTTTTTGACAGATAGTAAATCCGAGTACAATAACTTGAGCAATTCCGCCTTGTCCAAATTCTGTAAGTAATTGATGACAGAGTTTCGGGAAAGTCCGATCATTCCCGCTAGTTTCGTGATGTCCAGCTCATAAGGAACAGAGGTAGCTAAGATACCCATCAAAGCCTTTAGCTTCCGTGTATAGGCAGGATCTACGCCACACAGCAACGGGAGTTCCTGCTCAATAATGAGATTGACCACATTCTCGATATTAATATAATAATCTTCTCTGTTACCCGTAAAAAAGGGGTAATACCCTTCGTGGAGATATTCGTTAAACATTTGTACGGGGCGACATTTCTCATTTATTTCCCGGCAAATGTTTCCTGGATTTTCCAGTATCGTTTGTAGGGAATAGACAGGTATATCAATTTGCTTATAGAACATGAGAAATTCCCGGAAGGAAAGTCCGTACATATTATATGGTAGGCAACGTCTGGAAAGATCGGCATCCGCATTCAATATATTCAATAGGGAAGAACCGCTAAAAACAATTCGTAGAGATGGATACAGGTCGTAGGCCTCTTTTATCTCTTTACTCCAAGTGGGATATTTATGTACTTCATCAAGGAATAATTGTTTTCCTCCTTGCAAATAGAACCGCTCAATCAGCTCAGATAGGGTGTGATTACTGAAATAGATGCTGTCGAGCGTGCAATAAAGTACCTCCCTGCTTCCCGGCTGGAAATTCAGTTTGATGTATTGCAACATGAGTGTTGTTTTTCCGACACCCCTTGATCCTCTGATGGCGATCAGAGGATTATCCCAGTGAATTTGGTTCATGAGTTCCCTTATGATATGGGTACTCGTTTGTGCCAGTAATCGTTCTTGTTTAATAAATAGACTATCCATACGCTGATTGAATGAATGACAAATATACGATTTATTCAAGATAGATAGCAAAAAGTACATGGATTTGTTAAGGGCAAAAAGCAAATCTGGTGTTTTTTTGTTAAGAGTAAAAAGCAAAACCTGTAAGTATCCGGTCGTAGCGTACTTTGCGTATTGGCTTTCAAAAGTTTGTATAAATATCAATGAAACTATTACACTTTAATTTTTTACCTTTGTTGCGTTTAAGTGATAAAACAGATTTCCAATGCCTCGTATATACATCCTCTTGATGTCGGTCTTGATCTCGGCTTTTTATGCTTGCGATCATCGGGGGAAGCCTTACCCCGCTACCCTGTCACGGATCGAATCCCTTGCGGATACAAATCCGGAGGAAGCCCGCCCTTTGTTGGATCGATTGCGGGATAGCCTTTCGTCCTTTGATGAGGAACAGCGTATGTATTATGACTTGCTCGACTTGAAGGTCAATGATAAGATGTATGTCCGGCATACTTCTGATTCTTTGATCAAACGAATCACCGCTTTCTATGAGACATATGGCGATCGAGACAAATTACTAGAGTCTTATTACTATATGGGCCGTGTCTACCGGGATTTGAATGATGCCCCGGAAGCGTTGAAGTATTTCCAAAAGGCATTGGATGTGGCGGGGGATACGAGAAAGTACCGATTATTGTCCAATGTCTATTCGCAGATGGGTACGCTTTATGATTATCAGAATGTATATGAAGAGGCGATCCGTATGTATGAGAAAGCGGCTGAGTATAAATTACTGAAAGGAGATAGTACTAGTTTTTCTCTTGTGCTGAGAGATATTGCCCGGGTATATGATATGGTCGATAAGAATGACAGTGCGCTTCTCTATTTTCAAAAAGCGGCAATTATAGCGAATGAAACAGGAAATAGACATCGATATTCCGGTATATTGACTGAGCTGGGTGATCTTTACCGGGAATTGGTAATGTATGATAAAGCTTTGGAATGTTTGTCTGAATCATTAAAAGATTCCGTAGACCGGAATATGTATCCTACTTATTCGGTTTTGGGGAATACTTATTTAGAACTCAATAAATTGGATTCTGCCGATTACTATTTAAGAAAGTGCCTGGATAGTCCTAACTTACATGTTAGAGACGCTATTTATGAGTACTTGTCGCTTTTGTATGAGCGTCGGTTGAATTATCGGGAGGCTATTCGCTATGTCCGTCTTGGCCAGCAAGTGCAAGATTCCATCCGCAAGATAACCGATTCGGAGGAAATCCGTAAAATGACCTCTTTATATAATTATCAAAAGCGGGAAACTGAGAATTTACGGCTAAAGGGCGAGAATGACCGGATGCAGATTCGTATTTACCGGATATTATCCTTGTTCGGATTGGGGCTTTCGATAACCTTATTGTTTATATATAGACTGAAACGGCAGAAAGAGCGGTTGGCTAGGCAGTTTGAGGCGCTTCAGCGGGAAAAGCAAGAACAATATGAGAGAAGTTTTCAATATGTAGAAGCGAATAACGCGAAATTGAATGAATTGGGAACCTTACTATCTAAAGACCATGAAGATACAAATTCATTGCTTCATGTGCGAAAAGAACTTTTGCAAGTGACCAATGAACAAATACAGTTGCGGCGTACCGAGCGTGATTTGTTAGAGTCGGATTTAAGGCATTCGGATATCTATATGAAATTCCATTCCACGAATGAGGCAGATCAGATAATCAGGGAAGAAGATTGGAATGCTTTACGGAAGGAGTTAGATAAGACATACAATAATTTTACGAATCGTCTATATCAGTTATATTCGGGAATGTCATTGATAGAACTCCGGATTTGTTACTTGATAAAGATATCAGTCAAGGTAACTGATATGGCAAAAATCTTGGGTCGCTCCAAACCCTCCGTATCCTCATCCCGTAAACGGCTTTATAAAAAAATAAAGGGAGAGGATGGAACCCCGAATGAACTGGATGAATTAATCGCTGGTCTTTAGCCTTATACAACTCTGCGAACAAAAAGCGAACAAAAAGCGAACAGTGTTTTAGCCCCGAATCCAACCTTATCGGATACTTTTGCAGTCAAAAAATGAATGGGATGAAAAGAATTTTACTTTTGACTTTGTTGAGTTGCGTGGGCTTGTGTACACAAATATTGAGTGTTTTTGCCCAACAAGGAGAGAAAAGTGTCGGGATAAATGTGGGTTACGGCACAGCAAGTAGTTTTGAGTCGTTTCGCTTAGGTGCTGAGTTCAATTGGAACGCAACGGATCATATTCGTTTGTCGCCTTCTTTCGATTGCTATTTTGCCAGTAGTACCTCTTATGTGGTTAGTGCGGATGTACATTATTTATTTCCGATAAAAAACACATGGCAGGTTTATCCTTTGCTGGGAGTCACTTATACTCATTTCATGACTAATGAATTTGGGGGAAATATTGGAGCTGGTGTGGAATATCCGATTTCCTCGTCTTTTTATGTAAGTGCCGAAGGGAAATACCAGCTTACGAAGGATTTCCAGCAATTTGCTTTGGCGGCAGGTGTAGCCTATAAGTTTTAATAGGTCATTTGATACATCGTTCGACGGAGTATAAAGACTAAATTCGTTGGGAGAACGAGATATAAGAACTTCTTAGGAGATGGTAACGTCCTATAAAATAAAATCCCGGATAGCGTTTAATCTACCCGGGATTATATATTAATGTATAAGACCTTATCTTAGTTTCTGTACTCCCTGCGAGGCCCGCAGTCATTACGATCTTGATGAGGACCACGGTCTCCAGACGCTTCCAGCCGATCTCGGAAATGTGAAGCAGATCATCCTTGCCCGATATAAACTCAACGAACGTACCGTAAGGCATAAGAGAAGCGTTATCCCTCAAAAGGCATGTTTGGCAACATGATCCTAAATTATCAGTAGTACTTACCTTGCCAACGCAGTATATCTTCTATGCCACTTGCAGTATATATCCCATGGATAAGTAAGTAGTACTGACTTTTCCGGCATGAGAAAAGCGTTTCCCTTAGGCGAACAAATAGTTTCTCCTAGGGAAAACTAAAGTTTCGTAAGCACAAAACTAAGGTTTCCTCATGAGGAAACAAATGTTTCCATAGCGGAAAACTTTTGTTTTATACCAAGAAAAACTATAAATGTCAATTAATCAGTTTTTTAGATGATATATGAAGCATGACCAAATAGATAGCTTGCCGGCTAAGCAATGTCTCCGTCTTCGGTCGCTTCTTGAAAAAGATAGGACTAATAATACGGTTGGCGAGTAGGGGACGGTGGTGTTTTGTGATTGAAAAGTAGTAAATGGTTGTAGATACGAGCCAATAGTGGTAGATGCTATTTATCTACCACCACCCGATAAATAACTTATGACCAATTGATTATAGCTATAGTTGTAGGTGTGGTAGATGATTTGATAAAAAAATCCCGGATAGTGTTTAATCTACCCGGGATAATATATAATGTATAAGACCTTATCTTAGTCTCTGTACTCCCTGCGAGGTCCGCGATCACCACGATCCTGACGAGGACCACGGTCTCCACGATCTTGGCGAGGTCCACGCTCACCTCTTTCTGGTCTTGGCGGACGTTCCTCGTAACCTTCCGGTTTCGGAAGCAATACCTTGCGGGAAAGTTTGAACTTGCCTGTTTTCGGATCGATATCAACCAACTTGACAGAAACCGTATCGCCTTCCTTCAAGCCGGCTTGCTCAACGGTCTCCAGACGTTTCCAATCGATCTCGGAAATGTGAAGCAAACCATCCTTACCCGGCATGAACTCAACGAATGCACCATAAGGCATGATAGAGGAAATCTTTCCTTCATAAACCTCTCCGATCTCAGGAACAGCGACGATAGCCTTGATCGCCTTGACAGCCGCGTCGATCGTAGCCTTATTCGTGCCGGAGATCTCGATCTTTCCTACGCCGTCTACCTCATCGATAGATACCGTAGCTCCCGTTTTCTCTTGGATACCTTGGATGATCTTACCGCCCGGGCCGATTACCGCACCGATGAATTCCTTACCGATAATCATCGTCTCGATACGAGGTGCATGAGGTTTCAAATCCTCACGAGCTTCCGGTTGAGCCTCCAATATCTTGCCCAAGATATGCATACGACCCTCTTTAGCTTGAGCCAAAGCATTCTCAAGGATCTCGTAAGACAAACCGTCTACCTTGATATCCATCTGGGTAGCCGTGATACCGTCTTTCGTACCCGTTACCTTGAAGTCCATATCACCCAAGTGATCCTCGTCGCCTAAGATATCAGACAAGATGGCGTAGTTCGTACCCTTGTTCTCGGAGATCAATCCCATAGCGATACCGGATACCGGTTTCTTCATCGGGACACCCGCGTCTCTCAACGCCAAGGTACCGGCACAAACCGTAGCCATAGAAGAAGAACCGTTAGACTCCAAGATATCGGAAATCACACGTACTACATACGGATAGTTATCCGGGATCATACGTTTTAGCGCACGGTGAGCCAAGTTACCGTGTCCGATCTCACGACGGCCTACGCCACGTGTTGCTTTGGCCTCGCCTGTGGAGAACGGGGGGAAGTTATAATGTAAAAGGAAACGCTCGTATCCATGGTTCAATACGTCGTCTATCATTTTCTCATCAGACTTCGTACCTAAAGTTACCGTAGATAAAGACTGTGTCTCTCCACGTGTAAAGATAGCGGAACCGTGAGGACCCGGCAGGCAATCTGTCTCGATCCAGATCGGACGGATCTCGGTAGTCTTACGACCATCCAAACGCTTACCCTCATCAAGGATGGCACGGCGCATAGCCTCTTTCTCTACATCGTGATAGTAGCGACCGATCATTTCCAGTTTCTCGTCCGTCAACTCCTCCTCGGAGAATTGAGCCTTGTATTCCTCGACGATTTTCTCGAATGCCTCGCTGCGTTCGTGCTTGCCGCTACCGGATGTGGCTACGGCGTAAGCCTTGGCGTAACATTTGTCGTGTACGTCCTTGCGCAACTCGTCATCGTTTACCTCGTGGCAATATTCACGTTTTACCAATTTGCCGCAAGCCTCGGATAATTCCAATTGAGCCTTGCATTGTACCTTGATAGCCTCGTGAGCGACCTTGATAGCCTCAAGCATCTCAGATTCCTGAACCTCGTTCATCTCACCCTCAACCATCATGATGTTGTCTATGGTAGCGGCAACCATGATGTCGATATCAGCTTTCTCCAATTCCGCGGAAGTTGGGTTGACGATGTATTTTCCATCCGTACGAGCTACGCGAACCTCAGAGATCGGTCCGTTAAAAGGAATATCAGAAACTGCCAAAGCGGCGGAAGCGGCCAAACCTGCTAATGCGTCCGGCAAATCTTCGCCATCAGCGGAGAACAATATAATATTTACATATACCTCAGCGTGGTAGTTGTCTGGGAAAAGAGGACGCAACGCGCGGTCTACTAAACGAGATGTGAGGATTTCATAATCAGAAGCTTTTCCTTCTCTTTTTGTAAAACCTCCGGGGAAACGTCCAAAAGCGGAGTATTTCTCTTTGTATTCTACTTGCAACGGCATGAAGTCAACACCCGGGTTCGCGTCTTTAGCGGCACAAACAGTGGCGAGCAACACGGTGTTGTTCATACGAACGGTAACCGCTCCGTCCGCCTGTTTGGCCAATTTCCCGGTTTCGATGGTAATGGTTCTTCCATCACCTAACTCGATCGTCTTGTTAATTGGATTAAGCATAATCTTTTTTCTTATTTTTCTATCTGTCAAAAATTGGTGCAAATGTAATGAAAGTTTACCTGTAATTGCATGAAAATGAAAAGAAATAACAGTCTTAAAGCACTTTTTTTGAAAAAAGCCTTGAAGAAATACGGAATAATAGTGCCACAATTGTAAAATAATGTATATTTGCACCGGATTAGTAATATAGACAAACTGGAATAATGAAACAAATATCTACGAATTTACTAGCTGTGCTGTGTGTTATGTTGCTTTTGTTCACGGCTTGTAAGAAGAATTCTGATTTTACGGTGGAAGGTGTAGTGTCCGGCGCAGACGGCCAGATGATGTATCTGGAGAATGTAGGTGTGTCGACGGTAGAGTTGATGGACTCCGTAAAACTGACGGCGGCCGGTAAATTCAGCTTTACGAAGCCTCGTCCGGCATTCCCAGATTTTTATCGCTTGCGTCTGAATAACCAATTGATCAACTTCTCGGTAGATTCTACGGAGACGATCTCGTTCGTGGCCGATGCCGGGACTTTCGCTACTTCTTATAGCGTGGAGGGCTCAGAGAATTGCAAGGCGATCAAGAATATTACCTTGGCTCAATTAGATGCGAACCAAGCGATCCATCGTTTACGGAAAGAATCTGAGTCCGGTCTGTTGGCGGATTCCGTATATTCCCGCCAGGTGCTCGAGGCCGCCGAGGCTTATAAGGACGTGGCTCGTAAGTATATTTATTCCGCCCCGATGTCCGCTGCCGCTTACTTTGCCTTGTTCCAGCAAATTGACGGCTTGCTGTTCTTCGATTTGTATGACAAGAACGACTCGAAGGCTTATGGCGCCGTAGCCACCAGCTTCGATCACTATTATCCGGAAAGCCCTCGTGCTAAGCATCTGTATAACTTGGCTCTTCAATCGATAAAGGTGATTCGTAGCCAGCGCCCGATGGACTTGGATAAGGTGGAGAAGAAAGAGGTTAGTTTCTTGGATATCGAGTTGCCGGATGTACATGGGGAAAACACGAAATTGTCTTCTGTCGCTACAGGTAAGGTGGTGTTGATCAACTTCACGGCCTATATGTCCGAATGGTCTCCTGCCTTGAATATGGAATTTGGCGATTTATATACGAGGTACCACGATAAGGGCTTGGAGATTTACCAGATCTCTTTGGATAGTGATCTTCACTTCTGGAAGAACGCCGCTTCTAATTTACCTTGGGCTTGCGTGCGTGATCCACAGTCGGTTTACTCTCAGACCGCGGCGTTGTATAACGTGAAACAGCTTCCGGCGATCTTTATCTTGGATCGCAAGGGAAACTTGGTTAAACGGGTGGACGACGTGAAGAAACTTGAGGCTGACATCAAGTCCGTATTGTAAATTGTTCATGATTTAATCATCAGATTTATATGTTATAAAGCACTTTCGTAAACTTGTTCATCTTAGAAAGATAACCTAACTTTGCGGAGTCTTGAAATGATAAAAAAGGGGAGTTCCGGCCATATGACTTGGTCGGGATTCTTTTTTATTATGCGATAATCAATCAATATTAATATAAAGAATAAGGAGGATTTAGTATGGCTGTTAGTTATATGACAAAGGACGGCTACGATAAGATTTTAGCTGAAATCAACTATTTGGAGACCGTGAAGCGCCCTGAAATATCAGCCCAGATCGCTGAGGCGAGGGATAAGGGTGACTTATCCGAGAACGCTGAGTACGATGCCGCCAAAGAGGCTCAAGGTATCATGGAGGCTAAGCTTGCGCAGTTAAAAGGTTTGATCTCAAACGCCCGTCTGATCGATGAGAGTCGTGTGAAAACTGATGAGGTTCAGATTTTGAACAAGGTGAAAATTAAGAATACGAAGAATAACGCTGTCATGACCTACACGTTGGTATCGGATTCGGAGGCTAACCTAAAAGAAGGAAAGATCTCCGTAAGCACGCCGATCGCCCAAGGTTTGATGGGAAAGAAGGTAGGGGATGTCGTTGAGATCCGTGTGCCTTCCGGCTTGATGACGTTTGAGATTATGGATATTTCAATTTAAAAACAGAAAGACGTATGGCAACTATTTTCAGTAGAATCGTGGCGGGTGAGATCCCTAGCCACAAGGTTGCGGAAGACGATGAGTTTTTTGCTTTCCTCGATATCAATCCGGTAGCCTTGGGGCATACCTTGGTAATTCCTAAGAAGGAGGTCGATTATATCTTTGATATCGATGATCCGATGCTGGGACGGATGGTAGCTTTCGCTAAACGGGTAGCTCGTGCTCAAGAGACCGCTATCGAGTGTAAGCGTGTAGGATTGGCTGTCATGGGTTTGGAAGTGCCCCATGCGCATATCCATTTGATTCCTATCACGAAGGAGTCCGATATGTATTTCGGCGGGAAGAAATTGGCTGTAAGTCAAGAAGAATTGGCCGAGATCGCCGCTAAGATTAGAAAAGAATTCAAATAATTGAATATAATTTTTTAATTATAAAAAATTGGTTATATTTGTACCCGCTGTTTTATGCGTGACAATATCATGCAAAGGGGACAGCAAATCATTAATATGATTCATTAGTGGTTTTTACTCATAAATTTGTTAACCTTAGAAGAAAGGCCCCTCTGTGACAGAGCGGCCTTCTTTTTTTAAACACACAATAAACATTATAAACTACTAAATTGATATCTTCATCTTACATCTTCGAATAGGATTAGGGGAGCCAAACGGCATGCCTGTTCCAACCGTGTACACCGTTCCAGTAATCATGCCAGTCATATAGCATACCGGATTGATGGATATATACGCCACATAATACAAGGGAGATAAGCCATAAGGCTAATAATATCCATCTTGCTTGCGTCGGTAAGGGACGTACCTTGAACAATTGGCAGCAAATCGCGTATATCAGGGAGAATATGGGGATGCCGATGAATAAGATCGTCCCTATGCATCCCATGATTGCCATTGACAGCGGTGCTCCGTTTATCAAGTCCGCTCCGAACGGAGAGAGATTATAGATGAATCCGGCTCCACCCATGAGCAAAGCGAATGTTACGACTACCAGAATGAATACGACTAGTACTAGCGGTGGCAACAGGAAGATTCCGGCCAATATGATGAAAAACTTCAGGATGAACCCGATGACCAGAACGAAAACATCCGCCAGCTTTTGGAAGAAGTTCCTCGGCTTATCCGAGCTGATAAAGTCGTTCACGTTATTGCTGACTTTCTCGAATCCATCTGTCACGGTCTTTCCGATATTCTCCACCGTCACGCTTTGTCCGCGCATCTCGAGTTTCTCGGTCGCCGTACGTGCCATCGGTACGATGATCCACAACAAAAAGTAAAGCGGAACCGTGATTCCATAGAAGAACATCAGAAGGAAAAGCACGATACGTACGGCAGTCGGGTCCCAATCCATGTAGGCGGCGAAACCTCCGGCGACACCTCCCAGAATACGGTTATCCGGGTCACGCATCAAGCGTTTCTTGGTTGTCTGGGTATGAGTCTCCTGTTGTTGTGTCCGGTAATTATCCTCGTGGTCGGTGCTTTTCTCTTCGTCCTCGAAAATCTCTTCCGGCTTACCCATCCGTTTGATCACTTCCTCTACCTGCTCGATCGTGATGACCTCGTAGCCTAAGCGGACACGCTCGTTAAGAAGTTCCGAGATACGCATCTCGAAATCATCCATGATCTCATCCGAACCCTCTTCTTTTCGGAAGTGGATGCGCAGGTTCGACAGATATTTGTCTAATAATTGGTATGCGTCTTCGTCAATGTGGAAAACTGTGCCTCCTAGATTAACAGTAAGTGTCTTCTTCATCACTCTTTCGTTTTAATTGTTTCTGATGTGGTTTATTGTATCATTTAGTTCCTGCCATGAAGCCTCCAGCTCGCCGAGGAATAGTTCTCCTTTCTCGGTCAGTTGGTAATACTTGCGTGGCGGTCCTTGCGTAGATTCTATCCACTGATAACTTAATAGCTCGCTATTTTTTAGTCGGGTTAAAAGAGGATATAAAGTGCCTTCCACAACGATCAACTTCGCTTCTTGTAACTTCTGAATGATATCAGAGGTGTAAGCGGGTTCCTTTTTGAGAAGCAGGAGGATGCAATATTCCAGCGTCCCTTTCCTCATTTGTGATTTTACGTTCTCTGCATTCATCTCTTTTAATTTTATGCTACAAATGTATGTATTACATATGTACTATGCAATACATGCTACTATGAATTATTATTATTTAACCGAACACTTGCACAAAAAGAGCAATTATGTGTAAAAAAAGGACTGATGTCGTGTCTTTTAGAAGAGAAAAGCGTACTTTTGCGGTATCAATTCAAAATAAGGAATTATGATTTATTATCATTTCGCCGAGTTAATACACCGTCAGGCAGAGAAATATGGGAACCGTACAGCGTTGAAACATAGAGATAACGCTACGGGGAAATGGTTGAAGATTTCTTGGAGGGAGTTTTCCGATAAGGTTATGCTTACGGCCAAGGCGATGGCTGAGTTCGGGATAAAGGTACAAGAGAATATCGGAGTTTATTCCCAGAATATGCCTCAGTGTTTATATACGGACTTCGGTGCGTATGGTAACCGGGTGGTTTCCATCCCGATGTACGCGACGAATTCTCCGGGACAAATCGAGTACATCATCAATGACGCTAAGATCCGCACGTTGTTCGTGGGTGAGCAATTGCAGTATAATAACGCTTTCAAGGTACAGAAGGACTCTAAGTATCTGGAGCGTCTGGTTGTCTTTGATCCGGCGGTCAAGATGAATCCGGAAGATAAGACGTCCATTTATTTTGATGATTTCTTGCGCTTGGGGGATAACGCGCATGCGGAGAGCACGGTGAAAATACGTATGACGGAAGCCGTTCCGGAGGATCTGGCTACCATTATATATACGTCCGGTACGACAGGTGAGTCGAAAGGCGTAATGCTTCCTCATTCTTGCTATCTGGAGGCGATGCGGATACATGATGTCCGTCTGCCTCTGGTAACCGACAAGGATCTATCCATGAGTTTCTTGCCAATGACTCATATCTTCGAGAAAGCTTGGTGCTATTATTGTCTCCATAAAGGGGTTACGATCGCTATCAACCAAGACCCGAAAATGATCCAGAAGACATTGCCGGAGGTTCATCCTACCTTGATGTGCAATGTGCCTCGTTTCTGGGAGAAGGTGTATGCGGGTGTGCACGAGAAGATCAACTCCGCCTCTCCGGCCATGAAGAAGATTTTCTTGGATGCTATCGAGACCGGGCGAAAGTATAATCTGGAGTATAAGAATAAAGGTATTCCGGCCCCGTGTGGTTTGAAGTTGAAGTTTCAATTTTACAATAAAACGGTTTTCACCTTATTGAAAAGGGTATTGGGTATTGAGCGTGGACGGTTTTTCCCGGTGGCGGGCGCTCCGTTATCGGATACGGTTAATGAGTTCTTGCAGTCCGTGAATATCCCGATCGCTTATGGTTATGGACTGAGCGAGACGACGGCTACGGTTTGTTTCTACCCGGAGATCGGATTCCAGTTTGGTTCTATTGGTGAGGTAATGCCGGGAGTTCAAGTGAAAATAGATCCGGGGAATAACGAGATCTTGGTGAAAGGCAAGACCGTGATGTCCGGATATTATAATAAACCGGAAGAGACGAAGAGGGCTTTCACCGAAGATGGTTTCTTCCGTACCGGCGACGCTGGTCGTTTGGAGGGTAATACGTTATTCTTTACGGAACGAATCAAGGATTTGTATAAGACTTCAAACGGAAAATATATCGCCCCGCAAGCGATCGAGATGGTGATGAGCGGTGATAATTATATCGAGCAAATCGCTGTTATCGGCGATCAACGTAAGTTCGTGAGCGCCTTGATCGTGCCGGCTTATCCATTGTTGGAGAAGTATGCCGGGGAAAAAGGCATCTCGTTCGAGAGCCGGGAGGAGTTGGTGAAGAACAAGGATATCATTCGTTTCATCGAGGCTAGGGTAGAGGAGCACCAGAAGAACTTGGCTTCTTACGAGAAGATCAAGCGCTTTACCTTGTTGCCGGAACCCTTCATGATGGGATGCGAGCTGACGGATACGCTAAAGTTGCGCCGTCCGGTCGTATTGCAGAAGTACGCTACCGAGATAGAGGCGATGTACGAGGAATAACGAGTTTGTCGGCTATCAACTATTTCTTATCTTCGCGGTAAATTTAAAAAAGAAAAGAACATATGATCACATCAGACCAACTACATGACGTGTTGGAGCGCGATAAGGCGCTGAGGGGGTATCTTTGACATCGATAGCAAGACCATTCAGTTAGAAGAGGAGGAGCTACGTACGCAAGACCCCGGTTTCTGGGAAGACGCCAAACGCGCGGAAGTCCAGATGAAGAAAGTAAAGGAGCTAAAGAAATGGATCGAGCTTTACGGTGAGGTACATGCGGCGGCTGAGGAGCTAGAGTTGGCTTACGAATATGTAAAGGAAGAGATTATCACCGAGGAAGAGGTGGACGCGGCTTATAAGAAGGCCCTTCATTTACTGGAAGACTTGGAGTTCCGCAATATGCTTCGCGACGAGGCTGATCAAATGAGCTGCGTGCTCAAGATCAACTCGGGTGCCGGTGGTACCGAGAGCCAAGATTGGGCTTCCATGTTGATGCGTATGTATCAGCGTTGGGCTGAGAATAACGGTTATAAGATCTCTATCGCCAACTATCAGGAAGGGGATGAGGCCGGTATCAAGACCGTGACCTTCAATATTGAGGGCGATTATGCCTATGGCTATCTAAAGAGCGAGAATGGCGTGCATCGTTTGGTACGTGTATCTCCTTACAATGCCCAAGGTAAACGAATGACCTCTTTCGCCTCCGTATTCGTCACCCCGTTGGTGGATGATACGATCGAGGTAAAGGTAGAGGCGGCGGCTATCTCTTGGGATACGTTCCGTTCGGGCGGCGCCGGAGGACAGAATGTGAACAAGGTGGAATCCGGAGTTCGCTTGCGTTATCAGTTCAAGGACCCGTATACAGGCGAGGAAGAAGAGATCTTGATCGAGAATACCGAGACTCGCGACCAACCCAAGAACCGTGAGAACGCTATGCGTCAATTGCGTTCCATCCTTTACGATAAGGAGTTGCAGCATCGCATGGCCGAGCAGGCCAAGGTGGAGGCCGGAAAGAAGAAGATCGAGTGGGGTTCGCAGATCCGTAGTTACGTATTCGATGACCGTCGCGTAAAAGACCATCGTACGAACTACCAGACTTCCGACGTGAACGGTGTGATGGATGGAAAGATCGACGATTTCATCAAAGCATACTTGATGGAGTTCGCCGGAGAAGAAAGTGCGGAAAAATAAGTTTTTCCCTTTAACATTTGCATATCTCGATAATAAATCGTAATATTGCACCCGATTTCAGAGCCTAGCTCTGAACAGGTCCTATAGCTCAGTTGGTTAGAGCACCTGACTCATAATCAGGGAGTCCTTGGTTCAAGCCCAAGTGGGACCACGATGGATGATCGCTAAATAACGTAATATTAGTTATTTAGCGATTTTTTATTGTACCTGCATGAACTAAAAAAGAATATGAGTGTTTGAGGTCACAATTTGTGATCTCTTTAGAGAAACGCCGCCGCCCTCGTGAATATGGAATGAAAGGCTTGGTTGATCAGGCCCGGATCGATACGGGAGTGTGTCGGGAAGGGGATTTGATGGGAGTAAGCGAACGGGAAATCCAGCTCTTCCAATATCTTGCCGGACGCTTTTCCTAAAGCCTTGATCACCCCGCCAGTAGGCATAACGATATCTTTTTTCAATGAGATCGCCCGAATACGATCGCAAGCCCGTTGGAAGAACGACTCCCGGTAATCTCGTAACACATCCTCACGTACCATGGCCTTAAAGGCTTGCTCCAGAAAATCATTCTTGAACGAGGTGGGAAGCGTACGGTTCTCCAAGAAATCATGCCGGAAGTAATGGCGTACCTTGGCGAACGCCTCCTTGTCCATGATATCACGGGCGTTGCCATCCATCTCACTGAAGATAGAGCCACCGCAAAACATGAATAAACGGGTGTCCGTAAACATCTTGTCCGGATTCGCTAATAACAAGACCTGCGAGAGTAACGCCCCGATGGAATAAGCGAATAAGTTGATGGACGTATCTTCCTTGAACAAAGGATGCTCGCCGTTCTTGATCTCATGAACCAATTGCCACATATTATAAACGGATTCTCTGCCCGAGGCGTAAAAGCGTAACGGGTTTTGGGATAGCCGGCTGCTGAGGGCCACGTTGGCGAAGGTGGAGTTCGTCACGTTCGCTACCTCCTCCTTGCGTTTGCTTACCCAAGGGAGGATCGCACGGGGATTGGCCCATAATCCCGGGGTACGGTTCATATGGAAAGCGATCGGGAACAGGATGACCGGCTTACCGGTCGTATGGGTGAGGTATTCCGCCCATGTGAGGTATTTTTCCCAAGTCCGCTCGTTCAGGCCATGCAACAGGATAATCGCCTCATTATTCTTTTTACGTCCCGAGGGCGTGAATATGGCATACGAGAAAGATTTGTTCTCTTGGATACGATCGTCTGTCATCGGACAGAATCCGGTGGGGGTAAGTCCCTTCTGGAACTCGTCGATCTCGCTGGCTCCACGGGTCTGGGTGAAGCGAAACGGGATGATCTCCAGATGGCTCTCTTCCAATTCAGTCTTTTTGTCATAAGAGAAAAGACTGTTCAGTTGCTTAGTACGAAGTGAAATATCCATAATCCTCTGATTTTTTACTGCAAACAAACAATAGAAAAACATCTCTTCAAAATAAATGGTTTAAACGGGCTTGGTTGGGGACATAAAGTGTTATTTAGGGGTGAAATCTTTTATAGAGGGGTGAATTTCGTCTGGGAAAATGATTACATTTGTTCCAAAATAGAGGCAAAAAGATGGGAATGTGGGATCAAAAAATACCAAGTTACATATACGGTAAGCAGAATATCGTGAGGCTGATTCTGTGGACGGCTTTGTTTGCGTTGGTGTTTATCAACATCTACAAGCCGTTTAGCTCCACCTCTTGGTACAAGGTCTCGGAGTTTAAGTTCTTCGTATTCTCCAGCTTGATTATCTTGACGGGAGTATTGGTGGTTGTCTTGAGCCGTATTATTCTGTTCCATTGGGGGAAGCGGCATGCTATCACGGTCCGGACCTATGCGATCTGGATCGTGCTGGAGATATTCTTCATGTCGCTTTTCTATACGATTTATACGTTGGTACTGAATCCGGAACGAGAATATATGGAAGTTTTTAACGATTCGGCGGTGAATACCAGTCTGGTTTTATTGCTCCCTTATTCCGTGCTGCACCTGTATTTCTCTTATAAAGAGAAAGAGCGGCAATTGCGATTGTTGGAGGAGAACCAGACAGAAGCGGCGGTTCGGCAAAGCGTTTTCTCTTTCTATGACGAGAAGAACGAGTTGCGCCTTTCCGTGAAGCGAAGTAACCTGCTGTATCTTGAATCGGCGGATAATTACGTTTGTATCTGGTATCTGAATAAGGGGCAGCTCACGAAGTTTATGCTTCGCAACTCCTTGAAGGCGATCGAAGAGAGCCTCGCTGATACGAATGTACTCCGTTGCCATCGTTCTTTCATGGTAAATTTCGACCAAGTGAAGGTGATCCGCAGGGAGAAGGAGGGCGTTTATCTGGAGCTGGGGATCGAGAAAGTACCCGATATCCCGATCTCCAAGACGTATAGCGAGAAGGTAACCCGCTGGTTCCAGACCTATTCTTCCTAGCGGGCTATTTCAATTCGATATTATTTTCTTTTGCGTATTGCGAGGGGCTCATGTTGAATTGCTTGGAGAAGGCCCGGCTGAAATAGGATTGCGAGTTGAAACCAACCGCCTCGGCGATCTCGTAAATCCTCATATCGCCTTGAAGGATTAACTCGGCGGCTTTCTTTAGCCGGCTGATCTTGATCAACTCGTTGGGCGTTACGTTCGACAGGCCGTTGATTTTACGGTAAAGGGTCGGACGGCTTAGATTCATCAAGTCCGCTATCATGTCCACGTCTAGGTTCACGTCGTTTATATGGCTGTCGATGATATCGTTCAGTTTCTTCAAGAACTTCTCGTCCGCCTTCGTGTAAGCCATGGATTTGATATTGGCAATCGGCGAGTTGAAATAATAGGCACGCATATTGCTCCGGTTGTTCAGCAGGTTCGTCACTTGGGTAAGCAATAGATCCATGGAGAAAGGTTTGTCGATGTAAGCGTCCGCCCCAAGCTCAAGCCCTTCCATGCGAGATTGTAAGGTGTTCTTAGCCGTCAGGAGGATGATCGGGATATGGCTGAACTCCAGATTAGTCTTTATCTTTTTCAATAAGGTGAAACCATCCATGACAGGCATCATGATATCGCTGATGATTAATTGGATGCCATATTCCTGAAGACGGGCAATCGCCTCCTCGCCATTACCGGCGGTGACAACATTGTAATGGACATTGATCTCTTGACCGATGAAATGGAGCATTTCGGTGTTATCTTCCACCACGAGAACCGTCGGGCGGGATTCTTGGGCGACATATTTCCGCTCGCTGGCAGGGTTGGTCAGGACCTCTGCTTTCTCTTCCTCTAGTTTTAATGAGTTCGGTTGGTTCACCGGCAAACGTAATCTAAAGATGATAAGCCCGGCCGGAGATTCCTCCAACGTCAACGATCCCTCGTGCATCTCCGCTAAAGAACGGGCCAAGGGTAGTCCGAGCCCGGTCCCGGATTTATGGATAGAGGAGTCATCCCGGTAGAAAGGCTCGAAGATCTTTTCTTTTATCTCCTCCGAGATGGGCTTTCCATCGTTCATGATATCGATCGTGAATCGCTCGCCATCTTGTGCCTCGAACCGGACGATGATCTTGCTTCTTGCGTATTTAATAGCGTTCGATAGGAGGTTGCTGAGTATCTTCGTGCAAGCCTCCTTATCGATAAAGGCGTAGAAAGATTTCACGTTACACTCGATAATCATCTGCAATGCCTCCTGCTCTGCCGTGTCGTGGAAACGCTCAAAGGTCTCTTGCATCAATGCGATGATGTCCGTATGTATGAAGTTTAGTTTATATCCCTCGATTTCCGTCTTCCTGAAATCCAGTAGTTGATTCACCAGATCCAGTAGCCGGTTTGCGTTTTTATCCACAATTGTCAGATAATTCTTTGCGCTGGGAGATAGCTTGATGTCCCGTGTTACTTTCTCCAGAGGACTTTTAATTAAAGTCAGGGGCGTACGTATCTCATGAGCGATATTGATGAAGAAATCAATCTTGGCTTGATAAAGCTCCTTCTCCTTTTCATTCTCGAACTCCTGTATTTTCTGCTGTATATTGGCCTTATTATGCCGGGAAATGATAAAGATCAGCAACACTACGCATCCGATAGCGATAATCCCATATAGGATTAACGCCTTGGTAGAGAGCCACCATGGGGGAAGGATCGTAATCTGGAACATCGCCGGCTCATCATTCCAAATACCGGACAGGTTCGCCGCCTTCACCTTGAACGTATAATTACCGGGCGGTAGTTTCGTGAAATAAACCCGGTTCTCGCCCACCACATGATACCATTTGGAACTTAACCCTTCCATGCAATAGGCGTATTGGGTGAGGTTGGGGGCTTGGTAGCTTAATGATGTGTAGTCGATGTAGAATGTGGACTGATTATGTTCTAAGGTGATCCCTTTTTTAAAAGTGATGTCTTTTTGCCTCAATAGATTATGGTCGGGGTCCGAATAATTGATTTGTGTCATATAAATCTTCGGTTGGATAGAGAACTGTTGGATATTATCGGGGTGGAACCGGACCAAGCCTTTCAAGGTCCCGAAATATAATTTGCCGTCTTTAGCTTTTAAAGAAGAGTTATAGTTGAATTGATTGGACAGGAGCCCATGTTCTTTTTTGAACACCTTGATCTCTTGATTGACAGGGTTAAGTACGGCCAGGCCATTTGTGGTACTGATCCACATGTGGCCTTTAGGGTCTTCCTCGATCCGGTAAATGACGTTACTGGGTAGGCCGTCTTGAGTCGTGTATTTTGTCGTACTCTTTAAATTCCGGTCGTACATTTTCACTCCGTTTCCGGTAGCGAACCATAGATTGTTTTTAGTATCCTCATGGATGTGATTGATCGTCCGGTTGGCGTTCGTGTTTATGGAATCCAATTTAAATTCGCCGTGTTTTTGCCGGATTGGGTCGAAATAATATAATCCGATATTGAATGTTCCGGCCCATATAACCCCTTCGTGATCCTCGAAGATCGTTTGTATCCTGCAATTACCGGGGAATTGATCGAGAGGCTCGAAAATATCTTTCTCCGGATTATATTGATACATGCCGGATGCCGTAGCTATGAGCAAGTTATTTTTCCGGGTTTTATAGAGATATACGATGATATCGTTTTGGGAGGCGTAAGGATTCGGGGCGATCGTATAATGCTTGATGATTTTCTCCGTACGGATATCCATCACGTCTACCCCGTTAGCGTGTGTCCCGATCCATAGATAGTCTCCAATCACGGTAAGCCCGTGGATACAGCTTTGGGAAAGACCGTCTTTATCTTGGAAGTTCTTATAGGTTTGCGTACGGATGTCGAGTTTATTGAGACCAGCGTCTTCGGTTCCTATCCATATATTATGGTTAGCGTCTTGGCAAATATCATGGATAATATCACCGTTAATTGTTTTTTGCCCGGGTATATTGTAGTCTTTCTTGAATTTGAGATAAGGGGGAAGGTAATTAATGCCCCCATTATCCGTACAGATCCATAAGCCACCTTCCCGGTCCTTGCAAAACTGTTTGATAGCGTTATTGGATAGTGAATATGGATCGCATTTGTCTTGTTCTATGTGAAAGGTCTTGTTTGAGGGGATTTGGTAGATATAGATACCGTTGTAGGTGGCGATCCATACCTCGTCGTTTGTCACTTGGAAAATATCCCGGGTATAGAGGGGGCTGTTCTTTTGCTGGGTAAGAACATTTCGGCAAACACCTGTTTGTATATTGACTTGTTTGACCCCGTTATCGCTTGTACCTATCAGTAATGTATTATCGGACGGAGATGCCCATAGAGTCGTCATATTATCTATATGTAGGGTGTCGCTACCGTTATGGATATTTAGAGGGATGAATTTGTTATCGGTCGGGTCTAAAAGGACGACATTGCCGTTTAGCGTGGTGGCCCAGATCTGATCTTGGGGGGTGATATAGAAAGAGGTGATCGGATCACTATCCTTATACAGGTAGTTTTGGTGTAGCTCGGATTGCTCATTATATTTAATAAGGGAAAAGCCGGATAACAGCATCCACAGATTCCCTTGGTGATCAAATTCCAGATAGGTACAGCCGATTCCTTTCGTGAACTTTATCAAGGAAAAAGTATCGGTTTGGTAATCGTATTTTTGTACTCCCATATTAGTACCCACCCAGAGTTCACCGGAAGGGCTTATCGCCAAGTCGGTAATCCAGCTACTTATTAAAGTTCCTCTCTGCTTGGTTTGATTTTTTATGATATGGAATTTGTTCCCGTCAAATCGATTGAGCCCGTCCCGTGTTCCAAACCACATAAAGCCATAATGATCTTGGACACAACATGTCACGTTATTATTGCTTAATCCATCTTCTACCTCATAGGATTTAAAGTAGTATGACCGGGCGTTGAGCTCTATTGCGGTTACTACAAATAATAGGACGTATAAATAATTCATCAAGTTTTTTTTCATAGATCTCCCTTGTATTTCATGCGCAATATAAAGCCTTTTCCTAGACTTTCCATAGCAGTATCGTATCATTGTTTTTCATTTTGTTTCAATGTCCAGACTTCGGTTTTTGGCTTTAAAAGCCGTTCCTTGCAAGACTGTTTGTTGAGACGATAGGTAATAATTTTGAGAGAAAAGTGCAATACTGTTTGACTCAAGGGGCTTTAATTTTGGCAAAAACAGTGTGAATCTTTAAAAGATAGAATATGAATCAAAAAGTAAAAGTAGGTATAATAGGCTTTGGTCGCATGGGTGGATTTTATTTGGAGGAGATGCGGAAGAGCGATCAATGGGAGGTACTTTACATCTGCGATACGGACCCAGAGGCACGAGATTTGGCAAGGAGAAAGTCGCCGACATCCCGAATCGTAGCGGATGAGCAAGTTGTATTCGAGGACCCGGAAGTACAAGTGGTCGGTTTATTTACATTGGCGGATTCCCGGTTGAGGCAAATTAAGAAGGCAATGGCATTTGGCAAGCATGTCATCTCAGAGAAACCGGTCGCAGATACGATCGAGCATGAATGGGAGGTCGTGAAATGCGTGGAAAACTCAAGTTTGTTCTCGACCGTTAATTTGTATTTGCGTAATTCTTGGTACCATAATACGATTAAAGAATTTATCCGGAGAGGAGAGATCGGAGATTTGGCGATCATTCGCATTTGCCATATGACTCCGGGGTTGGCTCCGGGTGAAGGTCATGAATATGAAGGTCCGTCTTTTCATGATTGCGGAATGCATTATGTGGACATTTCCCGGTGGTATGCCGGATGCGAGTATAAGACATGGCATGCGCAGGCGATCCGGATGTGGGATTATCCCGAACCTTGGTGGTTGCAATGTCACGGGACATTTGAGAACGGGGTGGTATTTGATATAACACAAGGGCATGTGTATGGACAATTATCGAAAGACCAAACGCATAACTCTTACATAGATGTAATAGGAACGAAAGGAATCGCCCGGATGAGTCATGATTTTAAGACTGCGGTCGTGGAGTTGAGAGGTGTTAATGAAACACACCGGATCGAGAAGCCCTATGGAGGGAAAAATATAAGTACGCTATGTGATTTGTTTGCGGATTCCGTACGGACCGGTGTTTTTAATTCCCGCCTACCACTGATGCGTGATTCCGCTATCGCTTCCGAGTATGCGTGGAAATTTTTGGATAACGCTAGACGAAATGAGATGCCTTCTATCGGGAATCTACAAACCTTGGAGGAAATCCGGGAGAGAAGACGGAATATGACGGAAGGGTATGGCTTGCTTCGCCATGTAAAATTGTCTCATTCTTGATACGATTTTCTCAATGACCGGGGGAAACAGGCTGGAACTTGTATTATGCGACAATCGGAAACGATTTTGATAAAATAGAAAAAGAGGAATTTTCGTATGCGTGATACATTTGCGGCAGCTTGTTCATAGAGCGAAAATAGAAACATTAATTTAATACTATGTAGCATGAAAAAAATGATTGTTCTTATCAGTCTTTTATGTGGAGCGTTTTTTATGAGCGCCCAACAAAGTAATCAACAACAAAGACCACCGGAAAGATGGAAACCTGAGAGTACTGAATGGTATTATCCGGTTCCTCCTAAGGTAAAGCCGGGTGTAGGAACTGGTGCTCCTTCCGATGCGATCATCCTGTTTGATGGAAAAGATCTTTCTATGTGGGAATCTGCGGGAAAAGATGGAGGTCCCGCTAAATGGACCGTAAAGGATGGGGCGATGATTGTGGCTTCCGGGACCGGATCGATCCGGACAAAAGATTATTTTGGAGATTGCCAGTTACATATCGAGTTCAAGACCCCTACACCGGGAAAGGATAATACATTACAGATGAAAGGTAATAGTGGCATTATGTTACAAAGCCGTTATGAGGTGCAGGTTTTGGATTGTGAGGATAATCCTACGTATGTGAATGGCTGGGTCGGCAGTATTTATAAGCAAAGCGCACCGTTGGTAAATGCTTTCACGAAGACAAATGAGTGGCAGGTTTATGATATTTATTGGAAAGCTCCCCGTTTCGGGACAAACGATGAATTGGAATCTCCCGCTATGATTACCGTGGTATTGAACGGTATCGTAGTACAGAATAATTATGTACTGAAAGGAACGACCCCATATACCGGTTTACCTAAATATGTAGCGCATGGCCGTCTGCCATTAAGCTTACAGGATCATGGAGTGGAAGTGGCTTTCCGTAATATATGGATTCGTAATTTATAAATTGTATAACCTTAAAATAATGATTTATGACTACACGTAGGAATTTTTTAAAGAACTCGACGATGTTGGCCGCTGGCTTAGGTATCTCACCTCTTTTGGCATCGGCAGCTCCTACCGTCTCTCATAAGGAAGAGACTATAAATGGGCGGGTGAATATCGCTGTAATAGGTGTCGGTATGGGATGCCGTGATTTGCAAGGGGCTTTGACTGATAATCCGTGGGTACATTGTGTGGGCATGTGCGACGTGAACAAAGTGAGACTTGATGAGCAGATCGCACGTTTCAAAAAAGACTTTCCGAACCAAACGACTTCGATCAAGGCATATAGTGACTTCCGGGAAGTCTTGGCAAATAAGGATATCGACGGGGTCATTATCGCAACACCGGATCATTGGCATCCTTACATCTTCGCTGAGGCTTTAAAAGCGGGCAAGGCGATTTATGTGGAAAAGCCGGTTGGTAATTCGATTCCGGAGTGCCATTCGATGATGGATTTCCAAAAGAAATATAAAGGGGTGGTAACAACTGGCTTATGGCAGACTAGTCAACGATATTTCTTGGCGGCTAATGAGATATTGAAATCCGGTGTGTTGGGGGATGTTTATAAAGTTCAGCTATGGCTTTGCCAATCGACGGACCCACGTCCGGCCGTAGCGGATTCTCCGGTTCCTTCTACATTAGATTACAATATGTGGTTGGGCCCGGCTCCCGAGCGTCCATTTAATAATTACCGTTTTCGTGGATGGCGTGGCTTTTGGGATTATGGAGGCGGTCAGCAAACCGACTGGGGAGTGCATTGGATAGACTCTGCGTTCGATGGATTGAAAGCGTTAGGATTGTGTGACCGTGAATATCCGGAGGCGGTATTCTCTACGGCTTATAAAGATCCTACCTCTTTTAATGAGACTCCCAGTTGCCAGACAACGATCTTTCAGTATAAGAATTTCCATATAGAATGGGCCCAACAAGTCGCTCATCTCTATAATCGGGATCAAGGGGTAGCTTGGGTCGGAAGTAAAGCTACCTTAGTATGTAATCGTGAAGGTTATGAATTGATTCCAGAGAAGAATCGGGAGGGTGAGTTACTAACCGACCGTGCCCAGCTTGTCGGGAAGTTCGAGGATGGTGGTATTGAGGCCCATGCGACGAATTGGTGTAAGTGTATATTAAATAAATCTATTGAGACGAACAGCCCGATCGAGAAAGGGGCTTTCGCGACGATCCTAGCCCATATGGCTAATATCTCATATTTGACGGGAACTCGTGTTGTGTATGATCCGCAAGCTCGTAAGTTTGTGAATAATCCGAAAGCGGACGCGTATTTGAAGCGGAGCTATAGAAGCCCGTGGCAATTCCCGAAAGTTTAATGCGATTGAATGCTTAAAAACAACGACCGGTGGATTTTAATACTCTATTATATATAACCATTACCATACGAATTGAATTACAGCACATTGAGATCTCCGGTCGTTTTTTGTAAAAACAATGTCAACTTTAAATGAATGAGTTATGGAAAATCAAAAAAAGGAAGTATGGCTTCGAAAGGCCCTGTTTTTGATCGTTAGTTTGGCGTTATTCTTTCCCATGATGGCGCAAACGATTACAGTAAAAGGAGTTGTAAAGGAATCTATGACAGGCGAACCGATCATTGGCGCCAATGTAGCGGTGAAAGGAACGACTAACGGTACGATTTCTGATATAAGCGGTATGTATCAGATCTCGAATGTATCATCAAATGCCGTATTGATCGTTTCTTATATTGGATATAAGACCGCGGAGATTCCGGTAAATGGCAAGAACACGATAAATGTGAGCTTGGAGGAAGAAAGTATCGGACTTCAAGAAGTGGTAGCCGTGGGATATGGCTCTCAGAAAAAGAAAGAATTGACCGGCTCTGTTGCAGGCTTGAAGGAGGGAGACTTGATTAAGGGCGTACAGTCTGACCCAATGGGTATGTTGCAAGGTAAAGTGGCAGGTTTGAATATATCCAAACCAAATGCCGGCGACCCGAATGGAGAGTATAAGTTCCAATTACGTGGAACTTCATCCTTAACCGGTAATACTTCTCCGTTGATCGTCATTGATGGTATTCCTCAAGGGGATTTATCCGCTATTCCACAAGATGATATTGAAAGTATCGATGTATTGAAGGATGGTTCAGCGGCGGCGATATATGGAACCCGTGGAACGAATGGCGTTATCTTGGTTACGACAAAACGAGGTTCTGCCGGGAAGATGAGCGTTACCTACAATGGATATATGTCTATCTCTTCCATAGCCAATCAATTGGAAGTCATGGATCGTGACCAGTTTTTGGCAAATGGGGGAAACGACCGGGGATATGATACGAATTGGATGGATGAGATTACCCGAACTCCGTTCTCCCATTCGCATAACTTGGCATTGACAGGAGGTACGACCGATTTTAATTACCGGGCTTCTGTATCTTATCGAAATAATCAAGGTATCGCTCTTAAGTCAGGGTTCAATGAGATGATCGCTCGTTTTTCCGCTAATCAGAATTTATTCGATAAAAAGATTCAAATAGCATACGACGCTACTTATCGTCGTTTTGACCGGGAAGGTGAGAATTCCAGCTATGATGATTATTCCGCTTTTAAGCATGCGTATTATTATAATCCTACGGCACCCGTATACGACGAGACGGGAACGATAGATGCCGGCGGGTATTATGCGCTGGATATTCAAGGATATTCAAATCCGGTGGCTTATATTATGCAGCGTGACCGTCGTACAAAAGGCGGACTTTTCCAAGGGTCTGCTCGTGTAACTTGGAACATTTTGGAAGGACTTCGTGCGCAAGCTTTTGGCTCATTGAAATACTCTGATATAAATAAGGGTACTTATACCTCACGAGAGGTATTTAACACTTCTAGTTTCGGGTCAGCGTCTCGGAGTTTTAATACTCGTTTTAATAAAACACTGGAGACGACGATCGACTATGTAAAATCTTTTGGAGAACACCATTTGGTGGTATTAGGTGGGTATACCTATGAGCATAACTATTGGGAATCATTTGGTATGAATAACTCGAATTTTGATTCGGATGTATATTCTTACTATAATTTGGGTGCGGGTAGTAACTTGATTAATAATCCTAGCCAAAGCATGATGGATGGTTCGGTTTCCCAAGATAATTTGGTTTCGTTCTTCGGCCGTGTAAATTATAACTGGGGAAATCGTTACTTGTTATCAGCGTCTGTACGACGTGAGGGTTCTACTCGTTTAGGTGCGGATTATAAATGGGGAACTTTCCCTGCGGTAAGTGTCGGTTGGTCTATCGGTAATGAGGCTTTTATGGAAAGCGCTAGCTGGATTAACGATTTGAAATTGCGCTTGGGATATGGCGTGACAGGAAATATGCCTTCAGATAATTATTTGTCTTTGTCAATGATGGGAGTGGTAGGCCGTTTTTATGATCATACTTCTAAACAATGGATCAATGCTTATGGGCCGACACAGAACCAGAATCCGGATTTGAAATGGGAGCGGAAAGGCGAATGGAATCTAGGTGTTGATTTTGCAGCGTTGAATAACCGCTTGAACGTGACCGTTGATTTGTATACCCGTAAGGTTTCAGATTTGTTGTATAAATATAAGGTTCCGACTCCTCCTTATCAATATTCTTCTATGTTGGCGAATGTTGGCGACGCTACAAGTAAAGGTCTGGAATTCTCTGTTTCCGGAACCCCGGTGCAGAATAAGAACTTCTCATGGACTAGTTCTATTAACTTCTCATTTAACACGAATAAATTGGACAAATTAAGTAATGAGACTTTCCAGACTGACTGGATTGAGACCGGTTATTTGTCGGATGGTGATTTAGGAGGTATGAACTCGACTCCATTGATTCGTTTGGTCCCGGGTGGCAAGGTCGGTGATTTTTATTTGCCGGTATTCGAGGGATTTACGGAAGATGGTAAATGGAAATTCAAGGATGTCGATGGTAGTGGTGACTTTACATATAATGAGGATCGTGAGATCGTAGGTAATGCGCAACCTGATTTTATTGCAGGATGGACTAACGAGTTTAAATATCGTGACTTCGATTTATCGTTTACATTCCGTGCTGTCGTAGGCAATGATGTATATAATGTAAGCCGTATGGCATTGGAGAATCGGAATGTGGCTGGAAAGGAGAAGAATATGTTGGCTTCGGTAATGGATATCCCTTTGCAAGATGCGGCTCAAGCCTCTAGTTATTATTTGGAGGATGGTTCTTTTGTGAAGTTGGACAATATCACATTGGGTTATAATGTGCCGGTGAAGAAATTAGGTTTCATGCAAAACTTACGTTTGTACTTGACTGGTCAGAACTTGTTTACGATCACAGGCTATAAGGGTATCGACCCGGAGGTTGATATGGTAGGATTAGATAATATGGGTATTGAGAGGACTCGTTATTATCCGGCTAGTCGTTCTTTTATTCTTGGTTTGAATGTTACGTTTTAATGGATACTCTAAATATCGAAGGTTATGAAAAAATATAGTTTAATATATATAGTGTCAATGATTTGTTTCTTGGTTATCGCTCCTTCTTGTACGGATATGGATGAAGATACGACGGGACAAATGGTCTCAAATGACTTTTATGCGGATCCTTCTTTGATTCCGCAAGCGGTAGGTGCTGCCTATGCGGAATTGCAGGCTTATCAGAATCACTGGGGAGTATGGGGGTTGCAGACTGTTTCCTCGGATGAATGTGTTGTTCCGACTCGTGCGCCGGGTAATGACTGGTATGACGGAGGGGTATGGCAGGATTTCCATCGTCATCAATGGCAATACAATCTGGATGCATTGAATAATGTGTGGATTTCCGTATTTTCTGGAATAACGACATGTAACCGTGTGGTTTACGACTTGGATACATATAAAGAGGAGATGGATGTCGATATCTATAATAAATATCGTGCGGAGACTGTTATCTTGAGATGTTTCTATTATTCTATCTTACTGGATTTATTCGGGAACGTTCCTTATATCGACACGTATGAGAGTGAAATCACGGCTTCTCCTCAGACAAGCCGTCCTGAGCTTTATCAGAAAGTCGTAGATTGTATCTTAGATAATATGGAATATTTGGATGACGCTCCGTCTGCCGAGAATTATGGAAGATGTACGAAATCGATGGCTTATACGATGTTGGCAAAACTATATTTGAACGCTAAGGTGTTCAAAGGGGCCTCTTCTTATGATAAGGACGATATGAATAAAGTGATAGAGTATTGCGATAAAGTGATTAACTCCGGATATTATGAGGTCGTATCTGATTTCTCCGCTCCATTTAAAGTGGCGAATGAGTCTTGTAAAGAAAATATTTTCGTGGTACCGATGCAAAATGGTATCAATTCAAATGGAGACTACGAGTTTCATTTCCATAAATTCTCCGGACATCCCAAGTCTCGCCAGATGTGGGGTATAAATGTGGGCGGTTGGAATGGAGGTTGCGCTACTCCGGACTTCCTTGCTTTATATAAAGATGACGATACCCGGAAAAAGGCGACTTTTATTTACGGTTTGATTTATGATAAGGTCACGGGCGAGCCTGTTGAGGATGGTGATAATCCGGGAAAACAATTGGAATTGACTATTGAGGTATCTTCTATTAATGCCGCTTATCGTTGGGAAGGCGCTCGTATTCAGAAGTATGAATATGAGTTGGGTATGACTGGTAATATGAACAATGATTTTGTTTTATATCGTTTAGCTGATATCTATTATATGAAGGCTGAAGCTATTTTGAGAGGTGGTAATGCCGCTACTTTATCAGCTTTGTGTGCGGAACCTGCATTCCAGTTAATACGTGAAAGGGCAAATCAGCCTGTGTATACTCCGGAAACATTAACGTTGGATGAGTTGATCAATGAACGTGGCCGTGAATTTGCTTGGGAAGGTTGGCGTCGTCAAGACTTGGTTCGTTGGGATAAGTTCGCTAAAGGTAGCTGGACATTTAAGGAAGCCTTGAATAATAATTCGCGTGATTTATTCCCGATACCATACGATCAGATTACGAAAAACCAATCTTGGAAACAGAATCCGGGATATTAATAGTTGTGTTTTTATGCATATGGATAGACGACAATTCGTGAAAAACCTAGGACTGGGCACAGCCTCTTTAAGCATGGGAAGCTTGGTAACGGCTTCCTCATGTGCCCCGTCCGGGGATTCCTCCCTTAAACAAAACGTCAAGGAAGGAGAGGATGGACAGTTTTTATTTATCGGTGACGATATCGCCATCGCCCAGACAGAGTATGGGAAGGTGCAGGGATATCTGCTGAATCATGTATATACGTTCTTGGGAGTTCCTTATGGGGCTGATACGTCGGGAAAAAATCGCTTTATGCCTCCCCAAAAACCAGAGCCGTGGACAGATGTGAGACCTGCGGTTTTTTATGGGAATACGGCGCCGCAACGTATGGAGAACCGGTGGCCCAATAATTACGGAACTTTTGCCGATCATTGGAACTACTGGGATGTGAGTGAGGATTGCTTATATTTAAATGTATGGACACCGGGCATTGCGGATGGTAAGAAACGTCCCGTATTGGTGTGGCTGCATGGCGGCGGTTTTACAAATGGTAGTGGGATCGAGCAGGATGGATATCATGGAGAGAATATAAGCCGGGAAGGAGATATCGTATTCTGTTCCATTAATCATCGGTTGGGGCCGATTGGCTTCTCTGACTTATCTGGTGTTGGTGGAGAAGCGTATAAGGATTCCGGAAACGTGGGGATGTTAGATATTATTGCCGCCTTGCGATGGGTTCATGATAATATCGCCAATTTCGGTGGAGATCCCGGGAACGTAACGGTTATGGGACAATCCGGAGGAGGTTCTAAGGTCTGTACAGTAGCCGCTATGCCGGCGGCAAAAGGTTTGATCCATAGAGCCGTGGCTTTAAGTGGATCTACGGTAGGAGCTTCCGATCAGGTGATGACCCGGAAGGTGGGAGAATATATTTTGAGAGAAGCGGGGCTGACCGCTTCCCAACTGGATAAATTGCAAAGAATACCTTGGCGGGAATATTTGGATATAGCGGATAGGGCTTGTAAAAAGTGCTGGGAAGATCAAGGGATTAGCATGAGACGGACTTTTGGCCCTGTTGCTGATGACCGGAATATTCCGGCCGGTGTATTCTACTCCGGTGAGAGCCATTTGGAGTCTCCTGTCGTCCCGATGATATTCTGTACGACTTTCCATGAATGGAACCCGAACAGGGTGGATGCGGCCTTGGAAAAAATCACTCAAGACGGTGTGATCGAGAAACTGAGAAGTCAATATGGTGATAAAGCGGAATCGATCGTGAAGGCTTTCGCCAAGAATTTCCCGGATAAGACTCCGATGGAGCTTTGGGCGATGATTTTGTCTTCCCGTCAACGAGTGGTTGAGGCGGCTAACGCAAAATTAAAGCAAGGCCAGCCTGTGTATGTAGCTTGGTTTGGCTGGTGTCCGCCCTTGTTTAATAACCGTATGCGTGCGTTCCATTGCTCGGATATCTGTTTCTGGTTTAAAAATACGGATCGGATGTTTACCCATACGGGTGGAGGTAAGGTACCTCGTGCGTTGTCAGATAAGATGTCTGGCGCTTTGTTGAATTTCATGCGGACAGGAGATCCGAACGGAGGAGAGTTACCCGCTTGGCCGAAATACACGGAAGAAAATGGAGAGGTGATGATCTTGAATAATACGTGTGAGGCTCGGAATGATCCGGACCGGGAGGCCCGTAAATCTTTGGAGGTTTAATTTAAAACGAGAGTGTTATGCTTGAGAAAAAGATTTCAAGACGTAATATGCTTCGGACTACCGGTTTGGCGGTTTTGGGCAGTACGTTCGCAGGCTTGGCTTCTTGCGCTCCGAAGAAAAAAGAGGAGCCATCACCCGAAGCATCCTCTTCGAAACGTCCTTTCCGTGTCTGTCTCAATGTCTCTACGATAGCGGGTTATAAACTTCCTGTTCAAAAACAGATTGATTTATGTGCCGAGGCTGGTTTTGAGGGAATTGAGTTATGGACCCGTGATGTGGATGCGTTCGTAAAGCAAGGGGGAACTTATGAGACACTCAGGCGTCAGCTGGAAGGCTCCGGACTTTTATTGGAGAATATGATCGGTTTTGCCTCGTGGTTTGCCGATGATCCTTCGAAACGGAAGGAAGGGCTAAACCAAATGCGGCATGATATGGAGATGGTAGCGGGATTGGGCGGTAAATTTATCGCCGCTCCTGCTCAAGGAGTTACTCAATTGGATCGTACACGGTTGCCGGAGTATTCCGAACGCTATCGGGCGATACTGGATTTAGGGGATGAGATGGGTGTCACTCCGATATTGGAACTATGGGGGGCCGGGGTTCTGAATCAATTATCGGATACCATGGCGATAGCGATCGCCTCCGGGCATTCGCGGGCTTCCGTCTTATTGGATTTCTACCATTTGTACAGAGGAGGAAATAGTTTTGATAGTTTACGCTTGATAAATGGGAAGATCCTTCCGGTTTTTCATATCAACGATTATCCGGAGTTGCCTCCTCGTACGGAGTTGAGAGATTCGGATCGGGTGTTTCCGGGAGATGGTATTTGCCCGTTTAATAAAGTACTTCCTTTGCTATACGACTCCGGTTTCCGGGGTGGGTTATCCGTAGAGCTTTTTAATAAGGGATATTGGGAAACCATGGATGTAAAGGAGGTCTTAAGGAAGAGTTTTGAGAAAACCACACAGGTAATCAATAGTTCGATGGGATAAAAGTTTGTTGGGATTTAGGAAAGGGACTGCCTCGAGGTGTTTTACCTTCGAGGCGGTCCCTTCTGTTTTTATAGTATCTTCTCTTAAAAATCAATTATTTTATAATCCGCTGTGATATAAAAAGTAGTATATTTGCGTACATCCAAAATAAACAGTTGTTTTGCGGAGGGTTATAGGGGTTGTTATCATCGGAAAAGCCGGTAATAAAAGATATACATTATAATGAACTTACTTCAGAGATATGTGAGTCATGGTATAGCTATAGGTTTGTTAGTATTTATAATGCTAGCGTTTAATTTGTCTGTGTTAGCGCAGACAAGTGAAAAACGTGTACTTAGGGTTGCCTTTCCGCAGGTAGATGGCATGAGTTGGACGGCCGAAGATGGTACTCATCATGGTATGCTCGTAGACTATCTCAATGAGATCGCCAAATATACCGGTTGGGAATACGAGTACATAGATACGAAGGGACCGGCTATGTTGAATGAATTTGTTGAGGGTAAGTACGAGTTGATGGGTGGAAACTATTATATACCCGCTTTAGAGAAATATTATGCTTATCCGAACTATAATATGGGATATAGCCGTTCATTATTACTTGCCCGATCTGATGATCGCTCTATCCATAGTTATGATTTGGAGAGTATGAATGGTAAAACCATCGGTGTGTATGAGAATGCAAGGGAGAACATTCGCCGTCTCAAAGAGTTTATGGCTATCAACGGATTGTATTGTAATATCCGATATTACAAACAGGAAGATATGGTGGGGAAAATCGGGTTATATCCCTATCTGGCTAAAGGTGAGATCGATTTGTTACTAAATAATGTTGCCCATATTAGCGATTCTGTCCGTGTAGTCGTGGCATATGACTCTCAGCCTTATTATATCGTGACCAATCCGGGTAATAAAGAAGTCTTGGATGGTTTGAATATGGCTTTGGAACGGATATTGGATGCCAATCCTAATTTTGCGGCGGAACGTTATGCCGTTAATTTCCCAGACCGGCTCGTAAACATCCAACTGAGCGACCGGGATCTGGAGTATGTCAATGAGAGGAAAACGATCACGGTAGCCGTACCTGAGAATTGGTATCCTTTGTATTGTAAAGAAACGCCGCTGAAGAACCATACGGGTATCATGGCGGATGTACTGGATGAGATTAAAAGTTTCACAGGGCTACGATTCTCGTATGTATATGCGAAAAATTATGCTGATGCGATCCGTTTGATACAGCAAGGGGATGCCGATATCTTAGGTTTTTTCTTGGGAGATGAGAACGATGCGGCCCAGCTAGGGCTTGCGCTTTCAGCCTCTTATGTGAGTGCGAACAATATCATAGTACGCAATAAAGCCTGTAGTTATCCCGCTCCGGGTTTGGTTGGTGCTTTGGTGGAAAGTCAGCGATTTCCAAGTGGCATATCTGCGGAGAAGATTCGGTCCTATCCGGGCATTAAGGAGGCATTAGCCGCTGTCAATAGCGGAGAGGCTGATTTTATCTATGGATTGTCCTCTAAAATGGAACAGGATATTTCGCGTTATCATTTCACCAATCTTGCTCCTGTGACATTGGTCAATGATCAGAGTGCGATAAGTTTTGCGTTACCTACCCCGGTTGACCCGGATTTATTAACCGTACTCAACAAGGCGATCAATAATCTTTCTGAGTCCGAGAGGACTGTTATACGCAATCGGAATCTGGAATCTATCGGCGTGAATGAATTCTCTCTTACGGACTTTATATATGCGAATCCCTTACAATTTATGTTTATCGTGATGTTTGTCCTGTCGGTGCTATTTACGGCATTACTGCTGGCTATAGGGGCCCGGATGAAAGCGACCGTGATACAGGGCAACCTGAAACGGGCTGAGGCGGCTAACTTGGCGAAGAGCGAGTTTCTTTCCCGGATGAGTCATGAGATCCGTACGCCGATGAACGGAATTGTAGGTATGAGTACTATCGCTATGCAAAACATAGATAATACCGATAAGATAAAGGATTGTCTTGAGAAAGTAATCATGTCTTCCAAGCATCTTCTCGCTCTCATTAACGACGTGCTGGATATGTCGAAGATAGAAAGCGGAAAAGTGGAACTTCGACATGAGAGCTTTAATTTCCGGGCATTCTTGCAGGACTTTGAAAATCTGTATGGCGAGCAGGCCAAGAGTAAAGGGATCAGCTATGAGACGATATTGGCTAGTGATCTGGAAGTACAGATTATAGGAGACTCCTTGCGCTTGAATCAAGTTCTCTCCAACCTGTTATCGAATGCGCTGAAATTTACGCCGGCCAAGGGAATGATTAAACTTCGGGTATCTAAAACAGGTGAGGATCAAGAGAATGTTTACCTTCGTTTCGAGGTAATCGATACGGGATGTGGTATAGCCGAGGAGAACTATGATAAAATCTTCGAATCGTTCGAACAGGAAAATGTGGATGTTACTTATAAATATGGAGGTACAGGATTAGGGCTTTCTATCGTTAAGCGTTTCACAGGGTTGATGGGTGGTGGCATACATGTGACGAGCGTGCAGGGGAGTGGCAGTACATTCACCGTTGATCTGCCTTTCGGCAAAATAAAGGAATCGGGTAAACCCACTCGTTTTTCCGATATTAATGGGAGGAATGACCTTGCGAAGGATTGTTATGCTGTTGATTATGACTTCAAAGGTAAACGGATCTTATTGGTTGAGGACAATGAGCTTAACCGGGAGATAGCGGAGGAATTGATCGGAGTTACCGGTGCGTCGGTGGAGAGCGCTGAGGACGGGGTACAGGCCGTAGAGATGTTTAAGGAATCTGCCGAAGGATATTATGATTTGATATTGATGGATGTGCAGATGCCTCATATGGATGGCTATGAGGCTACCCGATGTATCCGGGCATTAGGGCGTTCTGATGCTCAAAAGGTTCCTATCTTCGCTATGACAGCCAACGCCTTCGCTGAGGATGTGCAGAAAAGTAGGGAAGCCGGTATGAATGCTCATATATCTAAGCCGTTGGATATACGTGCCGTGTATAAACAAATGAACCGATACCTTCAAGGATAAATAAAGGATCGATGAATAAATAAAAAGGGACCGCCTCGGGAAATTAGGTTTTCGAGGCGGTCCCTTCTGCTTTTATTAGATATTCTTTATTTTTCCGTAATTACCGAGAATTCACCGATACCCGCTTGCTTTTTATTATCTACGATACGGGTTGCGACCAAACGGATTTGGTTACCTTTCGTTATTGGGAAATGTACGACTTGCTCGATCGGGTTAGCCTTGATATTGGAGAATTCGCCTTCGGCCACCTTCTTTCCATTAATATATAATTGATAGTTGGAGATATGACCGCTTGCGTCACGTCCTTGGTTCGGGGTGTAGCGGAATCCGGATATAGGCATTTCTTTCGCTAATTGTACGACTAACTCTTGTTTCCCTTGTGGCAAATAGTAGGTCGTGTAGCCGTTTCCGTCTAGGATCAGGCTGGTTTTCTCATCTTTCGGTGATACGATCGTGTAATCACAAGCTGGAATATCGAACGTTTGCGCGGAAACCGGACTGACTGTATCGAAAGTCGGATCATAGGCAATCGCCTTGACAGTTCCTTTTTGAGCGAAAGCGAATGGCGCCTGATAAAGCGGTGAGTCCTTGGTCGGATCTGAGCCGTCGGTGGTATAATGAACCTCGGAGCCTTTATCCCCGGCCTGTATGGTTACCTCGTCATTGATATTACGGGCAATCGTTGGCTCGGTCACCAAGGCGGGGGCAAGGTATGCCTCCACGTTATTGATACAAAGCGGTCCGCGGGCATCCGTGAAGTTGATGCGTATCTTCTCCGCTTTCTCGGTCTGGAAACGGACAATTCGTTTATAGCCGACAGTTGTCGTAGAATCCACGGTCTGTGCCGGAATCCATTTACCCTCTTGCTCGAGTTCGATATTGAACGAGCGTACTCGTTGTCCTAATGGGATATATTCTTGTATGACCAAGCGGTTTACATCGGTAGGATGGGTTAACGTGAAAGTCAATGAACCACTGGTTACGCCATCGTCCGTAGCCCAATAGGTATCCCAATCCCCATCTACTGCCTTATTGGGACTAAAATTACGTCCTCTTTTATTGCTCGCTTGTACGTAACATCCTTTCAAAAGATTCTCCTTAAAGTCATTTTGGATGGTTTGATACCATTGTACGGCACGGGCGGAGTCTACCGGACTTATTTTTCCGTTCAACGCTACGGGGAAGTTCAATAGGAAATTGGCGTTATGCCCGACGCTTCGGTAATAAAGATCGACTAATTTTGCCAGCGACTTGACTTGGTGATCTTCCCGGGAGTGATAGAACCATCCCGGACGGATAGATACATCGCATTCTCCACCTAGCCACATCGGTCCGTTCTCATCTCCCCATACACTCTGTTGGAAAGTAGGCATGGAGGGTTCCGGGGCGAAGATGCTCCATTGGGTATCACCGGCCCAACCTTCCTCGTTACCGATCCAGCGGATATCGGGTACTGTCCCTCCGAAAACCATGATGTCCGGGTGGTGCGCCTTGATCGTGTCGCGTGCCCGCTCATATTGATAATAGGTCTTGGCGTCTATAGCACGGGTTTCATTTGTGCCGCCATACCAGCCATTGCCACCGTTTGCCCCATCAAACCAGTATTCGAACAACGGGCCATAGTTGGAGACTAATTCATGTAATTGGGCATGGAATTTCTCTACATATCCCGGTTGTCCGTAGTTCTCACTGTTTCTGTCCCAAGGGGAGAGATAGACACCGAATTTCAGCCCGTGTTTCTTACAAGCGTCGGATAGTTCTTTTACCATATCCCCTTTGCCATCTTTCCAAGGAGAATTCTTTACGCTATATTCGGTTGTGGCGGTAGGCCATAGACAGAAACCGTCGTGATGCTTGGTGGTTAAGATTACGCCTTTCAATCCGGCGGCTTTGATTGTTTGCGCCCATTGATCGCAATCCAGATCCGTTGGATTGAATGTGGAGGCGGGAGTGTTTCCGTAACCCCATTCCAGATCATTGAACGTATTTAATCCGAAATGGACAAAGGCATATGTTTCCATCTTATGCCATTCAACTTGTGCCGGCGTGGGAACGGGCAGGATAGGGGCGGGCGCTGTCGCTTCTTTACAGGAGAAGAAGGAAAACAAGCCAAGCCCCAATAAAATAGAGGAACTCAAGTGCTTCATTATTTGTTTATATTTAGATGAGACCTCAAATATATGAAAAAAAACGGCAGATTTTTATTCTGTCTTTAGATATCTAGATAAAAGATAAAGTCTCCTGTCTTTTAGATGTCTCCTCTGGGGAAATTTTCATGCTAGCATATATTTGTTTATCAATTGTTTGCAGTGCCAGTTTATTTATCGCCTTTGGCACGGTCGTGCCATCACAGTGGCAACGCTGTGCCATCCGTGTGGCAGGGCCGTGCCATCGTAGTGGCACAGTATTGCCGCTATGATGGCAAGGGTACCGGCTATATCGTTTACGTGAGTAGTCGGTATTTTTGCGTGTGCTATATTATAATGTACCCGATATCCGTTGCCGTAAAAAACTTGAAAAATAATGCCCGATAAATTTGGACCGTATGTTTTATAGCATTACTTTTGCACCCGCATTCGAGAGAGAACGGCGCTTCAGAAATGATGGAAACGTGGAGGTATCCTTGGGTAGGGGATGAGGTTGGCTAGGCCAAGCGATAATTTCCAACCGCCCGGAGATCGGCTTGAGAAAAAAAACTTGAAAATTTTTCATCGAAAAATTTGGAGGTTAAGAAAAAGTCCTTACCTTTGCAGCCGCAATCGAGAAACGATAGCGAGAGGGTTCTTTGAGAGATTTGCATAATTCAACAAGTAGTACAAGTATTAGGAAAAGAAATTTTCCGGATCGATACCGTCAATAGAAGTATGACTTTGGACTACGATAAACGGATTCCGGAGCGAGGATATGATAAAACAATTTAAACAACGAAGAGTTTGATCCTGGCTCAGGATGAACGCTAGCGACAGGCTTAACACATGCAAGTCGAGGGGCAGCGGGGGTAGCAATACCCGCCGGCGACCGGCGCACGGGTGAGTAACGCGTATGCAACTTACCTATCAGAGGGGGATAACCCGGCGAAAGTCGGACTAATACCGCATGAAGCAGGGGCCCCGCATGGGGATATTTGCTAAAGATTCATCGCTGATAGATAGGCATGCGTTCCATTAGGCAGTTGGCGGGGTAACGGCCCACCAAACCGACGATGGATAGGGGTTCTGAGAGGAAGGTCCCCCACATTGGTACTGAGACACGGACCAAACTCCTACGGGAGGCAGCAGTGAGGAATATTGGTCAATGGGCGTAAGCCTGAACCAGCCAAGTCGCGTGAGGGATGAAGGTTCTATGGATCGTAAACCTCTTTTATAAGGGAATAAAGTGTGGGACGTGTCCTATTTTGTATGTACCTTATGAATAAGGATCGGCTAACTCCGTGCCAGCAGCCGCGGTAATACGGAGGATCCGAGCGTTATCCGGATTTATTGGGTTTAAAGGGTGCGTAGGCGGCCTTTTAAGTCAGCGGTGAAAGTCTGTGGCTCAACCATAGAATTGCCGTTGAAACTGGGGGGCTTGAGTATGTTTGAGGCAGGCGGAATGCGTGGTGTAGCGGTGAAATGCTTAGATATCACGCAGAACCCCGATTGCGAAGGCAGCCTGCCAAGCCATTACTGACGCTGATGCACGAAAGCGTGGGGATCAAACAGGATTAGATACCCTGGTAGTCCACGCAGTAAACGATGATCACTAGCTGTTTGCGATACA